>JAPYTD010000056.1 GCA_029936315.1 Planctomycetota bacterium | reverse complement strand
CCGCGACCCAACGCACGACCGAAGTGCATGACAGCTTTGCGCTCGGGCTCGCCGCACAAGACGACGCCGAACTCGGCTCCGTCGTCAAGCACTTGACGCCATCGAAGACGTTGGTCGTCACTTTCGAGCAACTGCGCATCGAAGAACGCACATCGCGACTGACGTCATTTGACACCACCTTCGGCCCGCGCCAACAACGGCTGCAAGACACTCTGCACCCGTGCCCCCAGATCGAACTCTCGTCGCTGCAAAGCCACGAATACGACTACAAGGTATTGTCCGCCGGGTCCGCAGCGGGTTCTGGTGAAGCCGACCCGGGGGGGCGATTGCGCAGCGTTCGCGGCATGCAAGGGCAGGTTTTACTGTTCTGCCGTAGCAAGGATGAGGGCGAACGGTTGCGCGAAATCTTCGCGCACAAGAACGTCGACCTGAAGAAGGAACGCGTCGAATTGCTCGAGGGTGCGATCAGCAAGGGCTTCCGGATTCCGGACCTGAAGACAACGGCGCTGTCGAACGTAGAGTTCGCTGGCGTCGCGCAGCAACCGCGCATCCGCAAACGAGCGGTCATGCCATCGCGCGCGATCCAGAGCTTCTTCGAACTCGGCCCAGGCGACCTCGTCGTACACGCGGTGCATGGCGTCGCACGCTTCGAAGGCACCGAGCTGGTGCATCGCGGCGAAGGTACCGAAGAGCACCTGCGCCTGACGTTCCAAGACGAGGTCAAGCTGCTCGTACCAGCGAGCAAGATCCACCTCGTGCAAAAGTACGTCGGTAGTGGCGGCAAAGCACCGCTTGACAAACTTGGTGGCAAGGGCTTCCAA
This sequence comes from Planctomycetota bacterium, assembly GCA_029936315.1. Lineage (GTDB taxonomy): Bacteria > Planctomycetota > UBA1135 > UBA1135 > UBA2386. The sequence goes on along the minus strand of JAPYTD010000056.1, from coordinate 27,956 downwards.
CGGCGGAAAGAACAGGTCCAAGACTCGCTGTTTGATCTGGCCGCCGAACTACTTGAAGTGCAGAGCCAACGCGAACTGGTCTCGCGCGAACCGTACCCCAGCGACGACCTCGAACGCGACTTCCTTGATGCGTTTCCGTTTCACGACACCGCCGACCAGGCACGCGCGTGGACTGAGATCCAACAAGACCTGGAAAAGTCTTCGCCGATGGACCGGCTGTTGTGTGGCGATGTTGGCTTTGGCAAGACTGAGATCGCCTTGCGCACCGCGTTCCGCGCCGCCATCACTGGACGCCAGGTCGCACTGCTATGCCCCACAACGGTTCTCGCCGAGCAACACGCCAACACCTTCAAGTCGCGCTGCGAACCGTTCGGCCTGCAGGTCGAACTGCTATCGCGGTACCGCACCGCCAAACAACGACGCGAAGTGCTCGAGAAGATGGAGAAGGGCACCGTCGACATCGTCATCGGCACCCACCAACTGCTCAGCAAGAACGTCAAGTTCCAGAACCTGGGCCTGTGCATCGTCGATGAAGAGCAACGCTTCGGGGTCCGCCAAAAGGAGCGTTTGAAGCAGTTGCGGGCCGCTGTTGACGTTTTGACGCTCAGCGCGACCCCGATCCCGCGCACCCTGCACGGCTCACTCCTGGGCATTCGCGGCATCAGCACTCTCGACAACCCGCCGCCCGGTCGCCAAGAAGTCGAAACCCGCGTCGTATTCCGCGACGACCGCATCTTGCAGGACGCGTTGCTGCGCGAACTCAGCCGCAAAGGCCAGGTCTTCGTCGTGCACAATCGCATCGACGAACTCGAAGTGCTCGCCCAGCGCCTACGGCAACTTGCCCCCGGCGCGCGCATCGCGATCGGCCACGGCCAGATGACGGGGGCCGAAGTCGAAAAGACCGTGCGCGCATTCGTGCGCGGTGAGTTCGACGTGTTGGTTTCGACTACTATCGTCGAGAACGGCCTCGACATCGCGCGCGCCAATACGATCTTGATCGACAAGGCCGACAACTTCGGCCTCGCAGAATTGCACCAATTGCGCGGCCGCGTTGGCCGCAGCAGCGAGAAGGCCTACTGCTACCTGTTGCTGCACCGCGACAGCCCCCCGGGTCAAGAAGCACGCAGCCGTCTGAAGGCACTCGAAGAGTTCTCGCATCTTGGCGCCGGCTTCGCCATCGCGATGAAGGACCTCGAAATCCGCGGCGCCGGCAACTTGCTCGGTCCGCAACAGTCCGGCCACATCGCATCGGTCGGCTACGACATGTACTGCCAGCTGCTGCACTCGGCAGTCGAGTCGGCAAAGATCAATCGCAAGTCACTCGTGCACGTCGTCGAAGTCGATGTCGACCTGCGCCTGCAGGCCTACCTACCCGAGCAGTTCCTCAAGGATCCGCGCCAACGTCTCGAACTGCTGCGTGAGATGGATGAGGCAACCGACGACGAACGCTTCCAGCAACTGGAGAGTGAACTGAGCGACCGCTACGGCAAGCTACCTAGTCAGGTCCTGACCCTGCTACGGCAGTTCCGGCTGAAGCACGCACTGATGGCATTGGGCGTGCACAGCGTGCAGTGGGTCGAAAGCGACCGCCTGGTCGTGCGCCATCCGGTTGGTGTGCCGCTTGGTGGTAGTTGGCTTGACTCGTTCAAGGACGTGCGGGCGGTCGAAGCCGGCAAGACCCATTTGATGCTGCCGAAGCCTCGGCGCGGCAGCAAGCAGACTGCGGATAAGGTGCTTGAGTTGCTGTTGCGGGCGACTACTGGGACGTAGGCGTATTCGATCGGGGAAGGGTCACTGACAGAAGCCCCGACGAAAGCAAACCGGCAACCTACTTGCCGTCCACACCGCCACTCTTAGCAGAGTTCTTCGCCGGCGCCTTACCAAACATCGCCACCCAAATCGTTTCCTTGAACTCAGCTGCAACACCTTTCCGCAGCCCCGCCTTCGTGTTGGCACGCGCCTCCGCGCTGCGCAAGAAGTTCAAACGTTTGATCGCCAAGATCCCACGCGCGGCGACTGCCGCCTCGTCCTCACCCTTGAACACGCGCTTGACTTTACTCAGGCGCTTCTTGGCGTTCGAAAGTTTGGCACCGGTCACCGCGTCGTGAATTACCGAATCAAACTGACCCTGCAACCAGTCACGCGCCTTCTTCTCTGCACCGCGCAACGCATCGCGCTCCGGGCACGCACCGAATAGACCGCTGCCAGTGCGCGCCGCCCGGATGACTTCAGCCCACTTGCCCTTCTTGGCGAAGGCTTCGGCGGACGCCGCGAGCTCCTTGAGCTGCTGCCGTACTTCGGGCTTCGCTTTCAGCAATGGCGACTTCTCGACGGCGTCAAGAAACGCAGTCAGCTCGCCGACTTGCTTGAAACCGGAGTAGCCGCCCAGCCACTGTCCATCGTGTGTGATCACACCAACGAACGGCAGTGTAGATGCATCCGGCAGGTTTGATCGCATGAGCGCCTGCACGTCTGCGACCGAGGCATCGCAGTCCGTTGCGAGCCCGATGGCAATCCCACCGATGCGTGACTTGATGGGGTCCGTCGTCAATACGCGCTCGACCAGCGCGCGGCAGTTACCTCAAGCAGCTCTTCCGTACTCAATGAAGATCAGCTTGTCGGCCTTCTTCGCAGCTGCTTTGGCGGCGGCGAGCTCGGTTTGCCATTGCAAGGCGCCGCCATCATCAAAGTGCGGGTGAGCTTGTGCGAGCAGCAGGGAGCACGGCAAGAAGGCCGCGACTAGCAATGCAGGTATGCGCATGGGGGTTCTCCTTTTTGTCGGCACCGTTGTAGCAGGTCGGCACCGTTGACGGCGGTTGCATCGCGGGCGGATACGGCAACGCGACGGCTCAAAGTCTCCGTGCACCAATCGGGATCGATTCCCATATCGTTGTCGCCTTGGCGGTCCCCTGCCTCGCTCACGTGGCTATTACGTAATCCTTTTCGTTGCAGTTACTAACAAGATCTTCGCAAGACCGGGTCACGGCATGACGCAACCGGTACTTGCGAACCGTGAAAAAGGCTGGCAGGCGGCTAGGCCAACTCCGTAGAAGGGTTCCCCCCTTCTGCCCTTCGCGACGGCCTATTTTCCTTCGAACATGCAGAGCCTCAGCTCTCTTCTCGTCCCCGCCGCTCTGACCTGGATGTGCCACGCATCCGGGCTGGTTGCCCAGGTTCCGACTACGGAATCAGCTGGCAGCCCACCGAGCGCCGCGTCCTCGCCCACTGCCCAAGATCCCGCTCGCCCGCGGCCCAATCGCAGGGGGCGCCGGGGCAACCGACGAGGCGGCCGCCGGAGCATGACCGTGATTGAGGCGGGCACCGTGCACCCCGTGTCGGGGCCGGAGATCAAGAACGGTGTCGTGGTCATCCGGGGGGAACGCATCCTCGCCGTTGGCCAGCAGGGCGAGTTGGAATTGCCGCCCAATACCAAGGTCTACAAGTTCCCGAACGGGCACATCTATCCGGGGCTGATCGACGCTTCGACGGATGCCTTCGCCGATGCGGGTTTGCGCAGCGACGGCAGCCTCAATGGTGGCAGCAAGATCGCCGACGGCCTGATGTGGACCGATTCGCGAGATGACCACCTGATCGAGCACGGCATCACGACGGCCTACATTAGCATTCGCGCGGGTTCGCAACTGCGCGGCCAAGGTGCCATCGTGCGGCCGCGCGCGAGTGGTTTCGATTTGTGGGAGGACCGCGAACAAGCCGCGCTGCAGCTGCTCATGACCAAGGGGCCAGGCGCTTCGCACGCGCTGCAACGCCAATCGCAACTTGAGGCCATTGGCCGCCTGTTTGACGGACTCGACAAGTTCCGCGAGGCCAAAGAGAAGTACGAGGAGGAGCTTGAGAAGTACGAAACCGACTTTGAGAAGTACCTCGAGTACCACGCCAAGAAGAACGGCAAGGACAAAGAGAAGGGCAAGCCGAACGGTGACAAGGCCAAGAAGGAAGAGTCCAAAAAGCCGGCCGAAGCCAAGCCCAAAGCCGATGGCAGTGAACCGGCCGGTCGTCGTCGCGGCGGCCGTCGCGGCGAAGGTCGCCCACCGCGTGGTGGCGGCGCCCAAGAGATGAGCGCTGAGACGTTTGAGAAGACGCTCGCGACGATCATGGCGTTGCTCGGCAAACCCAAGACCGAAACGCCAACGACCGGATCACAAGATCCGAAACCCCAAGGCAGGTCGGGGGACCGCGCAACGGCGACGCCCACCCGCTCGCCGACCAAGTCAGGCGGTGACAAGGCCAAGAAGGGCGAAGGTCCCAAGCGCCCGAAGTACCCAAAGAAGCCAAGACCCGACCCGCAAAAGGAAGCGCTGCTGAAGGTGCTCGATGGCGAACTACCGCTGCGCATCGAAGCCCACCGCGTAGACGAATTGCTCGCCGCGCTGCGCTTGCAACGCGACAAGGAAATCCCAGTCGTCGTGCTAGAGCGTGCCTACGGCGCCGATCGCGTCACGCGCAAGATTGCCGCGCAAGGGGCAACGGTCGTGCTAACCGACGTGCTGCCGAACAGCCTCGGCGTTCCTGGCGACAAGCGAAACCCGTACTCGAAGTTCGATCCGACGGCACTACCCAAGAAGCTCAACGACGAGGGTATCCCGTTCGCGATTGCGTCCGGCACGGCTCGCCTCGCGAGCCTGTTGCCAATGATGGCGGCGGCAGCCATTGGCCGCGGGTTGTCCGAAGACGCCGCTCTTCGTGCGATCACGCTGACCCCGGCCGAGATCCTCGGCATCGCGAAAGACACAGGTTCGCTCACGCGCGAGAAGTTCGCGGACGTGATCGTGACCGACGTCCCCTTGTTCGCTAGCGACAGCCGCGTGCTGCTCGTCGTGGCCAAGGGACGTACAGAATACGAGGCGAAGTAGGAGACCGAACGCATGCAGATTCTCATGAAGCGCCGGACGACCGGCGCGTTGCTGTTCACGGCTCTGTGCACAGCCCACTTGTGCCCAACCCAACTGAGTGCGCAAGACGTGCTCGTGCAGGCCAGCAAGATCGTCGTCGCCTACGGCGAAGGCAGCACCGCAGCCACGGTATTGACCGACAGCGCGTTGCTCTTGCGGGATGGCAAGATCGCGTTTGTCGGCGCGGACATTCCCGCCGAGGCTCGCCGCGCTGCCCGCGTCGTCGACTATGGCAAGGCCACGATCTCGCCGGGCTTCGTGCTCGCCGCGACCACGCTTGGCCGCGATGCTGACCTGGCCGAGGGCGCCTTAGCCTTCACGCCGGACCTGCGCGCCGCCGAAGCCTTCGACCCCTGGCAGAAAGAACTGGCGCAACTGGCCACCGCCGGCGTCACGTCCTTCGGCCTCGCACCATCGCCGCGCAACGTCGCGGGTGGCATCGGCGCACTCGCCAAAGCCGGCAAGAAGCAGGGCCGCATCGAGACCGCAGAAGCGTTCGTTGGCTTCTCGTTGACGCGCGCTGCTCGCAGCCAAGAACGCATGCCAACGTCGCTCATGGGTGCGTTGGAGATGCTGCGCGATTCCTTCAAAACAGCGCGCGTCGGTGTGCAAGTCGGTCCAGATCTCGCCGTGTTGCGCCAGGTCATGTCCGGCCAACGCCGCGCGCTGATCCACGCCGATACGTTCGCCGAACTCAACGGCGCACTCGACCTCGCCAAGAACTTCAACTTCGCGCCGGTCATCATCGGTGCCCGCGACGCGGACAAGGTCATGGCGAAGCTTGCCGAACGCGGCGTTGGCGTGGTGCTCGCACCACTCAACCCAAAGGCGCGGATCGCGGACCTCGAACTACCGAAGAAGCTCGCCAAGGCTGGCGTGCCGTTCTGCTTTGCAGGCCGCCCCGACCAACTGCGCTTCTCAGCGGCCCTCGCCGTTCGCTACGGCCTCGATCGCAACGTTGCGAACGCGGCCCTGACCCGCACGCCGGCCAACCTGATCGGTGCACTTACTACCGTCGGTTCGCTTCGCCAAGGCTGTGGCGCCGACTTCGTTGTGTTTGAAGGCGACTTGCTCGACCTCGGTTCGCGACACGTCGCGACCTGGGTGGACGGCGAGAACTTGCACGGCGAGTCGCCGGCAGGCGCCAAAACGAGCCAAACTACCAACTCCGCCGGAGGTCGCTAATGACTCGCCCGATCGTTCAAGTGCTACTGCAAGCCTCGGTGACGCTCCTGCTGACAGCGCTCGCTACTGCACAACAAGAAGTCACCGCCTACACCAACGCGCACATTCTGCCCGGCGGCAAGCCGACCATATCCAACGCAACGATGGTCGTGTCCGGAGGCAAGATCCTCGCGCTCGGCGGCGCCGACGTGAAGGTACCGGACGGCGCCAAGGTCATCGACTGCAAGGGCATGACGATCACGCCCGGCCTGATCGACGCGTCGTTCCAAAGCAGCAACAACCAGCAAGACCTCAACGAGCAAAGCGAAGAGGTCACGCCGCACCTGCGCATCCTCGACAACATCGACCCCGAAGACCCGCTGTTTCGGCGGGCGCGCAACAACGGCGTCACCGCGGTGCATATCATGCCCGGCACGCGCAACGTGATCGGCGGCCTTGGCTGCGTCATCAAGACGTATGGCAGCGATCCGAAGAGCATGGTCATCAAGGCTGACGCGAGCATGCGCATCGTCATGGGCGCCGAGCCATCGAATGGCAATCGCGCGATTCGCGGTGGCCGCGTCAACTCGATGTATTATCGCCGCCCGACGTCGCGCATGGGCGTGATCTGGTCGGTGCGTCGCGCGTTCTACGATGCGAAGGAAGCCCTGACCAAGACGCAAGGCGCTCCCGGTGACGCCCCGCCGAGCCCGGGCACGCAGATCATGATGCAGGTTCTGCAAGGCAAGCTCACTGCCGTTACGACGGCGCGCTCCGAGCAAGACCTGCGCACCGCGCTTCGCATAGCCGAAGAGTTCGGCTACGAGACCGTTATCGACGAGGCGCAAGACGCCTACATGGTCGCCGACGAACTCGCCAAGAAGAATGCCGTCGTCATGCTCGGTGCACCGAGCGCGGAGACGATCTCAGGCTCGGCGGCCCAAGATGGCTCCGCTCCGCGCAGCGGCACCGTTGCCGTGCTGGCCTCGAAGGGCATTCGCTTCGTCATCACAACTGGCACCAATCCCTCAGCACTGCCACTCATTCGCGAAGCCATGTTCGCCCATCGCTTCGGCCTTGGCCCACAACTAGCACTCGACGCGATCACCATCGAACCAGCCAAGTTGCTCGGTCTCGACGATCGCATCGGCAGCCTTGCCACTGGCAAGGACGCCGACTTCGTCATTTGGTCCCACAATCCCCTCGACCCGGCTGCCGTTGCCGTGTCTGTCCACATCAACGGTATGTCCGTCTCGCAACCCCGATGAATCACTCTCTTCTGCGAATCGCGATCGTCTGCACAACGATCGCCATCCCCGCCCTCGGCCAGGATCTCGTCGCCATCAAGGCGAAGACCATCCACACCATTACCGGCCCCAGTATCCAAGACGGTGTCATCCTGTTGCAGAACGGTCGCATCAAGACGATCGCGAAGGCCAGTGACGTAGAGATCCCGTGGTCCGCCACGGTGATCGACGCCTCTGACAAGATCGTCATGCCGACGTGGGTGCTGGCACACTCAAGCGGCGGCATGCGCGGTTCGAATGAAAGCATGCAGAATGTGCCGTGGCTGACCGTCGCCGATGCGATCGACCCCGCCTCGACCTACTTCGAAGGCATGTTGCGCAATGGTGTCGGCACGGTGCACGTGCTGCCCGGCAACAACACGCTGCTGGCTGGCTCGGGCCTGGTTGTGCGTCCCTTCGGCCGCACGGTCGAAGACATGACGGTCGCCGCCAACACCGGCATGAAGATGTCGCTGCTCGCCCGTGGCGGCAGCCGCCTGCAGAAGATCCGTGAGATGCGCCGCGCGATCGCCGAGATCCGTGAGTACCTCGCCAACTTCCACCGCGAGAAGGCCGAGTTCGAAAAGGAGCAAGCCGCCGGTGCGATCCCCGAGGACAAGAAGTGGGAGAAGGAAATCGATCGCAAGAAGCAGGCAGCCGTCGACCTGATCGAGAAGAAGCTGAAGGGCTGGCTCTACGTGCCGAGCTTCGCCGAACTCGATGAAGCCCTGCGCATGGGCAAAGACCTCGACCTCAACTTCGTGCTCGGCGCCAACCTCGACGAGGCGATGCCGCTGTTGACCAAGCTGAAGGCTGCCGTGGTGCTCGATGACGCGCTCGAGTACTTCGAGACCGACCCCGAGACCCGCAAGGAGAAGCAGTATTGCTCCGCCAAGATGCTCGCCGATGCGGGCGTGCCGTTCGCGCTGTCGCTCGCTAGCAGTGGCCCGTCGAGCTACCCGTGGTGGCAGTTCGGCACCTGCGTGCGCAACGGCATCAGCCGCCAGCAAGCGCTCGAAGCGCTGACGATGGTGCCGGCGAAAATGCTCGGCCTAAGCGATCAGATTGGTTCGCTCGAAGTCGGCAAGCTCGGCAACATCCAGATCCTGACCGGCGATCCGCTGCAAGCAACGACCTGGGTCGACACGGTCGTGCTCGAAGGCGCAGTCGTCTACGAGCGCAGCAAGGACCCGCGCCTCAAGTACCTGTTCGAAGCCGCCAAGAAGGCCGATGAGCCGAAGGCCACCAGCAAGAAGGACGAGGGCAAGTAGATGTTGCGTTCTCGTTCCCGCTTCCTGGCAACGCTCGCGGCCGCCGCACTGGCAGCGGCTTCGACGACCGCCCAAGTCGCGAAGACCAGCCCGGCGCCAAGCGGCTCGTTTGCCGTTCGCTGCGGCACTCTACTTGTCGGCGACGGCTCCACCCCACAACACAACGTGTGGCTGGTCGTTCGCAACGGCAAGATCGAAAGCGTCAGCCAAGCTGCTCCGCCATCCGACCTCGCGGTCGTCGATGCGAGCAACAGGTTCGTCATGCCGGGCATCGTCGCCGTCGACAGCGACCTCGCCGTCGTGCAAGACAGTGAATACCAAATCACTCCAGATGCGATCGCGATCGACGCGTTCGACTTTGAACGTTCGTGGCGCCGCGCACTCGAGGGCGGCATCACGTCCGCCTATGTCTCGCCAGGCCGTCAACGACTCGTGTCCGGCCAGGGCTCGGTGGTCAAACTCGCCGGTTCGGACATCATCGAGCGCGTGCTCAAGGAAGAGGCGAGCCTGCGCGTGAACTTCGGCGATGCCGCGCTGCGCGCGCCGCGGGTGTTCGAGCCAAACGCCCACCCGACCGACGAAAACCCACTGGTGCCATCGCGCATCCAGACGCCGACGTCGCGAATCAGCCTGCTCGCCGAACTGCGGGCGGTGTTCGCCGCCGCAACCGACAAGAACACAGGCCCCGCTGGGGTCGGCCCAGTCGAGCATCGTTACGACGAACGCGCCCTACGCGCCGTCATCGAGGGCAAGCTGCCGATGCGTGCGGCGGCAACCTCGGCGCACGACATCCGTCGCGCGTTGCAACTACAGAAGGAACTCGGCATCCAGATGGTGCTCGAGAACCCGAGTGAGATTGCGCTAATCGCCCAGACCGCTGCCAGCCAGAAGGCGATGGCGACATTCCGCGTGCCGGCGATGTTCGGCAAGTCCGTGCCCGGCGGCGAAGACCGCCTGAAAGAGACTGCGAAGCGCCACTTCAACGCGCCAGCCAAGGCCGCTGCCGCAGGGGTCACGATCGGCCTGTGCCCGGCTGCGGGTGTGCCACTGCGCGACTACCTGATGTCGGTTGCGATTGCCGTTCGTCATGGCCTCGCGCCCGAGACCGCAATGCGCGCCATTGGCATCGACGCCGCCAAGATCCTCGGAGTAGACCAGCGCGTTGGCTCGCTCGAAGCCGGCAAGGACGCCGACTTCGTTGTGCTGAGCGGCGAGCCGCTCGCGATCGGTTCGATGGTCGAGGCGACCTGGATCGACGGCCAACGCCGCTTTGTCCGCAAGACCGACAGCCAGGTTCTTGCCATTCGCACCAACCGCGTGCTCGACGGCACCGGTCGCGTGCTGCGCAACGGTGTCGTGCTGATCCAGAACGGTCGCATCAAAGCGGTCGGCGAAGACCTGACGATCCCGTACGGCGCCGAAGTGCTCGACCTCGAAGGCGGCGTCGCGACGCCTGGGTTCATCGATGTCTTCTCGCACCTCGGCCTCGCCGGCGAAGGTTCGGGCGTGCCGGGCGGAAACCCCGGCCAGCGCCTTCACGAAGTGATTGCCGACGATGATCCGATGTTCGAACCGGCCCTGCGCGAAGGCATCACTTCGCTGCTCGTCGCCGGCAAGGACGGCGGCCTGTCATCGGGCCGGCTGACCGCGATCAAGACTGGTGCCGTTGACCGTGACGGTCTGGTGCTGCGCGCGATCGCCGGCCAGCGCATGGTGCACGACAGCATCGGCCCGAACGCAATCAAGCCGCTGGCCGACCAGATCGCCCGTGGCCGCAAGTACGTCGACACGTGGACCAAATACGAAAAGGCCCTCGCCGAGTGGCAGACCGGCAAGGCCGCTGCACCCAAACCCAAACCAAAACCAAAGGCCGAAGAGAAGCCCGAAGGCGAGGCCAAGGAAAGCGGGAAGCCTGCGCCGGACCCGCTGACCGGCACGTGGGAAGCAGAGATCACCATCCAGGATCGCTTCACGCTGCAGATCAAGCTCGAGCTCAAGCTCAAGGGCAAGAAGGTCACGGGCACGATCTCGATGGGCATGGGCCGCGGTGGCAACGGCCCACCGCCGCAAGACATCTCCGGCACCTTTGAAAACGGCACCCTGAAGATCGAGTTCTCCGGCATGGGTGGTTCGGCATCGCTCGAAGCAACCGTGCAGGGCGACACGATGACCGGCAAGCTCAACCTCGGCCCGATGGGCACGCAGGATGTAACCGGCAAACGCACCAGCAAGTCGCCGAGCGCGGCGCCGAAGCGTTCGTCGTCGCGTCGCAAGCCCAAGACCGAAGACGGCCGGCCAAAGGCACCCAAGGTCGATGAGAAGCTCGAGCCGATGCGCGCCGTAATCGCCGGCAAGGCGAGCATCGTCGTGCGCAGCAACCGCGGCCCCGCGATTCGCGATGTCGTCGAGCTGCTCGAGAAGGAGAAGATCTCCTACGTGCTGACCGGCTGTGACGACCTGCTCGACGACTCGACGCTGCTCAACGGCAACAAGCCCGCCATCGTCGTTGGCCCGGAGGTCGTGGTCGAAGAAAATGGCGAACTCATCAACGTCGCGTCGACCTTCGCCGATCAAGGCCTGCCGATCCTGTTCGGCAGCGGCAACTGTGAAGGCACCCGGTTCCTGCCATTGCACGTCGCCTACGCCGTGCGCTACGGCCTGAGTCCGCAAGACGCGCTCAAGGGGCTGACGCTGTGGCCAGCGCGTGCGTTCCACCTCGACGACCGCATTGGCTCGCTCGAGAAGGGCAAGGACGCGGACCTCGTGGTGTTCTCTGGCAATCCGTTTGAACCGCAGAGTCGCGTGCTACTCGTGGTCTGCAATGGCCGGGTCGTCGTCGACAACCGGAAGGAAGTGCAATGATGTCGTTCCGATTCCCCGCGCTCGCTGCCGCAGCGCTGTTGTTCCCGTTGACTGCGACTGCGCAAGAGACGAAGCCAGTCACAGTCAAGCCAGCCACAACCAAGCCTGCTGCAACCAAGCCGGCTGCAACCAAGCCGGCAGAAGAGAAGCCATCGGCTACCGAGCAACCACCCGCACGCGCGCCCGCACCACCGTTCAAGATGTGGCACCCGCGCACCCCGAAGGACGAAGCGAGTCACAAGGTCGCCAAGTGGGGACCGCGCGGTTTGCCAAGCCCCGGTTATGCGTTCTTCGGCGCCAAGATCCTGCCGATCACGTCGGCGCCGATCTTCGATGGTGTGGTCATCACCAAGAACGGCAAGATCGAAGCGATCGGCAAGGCGTCGGAAGTCACAGTGCCGGCTGGCTACGAGCGCGTCGATTGTGGCGACTCGACGATCATCCCTGGCATCGTCGAACTGCACTGCCACGTCGCCAGCCCGAGCTTCGACCTCAACGACACGGTGCACCCGACCAACCCAGAGTTCCGCACGCTCGACCTGATCAGCATGGAGCATGATCAGATCAAGGTGGCGCGCGCTGGTGGCGTCTCGACGGTGCTCTACATTCCCGGTTCTGGTTCGAACATGGGCGGCTTCGGCACGTTGACCAAGACCTGGGGCAAGTCCCCCGAAGAGGCGCTCGTGCGCTTCCCGGGCAGCCTCAAGATCGCGCAAGCGGGCAACCCGGAGCGCGGCAGCGGCGACCTCGGCAGTGGCATGATGGGCATGTCGGAAGGCATTCGCATGACGCTGCTCGACGGCAAGAAGTACTGGCAAGACATGCTGGCCTTCGAAGCCGGCACGGGCCCGAAGCCCGTGTTCGATCCCACGCTCGATTTGATCAGCGGCTTGTGGCGCCACGAGTACCCACTCAGTGTGCACACGCAGATCTACCAGGTCGTGCTGCAGACGCTGCAAGAACTGCGACTTGAACTCGGCCTGTGGACGGTCATCGTGCACGGCACGTTCGACGGCTACCGACTGAGTGAGGATCTGCTCGCCGCTGGCCTGCCGGTCGCCGGTGGCCCGCGCGCCTACCACTTCGATCGCAAAACCGGATCGTTCCAAGGCGTGCTCGCCAACTACGCGAACGGCGGCGAACTCGGCTGGCGCCAGCCCGTCTATGGCCTCGGTCGCGACGGCATCGGCGTCAACACCGACTCGCCGGTGGTCGCGCAAGAGCAACTCACGCTGCAAGCCGCAATGGGCGTTCGCCTTGGCCTGCCCCACGAGTGGGCGCTGCGCGCGTTGACGATCAACGCGGCGCACTTCGTCGGCATCGACCACCGCGTGGGTTCACTCGAAGTCGGCAAGGACGCCGACCTCGGCATCTGGAACGGGGATCCGATCGACCCTCGCTCGCACGTTCGCAAGCTCGTCGTCAACGGCACGATCTGCTACACGCGCGACCCCAACCGTCCGACCTGGTAGTTCTCCCCGTGCGCCGCAACCCTGCTTCGATTCTGTTGGCTGCTTGCGTGCTGGCTTCGGCCAGTGCGTCGGTGTGTGCCCAGACAGAGGATCAGAAGCAAGCCATCACAGCGCACCTCGCCGGCCGACTACTACCCGCCGACGCGGCACCCATCGACGGCGCAGTGCTGATCGAACAAGGCGGCCTTCCCTACGAGGCTGCACTCGCAGCACTCACGATTGTTCCAGCGCGCCAGATCGGTCACGACGACCGGGTCGGCTCGCTCACCGTCGGCAAGGACGCCGACTTTCTGGTTACCGCGGGCGATCCACTCGACCCACGCGTGCCACCTTCGATGGTCTACATCGAAGGACAATTGATTCACCGATCCGGAGACGTGCGATGAGCATGCGCAACAACAACAGACTATTGGTCCTCTCGGTTACGGCAGCACTCGTGTGCGCCGTTGCCACCGCCCAAAACGCGCGACCAACTGCGTTCACCAACGCGCGCATCCACACGGTCAGTGGCAAGACCATCGAGAAGGGCACGCTGGTGATCCGCAACGGCAAGATCGACGCGGTCGGCAAGGATGTCGTCGTGCCGGCTGGCGCCAAGGTCATTGACGCGAGCGGCAAGACGCTAATGCCAGGCCTCGTCAGCGCGTGGTCTCGCGCCGGCCTCAATGCGCCCACCTCGCTCAGCAACACCCCGACGCGCAGTGGCCGTCGCGGTCGCGGGCAGCGCTTCCGCCCAAGTCGCAGCAGCGGCCGAACCACCAACGCCGCGGCGACCAAGGTCATCGATCGCGTTTACATCCGCCAACCGATCTTCGGCAAGCTGCTCGAAGTCGGCGTGACGTCGCTCGCGCTCAACCCGAGCGGCGGTGGCTTCCCAGGACTCGGTGCCGTGCTCAACCCTGCCGGCAAGACGCGCGAGGCGCTCACGCTCGACGATGAAGCGTTCGTGCAGATCGGCATGCAACGCAACAGCGGCGCCAAGAAGCTGCTGAAGGAAACGTTCGCGAAGGCCAAGAAGGTCGTCGAAGAGCGAGAGAAGCCACCGGCACCGCCCGTGAAGAAGCCGGAAGCCAAGAAGCCGACCGCGGGCAAGCCCGAAGCCAAGCCGGGCGCGAAGCCCACCGGCAAGCCACCCGAGGGCAAGGAACCACCGAAGCCCGGTCCAAAGCCAACGCCAAAGCCAACGCCGAAGCCAACGCCGAAGCCAAAGCCCAAGGAAGGCGATAAGAAGCAGGAGCCGAAGCCATCGTCCAAGCCGGCAGCCGCCAAGAAGCCAGCGAAAAAGAAGCCGAAGGACCCCAACCTCGAAGTGCTCGCCGACCTGCTGCAGGGCAAGCGCCGAGCCATCGTGCATATCAACTCGGCGGCTGACTTGCTGCACTGGCGCACCGCCGTCAGCGACGACGTCAAGTTCCCGCGCATGATCGCCGTCACGCGTCACGACTCGAACTCGGGCACGATCGACCTCGTCATCGACCACCTGAAGAAGTGGGAGTGCTCGGTGCTGCTGCCGCCGAGCCTTACGACGATGCCGCGCACGGCCTACCTGACCCACCCAGCCAAGAAGCTGCACGACGCCGGCATCGAAGTTGGCTTCATCATCGGCGAGTCGCCCACAAGCGTGCGCAACATCTTCTTCAGCCTGATGGAACTTGTGCGCTCGGGATTGCCTGCCGACATCGCGATCAAGGCCATCACGCAAGTCCCGGCCAAGGCGCTCGGCATCGACAAGCGCACTGGCACCCTGGAGGTCGGCAAGGATGCCGACCTGCTGGTGTTCGACGGCGACCCGCTGTCACCGACCGGCAAACTCGAACAAGTCTGGCTGCGCGGCAGCCGCGTCGAGAAAGACAGCGCGAACAACTAGTTCGCGCCACGCTGATCCAAACCAAGCACCGCCCACCTACTAACTATCCCATGCGTAAGTCCACGCTATTTGTCCTGTCGCTCGCGCTACTCAGTGCCGCCGATCTTCCCAGCCAAGGACGCGGTCGTCGCGGCCGTCGCCCGACTTCTGCGCCAACACCGCCTGCGGCTGCACCCAAGCAGGAAGAGAAGCCCAAGGATCCGAAGCAGTACACTGCCATCGTCGGCGGGGATGTCTACATCGGCACCGGCCAACGCCTGACCGGCGCGACCGTGTTGATCGCGGACGACAAGATCGAGAAGGTCGGCCACAACCTGAAGCTGCCCGAAGGCACGACGGTCATCGACGCCAAGGGGAAAACCGTCAGCCCCGGCTTTGTGATCGTGCAAGGCTCCGGCATGGGCGCCGGCTTCAGTAGCCCATTCAAGGACACGGTCAACCCGTTCGCACCGGACATCAAGCAAGGCCTCGCCGCCGGCATCACGTCGTTCCTGGCCGGCTCGACGTCATCGCGCGACCGACTCGGTGGCAGCAACGCCGTCATCAAGCTCGCCTACGGCGACGTGGAAGGCATGGTGCTCAAAGAGAACTCGGTGGTCGGCATCTCCGTGCCGCTCACTCGCACCGCGCGCGATTCCCTGAAGACTTCCGTCAAGGCTGCAAAGGACTACCTGGCTGCCGTCGCCGCCTACCCAGCCAAGAAGGCAAAGGACCCCAAGGCCAAGGCTCCGAAGAAGCCAAAAAGCGCCGACCAGATCCTCAGCGTGCTGCAAGGCAAGGCGAACCTTTGGGTGGCCTTCGGCGGGGGCGGCTTCAACCCATTTCGCCGCATGGCGGGGGGTGGTGGCGGCGCCTCGGACGTTGCCTCGATCCGCGAAGCGCTTGAGATCGCCAAGATGTTCGGCAAGGGCGTTGTGATCCAGAAGCCGACCAGCGCCTGGTTGGTCCCCGACGAAATCGCCGCAACCGGCTCGAGTGTGATCATCAGCCCGCGCACACGCTTGCCGGCCGACCCCAAGAACCCCGACCGCACCGGCACGAACATCGCGTCCGCCGCCATCCTCGCCAAGGCGGGTGTGCCCATCGCGGTCACCTGCCCATCCGGAAGGTTCGGCGGCGGCGGAGTCGGCACAAATGGCATCTTGGGCCAGGACCTCAACACGCCAAATGTCGACGCTGCATACGCGGTGCGTGGCGGGCTTGAGAACCGGAAAGCCTTGCGAACACTCACCTTGGACGCAGCCAATATCATGGGCGTCGGCGATCGCATCGGCTCGCTCGAAGCCGGCAAGGACGCCGACATCTTGATTCTGGACGGCGATCCGCTGCACTATAGCACCTTCGTGACCACCGCCATCGTCAACGGCAAGGTGGTCTACGAGAAGGGCAAGGAAGCCCTTTACCGACACATCTCTCGACCGAAACATTAGCGGGATACCCGCAGAGTCCGGAGGCGGTAACCGTGGGGCGCGCAGCAGGTTCAGCCTGATGCAACCCGGCGACCTCCCCCGGCCAAAGCAGCACGACAATGAGTGTAGAAAGCCTGAAGGAACTGGACGACTTCTTCCGCAGCATGCGGCAGGCGTTCAACAGCAGAGACCTCAAGACCTTCCGCTCGCACTTCTGGACGGATAAGCGGTTCCACAACCTCGACGCCACCGGCCGACGCGATCGTGGCTGGGGCGCCTACGAGGAGGTGCTGGACCAGGAGTTTCGCTACCTCGAGACCGTGAAGATGGAGTTGAAGAACCTGGATACGCAGACCTTCAACGGCCAGTTCGGCACGGCAGTCGCAACGTGGAAGTTGACCCAGGTCGACCCCGAAGGCCGCAACCACGAACAATTCGGGCGCTGCACGTTTTCACTGTTTCGGATTAGTGATGTCTGGAAGATTGTCGCCCAGCACTTCTCGCCAATGACGGCGGAAGAAGCTGCGGCTGAGTGATTCACAGGCTGGTGGCGCCCTCAACCACCCTGATGCCTTAGAGTGAGGGCCTATCCCATTCTTTGACGAAACGCCCCGTGACCTCAACAGCCTCCGCTTCCACCAAGCCCTCTACTGATTCGTCGAGCGGCGGTAGCGAAAGCAACGGCGGAGCTTTCCTCGCCAAGAACAAGATCCGCCTCGTCACCGCGACGAGCCTGTTCGACGGCCACGACGCGGCGATCCACATCTTCCGGCGCATCGCGCAAGCATCCGGCGCTGAGGTCATCCACCTCGGCCACAACCGCTCGGTGCAGGAGATCGTCGACACGGCGATCCAAGAAGACGCGCAAGGCATCGCGGTCACGTCCTACCAGGGCGGCCACAACGAGTTCTTCCGCTACATGCACGACATGCTGGCAGAGCGCTCGGCCTCCCACATCCGCCTGTTCGGCGGCGGCGGCGGTGTGATCCTGCCCGAAGAGATCAGCGCACTGCACGACTACGGCATTGAGCGCGTCTACTCGCCCGATGACGGCCGTTCGATGGGCCTGCAGGGCATGATCGACGACATGCTCAAGCGCAGCGACTTCCCGGTCGCAAGCCAAGGCGATGTTCTGCCGGCACTGCCCGCCAACCAACTCGGTGATGTCGCGCGCGCCATCACACTGCTCGAGTCGTTCCCCGACGAGCACCGCGAAGAACTGCGCAAGCGTTCGGCAGCACTTGAGTGCGCACCACCTGTGCTCGGCATCACCGGCACCGGCGGCGCCGGCAAGAGCTCGCTGATCGACGAACTGCTGCGCCGATTCTTGATGGACTTCCCTGAGCATCGCATCGCGGTGCTGTGTGTCGACCCAACGCGACGCAAGACCGGCGGCGCTCTGCTCGGCGACCGCATCCGGATGAACTCCGCTGCCAACGAGCGCGTGTTCGTGCGTTCGATGGCGACCCGTCGCGCCAACGTCGCGCTGTCGGAATCGGTGCAGGATGCACTCGAAGTGCTCAAGCTGTCCGGCTTCGACCTGATCCTGCTCGAGTCGAGTGGCATCGGCCAGAGCGACACCGAGATCATCGAGCACGCCGACGCGTCGCTCTACGTCATGACTCCCGAGTTCGGCGCGCAGAGCCAACTCGAGAAGATCGACATGCTCGACTACGCCGACATCGTCGCGATCAACAAGTTTGACCGGCGCGGTGCTCGCGATGCGCTGCGCGACGTCAAGAAGCAGGTGCAACGCAACCACAAGGCATTTGACGTCGATGCCGAAACGATGCCGGTCTACGGCACGATGGCGGCAACGTTCGCCGATCTCGGCACCAACCGTCTGTATCGCGCCATCGCCAACAAACTCGACGAACTGCGCCCCGGTGACTTCGCGAGCACAATCGAACTGCGCGAAGGCGATCCCGAAGGCACCCACGTGATCCCCGGCGAACGCATTCGCTACCTGGCCGAGATCGTCGAAGCCAACCGGGACTACGACAACTGGGTGCGAGAGCAATCCGCCCTGGCCGAACGCGCCTACGTCATCGACGCCGCAGCCAACGGTCTGCCCGATGGTGCCTCCGACGCCAAGAAGGTGCTCGCGGCGCAACTGCAAGCGATCGAGCAACAGCTCGCCCCCGAGTGCCGCGAAGCTCTCGCCAATTGGGATCAGGACTGCGAGAAGCTGCGCGCCGAGAAATCGATGTTTCACGTTCGCAAGCGCGAGGTGAAGATCGCGAACTACACGATCTCACTGTCGGGTATCAAGGTGCCCAAGGTCTCGATGCCGCGCTACCAGAGCCACGGCGATCGACTGCGCTGGTTGCTCAGCGAGAATGTGCCGGGCCGCTTCCCGTACACAGCAGGCGTCTACCCGTTCAAGCGTGCCGGCGAAGACCCGACCCGCATGTTCGCCGGCGAAGGCGGCCCTGAGCGTACCAACAAACGCTTCCACTACCTCTCGTTTGGTCAGCCGTTCAAGCGCCTGTCGACCGCGTTCGACAGCGTCACGCTCTACGGCGAAGACCCGGACATGCGCCCCGACATCCTCGGCAAGGTCGGCAACGCTGGCGTGTCGATCTGCACGCTCGATGACGCCAAGCGGCTCTACTCAGGCTTCGACCTGAGCGACCCAGCAACTTCGGTGTCGATGACGATCAACGGCCCGGCGCCAATGTTGCTCGCGTTTTTCCTCAACGCGGCCGTCGACCAACAGTGCGAACGCTGGCTCGCGGACAACGGCAAGACCGACGAAGCCAACGCGAAGATCGACGCAATCTTCGCCGCCAAGGGCCTGCCGCGACCGCGCTACCGCGACGAACTGCCGCAGGGCCACGATGGCCTCGGCACCTTGCTACTCGGCGTAACCGGCGACGCAGTCGTGCCGGCCGACGTCTACCAAGACATCCACGCGCGCACGCTCGCAACGGTGCGCGGCACGGTGCAAGCCGACATCCTGAAGGAAGACCAAGCGCAGAACACCTGCATCTTCTCGACCGAGTTTGCCCTGCGCATGATGGGCGACGTTCAGCAGTTCTTTACCGAGAACGGCGTGCGCAACTTCTACTCGGTGTCGATCAGTGGCTACCACATCGCGGAGGCAGGTGCCAACCCGATCACGCAGCTGGCCTTCACGCTGAGCAACGGCTTCACCTACGTTGAGTACTACCTGTCGCGCGGTCTCAAGATCGACGACTTCGCTCCAAACCTCAGCTTCTTCTTCTCCAACGGCACGGATCCCGAATACGCGGTGATCGGCCGGGTCGCACGACGCATCTGGGCCAAGGCGATCAAGAACAAGTACGGCGGCAACGACCGCAGCCAGATGCTGAAGTACCACATCCAGACGTCGGGTCGTTCGCTGCATGCGCAGGAGATCGACTTCAACGACATCCGGACGACGCTGCAGGCACTCTACGCGATCTACGACAACTGCAACTCGCTGCACACGAACGCCTACGACGAAGCGATCACGACGCCGACCGAAGATTCGGTGCGCCGCGCAATGGCGATCCAGCTGATCATCAACAAGGAGAACGGGCTCTCGAAGAACGAGAACCCGCTACAAGGTTCGTTCATCATCGAAGAGCTGACTGATCTCGTCGAACAAGCCGTCTATGAGGAGTTCGAACGT
This sequence comes from Planctomycetota bacterium, assembly GCA_029936315.1. Classification (GTDB taxonomy): domain Bacteria; phylum Planctomycetota; class UBA1135; order UBA1135; family UBA2386. The sequence continues at coordinate 8,078 of JAPYTD010000056.1, read as the reverse complement.
GTCAGCGAACGCGGCGGGGTTCTCGGAGCGATGGAGACGATGTACCAGCGCTCCAAGATCCAGGATGAGTCCATGGTCTACGAAGGCAAGAAGGCCTCGGGCGAGTTACCGATCGTTGGCGTCAACACGTTCCTCGGCAAGGACGGCTCCCCCATCCAGGTCGTCAGCGAAGTTATTCGCTCCACGGAAGACGAGAAGCAGGGGCAGATCGACGACCTGAAGAACTACCAGCAAGCCTGCGATTCCGAAGCAGAGACGGCGCTCGCCAACCTGGAGTCATCGGCGCTAACCAACGGCAACGTGTTCGGCAGCCTGATGGATGCTGCGAAGCACTGCTCGCTGGGTCAAATGTCGCAGGCGCTGTACCGCGTTGGCGGGCAGTATCGACGGAACATGTAGCCGCTGCGGCTCACCACCAGCCGGCCAGCCAATCGTCTACTCCGGCGCCTTCCACTTCACGGTGTAGAACGGGTCCGCCAGAGTGAGGCGGCACAACTCCAAGTCAACTTCTTGGTCACCGATGGCCAGCGTCTTACTGCCAACCCTGGATCTTGCAGCCGAGCGCGTCGATTTGTGCGCCGAGGCATTCGCGGACCTTGTCGCGGGCGCGCATGAAGTGGCTGCGCAAGGTAGCTTCATTCGTGCCGCCAGTGCGCTTTGCGATCTCGGCGAACGACAACTCGTGCTGGCGTCGCATCACGTAGACCTCGCGCATCACGTCCGACAACTTCGCGGCGCAGTCTTCTTCAGCTTTGGCCAGCTCGCGGAAACGCACGATCTGAGTTGGCGTCTCATCCTTGGCCGGTGCCGTCTCGGGGACCGAGAACGCGCGCGTATCCGAAGCACCACTGGTATCGCCCCGGCCCAACAGGCCGAGCTTCTGGTCACGGTTGTGTTTGCGCCAGAGGTCGCGCCACATGTTGCCGGCGAGGGTCTGTACCCACTTCCAGAACGAGTCCTTGCCGCGGTATTCGAACGACTCGATCGACGTCAGAATCTTGAGCATCACGTCACTGACAAAGTCATTGAACTCGATGCCCTGTGGGAACGAACTGCGACCAAAACGGGTCTTGAGGTAGTGCAGGCACTTCTGCGACAGCATGCCCCACGCTTCCGTCTTCTCACCGCTCACGACCTCACGAAGCAAGAACTCCGTGCCACCAGCACCCGCCTGCGGCATGGGCTTTTCGTGAGCAGGCTTTTTGGGGTCGGAGTCAGATCCAGTCATGGTCTTCCGGTTCGGAATAAGGATACATCATGCCATAGGCAGGATGGCGACTCGGCAGGATCTTTGGCCACACTGAGGCCATTCGATCTTGCCGCTGGCATCGTCATGGTTCGCGGTGTTGTCGCCGCTCGGCCGCTAACAGAAGCAACCGTCGCAGCTCGGTTTCGTGGCGATCACCGGCTGTCACGCTCTCAAAAACGGAGGTGTAGAGCTTCCAGAGCGTGGTGCCCGAGGCACCATTACTAGCTGCAACGCGCCAACCTCCGCTTGGTTGCCGCTAGTTGCCAAACACCGGTTTGCCAACGATCGGCAACGTCAGCGACGTGCCCGCCAAGTCCACAATCAGCTTGGTGCCGGGCTTGGGCCGGAGCGTGAACTCCTTGTCACTTGAGAAGACCATCAGGCCGATGCGCTGCCCAACGGGAATGATCTGGTCATCCGGCTGCAGATCAAACTCAAGGTCATAGAAATGACCCGGCTGCAACGGCTCGCTTTCAGTCATCGAACGGTGGTTCTGCGGATCCGCCCAGCCACGCGTGATGATGTTGTCCGTGATGCGCCGCGACGCTTTCCACGGCAACGACACCACCCAGACCGTCAGGTTGACGGCGGGCTTGTCCGAAGCAACACGAATGCGCAGCTTGCTCGTACCCGACAGGTGCAGCGGCTGCTTCAGCACACCAGTCTGGAACACGAGTCGATGCTCTGACTGCTTCGCAAGTGCGTGATCCCTTCCCGAGACCTGCCAGTCATCAATGATCGTCTGTGTACCGCTGCCCGCACCGCGCTGCGAGAGCACGCCACCCTTCTTGCCATCACCAACAGGGTACATCGTTACAGACTTTGCATCTGGGTGAGGATAGTCAGGGTAGGCAGTCGGATTGCTCCGATTGGCTCCTTCACGAACGATCCACGACTTGGACTCGTTCTCGATGCCGTTCTGGATGCCGTACAGGTAGCGCGAGAACCACTTGTTGATGAGCGGCATCGGCGGCGGGCCGCCGTGACCACCCTGGTGGAAGAACGCCATGCAAGGCAGACCCTTGCGGCGCAGCGCCGCGTAGATGCGCGTGCTGTGCTCCGGCATCACGTTCCAGTCATTGAACGCGTGCGCCATCAACGTCGCGGCCTTCATTGGGCCAAGGTCGTTGAGGTAGTCACGTCCAGCCCAAAACTCGTTGTAGTCACCCGTGAGACGATCCGACTTCGCCATCAACACCTTGTTGCGCATCTCCTCGACACAATACTCCCGGCGGTCGGGGTGGCCGCTGTGGATGAAGTCGAACAGCACGTCGACGTCTTCGCCCATGTAACCGCCGGGACTGCGCACCAAACCGTTGCTGCGGTAGTAGTGGTAGTACGAGGTGTTCGGCGCAATCGGCACTATGGCCTCAAGCCCTTGCACACCAGTCGTCGCGGCAGCGAGCGGCAACGTGCCGTTGTAGGACGTGCCGATCATGCCGACCTTGCCCGTGCACCAGTAGGCCTTGACCTCTTCGTTGCCATCGATGGTCGTGTAGCCCTTGGCTCGACCGCACAGCCAATCGATCACCGCCTTCGGCGCAAACGACTCGTTGTCACCACCTATCGACGGGCAACCCTGCGACCAACCGGTACCCGGCGAGCACGAGTGCACGACTGCGAAACCGCGCGGCACCCATGTCGCCGCCAGGCGATCCATGCCCAGAACGACCATGCCAACCTTCTTGCGGAACCGGATCTTCGGCATCTCGACGCGTTCGCTCGGCTGCGCCCCAATCTCGTGTTCGCAGTTCCAGAAGAACCGTGTATCCGACGAACCGATGCCTGAAAAGTACGGGCTAGTCTCATAGACGACCGGCAACTTCAAGCCTTGGGAGTCGGTCTGCTTCGGCCGCGTCACGTCGACGTGCATGCGGTCCTTCTTGCCATCGCCATCGGTGTCGAAGTTGGTCTCCACAAACAACCAGTGGCGAACCCAATCGCGCCGGCTGCGGAACTCATCGACGATTTGCGCCTGGCCATCCTCAAAGATCGGCTTGACCTTGTCGTCGGTAGCTTGCTGCGCGGCGGCGAAGGGAACGAGGAACGCTGCAGTCAGTGCGCAGGCGAACAAACGATCGATGGATCTGTGCATAGGGAATCGCGGTCGGGTCTGAGGTCGCGAGGATAGCGCGAGCAGCAGTATGGACGCACCCATTGGTCGGGTTCCTGGGGTAAGGGCCAGGCGTATTCGTCACAACAGGACTGCCCGAACCTACGCCCCGCCCGAACCATGCGAACGAGACCATTTCGCATCGCAGCAACTGCGTCGCCCGTGGCTGCCGGCGTGGCCGAGGACTACGACGGCCAACCACGCAGCATCGCCATCGACATCGGCGCCGACGAATACAGCGGCGGGACCTACACACTGGTCGGCGCAGGCTGTGTCGGTAGCGGTGCAACCACGCCAAAGCTCGACTTGTGGTCGTGGCCATTCCTCGGCAACCCAAGCTTCGCGATTGGCTTTGAAGACACGCCGCCGAACTCGATTGTGGGCTTGTTCGGCAGCCTCGGCGTCTCCCCGGTGCCGCTGCCAATCGGCGCCAGCTGCAACAGCTACCTCGACCCTGCAAGTTTCGTCGCGCTCGCCGCAACGACCACAAACACAGAAGGTTCGACCGCAATCGTATTTCCGGTGCCCAACAACCCGGCCTTCGTGGGCTTCAACATCGGGTACCAAGGGCTGGTCCTCGACGTCGGCGCCACGCTCGGCTTCACGGTAACGAACGGTATCGACACGATGTTCGACTTCTAGCCAGCCCAACCAACCGCGCGTTTCTGCCCAGCTACGCGTTCGGGGTGGGCAAGTCGCTGTCACAACGCTAACGTGCCTCGTCGGTTGTCGCCGCCTGCCTACTGGCCGACCGATAGACCCAGTCAATGAACGGTGACAGCGATAGCTCTAGAAAGCACGAAGCCGTGCTCAAGATCAAGACCGACGGCCTGAACCGCCGGTTTGTATTGGCTGCTGACGAGCTCGTGACGATCGGTCGTGCAGCGGCGTGCGGCATCCAGGTGCAGGACAAGAGCGTCTCCCGCGAGCACTGCGTCGCGGTGTTTACCAAGGGCAAGATCTGCATCAACGACCTGCGCTCGACACACGGCGTGACGTTCCAAGGCGAACGCGTGGATCGCTGCGAACTGTGGCCGGGTGACAGCTGCAACCTCGGCAGTGCCTTGGCGACGTTTGAGCCGGCCGCGACGCACAAGCCTGCCAAGGTAGTCAGCGCGCCGAAACCAGCGCAACGGCCAGCAACGCCATTGCCAGCAACGCCCCTGCACGAAGCAGTTCAGGCAAGCAGTGATGCAGCCGCAAGCGACGAGTTTGCTGCGGCAAAGACCATGAAGGCTAAGCCGGCACTGGATCAGGCCGCCGACGCAATCGCGGGCTATCGCATCCTGGAGAAGATCGGCGAAGGCGGCTTCGCCAACGTCTATCGCGCCGAGCAAGTGCAACTCCGACGCGAGGTGGCGCTCAAGATCCTGAAGCGCGACGACGACGACGACGACGAACACAAGCAACGCATCGAAGAGTTCATGAGCGAGGCACGCGTTGCTGCCGGCTTGAGCGATCCGCGTCTGGTGCAGATCTACGACGTCGGCGAAAGCGGCGGTGAGCACTTCTTGTCGATGGAACTCGTCGAAGGCGGCAGCCTGGCGCGCAAGCTGCGACGCGACGGTGCGATGCCGTGGCAGGAAGTCATTCGATTGCTGCGCGACGTTGGCAACGCGCTAAATGTTGCCCACTCAGCTGGTCTCGTGCACCGCGACGTCAAGCCGGGCAACATCCTGATGACCAGCAGCGGTCAGGCCAAACTGACGGACCTCGGACTGGCCGTCAACGAATCACACGCCGGCACGATCGCGTTCATGGCACCAGAGCAGCTGCGCCGTGAACCCCTCGATGGTCGCACCGACCTGTATGGGCTCGGGTGCACGGCCTACGCGGCACTGAGTGGCAGTGCGCCGTTTGCCGGGGACCGACAGGAGATGGCGCGTGCGCACCTGAAGCAGAAGCCCGCCCCCATGCTGGATCGCAACGTGCAGGTGCCGTGGCATCTCCACCAGTTGATCATCGATTCGATGATGGCCAAGAATCCGAACGATCGACCACAAGATGCGAGCGCGATGATCGCACGGCTGGATCGCATGATCCTGCCGACCAACGCCGAACCGGTTGGGCTCGACGAAGACGAGCTCGACTACCCAAGCGTCGCGCCAATCCGGTCCAGCAGGTCGCGTGCCACCGGCAGCCAGAACCAATCGTCGAAGGCGTTTTGGGCGCGCCTGGCCGGCGACGCGATCGTGTTCTCGATCTGCGCAGCCACGACCATCGGGTTATTGCTGGCACTCAGGGTCGTCTGGCCGGGCGCTGACATCTACAAGATGATCGGCAAGTAGCCGGGCGGGTTACCGTCACAGAAGCCTGAGTCACCATAGGTGCCCTAGTCGGCACACACACACCGGATTGCCGCGCAACTCGCGTGGCGACGAGGCTGCAGCCACTGTTGCCACTCCACAAAACGCATTCCGGTCCGCCCGGGTCGCCCCTGGAGCGCGACCCGAGTAACATCGGCTCGCACCTCCACCGTGATGCGACTCGTCCTTACATGCTTGGTCGCTTGTGGCGCCGCGCTCGCGCAGAAGCCACAGGCCAACCCGGATCCTGCAAAGCGTTTCTTTGCGAAACGCCCGGTCGTGCGCGTCGCCATCACGCTCTCGCCACAGGATCGTCAGGCGCTGCGCGACACGCCGCGGGAATACGTGCCCGCCACGCTGGCCATCGATGGCGACAAGAAGGGCTGGCCGAAGGTCGGCGTCAAACTGAAGGGCGCCGCTGGCAGCTTTCGCAAGGTTGACGATCGCCCAGGCTTCACGATCAACCTCGGCAAGTTTGGCGGCACCGAGCGGCTCCACGGTCTCAAGCGCTTCCATCTCAACAACGGCAAACAAGACGACTCGCGGCTGTGCGAATGGCTCGGCTGCGAGATCTTCACGGCCGCCGGCTATCCTGCGCCGCGCGTTGCCCACGCGATGGTGACACTCGATGGCGAAGTGCTCGGCCTCTACGTGCTACGTGAAGGCTTCGACCGACAGTTCCTGCAGCGCACGCTCGGCAAGACCAACGGCACGCTTTACGACGGCGGCTTCTGTCACGACATCGATGACGCGCTCGAACGCGACTCCGGTGATGGCCCGCGCGATGGCAGCGATCTGGATCGCCTGCGCGACGCCTGCGCGATGATGAACGAAGGGCGCACAGCAAAGCTCGAGAGTTCACTCAACATCAAGGCGTTCATCGACTTCATGGCATTGGAAGCGATGGTCGGCCACTGGGATGGCTACTGCCAGAACCGCAACAACTTTCGCTTGTGGTGTTCGGCCGAACTCGGCCGCTCGCTGTTCTTTCCGCACGGCATGGACCAACTGTTCGGCAAAGCCCACGCTTCCGTACTTCAGCATCCTTCGGCGATCGTCGCCAGTGCCGTGCAGCAACACCCGAACTGGCGCAAACTCTACCGCGCTCGGCTGAAGGCACTGTTGCCGCTACTGAAAAGCAGCTTGCTCAACAAGAAGCTCAAGGCGCAGGGTGACCGGCTGGAGAGGGCACTGAAACGTCACGACCCAGATCAGGCGCGCGAGCTCTCGAGGGCTGTGCGTAAGTTGATGGGCAAGGTAAGCGCCCGCTACCAGAACCTGGGGAAGCAGGTCCGCCAGCCAGAGCCAAAGGCGCTGACGTTTCGCAAGGGCAAGCCACGCAAGCTCGACGATTGGAACCCGTCGGGTGAGACCGACCACATCGAACTCAAGAAGCGTGGCTCGGCACTGTTCATTGGCTGCAAGTCGCGCGGCGAGCAAGAACGGCGCGGCGCTTACCGCGCAACCGTACTGCTCGAACGCGGCAAATACCGAGTAACCGCGAAGGTGCGTACCGACGACGTGGAAGCCCTGGCGACAGGCGGCGGCGGCGTGCGCCTCATGGCAGGCAAAAGGGCCGGGGCCGCGATGCTCGGCGACAACAAGTGGACCGACGTGTCTTGTGACTTCGAAGTGACGAAGCTGCAGAGCAACGTCGATCTGCGCCTTGAGCTGCGCGGACGCAACGGCAAGGTTTGGTTCCGGATCAGCTCGCTGCAGCTCGCGCCGGTCGCTCGTTAGCCAGCGAACATGATCCGCTGGGGTTGCACGGCCCCTGCCGGTTAGATTGGTGGCGTCCGATGAATCCCGATTTCACCAAGATCTCTTACGGCTTCGACGAGTTCCCGAAGCCAACCGCCGACGCTCACAACGCCATCAATGACTCCATGTCGCCGTGGCAGAGTCCCGAAGGCATCGAACACCGGGTCGTCTACGGCCACCAGGCGCAACCACAACTCGGCGGCGTGCCCGGCACGGCACCGTTCCTCGGCGGCCCCTACGCGACAATGTACGCAGAGCGGCCGTGGACAATTCGGCAGTACGCTGGCTTCTCGACGGCGGAGAAAACCAACGCGTTCTATCGCCAAGCGCTCGCCAACGGGCAACAAGGACTGAGTGTTGCCTTCGACCTGGCCACCCACCGCGGCTACGACAGCGATCATCCCCGCGTCGCTGGGGATGTCGGCATGGCGGGCGTCGCGATCGATTCGATCGCCGACATGCGCATCCTGTTCGACGGCATCCCGCTCGACCAAGTATCCGTGTCGATGACGATGAACGGCGCGGTCCTACCCATCCTCGCACTCTACATCGCGACCGCCAAAGAACAGGGCGTCAGCATCGATCAGCTCACCGGCACCATCCAGAACGACATCCTCAAGGAGTTCATGGTCCGGAACACCTACATCTA
>JAPYTD010000008.1:70754-101459 GCA_029936315.1 Planctomycetota bacterium | reverse complement strand
TTGCTGTACTGCACGATCGCGCCGTTGGTAGCGAGCACGTCACCAGTCTGGTTGATGAAGAACGTGCGGTTGCCGCTGTTGCCAGCGGTGGACGGCCACGCGTAGCAGCACCAGAGCACTTCGGCCTGGCCTGCGTCGACACCGTTGTCGTTCGTGGTGTCACCACCAGCCGCGTCTTCGGCGATGCCAGCTCCGGCCGTGTTCGGCAGGAACATCTGGAAGATGTAGCCCGAGCGCGAAACGTGAGCAGCGGCGACGTTGCCGAACGCAGCCGAGAGCACCGGCGGGGTGATCGACAGGGTGCTACCACGGATGGCAACGCGGCCTGACAGTTCGCCGAAGTAGCCGTACTCGCCTTGGCCGTTGGTGTTGGCGTCAATGACGCCCGATGCCTGGCACTGCGCTTGGCCGGACGAGATGTTTTTCAAAGTAGCGATAGCAGCCGACTCATTGGCGTTCAGACGCGCACTGAGAAGGTTTGGAATCGCGATGGACGCAATAATGGCAATGATCGCAACGACGATCATCAGTTCGATGAGCGTAAAGCCCTGTTCCCGCTTGGACATTTGGTTCTCCATGACAACCTATGATTGATGCAGCCGAAGTGGCTGCGTTTCGTTTCCCCTGACTCTCGTTCCCTCTTCCAAGCCGCGATCAGCGCCCAGGAGACGCCGGCTTTGGCTTCGCGAGTTCTTGGAAGCGCACGTTCTGTGCCACCGCCGACCAGGTAGCCGCATCTTGTCGAAGCAGCTGCCTCACCTCGGTCGGCCGCGCCTTCGAAGCACGCTCCAACAACTCAAGGCTGGTATCGGCCTGCCCCTGACGCAACTTAAGTTGGGCAAGGTAGTAGTCAGCGATCGCAGTCTCATTTTGGATACTCTTCAGCGCATCCTCGGCCGGCCCAAACAGGCCCATCGCTGAATACTCGCGGCCCGCTTGCAGCCGTGCTAGCGGCACTGCAGCCTCGTCCAACATCACGATGTCGAGGCGATCGACAGCCTCGTTTACGCGACCGAGCTCTCTCAGGATTGCGGCCTCTTCGAGCCGGCGCTGGTGGCCGTAGCGACCGTCGAGTGCTGTCTTATTGGCCGCGAACACCAGCAACGCCTGCTCAAACTCGCCGGCTTGCACCAGCATGCGAGCCTGATTGAACGTCAGCACGTCGCGTTGCTCATCACCACAGTCTGCGCGCGTTTTGGCATCCCCGTAGCAGGCGGCCGCATTGGCGAACTCACCTTGCAGCATGTGCGCGAAGCCTCGGAACTCCGCGGTCACTGCCATGCCAGGTTCAATCTGCTCGACCTTCTGCAGCTGCTTGATGGCGTCGACGATCATGTCATCGCGCTTGTCGAGCCTCTTTCCTGCCCTATCGACCGGCGGGATCGCATCCGCCATGCGTAGCTGCGAGTCCGCGCTGCTCAGCATGGTCATGACATCGGCATCGGTGGACGCATTGGCCCACGCGATCCCGATGCCAGCAATGGCGGCGATGGCACCGCCGTAAAGCAGCACCCGACTCATTGATTCATTCATCTTCTTCCGTTTTCCTTTGCGTTGCCGTTCGCCGCTAGCCGCCAGAGAGCTTCTCTTGCAGCTTGAAGATCGGTAGGAACACTGCCAGCACGATGCCGCCAACGATCACACCCATGACCGCGATCATGATCGGCTCGATCATCGCAGTGAGGCCCTTGACCTCGGCTTCGACTTGCTGGTCGTAGAATTCAGCAATCTTCTCGAGCAGTACATCGAGGGCGCCGGATCGCTCTCCGATCGCCATCATCTTGACGACCATCGGCGGAAAGACCTTCGAATCCATGAAGGGCTCCGACAAGCTGTCACCGTTGCGCACGCTATCTTTGGCCCTATCGACAATGCCCGAGATGACGGCATTGCCAGCCGTATCGGAGACAATCTCCATGGCGCCGAGGATCGGCACACCACTCTTGATCAAGGTCGAGAACGTGCGCGCGAACCGCGACAGGGCGACCTTCTTGAACAGGATGCCGAACACCGGCACGCGCAGCATGATGACGTCCTTGATGTAGTTACCGCGCTTGGTCTTGCAGGCGGACATGATCCCAAAGATCACTGCCGCCATGCCGCCAAAGATCAGGTACCAGTAGTCCTTCATGAAGAACGCGATGTCCATGATCACCACCGTCAGGGCCGGCAACTCGACTTCGAGCGACTCAAACACTGGTTTGAAGGACGGCACGATGCCGATCATCAAGAACGATGCGATGCCAATGACCAAGACGAGCGAGATGACCGGGTAGGTCATCGCCGACTTGATTTCGTTGCGCAGGTGTGCGGCAGCTTCGAGATATTCGGCGAGACGTTGCAGGATGATGTCGATCTGGCCGGAGACTTCACCGGCTCGAATCATGCTGACGTAGATATGGCTAAAGACCTTCTTGTGCGGTTCGAGCGCCTTCGACAGATCGGAGCCGTTGCGAATCGACTCGACCACCTTGTCTAGGCAAAAGGCAAACCCAGGACTCTCGGCCTGATCGGCGAGGATCTCGAGCGCTTCGAGCATCGGGATGCCCGCCCCGAGCATGGTGGAGAGCTGCCGCGTGTACTCCTCAAGTTCGCCCTTCTTGGCGGAGGCCCTCTTGGCCATCCCCCTCTTGCGACCGGCCGGCTTCGAAAATAGCCCACCGAGCCCGTTCGACTTCTGGACATCTAGCGGAGTCAGATTGCGACGGCGCACTTCGGCAACCGCTTCGGATTGCGTCTTCGCCGAAATCGCCCCCTTGACCGTCTTGCCGCTTGCGTCGCGTGCTTCGAACTTGAACTTGGTAGCCATAATCCCGATTCCTCTTAGTCTCTCTCGTCAGTCTGTCTGAGCCCGACCGGTCAGTCCGCCATCGTCTGCGCTTCGATTTCCTGCAAGCTGGTCATGCCGCGTGCGGCGTTGAGCAAGCCACAGCGACGCAGCGTCAACATGCCTTCGGACAGTGCCTGCTTCTTGACGTCGGCGAGGTGTGCGCCATCCACGATCATTCGCTTGACGGACTCCGTCATGCGCATCGTCTCAAGTAGCGCGAACCGTCCCTTGTAGCCATTTTTGCAACGTGGGCACCCGACAGGCTCGAACAGCGTCATCGGGATGTCCTCGTCGTCGAAGTCCTGCTCGAGGAAGCCGAGTTTGAGGAGGGCGGCCTTCGGAATGTCGACGGGCTTCTTGCAGCTGACGCACAGACGACGACCAAGACGCTGCGCACAGATCAGCAACGTCGAGCTGGCGACCATGAACGGATCGCAACCCATATCGATCATGCGCGTGATGGTCGATGGTGCATCGTTGGTATGGAGCGTGCTCAACACCAGGTGACCGGTGAGCGCCGCCTTGACCGCGATCTCCAGCGTCTCGGTATCACGAATCTCACCGAGCAAGACCACATCGGGGTCCTGACGCAGAATCGAGCGAAGTGCACCGCTGAACGTCAAACCCGCCTTGGGATTGACGGGTACCTGATTGATGCCGTCGAGTTGGTATTCAACCGGGTCTTCGACCGTGACCAGGTTGATCTCCGGTGATGCGATATGCCGAACCGCCGAATACAACGTCGTCGACTTACCAGATCCCGTTGGACCCGTGACGAGGATCATTCCGTAGGGCTGGGCACATGCCCACAGGTAGTCCTCCATCGACTGTTTCTCAAAGCCGAGTGCCCTGATGTCGGTCGCGAGGTTGCTCGAATCGAGAATCCGGAAGACAGTTTTCTCGCCCCAGACAACCGGCAGAATCGAGACCCGGAAGTCGATCGCCTTGCGACCAATCTTCATCTGGAACTTGCCGTCCTGAGGCTTCCGCTTCTCCGCGATGTCCAGCTTGGACATGATCTTGATGCGCGAAGTGATGTTGTTCTGCATGCGCTTCGGCAGCGTCATCGCCTCTTCCATCGCGCCATCCTTGCGGTAGCGCACGACAACCTTCTTCTCAAACGGCTCGATGTGGATGTCGGAGACGCCTTGGTTGCAGGCATCGAGAATCATCTTGTTGACCAGCTTGACGACCGGTGAGTCTTTGTCGCTGATCTCAGAGAGATCGGTTCCGTCCTCCTCGAGGTCGTCTTCCTTTAGCGAGACGTCAGCGTCATCAAACGAATCGAGGATGCCGTCAACGCTTTCGCTTTCTTGCTGGTAGTTCTTGCCGCGCGTGCGCTCGATCTCTTCCTCGGTGCTCACGACCAGGCGCAGTTGGCAACCGGTGACGATGCGGATGTCGTCAAGCTTAAGAACGTCGAACGGGTTGGCGACGGCGATCGTGATGATGGACCCAATCTTGTCGACCGGGAACACGCCGTAATCGCGTGCAACATCCTCAGGGACCGACTCCAACACATCTTTGTTGAGGATCAGCTTCGACAGATCGATCGGCGGGATGTTGGCCGCCTTGGCAATCAGTGCCACCAGTTCCTGCTCGGTGGCGACGCCCTTCTTGACCAGCACCTCGGTAAACGGGCGCTTGCTCGACTGGGCTTCGGCGAGCAGCGCGTCACCAACCCCGTCTTCCAGCTTGTTCGCCTTCTCGAGGATGGCGCGTAATTTCTTGCCAAACTGCGACATAGCCTAGCGCGAACGCCTCCCGCTGCCGACGTCGCTCGAACCCGAGGCACCGACATCGTGACGTTCCATCAACCGCTGGAAGTCGGCTTCGTCGCTAGTGTGCGACAGCACGTCTTCGTAGGAGCAGACGCCATTGCGGTAGAGTTCGAACAACGACTGGTTCATCGTCTTCATGCCCAACTGCGCGCCGGTCTGGATAATCGACATGATCTGGTGCGACTTGTTGTCACGTACCAGAGCGCGAATTGCCGGATTGACAATCATCACTTCAGCGGCCAGGGCGCGGCCCTTGCCGTGTTGTCGTGGCACCAGTTGCTGGCAAACGATTGCCTGCAGCGTGAACGACAACATCGTGCGGATCTGCTGCTGCTGGTGTGCAGGGAACACATCGACGATGCGGTTGACGGTCTGGGTGACGTCGGAGGTGTGCAGCGTCGCGAACGTCAGGTGGCCGGTCTCGGCCAGCGTCAGCGCGGCTTCAATGGTCTCGAGGTCGCGCATTTCGCCAACGAGCACAACGTCGGGGTCTTGGCGCAGCACCGACTTGAGCGCTGTGCCAAACGCATGCGTGTCACCACCGACTTCGCGCTGGTTGATCAGACAGCTCTTGTTGCGATGCAGGAACTCGATCGGGTCTTCGATCGTGACGATGTGACCGTGCCGGTTTTCGTTGATGTAGTTGACCATCGAGGCCAACGTCGTCGACTTACCAGAGCCAGTCGAACCGGTGCACAGCACCAGGCCGCGAGGCAGGTTGCAGATGTCCTCGCAGACCTTGCGGGGCAAGCCAATCGTTTCGAAGTCGAAGACCTCAAACGGAATAACCCGCAACACCGCGGCAACCGTGCTGCGTTGGACAAACGCATTGGTTCGGAAGCGGCCGAGGTTGGCGACTCCAAAGGAGAAGTCGAGTTCGAGGTTCTTCTCGAACTTCGCAACCTGGTCGGCGCCGAGTACCGAGTAGACGAGTTTCTTCGTCGCCTCCGGCATCAACTTTTCGTACTCGGTGTCGACCAACTTGCCGTCGACACGGATTCGTGGCGGTGAACCAACCGAAAGGTGAAGGTCAGAACCACCGCGCTGAACCATCAAGTTCAGCAGCTCTTCCATCGAGACCATGTTGTCGCGCTCCCGTGCTAAACCAGCCGACGTGGCTGATCACAGGGGTTATCGGCGGCAACGCCACGGGGATTGAGCTAGCGCCACATCGCCTGCTCGCGAACTCTAAGTTCTCCGTGGCTGTCCCGCCGCCGGGAGCGACCTGGGGCGCTCCACGGCAAGACGGTCCCTGCTGGCCTGACTACTCCCCGGAGGAGTCGTTGGCCTTCACGATGGATTCCTGAACGTGCGATGGCACGGGCTCGTAGTGCGAGAACTGCATCGTGAACGTGCCTTCGCCGGCCGTGATCGAACGCAGCTGTGTTGAGTAATCCAACATCGCAGAGAATGGGCACTGCGCCTTGATGTGCTGGATACCATTTTCAACCTCCATCCCGGACAAACGCCCACGATTGGTCGACAGGCTGCCCGCGACATCGCCAGTGAAGCGTTCCGGCACCTGGATGATGACGTCGACATACGGCTCCAACAGAATGGGGCGCGCCTTACCAAAGCCATCGACGCACGCCCTTTCGGCTGCCAGCTGGAAGCTGACCGAATCGCTGTCGACGTCGTGGTACTTGCCGTCGTAGGCCTCAACCCCAACGTCGACGACCGGGAAGCCAGCCAGCGGTCCCTTGGCAAGGAACTTGCGGCTGCCCTTCTCGACGTCCGGCATGAACTGACGCGGGATGGAACCACCCACCACCTTGTCGATGAACTCAAAGCCGGCGCCGTGCTCGCGCGGCGCGATGCGGAGGAAGACCTCACCAAACTGCCCGCGCCCGCCGGATTGCTTGCGGTGCTTATGGTGCCCCTCAGCCGGCACCGTGATGGTCTCGCGATACGGAATCGTCGGCGGCCCCTGCTCGACATCGACTCCGTGTCTTCGGTGCAATCGCTGGAACGTGATCTCGAGGTGCATCGGACTCATACCCGTAACCAAGAGTTCACCTGTCTCCGGATCGCGTTCGTGCTGCAACGTCGCATCTTCAGCAGCAAGCTTTGCAAGTGCGTGGCCGATCTTCTGTTCGTCGCCGCGCGTCTTCGGCCAGATGTGGCGCGAGTAGGTCGGCTTTGGGAACGTCGGCCGCGGGAACTCGAGCAAAGACCCTTCGGCGGTCAGCGTATCGCCAAGACCAAGGTCTTCGATCTTACTGATCGCGAACAGGTCACCAGCCACGACCTTGTCCGTCTCGATGATCTCGGTGCCCTGAAAGCGGTGCAAGTGCCCGATTTTGTGCGACTCGCCGGTGCGCGTGTCGACCAACGTCTCGTCCTTCTTGAGTTCGCCACGGAAGGCACGCATGTAGGTCAGGCGACCGACGTACGGATCCGACACGACTTTCCAAACCTTCGCCGCAAACGGTCCTGAGTCGGGCTCGACTACCTGGCCGTATACGTCCGTTCCAGGCTTCGCCGCGCCGCGGGCGCCAAAGCACACCGGCGACGGAAAGTGCAACTCTATGAACTCAACAAACTGTGCCATGCCCAGACCGCGGTTTGGACAAATCGCAAAGAGCGGTACGAGCTTGCCGCGCGCGATTGCGCGGCGCAGGTTGTCCTCGAACTCCTTGGGGGACAGATGACCTTCCTCAAGGTAGTGCTCCATCAAGGTATCGTCGACTTCGGCTTCGTCCTCCTCGATCATCTCGTGGTACGTGGGCGCCAGCGGACCTTCGTCGTGCGTGACGTCATACACCGAGTCAAAGTCCTTGCCGTTGGCGTTGGGATAGGTTGCCGGCACAACCGAGTGACCGAACGCGTCGCGCAACTGGGCGACGATGTCCTCGAAGTTCGCGTTGTCCTGATCCAGGTGCGTCACGACGATGGCGCGACCGATGCCGATGCGGCCGGCTGCTTCCCACAACTGGCGCGCGTGGAAGGTCAACGGATTGGACGCGTTGATGACCAGCACGGCTGTTTCGACGACGTCGAGCGCCCCGAGGGCTTCGGCGTAGAAGTCGGGGTGCCCGGGCGTATCAAAGACCTCGAGGTCGACCTTGCCGGCGGGTATGCGAAAGACGTGGCTCGCCAAGGTCTGGTGACGCTCTTTCTCCTCCGGTTCGGTGTCGCTGATGCTTGTGCCATCAGCGGTACTGCCGAGACGCGTGGTCAGGTTGAGGTGGTGGGCGATCGCATCCACGAGGGTGGTCTTGCCCGCGTGACCGTGGCCAATTACAGCCAGGTTGCGAATGTCATCCGAGGCTCTTGCCATGTTTGCACTCCGTGAGGTTGTGCGCCACGCACCGGCTTCGCCTGTAGTTAGGGAGCCAGCCAGGGGCGCCGAGAACGGCGGCCCCGACACCGCGGGGGACCTTGCACGGGTGGGGCCGATCGGAGTTCCGCGGCACCAGGACGTCATTCGTTATACCCCGATCGGCCACCTGGGGAAGTCGGCCGCCATCCGCACGCCGGGCGCAAAATCGCCTAAACGGGTGCCGAGTAGGCAACTACCGCAGCGCCGATTTGGCTGTGCGCGACTCGCAATCGTGCCCATGGCATCGATCCAAGCAGGCCGGAGGATGTCACCGCTGGGAGTCGCGTGCCCCCAACGACTTGTGCCTACAGCATGTCGCCGACGACGATTTCGACCCTGCGATTGCTGGCCTTCTGGCCCGGAGCAATCGGGTCGTACTCGCCGTAGCCAACCGTCACGATCGACGCCTCCGGCACACCTAGCTTGATCAGAGACATCGCGACCGAGTCGGCGCGCTGCATCGACAGGTCCCGATTGCTCTTGAACTTGTCCTTCGTGACGCTGATCGGGTCGGTGTCGGTGTGCCCTTCGATGTAGAAGCGACGACCTGCGAACTGCGAGCGCAAGACCGATGCGACGTTGCGCAGGACTTGGCTCGACGACTTCTTCAGCGACGTGCTACCCGAAGAGAACGTGACGCGGTTGTTCACGCCGATGCTGATGCGACCGCGGCGGTAGCTCACCTCGGCATCGCCACCGATGTCCCTCTGCAGCTCATTGATCAGGCTCGAGGGCGCCGGACGCGGAGTGGAAGCGTCGGACGGGCGCGGCGCGGAGGTCAGACGGCGCTGCAGTTCGTCGTTCTCGCCGCGCAAGCGCGCGAGGTCGCCGTTGAGCGAACGGATCTGGTCATCCCGATCGCTCAGCATGTCCTGGTAACGAGTCGTGCAGCTGGTCGCCATCGAGGTAGCAACGAGCGAAAGAATGAGGAATGCCTTACGGAACTTCATGGTGCCTCCCTGTCGAGAACAGGCTGTCTAGAACTAGCGGACGAATGTACGAATGGTGATCGCGAAAAACGATCACCGACGACCCCGGCGAATGAGCCAGAGCAGACTTAGCAATGCGCCAATGCCGATGAACAGCACGAGCAACATCGAAGATGGGTGGCGTCGTTGCCACTCGGGCCAATCGACGAACAACAACGTGAGCAGCGTTTTTTGGCCAAACAGTGCGACCAGCGCACCCATGGCCAGATACGGACCAAACGGAATGCGGGCGGACAGGCCGCTGCGCAGCGCCAACGAAACCCCGACAATCGCGCCGAAGACACACCCGAGGAACAACGTCAACAGACTGCCTTTCCAACCAACGAAGGCACCGATCATGGCCATCAGCTTGACGTCGCCAAAGCCCATTGCCTCCTTCTTGAAGACGACGCTGCCGAGCGCACGTATGCCCCAGGTCACGCCCCCACCGACGAGCAGGCCGACCGCACTGGCCATCACCGAGCGCAATTCGACCGAGACCAACGAATCGTCGGAAATCACTCCGGCAACACCTGGCCACGTGCCCGCGATCAAGCCGATCACCATGCCCGGCTTGGTCAGCACATCGGGCAAGAGCTGCGTATCGAAGTCGATAAAGGTCAGCGCGACGAGCATCGACACGAACACGAGGCTGGCGACAAACGCTGCCAGTGCTTCTGGGACCAATGCTCCTGGAACCAGATCTGGGACCTGTGCCTGGGTAGCAATGGCACCATCGGCAAACACTGGGCCAAACGGCGGCCATGCAGCCAGCGCGTAAAACAGCACCGCGGTCAGCAGTTCGACAAACGGGTAACGCGGAGAAATCGTCGTGGCGCAGCAACGAGCCTTGCCGCGCAGCATCAACCAACCGAGCACCGGCACGTTGTCGTGCCACGAGATCATCTTGCCGCAACCTGGGCAGTGGGAACGTCCGCCCAGCGTTCGACGCGCAGGATCCTCCTGCGGCAGCCGCCAAATGACGACGTTCAGGAATGAGCCGACGCACGCCCCCAAAAGGGCTGATCCGATCTCGAACACCGCCGTGCCCATGAAAAACCTGACGAACATCGCGCATACGCGACCCCCTGAGTGACCGTTTGCCGGCAGGACGCGGCCCCAATGGCCGCTACATCATGCTGACCCATGATGAATGTGACCGCCCGTCGGCTACTCGAAGCATACGGTCCCGCCGAACCGTTTCCAGCGGGCGTTTTCTTGCGCGCCAGTTCTCTCGGCCGTTAGTTCTCTTGGGAACTAGTTTTGAACGAGGCGCAATTCACTGACGCTGGGCAGTGGCACCCCGTGGCGCACCCGCGTCGACAGCTTGATACGCACAAAGCAACCGGCCCCGATCACCAGGACATCACGATCCCGGGCCGGTTGCCAGCGACCGACGCGCCCAGGCGACAAGTCGGGGTGTTCGCCGCGGATCGCGTCCGCCGAGGTTGCCTGCCAGAGCACCGACAGGTCTCCTTCGAGGACACCGACTTCGAGAAGGCCGCTGTCGAGGTGCGATGGCAACTGCCGCCACGGCAGCACACCCACCACTTGGAAGTCGGAGCCCTCGGCCAGGCCCGGGGTAAAATCGCCCTGGTAGAGCAGCGACTGGCCGCGCACGCCTTCGATGCGGTTGCCGGAGCCGGCATCGCGCGCCTCCGGAACCAGGATCGTCTGGAACGGCAAGGTGCCGTGCAGCCGCAGCGACCCAGCCGTCGCGAGCAATAACAGAGACTGGCCTTCCGAGACCGGCGTGCTGCTGGTGACCGCGCCGCGCAACTCGATGTCCCCGGCAGCGACCAAGGCGACGACCGCGGTCTCGATCAGTTCTTGGACGGGGTACAGCGTGTAGCGGTGTGGCAGGGGCGTCGGAACGCCAAGCAATCGCAGTGACCCCGCGATGCGGATGCCGCCAGTCGCCAGCAAACGCACGGGGCCATCCTGAGCGTCAATCGTGACCTCGACTCCTTGAGGCACGTCGATCGCGCTGAAGTGGAACTCGCTGCCGGTACTGACGGCCTGACGACCATCACCGAGATCAAACATCTGGCCGGGGCGCAAGGTGATGTCAGCCTCGGGTCGGAACACGCCGAGGCTGCCGTTGCCGGCCTCTACTCGCACGCGCGGACGAATCGTCGAACCACGAACCTCAAAGCCCGCCTGCAACTCGTCATCGCCCGAGTAGCCTTCGCCACCTGCCGGCCACTCACAGATCGGCAGGCTGCGCCCTTCGACGACACTCCAGAACTGGGGACTAACCGGCAGCGGCGCGCGTCCGGCGTAGTCCAGCAGGCCGCTGTCCGCGAGCAACTCGACGCTGATGAAGTCACCTTCTTCGAGTCGAACCTGGCCACCAACTTGTGACTGAGGAACAGCGCCGAGATCGATCTCGACGGTGCAGCCGTAATGATCATCGAGCGGTGAGTTCACGACTTGTACGCTGCGCGGCCGCAAGACGACGCCCGACAGCATGCGGATGCGGAAGGCTTCGGGCCGCACGCTGGTCGGCAAGACCGGCAGCGTGAAGTGCATCTTCAGCCGCGGAGCATCAGCGGCGACCTGCTGCGGCACTTCGAACGCGCGCAGCATCAACGGCAGATCACTCGCCGGCGGTCGCAGGATGGCGGGCAGCCCTTGTGGAGCCTGGTCGCGCGTCGCAACGTAGACATCGAACGATGCCGTCTCGCTAAGTGAACCACCGCCTTCGGCTCGAATGCGGGCAAAGCGCGGTTGGCCGGTCAGGTGCAATCGGTAGTGACCGCCGGGGCGAAACGAGCCGTCCCCGAGGTCCTTGGCCAACGGCGGATCCGGCACAAAGGCGATCCAGTTCGTGCCAACCTCAACTTCGCCGCGTACCTGATGGCCATCCTGATCCAAAAGGATCACCGAGTCCGCGGTCACCGAACGAGGCTGGATCGGGGCCGAGAAGTAGACCGTCAGGGCGTCGTTGAGCAGCACTGGCTGCGACGGGTCTGAGAGCACCGGTGAGGTGCGATCGACTGCCAGCGGCACATGGCCTGGGCTCTTGTTCCAGCAACTACCCAGGCTCACGAGGAGCGGCAGCAGCAACAGGAGTTTCGGTCGATGGGATCGCATGCGTGCTTGGGGTAGATGATATCGGAGACTGGCTCGTGTGCCCCAGAGGCAATGCACAAACGAGCGGCCTGGCTAAACGCTCCCCGACCATTAGGTCTACCAAACAGCGCAGTTGTGGCCGCTGCTCAACGATACTCGTCGCCCATCAACACAAAAGGGCTGCCCGCAGGGCAGCCCTTTTGGCGTCCGAGGACGTGTCCCCTGATCAGGCGGCCAGGATTGGCCTCCCGTCACCTACTGACCGAGCTCCAAGCGGTAGATGACGCTCATGCTGCGCAACGACGGCGACAGAGCCGGGCTCACGTCGACGTTGTTGGTAAACACGATGCGCGGGTTGAGGTAGCGCGGGAACAGGCCCGTCGCCTGGCTGCGGATGTCTTCGATCTGGTCCTCGGTGACGTAAGCCGTCAGGCCGGTCGTCGCGATACGCGGCGAGCCAGCGACGTTGGCCGTCGAGTAGCGGTAAGCCTCACACGCGTAATTCGCGTTGAGCAGGTTGTTCCGCGTCAACGTGTCGTCGGCCGTTGCACCAAAGATCGGGTTGTAGAGCTCGGCCGAGTTTTCGATGGTCTCCGCACCACGCAGTTCGACCACGATGCCGGTGCCAGCTGGCTGGCGCGTCTGCGGCGGGTCGATCTGCACGAGCACGTCGGTCATGCGGTAATCGGGGTCGACGTTCTGCCAGTTCGGGAAACCCGGCTCATTGCTGACACCACCGACGAAGCGGTGGAGTTGCGGCTGCAGGGTATCGATGAAGCCAAACGTCGCCGTCGAGACCTTGCGCACGAAGTCGGCGCGCGACCAGTGCAACATGCCATCGCCCGGAGGAGCGAGGAACAAGGCGGTCGTCGGGTCACCCATGCCAGGATCCTTGACCACGCTCTGCTGCGCGTTCAGGGCGTTGGCCGGATCGATCATGATCTGGCCTCCGGTGATCAGGTCCCAGCCACCGGAGGCGTGCACGCGAACGCGCGGCCATCCCGGCAGACCACCACCGCAACCAGCCGTCATCGAGTCGTAGTAGCCACCCGGCATTCCAGCCGCGAAGTTGCTCGGCGGGCCGAGCATCGCAACCTGGAAGCCGTTGGTCGCCGACGCAATGCCATTGCTCGGGTCATCCGGGAACACCTTCATGTCGACCAGCAACGGCAACGCGACCGGATCGTGGTCACGCTGTTGGAAGCCGACAAAGTCGCCCGCATCCTCGACCCACGTGCTGAGGCCAGCGGCGGTGAACTCCTCCGGCGGCACACTAGTCATCCACGGCGAATCGATGTTCGCAGTCACGTCGTTGTTTGGCGGGTTGGAGTTCGGGTTCTGAGCACCACCAAGGCCAATGACGGTTCCAGTTTCATCCACCGTGACCAGACGCGAGTCACGCCACG
Organism: Planctomycetota bacterium; assembly: GCA_029936315.1. Lineage (GTDB taxonomy): Bacteria > Planctomycetota > UBA1135 > UBA1135 > UBA2386. The sequence goes on along the minus strand of JAPYTD010000008.1, from coordinate 88,077 downwards.
TGTAGCTGCGATCAAACTTCGGGAACGGCATGTAGGTGAAGTTGTCGTTGTCGCGCAACGCTTCGTTCGGGTTGATCGTGTAGACCGTGTCATTGAAGACCGGCGTCATCTGCGAACCGGGCAACGGGTTCTCGGAGAACACCACCGACTGGCTTGAGTTCACGCTGGCGCAGTCCATCACGCAGAACAGGATGGTCGGATCCATCGGATCCGGAACCAGCGTCCAGCGCTCGTCCGTACGGTGCTGGGCGTGGCCAAGCGACATCGTGAAGCGGTCGAACTGATCGAACAGCACCGTCTCATCGTTGAACGGACTCCAGTACATCTGCTCCACGTCGAGCCCGAAGTCGGACGGCGCCGTGTAGCTGAGCGAGAAGTCATCCTCGATGTAGCGCATCTGCATGCGCGAGCCTTGCGGCTTGAGTGGTTCGATGATGCGCCCAACAGGCTGCGGCTGGCCTGCCGGATAGACCGTCGGCACGTTCGGCGGGAAGACCTGGTCACTCATCTGGGGAGTCCAGTAGAGCAGCCCCGGATGCGGCGCACCGCCCGTGTCGGTCGGAACCACGCCGGACGGGGGACCCGGCACCGGCAAGATCTGGGCCGCACCAGCAATGTCCCAACACTCACCACGGGTGATGCGGCTGATCGTCGAGAGGTTGACGCTGTTGGCCGAGCGCGAGAAACGAACCCCGCTGGCGCCGAACAGGCGGCCGTTCTCCAGGCGGAACTGGCCAAAGACGTCGACCGAGCCCGGCAGCGTGCCGTCCTCGTCTTCCGCCGAGAACATGTAGGTGTGCCAGCCAACCGGGTTGGCTTCGGCGTTCGGATCCAACGTGAAGTCGACGGACCACGCATCTTGCGGGTTGCCAACGGCGTCGAAGATCTCAAGCGTGCTGCCCGCGAGGTCCGTGACCCCACCGGCTCCGATGCGGATGTGCATGCTGTAGGTCTCGGACGAGCCGGGCCCAACGTGGGCAAAGCCCAACGGCGCTTGCAGGCGCAAGACCGTGCCGTCACCGGACAGGTCGGTCAGGCGGGTTGGAACCACGCGCGACGTCGCGACCTTCGGATCGCTCATCTGCGTCGAGAACGACTCAACCGACGAGGCGGTGTTGGTCACCACCAAGTTAGAGGTCGGATCAACCTGGTCGAGGTCCATCGGCTTCGTGAACTCGACGGAGAGCGACGCGTTCGGCGAGACACCAACACCCGGGAGACCCGGCTGCGGCTCGATGAGCACGAACAGGTTGCGCCATTGACGGTCCGAAATAACGTTGCTGCCACTCGCGAACGGAATCTCCTCGACGTAGATCATGCGCAGCGAGCAGTCCTGACCGAGCGGCGTCGTGTTCGCAACGAACGAAACGCGGTTGCCATCCGAATCGCGCCCGGGACTCAGCGTCGAAACGAGCAGCTGGGCCGACGCAATCGTCTCGCCCTGAGTCGTGCCACTCGTAGCGGCCGGCGCGGTGCCCACAGCGGGATCCGTGGCTGACGACACGATGTTGAGGTTCTCAAGAACTTCCGCTCGCAGTAGCACGGTCTCGAAGGTGCCGTCGAACAGTTGCACGGTGACTTCCTGCGTCAGCAAGTCGCCGGCACCAAGTGCGCGTTGCGTCGGCACGGCCAGCGGACCGCGCGGGATGTTGCTGCTGTCCAACGGGCCATCGACGAACGGGTAGCGACCGCGGATCGGGATGAAGTTCGCGCGCTTGTTGATGGTGATCGTCTTGCTAAGCACATCGATCGCCGTGATGCCCATGGCCAAGCTGCCGACGAGCTTCGGCGTCTCCGGCTCCGTCAGGCGGCCAGCGAGGCCGTCGGCGAGGTTGCCGGAACGGAAGTCGCGGATGACCGATTCGCGACCAGCGCTGTCGACACCATTGAGTTCGGCAACGCCATCACGGTCGATGTAGAAGGTCGAAAGCACGCTGCCACGAACGGGGATCGCGACGCGGATGTTGGCCGTGACGTTGTCAGCCGAAAGCGGCAAGCCCGGCGACGTCACGCCACCGGCGGCTTCGCCGCCAAGGATGGTCGTGTCGAGGATGATCGAGTTGCCCTTCGGCACTACGCGGTACGGCAGGATGCGGAAGGCGTCGGCCGGCTCGACCACGTCTGGGTCGCCCTGAAACTCAAGCACCTGGATCGCTGCGGGGTTGGCCTCGAAGAACGCGACTGTCGCATCCAAACTGCCCGAGAAGTTCAGTCGGATTGCAGCGTTGCGCGGCACGATCGGAATCGGGCGCGTCTGCGTGTTCTGCCCCCGGTAGGAATTGGGCAGTTCCGTCAAACCAGTTTGCGCGGCAGCGAAGGCCTCTTGGAAGCTCTGCTGCTCCGGCCCGGCGCGATCATCCCAAAGGACCACCAACTGCTCATGGCCGATGTTCTTATTGAACGGCATGAACTCGTAGTCTGCAGTCGCAATCGCGTTGCCTGCGGCATCGAATAGCGACTGCGATTCGATGTTCGAGTTGACGATGACGTCCCTCTCGATCAGCTCGAGTTCGCGATTGATGCGAAGGCGACGGTCCCCGACGGACTGGTCAATGCGACGGAAGGCGTAGACATCAACCACACGGCCGATTTCGACACTTAGGAGGGACGACCGTCCGCCGGCCAGACCCTGTTCGCCAACACTCGGTGTACTCCCATCGCATGCCGCAAATGCGGCGAGGGCAACGGCGAGAGGCCATGCTCGGGATCGGTTCTTCGCTTGAATCATGTCAGGTGCCTTCGTGCTTATGGCCAGCGGCAGGTGCTGGCACTTTGTGTCCGGGTCTATTGCAGGCCCAGGGACAGGTATCGGGTTTCGGAAGGAATGTGCGTGGTTTGAGTTGCTAGGCCCGATGCCAACGGCATACGGGGCCCAATCGGACTAGTAATGTGGAACTAGAAGCGGAACGGCATGCGCAGGAACCGAAGTTCCGGGCGCGGGGTCTCGGGGTTCAGAGCCGGCGGACCGTCCTGCGGGCTCGTCTGGAATGCCGTGTCGAAGAGAATGTCCCACTGGACAAAGCTCGCGCCGATGGCACGGATGTTCTCTTGCACGACCGGGTCGGTCAGGTCGTAGGCAAAGCCATCCGCCGGGTAGCGCGGCGCGTTGGCGTTTTGCGGGTCCGTGTGGAACGCGAAGCCGAAGCGAATGTTCGAGACCGGGATGCGGCTGCCGCTGGCGCCAACGTAAGTGCCACCAAGCCCAGCAGCACCGTCCGTCACGATGTCGAAGAACTTGGCGATGACGCGAACTTGCGTCGCTGCCGAGCTCAGCGCTCCATTCTCCGGCGACAGCACCAGCTCATCCGCGGTGTGCGACATGATACGGTGGCTGCCAACCACGGTGCCATCGGCGGCCAACAGCTCGGCCTCGTATTGGCTCCAACGGTCCACAGCCTGCCCCAGCGTCGACTGCGTCAACTGCACGCGGTAAGCCGGGCGGGCCAAGAACGTCGAATTGGCGTTCGTGGTCAGAATGTCGGTCGCAGCGACGGCCGAAGGGAACACGAGCGAGGTAACACCCTGGTCCACTTCGAAGGCCGCGTAACCGAGCGCCATGCTCAATGCGTTGCCCTCGACACCGGCCCATTCGTAGGTCGGGCCCGTAGCCACACTGGACGACGTCACGATGCCGCGCGGCAGTTCATCGGGAGCGATCAGGCCACGACGTGCCGTCGCACCCGTATCAATCCACTTCGAACGCAACCGCGTGCGACTTCCGAAAGCTGCCGGCAACAGGATCGGAGCCGGGCGGATGTCGCCTTCGTTGTCCGCGTTGGTCGGGTTGATGACGTTGCCACCATCGTCGACGCCTTGGCCGAACGCGTTCGGAAAGCCGCGCCATGCGAGGCGAGCTTCCTTGAGACTGCCAAGGAGTTGGGCACCCTGCGCGAAGACGTTAATGTTGTCGTCGAGCACCGTGTTGGTGCCATCGGTCGACGTCGCCGCATCACCGGGTGGAACCATCAACTGCACGATGCCCATGCCGCCGAAGCCGCCGAGCGGAGCGCTGTCGTAGGTTTCGCGCCACGCGTTGTTGATCGGCGAACCCGAAGCTGGGTACTTGCCCGCCACGACCGGCGGTTGCGCGCCGGTCACGGTTGCGCCGCCATCGGCTGAGATCGAGAAGTCGTAGTCACTGTTGGCGTAGGTGCTACCCGGAACATGGATCTCGATGCTGACCGCAGACATCAGGATCACCATGCCGCCAGCCCCGCCACCACCACCGCCGCCTTGCTGCGACGAGGCGGACGGCTCACCGCCACCACCACTGCCACCGTCGGCAACGACGCTGCCAGTTTCTTGGATGATGATCGGGCCGAGCGCCTTGACGATCAGCACGCCACCGCCGCCACCGCCGCCACCGCCGGAACTGTCGTTCTCGAAAGTCGGATCGGTGTCGCCGCAGTCGTTGTTGTAGGACAGGTCACCACCACCACCACCGCCGCCACCGCCGATTGGCATGGCGAGTTCGCCAGTGATGCGCAAGTCGGGGAGCGTGTCGTAGCGAATGCCTGTGCCCCAGTAGTTGTTGTCCGTGCGCGAATCGACGAACACGGTCGGGCCGGCAACTGCACCTTCGAGGTTACGAGTCGGGCGGCCCGTGAGGCCGAGGCAACCGTTGCCGCCGGTGCCTGTCTGTTGTTGGAAGATCGGGAACGGGTTCAGCACCGGCGTCGCGCCCGGCACGATGACGACCGTGCCGGCAGGGCTGACCTTTTGGAGGAAGTTGGGGTCGCCCTGCGTCGCGAGGGAACCACCGCCACCACCAGCGCCACGGCCACATCCGGCCTGGCACGACAAGATGCCGCCACCACCACCGAGGCCCACGGCGTTCATCGGGCCGTTACCTGAGCCAGCAACGAGGTCGCGAGCAATCGTGCTCGGCGAACCGTCGCCACCGTCACCGCCACCGCACGCGCCGGCGCCGCCATCCTTGGCGACATTGGCGTTGCCCGACGTTTGCACGCGGGTGCCATCGCCACCGCGAACCGAGAGCTCACCCTCAACTTCGAACGTGCCGCCAACGAGCCAAACCATCGGGTTCGTGCCTTGCCCCTGAACCTTCTTACCGGCCGGGATCTTGACGCTGGCAAAGTTGAAGACACCGCCCGAAACGCTGTAGGGCGAACCGTTCTTCGGCGAGACGAGCGTGAAGTTCGTGTTGAGCACGGTCATCGGCGCGCTCGGCTCGAACTCAGCACCAGTGATGGTACCTTCGAAGTCGAAGCCAGCCTTCAAGTAGCCAGGGCCGACTTCGGCCATCGGCTCGGCGAATGCCGCCGTCTGATCGACGTTGGAGGTCGCCAGGAAGTTGTCGACCAGGCCATCGAACTGTTGTTCGTAAGCGCGCTTGGTCTGGAAGGTGCCGAAGATGCGCTCGTAGGCGACGTTGGCGACGTTCGATTCACCAGAGATATCCTCAAGGGTGCGCTCGACAATGACGCGGACTTCCGCGTTGTTCGGCAACACACCTAGGGGACGCAGGACCAGGATCGAGCCCAGGACGCCGTTGAACTCGAGTTCGCCGTCGGCCGGAATCCACGTGTTGTTGCCAAACTCCGGATCGTCGTACTCAAGGTAGGCACGTCCGCGGCTGTTGGCGTTGCGCAGCAACGGGTCGGTCTGAACTGCGACAGGAACGTTCGCGCTCGACGGGTTGAGGGGTTGATCGAAGAGCATCCGGATCTCAACCGGCGGGCCACCAAGCTTGTTCAACACGACACCCGTCGTATCCGGCGTCGGAGTGATCTCGAACGCGGCGCGGCGCGGGCCACCCGGCGCTGTGTTGCGGAACAGTTGCCCAGGCGTCGTGCCATCAGCCGTCGTGAACTGGAACGTCTGAGGCACCGCCAGCGCCTTGCCGCTCGTGTCACGCAGGACCGTGCCGTTGATGCGATTGCCACCTACGAGCTGCACCTGGTAGGTGCGACCAGGACGGAAGCCACCGTTGGTGTAGAGATCGTTGGTTGGCAGCACCGGGACGAACTCAAGTCGACGACCCGCCTCGGTATCACCGGGGCTTGTGCCAATTTGAAAGGAGCCGGCGACCGGCTCAGCCACTTGCATCCCGATCTGGTTGAAGACCTGGAAGCTGAAGGTCGACAAGTCGACCGAGTCCAGGTCAACCGGGTTGCTGAAGTCGATCTTGATCGGATCGTTCAGGAACAGTTGGCCGTTGTCGACTGGCTCGGTACTCAAGACGATGAAATCACCGCCGGTCTTGGAACCAGCAACCGAACTGCCGCCACCTGAGCAAGAGGCGAAGACAGCCACAATGGCGAGGGAAAACAACCGTGCAGAGGACACTCGAGTCATGGCGCTATTTACAGGCCTAGCCGACGGATGTCGGGCGAGACGGTGAGATTCAGGCCTGTGAGATGCAAGCCTGTCCGGCAACTACCTGCCAGCTGTGGGCCAAAGCCCGTTCCGGAAGCACCTGTTGGGGCGCATACCGGACGCTGAGAAGCGGTCACCATTCGAAATCGGGAGAGGGGTTCCAAGGGCAAAGCCAACCGCAGTCTACCCCACCGAATACGAAGGCGGCGGACAGGGGTCCCGTTCGGGTTCTGCTCGCGTTGTGCGCTCGATGCCATGGGGGTGACTCGCCTTGCGTAGTGAGACGCTCGGCGAAGATGTCGCGGGAGGGGAGAGGCGGGAGCCTTCGGGAAGTAGGAAGTTGGGGACAGATGCCGGCAGCACCTGGGGAGTGCACTGCGCGGCGTGGGGATGAAGAGGAATTGCTGTCTTGAATTGAGACGCCGCGCCAAGCGAGTCGTCTCGGCCTCGCCGCGCTACTGCTGTTGCCAGCGGTAGGACAACGAGAAGGTCTCGATCGACGGCGAAACCGGTGGGTTTGCCGTCGTGTTGTTGGCGGCAACGAAGCGCCAATTGACATAGCGGACGTCTGCCGGGTTGAACGTCTCGTTGGGACCGGCGAACTGCAAGGTGAACGCGGGGTCCATCAAGTCGTTCGGGTTCTCGACGTAAGACGTCATCGTCTTGTTGTAGAGGTAGGTCCACCAGTTGCGCGCTTGCGACGAACCGGACACTGGACGGGTATCCCACTTGCGCATGTGGGCGTCGCCAGCCTTGTACGGGTCGAGCGCGAAGTTCTCGGCGGTCGGCTTCAGCTGCGCGCGCATCGACGCGTCGTATGCGGTACCGAAGAGCGGCGTCGACGAGCTGATCCAATTGTCCCAGTAGAACGGCGTCGGATCGACGGCACTGGCACCGCGGAATTGCGGCACAATCGACGTGCCCGATGGCAGCTCCGAGAGCGGCGGATCGAACTCGTAGGCGAACGACGGCAGCACATTCGGCGGAGCGCTCGGCGTACCACCGCTCAGGTAGAACGGACCGAGGCGCGGATCGGCAAAGCCTTCCGGAACGCGGTGCGGGTTGTAGACGTCGATGAAGCCATTGGTGATGACCGTCTGACGCTTCAGCACGTCCATCATGATCCAGTAGAACGTGTTGTCGGCCGCAGCCGTGCCACCGCCCGCCGGCGTGTAGCCACCTGATGCGACGTTCCATTGCGAATCGCCAGGCGAACGACAAATCGGGCCTTGGGTCTGGGTCGCAGCGCGACCAGCACTCAACACACGGAACGAAGGCGTCGGGGCCGACTGAACGGTAACGGCCGTCTGCCAACCATTGGTGCCGAGGGCGACGTAGCCACCGCCGGCCGGCAACTCAGACGAGTCACAGTAGGTCCAGAAGTCCGCCAGAAGCGGCAGGCCAATGCTGCCGACGAGGCCGCCAGTGAAGTTGTCAAACTGGCCCCCACTGGTGAGTAGACGGTTGCGGCCATCGTTCCAGAACGAGTTGACAAAGCGCACGGCGCCAGGCGCCCCATTCTCGTCGACCCAGTGACGGCCCTGCCCCATTTCGAACGGCGACAGAATGTACGGCATGTGGGTGCCAGCAGTAAGGTCCGAACCGGCCGAGGTCGCGGTGCGACCGCCCTGCTCGATGACCGTTTCGTCACGGAAGACGAAGTAAGGCTCTTGGAACTCAGGCAGAGGTAGGAAGCGGTTGACGCCGTTGACTTCGAGAACGACATCCGATGGATCAATCTTCATCGGTGAGTCAACGTAAGTTGCGTTGCGCGGAGCCTGGCTTTCGGCGAGCGTGCCCGAGCCAACCGGCTGCGGGTTCCAGGCGAAGTTGGTTTCGAACTGGTTGCGCAGGCCCGAGTCCGGCAGCGACGGCAACGAGCTAAACTCACCAACACACGGCACTGGGCGGAACTCAGAGTGGCCGAGCCACATCGACACGCGGTCGAACTCGTCAAACGAAAGGTTCGTGCCAATGTACGGCGCCCAATACATCTGCTCGATGTCGAGGTTGAAGTCGAACGGGTCACTGCGAGACAGACTCAGGTCGACTTCGCGCCACAGCGTCTGCAGGCGGCAACCGTACGGGTTGAGCGGGTTTTGGATACCGGCCGGCACCAAGCTGTTGGCACTGTTGGAGCCAACCTGACGCTCGCCGCTGACGGCCTGCGGACACCAGCCAAGCGGGTCCGGTGGGGCAGGCGCGCCAGGCTGTTGCACAATCGGCGATTGATTGAGGTTGTCCGCAACCACCCGCACGCGCGTCGTCGGACGCGTTTGCAGCTTGCCATCGAGATAGAGGAAGCCGCCGAACAAGTCTTCGAGCGGGTAGGCCGCCGCGATCGACTGCTGGCCGTCGCCCTGCACTTCGTTCGGCAGGAAGTAGCTCGGGTTCGCATCTTCGTCGCGCGCAGCAAAACGGCGCACAACCGAGATCGACAAGTTGTCCGCAAAGACCGGCTCGTTGCCGTTCATGCGCGTGTCGACCGTGAACGGAATGACCACGCTGTTGCTCGTGCCGGCCGTCGTGCCTTGCAGGTCCAACGAGTTGCCGGCGAGGTCGCGGATGCCGCCATCGGCAGAATCCGAGATCAGGTGCAGGTAGTAGCTGTAGTCGACACCGGCCGGCGCATTGCGCATCGTGTCATCCAGGTAGAAGCCAGTTGTCGGCTGCAGTCGCAGCGACGTCTGCGAGCCATCTTCGTCGAAGACACGCGCCGTAATCATGTATGGCGTGCGGTACTTCGCGATGCTGAACGTCGCCGGGTTCATGCCGGTGCCAGTGACCGTGCCATTCACCCACGGACGTTGGCTGATGAACTCATCGATGCTGTCGTCGGTCGAGAGGTCGCGCATCGCGAAGAAGAACGTGTCGGCCCACTTGACCGTCGACATGTCGACCGGCTTCGTGAAGCGAACCACCGAACCAGCAAACGGCGAGACAAACTCGTTCTGCTGCGGCCTGTAGCCGTTCAGCTCAAGCGGCGCCGGGGTGAAGCTCAGGAAGTTGCGCGGGTCGTCGCGACCAGCCGCTCCACCGGCGGTGAACTCAGCCAACACGACGGCGCGCGGCGCGTTCTGGACCAGCCACGGCTCACGTGCGGTGATGGAACTCGGGTAGCCCGGTAGGTTGCTCGGGTCAATCGTCTCAAGATTCGTGATGCGACGGATGCGCACGCGCACGTGCTGCACCAACGGGTTGTCACGGTCGTCATCAGGGTCGACGACAACTTCGGCGCTACCAAACGGCACGCCCGAGGAATCGGAGATGAAGCGCAGCACATCGCCGCGGTCGATTTCGTGCGAGAGGCCGTTCTTGAAGACGGTGACCTCTTGGGTGAAGGCGTTGATGCTCTCGACGCGCTCAAGATACATCGGGATCTCGCCAACCACGCGCAGCGGCAGTGGGTCGCGCACGAAGCCGCGCGCGATGTCGGCCGAATCATCATCCGAGTTGCCGGAGCGGAAGTCGCGAACGACCGAGTTGCGTTCGCTGTTGTTGAAACCAGTGATGCCACCAGTGGTCTTCACGCGCAGGCCCGGGATCGCCAGCGGCCCTTCAAGGGCAACGGCAATGCGGATGTTGGCGCCAATCTGGTCCGGTGACTCTGGCAGGCCGGAGGCGTTGTTTGACGTCTGGTATTGCAGGCCTTCCGTGCCCAGCAAGACCGGGTCGAGAATGAGGTAGTCATCGCCAACGATGATGCGCACCGGCATCGGCACGAAGCCGTTTGGCTCAGTCGGTTCGTCGACGATTCGCAGCAATTGCACAGCTTCCGTATTGCGCAACGCAGTGACCGCACCACCCGGGCCACGCTCGACGAAGAACGAATCATCGATGCCGAGCGACGCCGAGAACGACAGCCGGATGCCAGCATTCCGCGGCACAACGGAGTAGGGAATGCCGGGGCCACCTTCACCGAAGAGCATCGGCGAAACCGTCCGCAACTCCGCGTCAAGTGCCTCAAACGCATCCGAGAACTCGGTCTCGGTCAGATCGCGCGGAATGAACAGACGTGGCTGCAGCGTGTCGGGATCCGCAGCGATGAAGTCGTAGGTGATCTCCGAATCGCTGAGGTTTGACTCGGTCGGGCGCTGGTCCTGGATGTTGCCGCCAATGATCACGTCGCGACGGAACAGCGCGATCGCCGCACCCTCCGGCGTGACCTGAAGACCATAGACGTCGACCAGGCGGCCATACTCAACCCTCGCCAACTCGGGCTGCACGGTCGCGCCGGGAGCCGAGGAGCCAACCGCACCACCACCACTGCCACTACACGCAGCGAAGGTGAGGGCGAGCGTGAACGTTACGGCTACCGAAATCGGTCGCGAAACCGCCGGGAAGGAACCTGCCGGCAAAGAACCTTGGCGCTCGATAAGTCCTCTTGAGGACCGGTTGCCGGAGGATTGAGTGTCTACCATCATTGGAAGCGACGATGGGAAAGCGGACGAACGTGAGGTGACATCGTGTGACATCGCGGGGTGGGTTCGAGGCCACCTCAGCGTGGCCAAATCAATATTGGGTACGAGTGCTCGTGATAACCCGCGCTTACACCGCACGCAGCGGAGGAAGAAAGGGCTCTAAACATGCTACATCGGGCGTAGCCGGGTGCTGGGGTAAGCTCCGGAAGAAGCAGATGTCTCGCACGACGGACAACAAACATCATGCCGTGAAAGCGAGTTGCTGCAAGCATCCCCAAACCACGGTGGCATGGTCACTTACGAGAGGATGATATTTTCACTGGCCGCCACGGTCGAGCGTTCGCGGGCAGGTACCGGTGCGATACCGCTCTCGGAAGTTCGGCGTGCAACCGCGCGGAAGCCAAGGCAGCCCCGCAAATCAGGTCGCCTGCCAGGTGAAGCCTGCCGCTTCAGCCTGGGCTTCGGACTCGAAGTAGACCCGGTTGTCCGGCTTGATCTGCCGCACTTCGGCGGCGTTGTGGCGATGCACAATCCGACTCGCCGAATGGCCAATGAAACGAGCTTCAAGCTCCGACTCACAGAACGCGCACGACAAAGCCGGCGGCGATGTCTTCTCGCGTAGACGGAAGTCGCGTTCGAGGTAGCGCACGCCTTCGTTGTTGGTGATGCACTTCTCGTTGCGACAGCGCAGACCAACCCCGCCAGAGATACCGGGCGACACCGACAACAGGTCCGGCTGCTTGGCGCGCAATTGGATCTTGCCGAGCAGGAACGCCATCAGCGCCATGCGCATGGGAACACCAAGCTCGGCCTGACGGAAGTAGATCGAACGTGGATCGTCGTCGAGGTCGTAGCTGATCTCATCGACGCGCGGCAATGGGTGCATGATGCTCGCATCCTTCGTCGAAGCTGCACGGAGCGTCGATGGCGTCACGCGCGGGTAGTCAGTCGTCGTATCTTGGCTGTCGTGACGCTCGAGTTGCGCACGCGTCATGTAGATCGCATCGATGCGCGAAACCTCGACGTTGCCGAGCTTGGTAAACAGCGCCAACTGGTGCGGTTTGCTTGCCGTCAGGTAGGCCACCGCGTTGCTACTGTCGGCCAGCCCCGGCAGATCGCCAACCGACGCAGATGCCGCCCGCACCCCGAATTCGCGGTCCAATCGCCGCAATACGTAATCCGGCAACTCAAAGCCCGGGTAGGGCATCGTCACGATGTTGGCACCAAATCGTGCCAGCGCGTAGCAGAACGAATGGATCGTTCGTGAGTACCGCAGGTCACCACAAAGCACCACCTCAAGTCCCTGCAGCCGACCCTTCTCCTTCCACAACGTGTAGAGATCACAAAGCGTTTGCGTTGGGTGTTCGTGCGCGCCATCGCCACCGTTGATGACCGGCACCGTCGCGTAGCGTGCCGCGACCCGGGCGGCACCATCCTCCGGGTGGCGCACCACGAGGATGTCCGCATAGCTGCCGCCGACCACGCGCACGGTGTCTGCCAGGGACTCGCCTTTGGCGCGACTGCTCGATTCGGTGTCCGCGGCACTGATGACGCCGCCGCCAAGCCGGAGCATCGCCGACTCAAAACTCAGGCGGGTGCGCGTGCTCGGCTCGAAGAACAGCGTCGCCATGATGGCACCGCGGCAGAGGTCCGACCACGCATGCAAGTTCGCGCGGAATTCGTCAGCGTGGTGGAAGAGTTCGAGGATCTCGGCTGTGCTCAGATCCCCGATGGAGACGAGGTCACGCTTGACGTGTTCGGCCATCAACGGCCGCATCATGCCGAGGAATGTGCGTCGTAGCAATCGGCTTCGAGAGTGATCAACAGCTGAAGCTGCAGTTCATCGAGAGCCGCGAAGCCACCGACCGGGCCGCCGACCGGCAAACCACGGCGCTGCTGCAGCAGCTCCCCCAGTCTGGTCCGGATGGCCTCCGGGAGACCGGTTTGCGCCAAAACCTCGGCATCACGGGGAACATCTGCGGGCCAGGCGGCTTGCACGAGGTCCAACTTGCTGGCGACAACCAGCGAACTTGAGACCGCCAACTGCCTGTCATCCGCGTCTGGCCCCAATGAGCCATCGACCACCAGCAACAACATCGCTCCCCTCCGCCACGAACGACTGCGCTCGATCGCGGCCGCATCAATCGCCGAACCGACGACGCCTTCGCCCGCGGTGTCGACCAGCTCGTAGGGGTAGCCGGTCAGCGTCGTGACCTCGGCAATGGCGTCGCGGGTCAAGCCAGGCGTAGCACCGGTCAGCGCCCGCTCGCGGAAGAGCAACTGATTGAACAGCGAGGACTTGCCGGCATTCTGGCGACCGACCAGGACGACCCGCTGGGGCTCGACCAAGGCCCGCGCGACGCGGCTTCGTTCGAGAGCCTCGGTCACCGCGGTGCGGCGCTCAGCGACGGCAAGCAACTTGAGCAGGGCAAGCTCCTCTGAGAAGTCGAAGCGCAACTGTTCGGCAGCCAGGGCAAACTGCTCGACACTGAGTGCTTCTGCGAGCAGACGCTCGGCCGGTGTCACTGGCGTGGCTACCGAAACGCCAAAGTGCTGGTCGAGTTGGTCGAGCACGGCAGGCGAGCCATGCACGTGCAGTTCGAGCTGATCATCGCAACGACAGACCACGAGCACATCGTCAACTACATGGCCGTCGAGTCGCAACTCGGCGCGCGTGGCGGGTCGACCCGGGCCAAGCTGAGGGGTCTTGCCAGTAGCGGTCCGCAATGCAGCGACGACATCATCCCGTTCGCGGGCTTCGACGCGCAAGATGGCGATGCCCGCCAGGCCGGGTGGTGACAGCAACTTCATCGCGACTCAGTTTGCCGGCCGTACGCCCGCCAGCGCGACCAGGCCATCATGGATGAGATCGGGCACGTGCTCGGCGGCCAGGCCAATGTCACTCAATCGCAGCAAGCGGGTCGCGTTGCCCCCAGTCAGCACGAGCCCAGCTTCGCCGTCGAAGGCATCCTGTACGCCCGCGACCAAACGTTCGACCAAGCCGGCCCAACCAAGCAGCACGCCGCTGTCGACACATGCCTGGGTGCTCTTTGCCGGCAGAACCGGGTCAGCATCCAAGTCTGCAGCCGGCAACGCAGGAGCTTTGGCGGCAAGGCCAGCGACGAAGGCCGCGAGGCCTGGGGCAATCGCACCGCCGTGGAACACGCCATCGCGATCAACGACGTTGACCGTGGTCGCGGTGCCACAGTCGATCGTGATCACCGCGCGGGTCCCCCCATCAGGTCCCCCACCAAACAAAGTATGCGCCGCAAACGCGCCCAGCCAGCGATCCGCACCCAAGGTCGCAACCGTGTCGTAGGCAAGTGGCATCGGACACGGCAGATCGTCGTCGGCAACGGCGATGGCAACGTCGAGTCCGGCGAGTGTTGAACGCGTCGCCGCGAGCGCTGCCGGCACCACACTGACCGCTACGGCACGCGTTGCCCGCGAACCGACGAAGGTCGCCAAGGATGCAAAGTCGGGGCGCGTGCTGTCCGTAGCCCAAACCAAGCCATCGTCGCGACGGCAGCGGATTGTGCTGTTGCCGCAGTCGATGGTGAGCAGTTGCGGCAACGGCTGTTCTGGCGACGGCTTCTCAGGCGACGGCTCTTGGCGCGACTGGTCCACAACCACCCGCCTGCGCTACTTCTTGTTGGGCGCTTGGTAGACGCGCTCAACTTCCTGGCCGTTGGACAACCACTTGGTCGTGAACGTACGCACGCCACGCTTGTAGGCCTTCTTGACCATGTTGACGGCCTGCCCCTTCGAAGTGACTGAGCGGCCATTCACCTGGATTAACACATCGCCGGCTTGCACGCCGTATTTGGCGGCGATCTTCGGCTGGATGTTGCGCACCGACAGGCCACGCAGCTTGCTCGACTTGCTGACATAGGTGTCAACGTAGACGCTGCTGAAGAACTCATCCGGGTCGCTAAAGCTGCGCTCGTCGTTGCGGCCAATGTGCCACTGGTTGCCAAAACGCGTAGTGTTCTCGACCTCGCGCCAGGTGTTGCCCTTCGGGGAGATGCTCGTGGTCTTCTTGGTCTTGCCTTCGCGGCCCTGCAGTTGGCGGATCGCGATCAAGACATCTTGTGGGATGTCGGCAGTCGTCTTGAGCAACTCTTCTTCTTTGAGCTCTGACTTCGGCTTGCCTTCTTCGGCAGGCAACTCGCGGACGAACCACGCCGACTCGGCGGTCACGTCGACGCGCACGAGACGAATGTGCGCGTACTTGCCCCACAGCTTCGCGGATCGACGCACGTTGCCGCGATCATCTGCCCAGATCTTCTGCAAGATCTGGCGGCCAACGATCGACGTCGGCATCGTGGTCGCCGGACTGGGTCGACCACCGCGGTTGAAGCCACTGCGATTGCCTCCCCGGTTGCCCCGATTGCCGCGACTCGGACGCTTGGTTACCGCGGTGTTGGGGGCCGCAGCGAGATCGCGCGGCGCTCCGGGGGCACGCGCCGTTGCCGAACTCGGCGTGTTCTCTCGCACCCACCACTCTGGTGGCTCGACGCCCGAATCGCCCTTGTAGCGAATGATGATGTGGGAGTTTTCGCTCCTGCCAGCCCCCTTGCCGTCGTAGACCAGTGACACGAGTTCGAAGATGTCCTCAAGCGGCGTCATGTCGACAACCGGCTTCTCGGGGCCCTTCGCGGCCGCAATCTCTGCTGGCGTCGGCTTGCGCTCCGGCAGCTTGCCGATCAAGTTGACTTGCTTGAACTGCGGCCACCAATTGGGTGCGCTGTAGTTCCAATCGCTGGTCTCGGGGCCCTTGCCCTTGCCGCGCGCGATCAGCTTGACGGCGTCGTCGCGGCCCTTGTTGGTCGCGGCGGTCCGGGTCTCGACCTTCCACAGGTCGCGGGACTCGTAGACCGTCCACCCCGCCCAGCCAAAGAGGCCGAACGCCGTGGCGTAGAGAACAAAGGGAAGTGGCAGTCTCATCGGCAGTTGGTCAGAGTAGCGCAAACTCCGACGGGCGGGAACGAGCGGGTGCGGGAATCAGCAGCCGGGTAGGACCAGGGCATCAGCCGCCTTATTCCCTGTTGCTGTCGGGATTTCCTGCTCGCCGCTCGAGGCAAAACCAAAACATCCCGCTCGCGGCGGGATGACGGGCTCGGCCAGGCAGGCGAACTGCCTACCAGACGCGGTGCGTGCTAGGCGAAGTGACTACCAAGCCAAGCTTCCGAAAGGGCTTCCGAAAGAGACTGGCCTACCAGGCAAAGTGCTACCAGGCAAAGTGACTGTAGGCACTGTTTGCCTCGGCCATCTTGTGCACGTTTTCCTTCTTCGTGACAGCGGCGCCTTGGTTGTTAAACGCGTCAAACAACTCTTCGGCGAGACACTTGGCCATCGGCTTGCCGCGCTTGGAGCGGGCGGCGTCAACCATCCAGCGGATGGCGAGGCTTTGCTGACGACGCTTGGTCACTTCGCGCGGGACCTGGTAGGTCGCACCGCCAACACGCTTCGAACGAACTTCGACGCGCGGCTTGATGTTCTCGATCGCCTTGGTGAAGACGTCGATCGGCTCGGCACCCTCAACCTTGCTGAGGACCGTGTCGATCGCGGTGTAGAAGAGGGTCTGGGCGGTCGTCTTCTTACCGTCCAACATGATCTTGTTGATGATCTTGCTGGCCAACTTGCTGTTGTAGCGGGGATCACCCTGCAGGTGGACTTCCGTGGACTTGTAGGAACGGGGCATCGCAGTTCAGTATGAGGTGGGTGGTGTCAGTGCAGCTTCGACAAACGTCTACTTGCTCTTCGGACGCTTGGCGCCGTACTTGCTGCGACTGCGGCGGCGGCTTTCAACACCGGACGCATCAAGGCAGCCACGAAGCACGTGGTAGCGCACACCCGGAAGGTCGCGGACACGACCGCCGCGGATGAGCACGATGGAGTGCTCTTGCAGGTTGTGGCCCTCACCCGGGATGTAAACGGTGGTCTCTTTACCATTGCTGAGACGCACGCGAGCAATCTTGCGAAGTGCCGAGTTCGGCTTCTTCGGCGTCATCGTCTTGACCTGAAGGCAGACGCCACGCTTTTGCGGGCACCTGTTCAGAATCGGCGACTTGCTCTTCTCTTTGATCGTCTTGCGTCCCTTGCGGACGAGTTGGTTGATCGTGGGCATTACAGTGTGTTTCGGCAGTCCGGATTACTGGCGACTCCCCAAAGAGGCGTCGCAACTGGCTGCGGCTAGCCAAAGCTGGCCGCGAATGAGGGCGGGAGAAGATACGGAAAGCAATCGCGAAAGCAAGCCCGCCGCCGCCCCCAAACGATAGGAATCGTCGGGAGAAGCCGCGCCAAACCGGCTATTTGAGGCCTAATCGGCCCCCTGACCCGCGACCGGGCCAGTGCCGCTCGGCGCATCGCCGACCGGGCTTTCGCCACTCGGATCCGGCGTAGGATCGGTATCGCCGCCCCCACTGCCATCCGGGCCACTACCAATCGGGCCACCGTCCGTCGAGCCATCGCCCGAACCGTCGCTCATCGGGGCCGTCGGGGCGTTGGGAGTCGGAGTGCTACTCGTCGGGATGTCACTCACCGGGGTATCACTCACCGGG
>JAPYTD010000008.1:0-70654 GCA_029936315.1 Planctomycetota bacterium | reverse complement strand
TCACTCACCGGGGTATCACTCACCGGGATGTCACTCACCGGGATGTCACTCACCGGGGTATCACTCACCGGGGTATCACTCGCCGTGGTATCACTCGCCGGGGTATCACTCGCCGTGGTATCCGCCGGGATGACAACAACTGGAGCGTCTGCCACCGGAGCTATCGGCGCCAGTGGGGCACCATCGGTTGGGCCGCCCGGTGCAACGGCAGGCTCGTCGATGCCTTCGAGGCGAATGACGGGACCACCCTCGTCCAGGAAGCCTTGCTTGCTCAGGCGGCCGATCTCCTCGGCCGCAGCCTGGAGGTCAACATTCTTGAGCACGCGCGTCTTCTGGTAGTTGCGGAAGCCGGTGCCGGTCGGCACCAGGTGGCCAAGGATCACATTCTCCTTGAGGCCAACGAGGTTATCCTTCTTGCCAGCCAACGCAGCTTCGGTCAACACCTTGGTCGTCTCTTGGAACGACGCCGCGCTGATGAACGAGTCGGATTGGAGCGAGGCCTTGGTGATGCCGAGCAAGAGCGGCGAGGCCGTCGCGGGCTTCTTGCGCTGCTGACGCAGGAGCTGATTCGCTTCGCGGAAGCGGAACTTGTCGACCACCGCACCGGGCAGGAACTCACTGTCACCCGGATCCTCGACCTGCACCTTGCGCATCATCTGCGCCAAGATGATCTCAATGTGCTTGTCGTCAATCGCCACGCCCTGAGCGCGGTAGACGGTCTGCACTTCGCGAAGCAGGTAGTTCTGCACCGCCTTCTCCCCCTGAATGGAGAGCATGTCGTGCGGAACCAACGGACCATCGACGAGTGCTTCCCCCGCCTTGACGTGATCGCCGCGGTGCACGCGCAGGTTCTTACCTTGCGGCACCAAGTGCTCACGCTCAAGACCACCATCCTCGCCCTTGACGAGGATCGTGCGCTTGCCGCGGCGCTTGTCGCCGAGCTCAACCATGCCATCGATCTCGGCCAACACCGCCGGATCCTTCGGGCGACGAGCTTCGAACAGTTCGGTAACCCGCGGCAAACCACCAGTGATGTCCTGGGTGCCCTGCACTTCGCGCGGCGTCTTGGCGAGCATCATGCCGGCATCGACCTCTTGGCCGTTGTCGACTTCGATGTAGGCCTTCTCCGGCATCGGCGTGATTGCCAGGCGGTTGCCACCTTCGTCTTCGATGACGAGGTGCGGGTGCAAATCACCCTTGTGCTCAATCATCACCTTGCGCTGGACCTTGGTGTCCGCATCACGCTCGATTCGGAAGGTCTTGCCCTCGAGAATATCCTCGTAGCGCACCGTGCCGCTGACTTCGGCGAGAATCGGATTGTGGTGAGGATCCCAGGCGCAAAGCGGCTGGTGTTCCTTGATCTCGTCGCCTTCCGTAACGTTCACGACAGCGCCCAGCGGCACCGCGTGACGTTCGAGTTCGCGCTCCTTCTGGTCGACGATGATGATGTCGCCACGGCGCTTCAGCGCGATGATCTGCTTGGCACCCTTGCCTTCTGCGATCAGGACTTCGACCGTTTCAAGGTTGGCGAACTGCACACGGCCCGCGCGCTTGTTGCGCACTTCGGAGTCTTCGACCTTCTTCGATGCCGTGCCACCGATGTGGAACGTACGCATTGTCAACTGCGTGCCAGGTTCACCGATCGACTGCGCGCCGATGATGCCAACTGCGAGGCCCGGCTCGGCCAGCGCACTGCGCGACAGGTCCATGCCGTAGCACTTGGCGCAGACACCGATAGTAGATTCACAGGTGAGCGGCGAACGCACGCGGATCGTTTCACTACTGACAATGACTTCGATCTGCTTGGCGATATCGATCGTGATCAGTTCGTTCTTCCCCACGATGACTTCGTCCGTCATCGGGTCGACGACCGCGTAGAGAGCGACTCGACCGCGAACCGCATCGACAAAGGTCACGGCGACCTTGTCACCCTGGTAGACGGTGCCCTTGTCGACACCGTTCTCGGTGCCGCAGTCAGTGATCGAGATGACGACGTTTTGGGCGACGTCGGCGAGCTTGCGAGTCAGGTAACCCGAGTCCGCCGTCTTGAGCGCCGTATCGGCCAGTCCCTTACGAGCACCGTGCGTCGACGAGAAATACTCCAGCACGCGAAGGCCTTCGAGGAAGTTGGCCTTAATCGGCTGCTCGATAATCTTGCCAGACGGCTTGGCCATCAGACCACGCATGCCGGCGAGTTGACGAATCTGCTCGACGGAACCACGCGCCTTCGACATGACCATGCAGTAGACCGGGTTCACGTAGAGACGCCCGTCGCGCATGTCGTTGCGCAACTCGCTGAGCATGTCTTCGCCGATCTTCTCGCGGGCGTGCGTCCACGCGTCGATGACCTTCAGGTAACGCTCACCCTCGGTGATGATGCCGCGAGCGTGTGCCATGTGGATCTTCTCGACCTCACCGGCGGTCTTCTTGATGATCGTCTCCTTCGTCGGTGGGATGATCATGTCATCCTTGCCGAAGGACAGGCCCGCGCGTGTCGCGGCCTTGAAGCCAGTCTCCTTGAGGCGGTCCAAGAGACGCAGCGTCGCGTCGCGATCGAGCAGCAGGTGGCAATCGGCGATGATGTTCGACAGCGCCTTCTTGTCCAGGTCGTGGTTGTAGTACGGCATCCCCTCTTCGAGGATCTCGTTGAACATGATGCGACCGGGAGTCGTCTCGACGAGCGCCTTGCCGTCGGTAATGACCGTGTCACCCTGGTTGCGGATCTCAATGCCCGCCGGGAACTGCACCTTGATGCGCGCGTGGATGTGGATCTTGTCGCTGGAATACGACATCCACACTTCGTCGCTCGTCGCGAAGGTCTTGCCTTCGCCGAGTTCGCCGGGACGTTGCAGGCTCTGCCAGTAGCAGCCGAGCACAATATCCTGGTTTGGCGCGATGATCGGACCGCCGTGTGCCGGCGAGAAGATGTTGTTGATCGACAACATCAGCGTGCAAGCTTCGATCTGCGCTTCGAACGACAGCGGCAGGTGCACGGCCATCTGGTCGCCATCGAAGTCGGCGTTGTAGGCCGAGCAGACGAGCGGGTGGATGCGGATGGCGTTGCCTTCGACCAGCACCGGCTCGAACGCCTGGATGCCAACGCGGTGAAGCGTCGGCGCGCGGTTGAGCAGCACCGGGTGGTTCTGGATGACCTCTTCGAGGATGTCCCAGACCTCCTCATCCTTGCGCTCCAGCATCTTCTTGGCCGACTTGATGGTGTCGGCGTGGCCGAGTTCCTTCAGGCGACGGATGATGAACGGCTGGAACAGCTCAAGCGCGATGATCTTCGGCAGACCACACTGGTGCAGACGCAGATCCGGACCAACGACGATGACCGAACGTGCCGAGTAGTCGACGCGCTTGCCGAGCAAGTTCTCGCGGAAGCGGCCTTGCTTGCCCTTGATCATGTCCGTCAGGGACTTGAGCGGGCGGTTGCTTGAACCGAGCACCGGACGACGGCAGCGGTTGTTATCGAACAACGCGTCGACCGACTGCTGCAGCATGCGCTTCTCGTTCCGGATGATGACTTCCGGAGCGTTGAGATCGAGCAGCTTCTTGAGACGGTTGTTCCGGTTGATCAGACGACGGTAGAGGTCGTTGAGGTCGGACGTCGCGAAGTTGCCACTGTCGAGCGGCACGAGCGGACGCAAGTCCGGTGGGATGACCGGCACGCAATCGAGGATCATCCACTCCGACTTGTTGCCGGAGTCGCGCAGCATCTCAACGGTCTTGAGGCGCTTGATGATGTCCTTGATCTTCTGCTTCGACTCAGTGCGCTTGAGGTCTTCGCGCAGGGTCTCACTGAGCAGGGGCAGGTCCAGCGCGCGCAGCAACTCACGCACGGATTCGGCGCCCATGCCGGCTTGGAACGCCATGCCATACTTCTGGCGCGACTGGCGGTATTCGTCTTCCGACAGCAACTGCAGCTCCTTGAGCGGCGTGTCACCGGCCTCCGTGACGATGTAGTCCTGGAAGTAGATGACCTTTTCGAGGCTGGCGGTCTTGAGACCAAGCAGGGTGCCAAGGCGCGACGGCATCGCCTTGAAGAACCAGATGTGGGCAACTGGCGCCGCAAGGTTGATGTGCCCCATGCGCTTTCGGCGCACGCGACTGTGCGTGATCATCACACCGCATTTATCGCAGGTGATGTTCTTGTGCTTGATGCCCTTGTATTTGCCGCAGGAGCACTCCCAGTCCTTCTCAGGACCGAAGATCCGCTCACAGAACAGACCGTCACGCTCCGGACGGTAGGTCCGGTAGTTGATCGTCTCCGGTTTCTTGACTTCGCCAAATGACCAATCGCGAATGTCCTCGGGGGAGGCCAGTCGGATAGTCACCGAAGCGTAGTCGTTGATCTTGTCGTAGATGGGTTCGACCATCGGGCGCGCCTTGGTTCTCTAGGTGCTAATCACTCACTGGCGTCGTCACGCTTGTGGGTGAAGGGGAATAATTCGGAGAGGGGGTTGGTAGTCGCGGGAGCGGCTACCGGAGACAACTGCGGAGATCTGGAGGGACCTTCGGGGGGACACCTTCGGGGGGAATCTAGCCCCCCATCAAGTCCTCCGCAGCGCCACGCTTGTGCAATTCGATGTTGAGGCCAAGGCCCTTGATCTCGTTGCAGAGCACACCGAACGAAACCGGCGTGCCGGGCTCGAGGATGTTCTCGTTCTTGACCATTGCCTCGTAGATCTTGGTGCGGCCGTCGACATCGTCGGACTTGACCGTCAAGAGCTCTTGCAGGATGTTGGCAGCGCCGTAAGCCTCAAGTGCCCATACTTCCATCTCCCCGAAGCGCTGGCCGCCGAAGCGAGCCTTACCGCCAAGCGGCTGCTGGGTGATGAGCGAGTATGGACCCGTGGCCCGTGCATGCACCTTGTCGTCGACGAGGTGGTGCAACTTCAGCATGTAGAGCGTACCGACGGTGACGCGTTGGGTGAATGCCTCACCGGTGCGACCATCGAACAGCTCGGACTTGCCGTCAGTTGCGAAGCCAGCCTTGGTCAGCGCGGATTCGATATCCTCCATGCTGGCACCATCGAACACCGGCGTGTGCACACGCCAGCCGAGCTTCTTGGCCGCCCAGCCGAGGTGGGTCTCGAGGATCTGGCCGACGTTCATGCGCGACGGCACGCCCAGCGGGTTGAGCACGATGTCGACCGGCGTTCCATCGGCCAAGAACGGCATGTCCTCGATCGGATTGATCTTGGAGATGACGCCCTTGTTGCCGTGGCGGCCGGCCATCTTGTCACCAACCGAGATGCGGCGCTTGGTCGCGACGTAGACCTTGACCATCTCAAGAACGCCTTGCGGCAGTTCGTCACCTCGCGACAAGCGGTTGACGAGCTTGTTCTTGTCGGCTTCCGACTCTTCGATGCGCTCGCCAAACTCCTGCAGCACTTGCAGCAGGCTAGTCTTCGTCTTGGCGGTCTTGTGTTCCTCGGCAACCTGACGAACCCGATCGCGGATCGTGCGCAGGTCGAGGATTAGCATCTGGTCATTGATGCCCAGCGCCTTGCCGTCAGGAGACGTCACCGCTTCGCCGAGCAAGTCCTTGGCGCTCTCAAGGAGGCGCTTGGTGTTGCTGCGGAACTGCTTCAAGAAGTCGATCTCGGCGTTCTTGATTTCCTCAAGGTTGCGCGTGCGCTCAGCCTCGGTCAGGTTGACCTTGCGGCTGTACTTCTCGGCGCCGATGACAATGCCTTCGACACCGGTCGGAACCTCAAGCGAAGCGTTCTTCACATCTTCGCCGGCGCGACCGAAGATCGCGTGCAGCAGCTTCTCTTCCGGAGTCAGCTCGCTCTTGCTCTTCGGCGCGACCTTGCCGACGAGGATATCGCCGGGCTTGACACGGGTGCCGACGCGCACGATGCCGCCCTCATCGAGGTGGCGCAACGCCTTCTCGCTGACGTTCGGAATGTCGCGTGAGAACTCCTCCTTGCCGAGCTTGGTCTCGCGGATCTCGACCTCGAACTCGTCGATATGGATCGACGTGTAGACGTCATGGCGAACGAGATTCTCGCTCAGCAGGATGGCATCTTCGTAGTTGTAGCCATCCCAAGGCATGAAGGCGACGGTGACGTTCTTGCCGAGCGCCAACACACCCTGGTCGGTCGCGGCACCATCTGCCATGACCTGACCAGCCTTGACCTTGTCGCCAAGCTTGATGATCGGGACCTGGTTCTGGCAAGTGCGCTCATTGAGCGCCTCATACTTGCGCAACTTGTAGACTTCGTCGTCGACGACGATGCGCGTTGCATCGACCGCGGTGATCGTGCCCGCCTTCTTGGCGCGCACCACCATGCTGGAGTTGGAAGCGACAATCTCTTCCATGCCGGTGCCAACCACCGGTGCATCGCTGACGAGCAAAGGCACTGCCTGCCTCTGCATGTTGGAGCCCATCAGTGCGCGGTTGGCATCGTCGTGCTCGAGAAACGGGATTAGCGACGCCGAGACACCAACCACCTGCTTGGTGGAGACGTCCATGTATTCGACGTCCTTGGCGGCCACCAGCGACGGGTCACCCTTGACTCGTGCAATGACGTAGCCTTGGTCGTCACCGACAATCTTGCCGTTCTTCTCGGTCGGCGTATCCGCCGGCGCGAGAATCGAGTTGTTCTCCTGGTCTGCGCGCAGGCGCACGACCTCATCGGTGACCTTACCGTTCTTGATCACGACGTACGGCGTCGTCAAGAAGCCGTAGTCGTCGAGCGAACTGTAGATCGCGAGGCTGGAGATCAGACCGATATTGGTGCCTTCCGGCGTCTCAATCGGGCACAGGCGGCCATAGTGCGAAACGTGAACGTCGCGAACTTCGAAGCCGGCGCGCTTCCGGTTCAGACCACCAGGGCCGAGTGCGGATAGGCGACGCTCGTGGGTCAACTGCGACAGCGGGTTGGTCTGGTCGACGACCTGGCTCAGCTCACCGCGAGCGAAGAAGTATTCGATCGCCGAGCTGAAGGTCTTCGAGTTGATCAGGTTACGCGGAGTGACCGTGTCAACGTTCTCGAGGTTCATCCGCTCCTGCGCCGTGCGGCGGAGCTTCAAGAAGCCCTTGCGGAACTCGTCACCGGCCAACTCCTGGATCGTGCGAACACGACGGTTGCCCAAGTGGTCAATGTCATCGAGATCACCCTCTCCGGCACGCAGGCCGAGGATGTATTTGATCGCGCGCACGAAGTCGACGGCGGACAGAGTCTGCTTGCTGCTGGGAGGCTTGACCTGAAACTTGCGGTTCAGACGGAACCGGCCAACCCGACCCAGGCGGTAGCGGGTCTCGTCGAAGAACTTCTCGTGGAACAGGTCGCGCGCCTTCTCCAGTTGCGGCGGGTTGCCCGGACGCAGTCGCTGGTAGATCTTGAGCAGCGCCTCTTCATGGCTGTTGGTGGTGTCTTCGCGCAGCGTGTTGAGCAGCAGGAAGTCCTCCGGATCACGCAGGATGTCGACTTCGCGAAGCTCGCTGCCGGCGATTGCGCGGGCGGCTTCTTCGGTGATCTCTTCCCCACTGCGCACGAACGGGTCGCCGCTGGCAGCGTCGACGATGTCGCCGACGGCATACGTGCCGACCACCTTCTTGGCGAACTTCGCTTCGGGGTCACTCTTCCTGCGAGTGACCTTTTCGACGTCGTAGAACTCGCGCAGGATGCCGGCATCGGTCGAGTACTTCGCGTCCATCGCACGCAACAGCGTGGTGCACGAGAACTTGCCCGACTGGTCGATGCGGATCGCAACGGCGTCCTTCTTGGTGACGTTGAGTTCGATCCAGCTACCGCGCTCCGGAATGATCCAGCACGAGTGCAGCTTCTTCTCGCCGGTGTGCATTTCGACTGAGAAGTCGACACCCGGCGAGCGGTGCAACTGGCTGACCGTGACGCGCTCACTGCCGTTCACGATGAACTCGCCGCCGCCGATCATGATCGGGATCTCGCCGAGGTAGATGTCTTCCTCGACCGGCTCCGGCTTGACCAGGCGCACCCGAATCTTGAACGGGTAGCCGTAGGTCACGCGCAGTTTACGGCACTCCTCTACCGTGTAGCGCGGGCGCCCAAGCTCATAGCTGACGTATTCCAGGCAAAGCGTCTTGTCGTACGAGTAGATCGGGAAGATCTCTCGCAACAACGCCTCGAGGCCTTCGATACCACGCCCGTTGGGCGCAATCTCCGGCTGAAGGAATTGGTCATACGACTTCGTCTGCATTTCGACGAGGTCGGGGATGTCGGCAACGGACCGGAAACGTCCGTAGACTACAGTCTCCATGCGGTTCCACCTGATGATCCCGGGCACGGGATCAGTGCTCCCTTGGAAGTGGCGTAGCCATTCCAGGGACGTGATTGAAGTGACCTGAACGAAGCAACCAACGACGAGTCCTGCTGGGAAGGCTGCGAGAAACGCGACACACCACCTGAGTTGCGCGCACCAAATGGGT
This sequence comes from Planctomycetota bacterium, assembly GCA_029936315.1. Classification (GTDB taxonomy): domain Bacteria; phylum Planctomycetota; class UBA1135; order UBA1135; family UBA2386. The sequence continues at coordinate 62,232 of JAPYTD010000008.1, read as the reverse complement.
GCTCGCCAACCAAATACTGAAGTGCATCAATCAGACTCCGCTGACTGCGAGAGTCCGCGACATCCTGACAGGCATGAGCCGAAACGGCCGACCCGCTTGCACCCGGAACTGCTAACTCCCTACCACACCACCCATTCCCGGCAGACACCTCGACCTGGGAAGGGCGGGGGCGGCCGATATGCGCGACGGGCGAAGTGCTAGAAAGCATCCGCATGCAAAAAGTGATCCAACCAGCGCACGGAAGCGTAGACGCCCCGACTACCCGGTCGCAAACAAAAACTGCGAACGGGGCTAGGGGCATTGACGCGACTGATATGCAAACCCCTCTGCGAACCGGTTTTAGCCAGCGTGCAGAGGAGATCGAAGGAGCACTCCGCTAACAACACTAAGTAAGCTCGACCGTAGCGCCGGCTTCTTCGAGCTTCTTCTTGATCTCTTCGGCATCGTCCTTGGAAGTGCCTTCCTTGACAGCCTTGGGAGCTTCGTCAACGAGGCCCTTGGCTTCCTTCAGGCCGAGACCGGTGATCTCACGAACAGCCTTGATCACGCTGATCTTCTGGCCACCGACTTCCTTCAACACGACGTTGAACTCAGTCTGTTCTTCAGCAGCATCGGCGTCGCCGCCACCACCAGCAGCCATCATGGCGACCGGAGCAGCCGCGGAGACACCCCAGCGATCTTCCATGGCCTTGACCAGTTGGGCAGCCTTACCAAGGCTTAGTGAGTCAATCTTGGTGAAAATATCCTCGAGATCAGCGTCGAGGGTCACGGTTTCAGTATCCGACATCGGAATAAACCTCTAGGAAAGTCAGAAGTGCAGGGAGGAGTGGGTAAGTAAATGGGGTCGACCGGCCGCCGCGACTACTCGTCGCGAGAGCCTTGGCTATTCGCCTTTGTCCACCTTGGCTTGAATGCACCGGGCAAGACCACCTGCCACGGCGTTGACGACACCGGCGAGCCCGCGAGCGGGACCACTGATGGCGCAGACCAACATCGTGTTGATCGTGTCTCGGTCGGGCAACTCGGCGATTTCGGCAGCTGCAGCACCAACGAAGGTCGCGCCTTCGATAACGCCGCCCTTGATCGCAATCGGGCTGTTCTTGGTTGCGTTGATCCAGTCGCGAAGGGCCTTGGCAGCCCCGATGGCGCCCTCGTTCTCCGCGACGGCAATGCCGCAGCGACCCGTGATGGCTTCCGCCATGTCGAGCCCCACTTCGGCAAACGCCCGCTTAGCGAGGCGGTTGCGCACGACCTTGTAGCTAGCGCCGGCCTCACGCAACTTGGCGCGGATCTCGATGTCTTGCTTCGGGTTTACAGGGCCAACATCAACGACGACGCACGACCCCATGTTCTGGAAGTCTTGCTTCAGTTCGTCGAACAGAATCTGGTTGACTATGTTGGGCATTTTCGTGCTCCTTATTCGACTGCGAGCGCAACGCCCGGCCCCATGGAAGTGGAGACAACCACCTTCTTGATGAAGTCACCCTTCGCTTGCGACGGACGCAGCGAGCGCAAGTGCTCGACAAAGGCCGTCAAGTTCTGCGACAGTTCTGCAGCGCCAAACGACTTCTTGCCGATGGCAGCGTGCACGTTGGCACCCGCGTCGGTGCGAAACTCGATCTTGCCCGCTTTGAACTCTTTGACCGCCTGGGCGACATTTGGCGTGACCGTGCCGGCCTTCGGCGACGGCATCTTGCCTTGCGGGCCGAGCACCTTACCGAGCTTGCCGACGAAGCGCATCATGTCCGGGGACGCGATGGTCATGTCGAAGTCCGTGAAGCCCTTTTCGATCTTCTCCGCCAGGTCCGCAGCACCAACGAAGTCCGCACCAGCGTCCTTGGCTTCCTGCGCCTTGTCACCGTCGGCGAAGACCGCGATCTTGATTGACTTGCCGGTGCCGTTTGGCAACGCAACCGAACCGCGAACGAGCTGATCAGTCTTCTTCGGGTCGATGCCGATGCGCACCACCAAATCGACCGACTCATCGAACTTAGGTCCGGCGAGCGACTTGATCAGCGAGATGCCTTCCTCAAGCTGGTAGCGCTTGTTGCGCTCCATTTTGGCGGCGCTCTGTTCGTAACGTCGGCTGCGATGACGAGCCATGGGTGATCCTGTTCTTGAGTTGGCCTAGATGTCGAACCGGGCTGTTGGCGGCCGGCAGGACATCGGGAATGTCGTCTGAGTTGCTCAGTTGGGTTGATCGTTGCGGCTAGTCCACCACTTCGATTCCGCAGGCACGCGCCGTGCCTTCCACCATGCGCATCGCGCCCTCGATATCGATCGAGTTGAGATCCTTTGCCTTCATCTCGGCGATCTCCTTGACCTGGGCTCGGTTGACCTTGCCGGCCACCTCACTACCAGGGTTGTTTGCAGCCGACTCGATCTTCGCAGCCTTCTTGAGCAGGACGGAAGCGGGCGGCGACTTGTACTCGAGCGAGAAGCTGCGGTCTTTGTAGACCGAGATGACCACGGGGATGATCAGGCCGGCTTGCGCACGCGTCGCGTCGTTAAACTGCTTGACGAACTGCCCGATGTTGATGCCGTGCTGACCCAAGGCTGGGCCGACTGGCGGTGCGGGTGTTGCGACACCAGCTGGACATTGCAGCTTGACGGTTGCGGTTACTTGTTTGGCCATAACTCAATCTCCGCGGTCCAGCGGCTATGCGTAACACGGCCTCCCGCTAGCAAGAGAACCCCGCAGATGCATCGCCAAGATGGCGTTCCGGGTGCGGGAGCCCGGGATTTGACCACCCAGAATGCCCTGGATAGGGATGCCTGAGAGGTCGGGTCGAATCGTCTGGAACCCGATTCGGGGGCGAAGATCTAAGCAGACTCGCCAGGAGGAATCAACTGATCCTGGGGCGATTTCTGCCACCAAGAGCAGCCTTCTCACGAAACTGGGCCGATCAGGGCCCAGGTCAATCCAGGACCCAGATCAATCGCGGCCTAGATAGCCTCGACTTCCCAGTAGCCCAGCGACATTGGCGTCGGGCGACCGAAGAAGTTGACCGAGACGTCGAGCGTGCCCTTTTCGGCATGCACTTCTTCGACGATGGCGTCGGTGTTCTCGAAGGCGCCGGTCTTGATCTTGACCCGGTCCCCCTTTTGGAACCGCACCGCAACCTTGGGCTGCTCCTTGCTGGAACTCATGTGGGCGAGAACCTTCTCGACGTCCCCCGGGTCGGCTGGCGTCGGGTGCGCCTGGCCGCCGACGAAGTCGCCGAACCCCGGCGTCTCCCGCAGCACGAACCAGACGTCGTCGCTGAGCTCCATCTCGACCATCAGGTAGCCTGGGTAGAGCTTCTTGCGCTTGACGATCTTCTTGCCGTTGCGGTGGTCGGCGATGGTCTCGGTCGGAACGACGATCTGAGGAACGAGCGCTTCGATCCCCGCCTGCTTCAGGCGGCGCATCATGCTTTGGCGGATCGTGTCCTCACGACCAACCTGAACCCTCAGGAAGTACCACTCCTGCTGAGCCATTAGACGCCCCCCACACCCATCAGGATCATCATGACCTTGGTCAAACCGAGGTCGACGACGAACAGGTAGATGAACATCACCGTCACCATGGCGGCGACTGCCAGCGTGCCACTCCAGGTTTCACTCCAGGTCGGCCACGTGACCTTCTCCATCTCGGCTTCGGTATCGATCAGGGCATTCGCGATGCGCTTCTGATTCAGGATGCGCGAGATAATCCAGCCGATAAGCAGCCAGAAGCCGAGCGCGATGCAGGTCGAAGTCTTGAGCGTGCCGAGGATCGGGAAGGGATCCACATACGTCTGGTTGGAGTCACCCAACCACCCTTTCATCATGTCGGAGAGACCACCACCGTGGAAGCAACCGTAGGCAACCAGCAGGAACAGTGCCCAGAAGGAGAACATCCGCGCATAACGGCCTTCGTTCTTGCGATAGCTCACGGTCTTACATTCCTTGTCCGTCGCGCATCGCGACGCCTCACGGGGCGTCGCCGCTCGACAGCAGCCAAACTCGACAATTCCAATACAGCCAGCCCAAATGCGAGCTAGCCCAAAAGCCTAATGGCCGCAACACCGAAGTGCCACGGCCCAAACGTGCATCTCTCAGACGCGCACATCAAAGTGGCAGGGCAACTAGGACTCGAACCCAGAACCTGTTGATTTGGAATCAACTGCACTACCAATTGTGCTATTGCCCTCTGCCTGGCGAACGAGGCGGACCTTGGGCCACCCCACTTGCGTTGTTCGGGCTACCGAGACTAGGCCAACAATCCCCCGAAGACCAGAGTCTCCAAGGACCAGCCCAGATCGGCGACCCAATCGACCCGATCGGGCAGAACCCGACCGAGCAGTTGTTTCCTACTCGAGGATCTCGGTGATACGGCCAGCACCGACGGTGCGACCACCTTCACGGATGGCGAAGCGCATGTGCTGGTCCATCGCGATCGGCATGATCAGTTCGACGCTGATCTCGACGTTATCGCCCGGCATGCACATCTCAGCGCCAACCAGATCCGCCGTGCCAGTCACATCCGTCGTGCGGAAGTAGAACTGCGGGCGGTAGCCGCTCATGAACGGCGTGTGGCGACCACCTTCGTCCTTGCTGAGGGCGTAGACCGAGGCCTTGAACTTGGTGTGCGGCATGACCGACTTCGGGATGGCGAGAACCATACCGCGCTCGATCTCTTCCTTCTTCATGCCGCGGAGCAGGAGACCGACGTTGTCGCCAGCCTGGCCTTGATCCAACGTCTTCTGGAACATCTCGACACCGGTGACGGTGGTCGGACGGGTTTCCTTGATGCCGACAACTTCAACGGCGTCGCCGACGTTGATGATGCCGCGCTCGATACGACCGGTGGCGACGGTGCCGCGACCTTCGATCGAGAAGACGTCTTCAACCGGCATCAGGAACGGCTTGTCGATGTCGCGTTCCGGCTCCGGAATGGCTTCATCGATGGCTTCCATCAGATCGAAGATGCACTTGCTCTCCGGGTTGTCCGGGCCCGGGTCCTTCGTCTGGAGAGCCGCGAACGAGGCGCCGCGAATGACCCTGGCGTCGTCGCCGGGGTATTCGTACTTGTCGAGCAGCTCGCGGATTTCCATCTCGACAAGCTCCAACAACTCGTCGTCATCGACGAGGTCGCACTTGTTGAGGTAGCAGACGATCGCCGGCACACCGACCTGACGAGCGAGCAGGACGTGCTCCTTCGTCTGCGGCATCGGACCGTCATCAGCAGCCACGACCAGGATGGCGCCGTCCATTTGGGCAGCACCGGTGATCATGTTCTTGATGTAGTCGGCGTGGCCGGGGCAATCGACGTGAGCGTAGTGACGGTTCTTCGTCTCGTACTCGACGTGGGCCGACGAGATCGTCACAACACGACTCGGATCACGAACCGTGCCGCCCTTGGCGACATCCGCGTATTCCTTGTACTTGGCCAGACCAACAGCTGCGAGCGTGTAGGTAATGGCCGCGGTGGTCGTGGTCTTGCCGTGGGCAACGTGCCCGATCGTCCCCACGTTGACGTGGGGCTTAGTTCTGGAGAAGGTTTCCTTGGCCATGAGTCTGGGTCGGGGGGATAGTCGGTCGTGGGTTTGTTCGCCCTACGCGCTGAGCTGTGCACAATGACACAGCACCTAGCCGCAGAGAGAGTCGGGAAAGAGTCAGTCGGATGGAGCTGCTACTGGGACTCGAACCCAGGACCTCCTCCTTACCAAGGAGGTGCTCTACCACTGAGCTATAGCAGCCTGCAGAAAACGAAGAGAAGAAAGAACAAAACGAGCACCCGATTCCGCAAGCACCCGACTGAGCGGGTGCCAAACTGAGCGGGGGATGGGACTCGAACCCACAACACCCAGCTTGGAAGGCTGGTGCTCTACCATTGAGCTACACCCGCATGCGGGTGACCGCGCGTATCGGCAGAAGACCATCTGGTCCTGCACCGACGAACGAGATCTGATTTGTCACGCGTGCAAAGCTTCCGACTGCCTCGATAGACCGACGGAAGATGGTGGGCGAAGCTGGATTCGAACCAGCGAAGGCAGAGCCATCAGATTTACAGTCTGACCCAGTTGGCCGCTTTGGTATTCGCCCGTGCGTTTGCCGTGCACGCTTTCCTTTTCCTTTGCCCCGTTCTTCTGCCCCAACGAGACAGCTCAAAAGTCAGCTCTAATCCGGTCTGGAGCTAGCGATGGGACTTGAACCCATAACCTCCAGATTACAAATCAGGTGCTCTACCATTGAGCTACGCTAGCAGGGGTAGCTGCGGCGGAAAGGACGGAGCACGATACCGACGCCCCTAGGCAGTGCAAGCTTGGCAAGGGGCATTTTTTGCGTCGACGCCGCAAGTTGGCGTGCGGTGGCCGACCAGTGCTCACCCAGTGCTCTACCCAGTGCTCGGCTCAGTGCTCGACGGCGATACCGTGGTCGCCCGGACCATCCTTGCGGTAGCTACTGCGGGAGTCGCTGCGATTCTCACGCGGCAGGGCCTTCCGAAGGCCTCCTTGCTCCTCGGTAGCGGCCGATTCTGCCGCTGCCGACGACTTCTCGCCCTGGGCAACCAGCCGGCGCACCAGAGCCGCAAACACCAGCAGATCGAATGGCTTGCGTAAGACCTCCTGCACGAACGGCATCGTGCGCAAGCGGGCTTCAATCGCCGAATCGAGGTAGCCCGAGATCACGATCGAACGAGGCGGGTCGGCCAGGTCGCGCAACGACTCAAGCACTTCGAGCCCAGAAGCACCGGGCATATCGAGATCGCAAACCAGCACACGCACACGTTGGTCGCGGGCGAGCGAGCTGGCCTCATCACCGTCGTAAGCGTGCATCATCTGCAACCCCGACTGCTTCAGCACGTCGGTAAGCAGGCCGCTCACAGCGCGGTCGTTGTCGGCGATCAACACCGTCATGGGCGACAACCCTAACCTTGGGGCGGCAACAACAACAGCCCGTTACGGACCTGCATCGAGCGGTTGTAGCCACGACACATCTTCGAAGGGAACCTCCATGCGAGCCTTGCCGTAGTCGACCGTGACGATCTCGCGGACCTTGTCGACCTTGCGCACGGCACAGAGCCGCCCCCACCGTGGCAAGAACACCATCTCCCCCTTCTTGAGCCGGTGACAAAACGTCATCCGGCGCCGATGCATCGCGGTCTGCTTCAAGAGCCCATCGGCGATCTTCTTCAGGCCTCGGGCCCGCTCGCCATGCTGCCCCGGAGCCTGCGTCAAGGCCGTGATGGCGCCGTCCATGGCTTGATGCGCACGGCGCAATTCGGACTCAACCACCCCATCCGCCTCTTCTTGCAGCCAATTCTCCTTCTTGACCGCCTGCGCCAACCGCTCCTCCAGGTCCTCGTGCTTCTGGTTGACCTGCCTGGAACGATCCGCGGTGCGTTGCCGATCCGCTTCGGCATCGCGCCTCGCCACCTGGACCCGCTCGATCAGGTTGTCGAGCGTCTGGTCGCGCTCGCCCAGCAGCTCCCGGGCGCGAGCAACGATGCTATCCGGCATGCCCACCCGGGCCGAGATGTCGAGCGCGTGGCTGTTGCCCGGAATGCCCAGATCCAGCCGATACAGGGGCCTCAGCGTCTTGCCGTCGAAGGCCATCGAGCCGTTTTCGGCCCCGGGATGCTGGTAGGCGAAATCCTTGAGCCGGCCGAGGTGGGTCGTCACGACGGCAAACACCCTAGCCTTCACCAAGGCCTCCAGCACTGCGTAGCCGAGCACCGCACCTTCCTCGGGATCGGTGCCAGCACCGAGCTCGTCGAGCAGGACCAACGTGTCCGGCGCCGCCTGCTGGACACAGCGAGCGATGCGCTGCACGTGCGAGCTAAACGTCGACAGGTTCTGCGCAATCGCCTGTTCGTCGCCAATGTCAGCATGCACCGAACGCAAAAACGGCACTTCGGCGCCAACGTCCGCCGGAATGGGCAAGCCGCTGATCGCCATCAGCGATAGCAGACCAACCGTTTTCAGAACGACGGTCTTGCCGCCTGTGTTTGGCCCGGTGACCACAACCAGGTGGTGGGGATCGCCGAGCGCGATGTCGAGCGGCACGATCTCGGCACGATCCTGCGTCTGCAGCAACAACGGATGGCGAGCCCCGCGCAACCGCATCGCACCATCCGGAACGACTTTCGGCACCGTGTAGCCGTCTTTGACCACAAGCTGGGCTTTGGCCTGCAGCAGGTCGGCGCGGGCAACGAACTCGACGCTGTTCGCGATCTCCTGGCCATAGCGACGCAAGCCGCGCGCGGTGTCGGCCAGCACGACGTTGATCTCACGGTTCTCGGCGGCCTGCTCGTCCGATAGCTGGTTGGCGACCTCGACGACGGCCTCCGGTTCGACGAATAGCGTCGCTCCCGACGCGCTGCGGTCGTGCAGCACCCCACGAATGTGCTGGCGATAGTCCGCCTTGACCTGCAACACCGGGCGCCCGTGACGCCAGGAAGGTTCGGGAGCCTGGAGGCAGCGGCGCACGCTCCCCTGCGCGAGCACGCTAGCCATGGTGCTGTCGACCGCGCGCTTGTGGATTTCGATGTCGCGCCGGATCACAGCCAGCTTGGCCGAAGCCGAATCCATGACCTCACCGCGGTCGTCGACGACCCGCTCGAGTTCCTCGACCAGATCCTCGACATCCGGCACACCGGCGACAAAGCTCTCCAGCGCCTCCCCGCCCGCAGAGCACCAGCGACGGCAGCGGTCCGATGTGCGCAGCACGCGCTTCAGGTCGGCCGCGTCGCGAGCAAGAAAAGAGTGCTCACCCGCGAAAAAACGCCCCAGCCAGGTTCTCACCTCAACGGCACCGCTCAACGGCAGCTCGTTGCGTTCGCCCATCCGCTGCGCCATCACGACGGTCGCGGCGTGCTGCCGCGCGGCTTCTTCGGCCGTGGCACAGACCTGCAGAGCCTCCACCGCCGTGCGGCCGAGAGGCGTAACCAAGTGCGCAGTCAGCAGCGCACGCACGACGTGAAACTCAAGAGCGTCCCCGTCGAAGGATGAAGAAGGCTCAGACATTGAGGTGCGCCATGTTGCCGGATCGCGCCGACTTGTAAACTCTGTCCCGAATGAACAGCGACCGCACCCCAGGTTTCGGCACCAACGCAATCCACGCCGGCCAATCCCCCGACCCCTCGACTGGCGCCATCATGACGCCCGTCTACATGACCAGCACCTACGTGCAGGAAGCCCCGGGCGTCAACAAGGGCTACGACTACTCACGCTCGCACAACCCGACGCGCACGGCGCTTGAGGGCAATCTGGCGGCGCTCGAAGGTGGCAAACACGGCCTGTGCTTCGCGAGCGGCATGGCCGCGATCCACTGCGTGGTCAACCTGTTGCAGTCCGGCGACCACGTCATCGCGGGCAACGATCTCTACGGCGGCACCTACCGGTTGCTGCAAACGCTCTACACGAAGTTTGGGATGGAGACGACGTTCGTCGACATGACGGATCTCGCGCAACTTGAGGCGGCGTTCCAATCGAACACCAAGCTCGTGATGCTTGAGACGCCAACGAACCCGCTGTTGCGCTGCTGTGATCTCGAAGCGATCGCTGGCATCGCCAAGAAGAAAGGCGTGCTGACGATGGCGGACAACACCTTCGCGACGCCCTACCTGCAGACGCCACTTGCGCTCGGCTGCGACATCGTCGCGCACTCGACCACCAAGTACCTCGGGGGCCATAGTGACGTCGTCGGTGGTGCCTTGATCAGCAACGACCTCGAACTGCACCAGAAGCTGATGCACTTCCAGAACACGTGCGGCGGCACGCCGGGCCCAATGGACGCATTCCTGGTCCTGCGCGGCACCAAAACGCTGCATGTGCGCATGGACCGCCACTGCGACAACGCCATGCAAGTTGCCGAGTGGTTGTCGACGCACGACAAGGTGGCGCGCGTGATCTACCCCGGACTCGAGAGCCACGAACAACACGAGCTGGTCAAGCGCCAGATGCGCAAGGGTGGCGGCATGGTCTCGGTCGAGTTGAAGGCCAGCGTCGAGCAAGCCAAGCAAGTATGCAGCTCGTTCGAAGTGTTTTCGCTCGCCGAGAGCCTCGGCGGCGTCGAGAGCCTCGTCGACCACCCGGCGTCGATGACGCACGCCTCGATCCCAGTAGCAGAACGACGAGCCGCTGGTCTTGAGGATGGCTTGATCCGGCTCTCGGTCGGGATCGAAGATGGCGATGACTTGATCGCCGATCTCGAACAGGCGATCGCGCGATCCATCACCTAGCCCCGTTGTCCGGAAGCCCGTTGTTCGAAGGCCTTTATTCGGAAGCCTGTGCCCCGGTGTGGCGGCGCCGAGAGACCGGCAGTTTGGGAGCCAACCGCATGCACACCCGCCCAGGATGGCTGCATGCAGTCGACAGACTATCGATCAGTGAGATCTCCAATCAGGCAGGTCTACCCGACACGTAGTCGGCTATGCCATTCCGGTAGCTTCGCCGCTGTTGCCCATGGGCGGCGGCGGCGCAGCTTTCTTACCGACGGCTTCCTCATCGTCGAGGGATAGGTTGCCAACGTCTTCGCCAGACACCTTCTTGCGCATCAGACGGCCAACCTTGAACTTGACGATTCGTTTTGCCGGCACTGGCACCTTCTCAAGTGTGCGTGGGTTCTGCGCAAGTCGGGCCGCACGTTCACGCGACTCGAAAACGCCGAACTCACGGAACTCCAAACGGTTGCCATCAGCCAGTTCATCGATGATCGAATTGAGGAACGCTTGGATCACGTCCTTCGCCACGACCTTGGTTACGCCGGTCCTTTCCGCGATGCGGTGGACCAACTCCTTCTTGGTTACGGTCTTCACCTGAGCCTCCTGGGTAGTTGCACGCACGACCGCCACGGCCGCACATGAGTGCATCAAGTCACGCTAGAATATACTGTTGCGAACACGGTGTCGACAAGAGCCCCCCATTCTCCCACGTTAGTGTTCGCCTCGGCAAATTGGCCAGCCGTGGCCCGCGGGCTGCCCGTGCCGGGACTACTGGCCACCCGTGGCACGGGGGATACCATCGTTAATCACCGAAGTTCTTGGGTGCAAAAGGTCGCGACTGACGACGGAGACGTGTTCGTAAAAACTTACATTTACCCGACTTGGAGTGACCGTCTCCGCAACTTGGGCAAGTGGACGGCACCATTCCGGCAATCGCGGGCGGCCCGGGAATGCCAGGCCTTGAACTGGCTGCAGGCACACGACTTCGCGACCGCCAAACCCCTCGCCTGCCTCGAATGGCGCACGTGCGGTTTTTTGGCCCGCGCGACGCTGGTGACCGAGGCGTTTCGTGGCGAAGTTGCCGACCAAATTCTCGCGTCGGCTTCCGAGCCGCAGCGGCGCGACATCGCCGCGGCAATTGCCGCGCTGGTTGTGCGCTTGCATGCCGCCGGTTTCCGCGACCGCAACCTCGACTTGCGCAACCTTTTGGTGCAACAGAACGGTGCGCACCTGACGGTCGCGAAGATCGACTCGCCGCGGTTCCGCCTGGTCGGCTCTGGCCATCAGGCCGATCGCTTGGCCGATGCCGACTGGCAACGACTGCTGCCGCAACTGGCCAAGTTCGAAGTGGCAGACGTCGCCCAAGCGCATCGGCGCAGGTAGTCGCCATCGCCCGCGAAGAATCGGCCGGCGCCGATCAGCGCGGCGTACGCAACATGTCGAGGGAAGGAACCGTTGTCGTCGGCCCCAACAGTTCGTGGATGCGCCGCAACCGGAACGGCACCGCCCAGGTGCGCTCGAACTGCTCGTGACCATCTTTGGGAACCGAGCGCTGCATGAAGATCTGGAACGCCGCCCGCGCTTTGGGCCAGCAGCGGATCTTGTCGGTTTCTTCCTTCGGCACGACTTCGTAGTAGAGCAGGCCAATATTCAGCGCCGCGCGCGCCATGGTGGGTTCTTGCTGCAGGATGTCGAGGTATGCCTCGATGGCCGCTGCCGAGTTGCCGGCGCGCCACAGCACCGCGGCTTCGTCCATACGCAACGACAGCGATTGGTCGGCGAGCTTCAGAGCGGCGAGCACAACCATCGCATGATCGACCCTGGCGAGCCGGTACAGCAACAACGCCAGGTACTCGCGACCGGCGACCGCATCGGCCGGATTCGCGCCCCAGTAGAACTTGTAATCAAGCGCCGCTTCCTCATCGCGGCCGAGTTCGGTCAACACCTGCGCCCGTTCGAGTCGCGCCTCGATCAAGCCATCGTCCGCCAAGATCGCCTGATCCAGGCTTTGCAGCGCCTCGGACAGGCGGCCCTGGCCGCGGTTGACGCGGCCGCGGGACAAGTAGCCCCAGCCAAACGTGGAGTGCTTCTTCAGGATCTGGTCGAGGGCGTTCGACTGGGCGTAGGCCGTGTCGGCGAGGCGCGCGCGCATGTATGCCGGAACAGGTGATGCATCGTCGGGCGCGCGCTCCGGCATCTTCATGTAGAAATCGACCATCGCCTGCTCGGATTCACCGCCCAGGCTCTTGGCAAGGTTCTGGTACTCAATGTGCGCCCGCACCAGGTCGGGGCACTTGTTCGTCGCCACCACGAGATGCGGCAGCGCGGCTTGCTTGTCGCCGCTGGCGAGGGCCATCTTGGCCTCAGTCCACGCCGAGCGCCCTTCGGCGTTGCTGCATTCGGTGTAGGCAGCGCCACTGCCACCACCGCCGCCGAACAGAAAGCACGACGCCTGGAGCGGTAACAGCAGCCATAGAACCCACCTGGTCTTGCCCATCAGCGCTTCACAACACCGTTTACGATCGTGTACTCGTGCGGTTGCTGCGGTGGGCCACCGGCCTCTTCGACCAGCACGATGCCGCCATAGGCGCGCGCCGACAACGTCATCTCACCGCGTTCGCGGATGCGCAGGGTGAATTGGTTCATGACCGTGTAGGTCGTGCCCGGCGACTTGCCGATGCGCGGCGTCTCTGGGTCGCTGGGCTCAGAGATCGTGACCGTGAACCAGGCGCGCCGATCACCGGTCAGGTTGCGCCAGGTCTTTTCAACCAGCGCTGGCTTCTGCTCGCGATCAAAGCGTTGGTGCCGCTTGTCGACACCGGGGTTGCTGACGTGCAAGTGGAAGTTCGGCGTGATCTCGACTTCGAGCTGCTCGCATACGACCCGCGTATTCTGCAAAAACGGTGAGAGGTAGGCGCGCTCCGCCAAGCGACGCTGTTCGGGAGTGACCGGCGTGCCACCACAACTTGTCGTCAACATCGCCAACCCAACCGGCGCCAACCAAACAGCCCAAAGCCCCGCTCTCGTGTTCGTCATGCCTTCCCTCCGGCAATGCCAATGCGTTCCCGCACCATGACCATGGTCTCTTCGGCCGTCTTGCGCGCCTTCGCCGCTCCGGCGGCCAAGATCTCATCGACTTGACCGGGCTTGCTGCGCAGGTCGGCCGCGCGCTCGCGGATCGGCCCCTTGACGGCCTCCATGTTTTGCGCCAGCAGTTTCTTGCAGTCAACGCAACCAAGCGATGCCGAACGGCAACCCTCGGCGACCTCGTCGCGCTGCTCTTTCGTCGAGAAGAAGCCGTGGTAGCTGTAGATGTTGCAGACTTCGGGCGTGCCCTTGTCGGTGCGACGCTCACGCGCCGGATCGGTCTTGGCGCCGCGCAACTTTTTCATGGTCTCTTCGTCGGTTTCGAACAATCCGATCTCGTTGTTCTTCGACTTCGACATCTTGCTCTCACCATCGAGCCCCATCACGCGCGGCGCCTGGCTCTTGACGGTTTTGGGCTCGGGGAACACATCGCCGCCGTAGGTGAAGTTGAAGCGACGAATGGTCTCGCGCGCGAGTTCGAGGTGCTGATCCTGGTCTTCGCCAACCGGCACCGCTTCGGGTCGATAGAGTGCGATGTCGGCAGTTTGCAGGACGGGATAGGTGAACAGGCCAGCGTTGATGTTCTCGGGCTGCTGCGTGCTCTTGTCCTTGAACTGCGTCATGCGGTTGAGGTCGCCGAGCGGCGTCAAGCACATCATGATCCACGCCAACTCGGCGTGCTGCCGTACCTGGGACTGCACGAACAACGTCGAGCGCTCGGGGTCGACGCCGCTGGCCAATACACCGATCGCCAGTTCGCGCACCGCAGAACGCAACACTTCGGGGTCGGGACGCTGGGTCAGGGCGTGGAGGTCTACAACACAGAAATAGGCATCGTATTGCTCCTGCAGCTTGACCCAGTTGACCAGGGCGCCGAGGTAGTTACCGATGTGCAAGTTGCCGGTGGGCTGGATACCGGACAGGGTTCGAACCATGCCCATGTTGTAGCGCGCAGACGGCGCGGTGCGAACATCAGTTGCGGGGCTGGAAGACGTCTCGCTCCACGATGTAGCCGTAGCGTTCCTGAAACTCGGTCGGCGTCATGCCGGCGACTCTGGCGAGGCCTTCGAGGCGATCCGCCCGTGTGAAGTCGTCCGGTTCGAGGCGAATCTGGTATTCGCGCGACACGCGATACGCCTCGGATTGCGGATTGACGGTGCGCACACGCGGCCGCCCGGTCGCAGGATCGTCGAACGTTCCGAAGCGCAACGGCACCAGCTCGCCCCGTTGTATGGTCACCATCGCCCCCACCTCGGCGAGATCGCCCGACGCCAGCAAGCCGCGCAGGTAGTCGACCGCGCCGTAGCCGAGGTCGCGCGTGTACTCGATGTCGAACGGAATCGGCGGGGCACTGCGCAGCTCATAGCCGATATTCTTGGCGACGATCGTGACCTTGTGGCCACGCTCAGCCAACCGCTGCCGCACGATGTCCGTCAGCAGCCGGTGCAGGTGCACCTCTGACAGTCGAACGTGCCCGTGCTCGTCGCGTTCGGCGTCGGGCATGGCCCCGTCGACTTCTTCGGGCGGGAATCGCAGGCTCAAGCCTTCCGCAATGACCGCGACCCCAAACGGCCGGCCGCTCGCAATGCGCTTGAAGATGGCCGTTTCGAGGATGTCGACGATGTGGTTGAGATGGATCGGCTGACCGGCGGCGAAGTCCTCGGGGATGATCGTCACAGTCGCACCGGAGGACTTGCCGATGCCCTGCGCGAGGTGCCCCGCCTGCCGCCCCATCGCGACGACGAAGTACCAGCGCTTGGTCGTCAACGCATCCGTCATCAAGTTGCTAACCTGCTCGGCGCCGACGTGGCGCGCCGTCTGGAAGCCAAACGTCGACACATCGCCCGGCAGCGGCAAGTCATTGTCGATCGTCTTGGGCACGTGCGCGACCCGCAACTTGCCGCCAGCGGCGTTGGCTACGACCGCAGCGGAGTAGCCGGTATCGTCGCCACCGATCGTCAACAACGCGTCGAGGTTGAGTTCCTGCAAGGCCTTGACGGTCGCTTTGAGCGTCTCCGGTTGTTTGGTTGGGTTGGCGCGCGACGTAAACAACACCGAACCACCGGTCAGGTGGATGCGACTGACATCATCGACGGTCAACCGGTGCGCGTGCTCAGTCTCGCCCTTCATCAACCGCGAGAAGCCATCGGGAATACCATAGACCTCCCAACCAGAGTTGATTGCCTCAATCGTCACCGCACAGATGACGGAGTTCATTCCCGGCGCCGGACCGCCACCGCAGAGAATTCCAAGTCGCGTTCTGTTCTGCTGCTTTGCGTGCTTACTCATATGGAGCGCGCATGAGTTATCCCGGCAGCCCCCTGCGAACAACGATGCAGCGAGAATGCCTCCACGAAACTACGCAGAGGGTTGCCACAACTCGGCAGCGTCTGCGCTTGCGCGCGCCGATCCGAGAGACCTCCGGCTGGCCCAATACTGTTTCTAGCGTGCGGTCACCCCACCTCTCTGGCATCCTCCCATCCACCGAATGGCGCGTACGAGTCAGCTTCTGGTCGTTGTCCTGCTCTGCACCATGAGCGGCGCCTGCTCGCTGATGCCCCGCGAGCTGAACCTGACGCCGTTCTGGTTCCATCGCATGGATGCCGAAGGCAACCTGCTCGAGTGGGATGCCGCGTGGCCGATCGTGCACTACGAGCAAACGCCCGAAGGCGGAGACGACTTCCGCATCCGGCCGTTTTACCGCCGGGTGACCGATCCGTCGCCGGAGCTGCCCGAAGACGCCTCGACGGACCATCAGTTCTTGTGGCCGTTCGGGCGCGTGCAGACCTATCCCGAGCAAACCCACGCGCGGCTATTCCCGTTGGCGAGCTGGCGCGAGGCACTCGACGAAAACGGCGAATGCGAGACCGACTGGTACCTGTTGTTCCCATTCTTGTGGGGCGGATCGAGTGAAGACGGCGAAGAGAACTACTTCGCGTTCCTGCCGTTCTACGCCGACATCCCGGAGTTCCTCAGCTACCGACGCTTCCGAACGATCCTGTTTCCGCTGTGGGTGGGGCTCGAAAAGAACGACCACTACCACCAACTCGTGCTGTGGCCGCTGATCGGTTGGAGCGATTGCGCCGAAGGCACGCACAGTTGGTTCCGCGTGCTGCCTTTTTACGCGCACGACATCGAGCAGGGCCGCCAAGAGCGCCGCTCGATCCTGTGGCCGTTGTTTTCGTGGAGCGACGAGAACCTCGACGCACGCTCCGGCCCGGTGCGGTCGTTCTTATTCTGGCCATTGGTCGGTTGGCGCACCGGACCGGAAGTCTACGGCTGGACGGCTCTGTGGCCGCTCTTCAGTGGCACTGCCAAGCGCGACCACTTCTTCGTGCTCAACGTACTGTGGCCGATCTACCGCTACTACTGGAACCGGGCCGAAGACAACGTCACCGCGTGGTGGGTCTGGCCGTTATTCAGCCGAGTGATCAGCGACGACCAGGATTCGTGGTCCGCGCTGTGGCCGCTGATCTGGTGGCAGCACTATCGCGACCCAGAAGGCACCCACGATTCTCAGTGGCTGTTGCCGTTCTTCTGGCGCATCGCCAAGGACAACGAAGACGGTTCTAAGGAGCGTCACGTCAAGGTGTGGCCGCTCGCGCACAGTACGTTCAAGGTCGACCAGACCGGCAAGACCCTGAGTTCCGACTGGAGCCTGTTGTCACCACTGATTGGCCACAAGGGCCTGATGTATGGCATGCAGGAGGCCTACGGCTTCCTGTGGGAAATCGCGCGCGGCGTGCAGCGCACGCCGGATGACTCCGCCGTCGACGTGCTCGGCCGCATGTACTCCCATCGCTCCCGCCAGGACGGCACCACAGCCAGCATGCCGTTCCTGTTCAACTACGAACAAGACAAAGCTGGCGAACGCACCCTTCGCCTGTTTCAGTTCTTGCCAATCCCTCTCGGAAGCAGCCCGCGCCAAGCGGAGCAACGATGAACCTAGCTGCCGGCACAATACGATTCCTGGCCGAGCGCACTGGCAGTGCTGGCTACGTCGTCAACCTGCTGGTGCGCACTGCCCTGTGCTTGCCGCGCATCCCGCGGCGCCTGCGCTTCCTGCTCGACAACTGCTTCAACGCTGGCGTGCGGGCGCTACCAGTCACTCTCGTCGTCGCCGCGTTCGCCGGCGCCATCCTGGCGATGCAGACCGGCATCGAGCTGCGGCGCTTTGGCAACACCAACGTGCTCGGCACGATCACTGCGTTGTCGATGTGCCGCGAGATGGGACCATTCATCACCGCTGTCATCCTCGCCGCGACCGTCGGCTCTTCGATCGCTGCCGAGATTGGCACGATGAAGGTGTCCGAGGAGATCGACGCGCTCGAAGTCATGTCGATCGACCCGGTCGACTACCTGGTCTTGCCGCGCGTCCTTGCGCTGGCGCTGATGTGCCCGCTGCTGACCGTGCTGTCCAACCTGATCGGCATCTACGGCGGCAGCATCATCGCCGAACAGAACCTCGGCGTCAGCCCGGATCTGTATTGGGTCGGCGCGATCGAGTCGCTGACATCTTCGGGCACCCTGCTGCCCAAGGAAGTCTACGTCGGTCTGCTCAAGTCGTTGATCTTCGGCGTCGCGATCGCGACGGTCAGCTGCGCCGCCGGTCTCAAGGCTCGAGGTGGCGCACTCGGCGTCGGCCTCGCGGTGCAGACTGCCGTGCGCAACTCGGTGCTGTTGATCATCGTGCTCGGCTTCGTCATCACGTGGTTCTTCTACTTCCTTACCTAACCCGCCGACCGAATGATCGAACTGAAGAACCTGCACAAGCGGCTCGGCGGCCGCGACATCTTGAAGGGCCTGTCCGTCAAGGTCCCGAAGGGCATGAACTTCGTGCTGATGGGTCCGTCGGGCACCGGCAAAAGCGTCACGCTCAAGCACGTCATCGGCATCTTCAAGCCAGACCTTGGCAGCGTACACGTCGACGGCCAGGACGTTCCGGCGATGGATCGCAAACAGCTGATGGCTCTGCGCAAGCGCATGGGCTACCTGTTCCAGAACGGCGCCCTGATCAACTGGCTGTCCGTTGCCGACAACGTGGCGCTGCCGCTCAAAGAACACAGCCAGCTGTCACGTTCGGAGGTCGACGACCGCGTGCACGAAGTGCTCAAGCTGGTCGGCATGGACCACGCCGGCAAACAGGAGCCGCCAGAAATCTCCGGTGGCATGAAGCTGCGCGCAGGCCTGGCGCGCGCGTTGGTCACCAACCCCGAATACGTGCTCTACGATGAGCCAAACGCCGGACTCGACCCGATCATTAGCGAACAGATCCACGAGCTGATCGGCGAAGTACGCGATCGCTTGTCGGTCACCGGCTTGATCGTCACCCACTCGCGCGCCTGTGCGACGCAGTGCGGCGACCGCATTGGCATCCTCGAAGCCGGCAAGCTAGCCGTCGAAGGCAGCGTCGACGAAATCACCGCCAGCGATCATCCCCTAGCCCGCGCCTTCATGGGCCAAGGCTCTGACTAATCGGAAACCTACATGGACCGCATCAAACGCGACACCCTGCTCGGCTTTGTGTTCTTTGGCACGCTGGGCTTCTTGCTCTGGGCAACCGTCAACCTGACGGACCTTTCGCTCAGCAACCAGATCGTCGTCTACTTCCCGCAGGCGGGTAGTTGCAACGTTGGCACGAACGTCATGGTGCTCGGCAAGAAGGTCGGCAAAGTCGGCGCAATCGACATCGACTACGAACGTGTCGATACGCCGGTTCGTATGGAGCTGCTGTTGGGCGAACTCATCCCACTCAAGGGCGGCCACCTGATCGAAGTGCGCGACGACGGCGTGCTCGGCGGCAAGCAGATCTACATCGATCCCGGCCACGGCGAGCTCATCGCGACGGACGTGGACCTGTTCGGCAGGGTTGCTGGCAGCGCGTTCGAAAAGCTCGGCGACATCGCGGACGGCAAGGGCGCGGTTGGACAGGGACTCGACCAAGCGTTGTCGGAGATCCGCGACTTCTTCCAAAACATGAACGACCCGGAGACCTCGATCGGCCGCATTGCGACCCGACGCGAGCTCTACGACAGCGTGCTCGGTGCATCCAACAACCTGAACCGCATCCTCGAAGCAGTGATCAACGCGGAAGGTGCCATCGGCACACTGATCATGAACAAGCAGACCGCCGAAGACGCGACTGCGCTGCTCGCCAATCTGAAGGGCGTCAGCGAAAGCCTGCTGTCGACGGACAACCCTCTAGGTGTTCTGCTCAACGACAAGGACGCGGCGCGCGACCTGCAAGGCATCCTCGACAACGTCGACCACCTGATCGCCGACGCCCGCAAGGGCAAGGGCATCCTCGGCCAGATCCTGCAAAACGACAAGATGGCGCAGGCCTTCAACGAAACCGTCGACAACCTGAACCTGTTGCTGCGCAAGGTCAACGATCCCGACGCCGGCGCCTTGGGTGCCCTGACCAGCAACCCAGTAATCGCCAAGGACCTCGCCGCAACCATCGCCAACCTGCGCCACACCACGGAGCAGTTGACGCAGATGAAGGGACTGCTCGGCGCCCTCATCAACGACGAGAACCTCGCGATCCGTTTCCGCCGCATCCTGACGCAAGTCTCGCGCGCCATCGAAGACGCCCGCGAAGCCGCCCCCATCAGCAACTTCATACAAGTCCTACTTGGCACCATGTGAGAGTGCCGGTACGTGCCGGGACCTCTTCGCGGGTTGCAGTCAGCGTGTGGGTCACGAGCGAATCTGAGCACTTTTTTGGAGTGTATGGGTTTCCCCCAGGCCGGCACCGAACGCACTGAGAGGGATGTATTTCGGGACGCGGCGCCCCCTGTGGATCGCCCCTAATCAGCCAATCCGACTCAAAAGTCGGAAGATGCTGCCTCAAGGTTTCGATGAGGTTCGGCTGATAGCACAGGCATGCGACAGCCTTGGTTAAGTCTGGCATCGCTTGCGCGATCGCGAACGCAGTGTATCTGCGGCGCGATCCCAAAGCAGATCCCGACGGCCCCGCGCGACGTCGATGCCCCAAACGGCCCACTGCCCGGCCAACAGGTTCAGACGCACCTGGCCGGCAGCCGAACCGCAAACCGCACCCCCCGGTGCGACACCCAAACATACGTTGACGAGCACAACTCGCTGCGCGCCGCCAACCCGACTGACGGAGAGCTCTACCCAAGCTCAGCACTCGCCCCCATTCGCCAGCCGAGGAGACAAGTCGTTCGAGAGACTTAGACGGAAGAAGTTCGAAGGAAGAGAAACCACAAGGGAGGCAGGAGATGACAGTTCTTAAGGTCGCAGTTTCATTACTCACGTTGGCGGGCAGCCTGTGCGCACAACTACCCGCAACGACGGTTCACGTCGGCACCACGCTGCGCTCACAATATGGCGGCATCAACAACCAACAGCGCGTCAGCGTGGTTGCGGAGCCGGGGCATACCTTGCCCGGTGCTGGGCTTGGGCGACGAGCGCGACTTGGCGGCATGATGTACGCCTACTCAGCCGGCTTCGACGACCTGCCGGTTGCGACATTCCTGCCCCCCGACGACGTGACCCATTGGTTCTCGTTGACCTGGACCAACAGCATCGTGCATTCGCTGTGGTTCGCCGAACCCGGCCACAACTGGATCTTCGGCACCCCCGACCACCTGACGCTGCCGAGCTTCGGGTTCGAATGGCTCGGCCCGTCGCAGTGGGACTACGAGCAGCTAGGGGTCTCGCCGCCAGAAGGTTGGCAAGCGTACTTCCTGGCGATTCCGATCCCGATGAACCCCATGTTGATCGGTTCGGCGGTCAGCGTGCAGAGCTATCGCTACGACAAGAACTCCAAGTTCTTCATCAGCAACGAAGCGATCTTTGTGATCGGCTGACCAGAACGACACCGGCAACTCGACGCGACCCGCAGGCTTCCCATCACTTGCGTTCGGCCGCGTCGAGAAAGCGACCCAGCAGTTCCGGTGTCGGGATCCAACATTCCTCACGCTTGCCAAACCAACGCAGGCGATTGCGCGCGACCCAGTCGTAGATGAAGTCCCGCAGCGGATACGGCACCAGCCAGAACACCGCCAGCAGCGGCCACGGCCATCGAATACCTCTGGCGATGGCCAGCGCCGCGGTCGACTTCATGCGCACCTCGCCATGCTGCACCAGCACGATGCTGTCGGGCAACGTGACCATGCCATCGGATCCCATGGCAGTCTTCAAGGCGGCCTGGCCGACCTCGGATTGCAGCGACGCGAACCGATACTTCGCCTTGCGATCACGCTTGATGACGAACCGCACCGAGCCGTGGCACAGGTTGCAGTCGCCGTCAAACAGGATCAGGGGATGGTTCGTTTCGTTCGCCACTGCCTCTCCTAGGTCAAACCGCGCTGCGACAGCATGCTTTCGACGTACTTGGCAAGCACATCGACTTCGACATGAAGCGGATCGCCCACCGCCCGAGCCCCCAGCGTAGTTGCCTGGGCCGTATGCGGAATGACGGCGATGCGAACCCCCAGAGGATCTTGGCCCGCGATGGTCAACGAGACGCCATCCAGGGTGATCGAGCCCTTCTCTACACAGTATCTCTGTAGGGAATCGGGGACGCGGGCCAACAGGTCCCCCCCGGTCCGTGGATCGATGGCACCGGTGACCTCGCCAACCCCGTCGACATGCCCCTGCACGATGTGTCCGCCCAGCGGATCGCCCGCTCGCAGCGCGCCCTCAAGGTTGACGGCCTGGCCGACGCTAGCCTGGCCCAGCCAGGTGCAATCCAGGGTCTCCCGGGTCAGATAGAATTCGGCGATACCGGAGTCGAGGGTCTCCACGGTGCAGCAGGCGCCGGAAAGCGCAATCGAGTCACCGATCCGAAACGCGCCCGCGTGGTCCCCGGTGGACAGGCCTCCAATATCGACGGACAGACGGAGACCATCCGGCAGTTCGGTATGGGCGGTGATGGTGCCGACGGCTTGCACAAGACCGGTGAACATGGCTGCGACTACAGGGAATGGGGTTGAGAGACGGGATTGGAGACCGAGTCTGTGGGATCGGAACGCAGAGCCTGGGGCCAGTTCAGGAAAAGCGGTGCACGACCGGCCACCGCCAGCCTTGACCACCCATAGACCCAACCGTATTGTCCTTACCCCTTCTTTACGGCAGGGGCACCTTGCACTGCGCCATTCTGACACTCTTTCCGGAGGCCATCCGGCCCTACCTGGACGAGAGCATCCTCGGGATTGCACAGGCCCAGGGCAACCTTCGGTTGGATCTCATCAACTTCCGAAACAACGCTCTGGACCCTCATCGGACCGTCGACGATCGACCGTTTGGTGGCGGACCCGGCATGGTGCTCAAGCCGGAACCGATCTTTTCAACCATAGATGACGTGGAACAGGCTCACGGCCCGTTCCACAAGATCCTGCTCTGCCCCCGCGGTCGAACCTTCGACCAGGCGCGCGCGCGGGAACTCAGCCGTTTGCAACGGGTGATGTTCTTGTGCGGTCGTTACGAAGGTTATGACGAACGCATCCGGGAAGGCCTCGCCAGCTCTGCTGGTGGCTACGAGGAGATCTCGCTCGGCAACTTCGTGTTGGCTGGCGGCGAACTCCCTGCCATGGTCGTTCTGGAAGCCGCGGTTCGGCTGATCCCGGGTGTGCTCGGCTGCGCCGAGTCCGCTGTGCTTGAGTCGTTCGAAAGCGAATGGCTCGACTACCCGCAGTACACCCGTCCGCGTGAGTTTCGCGGCATGGCCGTTCCCGACGTTTTGTTGTCGGGCGACCACGCCAAAGTCGCACGCTGGCGCCAAGAGCAGGCCGAGTTGCTGACCGCGCAAAAGCGTACGGCCGAGCAAACCGAACCGAAGTCACCACCGCCCACCTAACTACTAGGCCGACTGCTACTAGGCCGAATAACAACTTTCAAAACGGCAACGCACGCCGCGACGGCAACGTCGAAACACTGACAGATACAGAACAATGAACATCATGCGTCAGCTCGAACTCGAGCACATGAAATCTTCGCTCCCCGACTTCGGGATCGGCGACACCGTTGACGTGCACTACTTGATTCGGGAAGGCGAGAAGGAGCGCGTGCAGTTGTTCACGGGCACGGTCATCGCATTCCACGGCAGTGGCATCAGCCGCACCGTCAAGATCCGTCGCATTGTTGCCGGCGAAGGCGTCGAGCGCACGTTCGCCCTGCACAGCTCGCGGATCGCCGATGTCACTGTCAAGGGTCGTGGCGTCATCCGCCGCGCCAAGCTCTACTTCCTGCGCCAACGCGAAGGCAAGAAGACGCGCCTCACCCGCAACCTCGGTCGCATGAAGTGGCCAAGAAGCGGTGCCGGCAGCGGCCTTACGAATGGCGATAGCGCCGACGTCGAGGCTACTAAGTAGCTCTTGCCGATTAGCCTTAGCCGAATAGCTTTATTTGGCCAACTCCACTGAGCTCAAGGCCCATCTTTCTCAGGCCCGCAGCTTGCCGCCTCGCCGTGACGTCCTAATGGTCGTCGCGGATTAGGCTCCTACCATACCCCCGACAGTCCTTTCGCGGCCTCGCCCGTCATGCTCGAGAACGCTAGCCGTCAGCTCTTCCTTGTCCTGGTCGCGGTCATCCTCGGCCTCGTCTGCACCTTCATGCTCGAGCCAACGCTCGGCCCGGACCTCAAGGGTGGCACCCAGCTGCTCTACAACGTCCCGCAGGATCTGCTCGATGAGCTGACCAAGAAGGAGGCCGTTACCACCACCGAGATCATGACGCAGACGATCACCGTCATGCGCGAGCGGATCGACCCGAACGGGACGCTACAACCGCTGATCACGCAGAGTGGTGACACCGGCATCCTGATTGAGCTTGGTAGCCTCGCCCCACAAGAACTCAAACGAGTGCTTGAGCGCATCAGCAACCTCGGCGAGCTCGAGATGCGCATGGTCGTCTACGACGACTACGACACGGACAACGTCACCTTCGTGCTCGCCAACGAGAGGGTTCGGTTCGAAGCCTGGCTGAACAAGCCCCAAAACAAGGCGCTGATCGAGAAGGACCCCAAGAACGTGCGCCGCTTCAACCAAGGCGTCGCCGGTCCGATCGCTGGCACGCGCCTCGCTTGGTTCCCGCGCGAGATCAAGGCCAGCACCGAGAACCCCGACAACTGGGACAGCTCTTACTCGTTCGGCGAACTAGCCTCACAGACGGTCAAGTCTTACGACGACACGCAGTGGAACGGTGGGGTGATCCCGGCAGCCGTCAAGGAACTGCCGATCCTGGAGCAGCGCCTGATCGAGTTTGTCGCCGTCAACATGTACGAGCGGTTCTTCACCGGAGAACACCTCGACCCGTCCGGCGTTGGTGTCGGCCAAGGCAGAAACGGTAGCCCGGCCGTCAACTACCGCATGAGGGGCGACCTGACCGCGGACTACGCCGACTGGTCGTCCGAGCACAAGGGCCAGGCCAGCGCGATCATCCTCAACGGCATCATCAAGTCGGCGCCGGCGTTCGTGAGCAAGATCACCCGCAACGGCCAAATCACCGGCAGCTTCACCATTGCTGAAGTCGAAGAGCTCGTCAAGGTGCTGCGCACGGGCTCGCTGCGCATTGAGCCCGAGCTGCTGAGCAAGCAGACGATCGGCGCGCAGTTGGGCAGCAAAGCCATCGAACGGGGTCTCTGGTCCATCCTGGTTGGCGGCGTCGCCGTCTTCCTGTTCATGATGGCCTTCTACAAACTCGCCGGCGTCATCGCCTGCGTGTCCCTGTTGCTGAACGTATTCCTGCTGTGGGCAGGCATGCTGTTCATGCAGGCCACCGTCACCCTGCCTGGTCTCGGCGGCATCGTGCTGACGCTTGGCATGGCGGTCGACGCCAACGTGCTCATCTACGAGCGCATTCGCGAAGAGCTGAAGAAGGGCAAGAAGTTGCTGCAGGCAGTGCGGGCGGGCTTCGAACGCGCGATGTCGGCCATCCTCGACTCCAACATCACGACCTTCCTGGTCGGCATGGTGCTCTACAACGTCGGCGTTGGCCCGGTGCGCGGCTTCGCCGTGACGCTGATGATCGGCATCATCACGACGGTCTTCACGCAGTTCTTCGTCTCGCGCCTCTTGTTCCATTGGGCGCTCAAGAACAACAAGCTTGAAGGCTGGCAACCCAACACGCTGTTCGAGAATCGCAACATCGATTTCGTAGGCAAGATCAAGTTCTGCGCCGTGCTCAGCACGGTAATGATCATTGTCGGCATGGGCTACTCCTCGACCGTGCCGGCCGAGAAGATGCTTGCCATCGACTTCACGGGTGGCGCCAACCTCCGCATGGTGTGCGTCGACCAGCAGTCGGCCGACCGCATCCGGAACACGCTCGCTGCGGACGCTAAGTTCGCGGCCGAGTACCCAACCACCGGCGTCAACACCTACGGTGAGAGCGGTAACGAATACAATGTACGCCTGAAGCTCAACAGCAAGCAGCGCGCCGACATCGACGACGGCCGCAAGGCCTGGCGCGAGGCCAAGAAGAGGGCTGACAACGACGGCAACGACCCTCCGGCTCCCTACGAGCCGCCGTATCTAGCTGAACTGACCCGCGTTTTCGGAGACCAGCTGGTCGAGCCGGCGTTCGACCTGGCGCTGCTGACCGAGCACCCGACTCTGGGGGAGACGCAGCAATACGCTCAGATCGACGTGCACTTCTCTGAGCCGGTCGACACGGGCAAGCTCAAGACACTGATCGGCCAGAGCCTGGCCCAAGGCGACGTCGAGATCCTCGACGACGAGGCGGCGGCGACTGCCAAGAACTTCCGACTGATCTGGACCACGCAGATCTCGACCAAGCTGTGGCAGCTGCCCAACATCGTCAGTAACGAACTGGCCGAACTGAAGGACGCCAACGACGAGATCGTCATGCTGTCGGACCCCTTCCCCGAAGCTCAGGAAATCCAAGGCCGTCTGGTCAACGACCTACGCAATGCCGCCATCGGTGCGCTGATCCTGGCTTGGCTGCTGATCGTCTTCTACCTGCGGATTCGCTTCCACGAATACAAGTATGGTCTCGCGGCCGTCGTCGCCCTGATCCACGACGTGTTGATCACGCTCAGCGTCGTGGTCCTGTTCAACAGCCTGGGATACGTCAACGCCGAGATCAGTCTGTCGATGATCGCCTGTTTCTTGACGATCATCGGCTACTCAGTGAACGATACGATTGTGGTGTTCGACCGGATTCGCGAGAACCGCATCGAGAACGCCCGCAACAACGCGGGCGAATCGTTCCGCTCACTGATCAACCGCTCGCTGAACCAGACGCTGTCACGCACGATCCTGACGTCGGTGCTGACTTTGTTCGTGGTCATCTCGCAGTTCGTCGTCAACTACGACAGCGGCTCGGAGCTCGAAGGCTTCGCGTTCGCGATGATCATCGGCATGTTCACCGGCGTCTACTCGTCGATGTATATCGCCGCGCCGATCCTGATCTGGATGGACAAGGGTGGCGTGGTCGAAGTGCCGGACGGCCCGCGCGATCCGGAACGAGAAGGCGAGTTCGACAACGAAGCCGAACTGCTGGCCCAACAAGCCGCCGCCGCCGAAGCAGCGAAAGCGGCCAAAAAGCAAAGCTAGGTAGCCTCCGGCCGGGCGCCTCATCGCCCGGCCCACCTGCTATTCCTGGCGCTACTTTGGTGGCGCCGCTCCATGACTTCCCAACTCGCGACGCCACGCTTCACGGGACTACTCGCCCCGTTTGACCTGCGAACGACCGCGCTCCTGCGCACGGACGTACTCGTGATCGGCTCGGGGATCGCCGGGGCCGCAACCGCACTGGCTGCCGCGGATGGTGGTGCCGAAGTCCTGCTCGTCACCAAGGACAAGCTCGACGAGACCAACACCGCGTGGGCGCAAGGCGGCATCGCCGTTGTGCAGCTGCCCGAAGACAGCATTGGGCAGCACGTCGCCGACACGCTGCGCGTTGGCGCCGGCCTCGCCGAAGAAGAGATGGTGCGGGCCGTCATCACCAAGGCGGCCGACGCGGTCAGCTGGCTCGAAAAACTAGGCACGGCATTCGACCGTCACGATCTTGAGAGCGGCGACCAGAACGGCACACTGCAGTTGTCGCGCGAAGGTGGCCACACCCACGCCCGGGTGGCCCACAGCAATGGCGCCGCAACCGGCCGCGAGATCCAACGCGCACTGGTCGAGGCACTCCACAAACACCCACGCATCACGGTGCGCCCCCACGTGTTTGTGCGCGACTTGCTGCTGCGCGATGGCCGCTGCGTAGGCGCCGTCGGCCTGCAGAACGGCCGCGACGAAGCGATGGACATCGCGATCGAGGCCGCATCTGTGGTCGTCGCCACCGGCGGCAACGGCCAGATCTACCGCGAAACGACCAACCCCACCGGAGCGAGCGGCGATGGCCAGGCCTTGTGCTTCCGCGCCGGTGCCCGGCTGGCAGACTGCGAGTTCGTGCAGTTCCATCCGACCACGCTCTACATCGCCGGAGCCTCGCGCTTCTTGATCAGCGAAGTCGTGCGTGGCGCGGGCGCTGTGTTGCGCGACCGCAACGGCGACCGCGTCATGGAGGGCGTGCACCCAATGGCCGACCTTGCGCCACGCGACGTCGTCAGCCGCGCCATCCTCGAGCGCATGGTGGCAACCAACGACACGCACGTCTACCTCGACCTGAGCGCGGTGAGCGAGAACCCACACAAGCTGTTCCCGTCGATCGCGCGAATCTGCTCGACGTTCGATCTCGATCTCGCCAAGGACGCGATCCCGGTTCGACCAGGTGCCCACTACTTCCTCGGCGGCGCGGCCACGGACTCGTTGGGTCGCACCAACGTGCCGGGCCTGTTCGCAGTTGGTGAAGCTGCATCGTCCGGGTTGCACGGCGCAAACCGCCTGGCATCGAACTCACTACTTGAAGGCGCCGTCATCGGTCTCGACTGCGGCCGCACAGCAGCAGCCGAAGCACAGGAGGCCGAACGCTCGCGCACCCGCATCGGCCTGCCGCGTCAGGCCGATGGTCCAGTGCTCGCCGCCGACCCTCCGCGCATCTTGCACGACGACCTGCTCTATGCCCTGAAGTCCCTGATGTGGCGGCAGGTCGGCCTGCGCCGCGAAGTAGCCGGCATGACCGACGCGCGCGCTCGCATCACATTCTGGCACCAATACCTGACCCGTGGCCACCTCGGAAGTCGCGCCGCATGCGAACTAGCCAACATGTTGACCACCGCCGCGCTGGTCACCGAAGCCGCCTTGGCACGGAACGAATCGCGCGGAACGCATTACCGCGATGACGCAAACCATCGGGACGACGAGGGTTTCTGCCGTCGCATCTTCCTAGAACGCGCAGCAGATGGTGCAATCAAGAGTGAACTCGGCCCGCTGCTGCAGCCGACCGACCGCACCCCCACGTAGACCTTGGGCGAATCCACTCACGACCGGGCTCTCGACACCCGTCGGGGCCACGCAACCGAAGCGATCCTGTTTGGCATCATGCCGATGGGTGATTCACGCACGGCCGCTGAAGCACTCTCCGAACTGCAACAGCTCGCCGAGACCGCCGACTTCGTGCCGGCTGGCTGCATGGTGCAACACCGTCGAGTCGCCGACCCGACCAGTTACCTAGGTACTGGCAAACTCGAAGAACTGGCCGAGGTCGTCAAGCTCGCGCACAGCGGCTGCGTCATCTGCGATGACTCGCTGACGCCCAACCAGGCGCGCAACATCGAGAACAAGGTCGGCGTGCCGGTCATGGATCGCAGCGAAGTGATCCTGCAGATATTCGGCACCCACGCACGCACACCGCAAGCGCGCTACCAGGTTGAACTGGCCGCACTGCAATACGAAATGCCGCGACTGCGTCGGCGTTGGACCCACCTCGAACGACAGCGCGGCGGCATCGGCATCCGCGGTGGTGCGGGTGAGAAGCAGATCGATGTCGACCGCAACCTCGTGCGCACGCGCATCGCGTCGGTCAAACGCGACCTCAAGCGCATCGAACAGCACAAGGTTCGTGAAGTGCGGGCGCGCCCCGACCTCTTCACCATCGCCTTGGTCGGATACACCAATGCCGGCAAGTCGACGTTGATGAACCGGCTGACCGAAGCTGGTGTGCTCACAGAGAACAAGCTGTTCTCAACACTCGACACCCGCACCAGGCCATGGCGCCTGCCCGGTGGCCGCACGGTCCTGCTGACCGACACCGTTGGCTTCTTGCGCAAGTTGCCGCACCAACTCGTCGCCAGCTTCCACGCAACGCTCGAAGAAGCGCTGCACGCCGACCTACTGGTCGTGCTCATCGATGGCAGCTCGCCCGAAGCTGCCGAACAACTCCATGCCGTCGATGACGTGCTGCAAACGCTCGAGGCCGATCGCCTGCCTCGCCTGACCGTACTCAACAAGCTCGACATGGTCGAAGACCGCGCCACGTTGGCGCCGCTCTGGAACATCGACCCCCACGCGCTCGCCGTCTCGGTGCAAGACGGCGAAGGCGTGCCCGAACTCTTGGGCGCGATCCAGAACCACCTGGCCGCGGTCGAGAACCGCGTCGAACTGCTCCTGCCGCACACCGCGGGTGCGCTGCACTCCGAAATCCGCGCCAAAGCGACCGTGTTGTCGGAGTTCTACACCGAGGAGGGCTGCTTGATGGAGATCCAAGCGTCCCCCGCCGTGCTCGGCCGCCTGATGGCCAACGGGGCACAACCCGTGCAGCGCCCCGATTCATCGCCATAGAACGAGCACTACGTCCTGAGCGGGATTCGGCTTCGGACCTCGCCTAAGGCGACGGCGCGCACCCAGGCAATGACCGCGTGCGCCATCCGCAGATTCCGAGACTGCCCGTAATGCGGCCGCTCGCGTTTCGCGCTACTTCACGTCGACCACGATCAGCAGATCCTCCGCCTGTACCGAAGCACCAACGTCGGTATGCAGTTGCTGCACGATGCCAGCAACCGACGCACGCACGATCGTCTCCATCTTCATCGCCTCGAGCGTCAGTATCGGATCCCCCTCGACAACCTCGGCACCTTCGGCGACGTGCAGCACAATCACGCGACCCGGCATCGGCGAACCAACTTCGCCCGGGTTGGCTGCGTCCGCCTTGCGGCGCTTTTCGACCTCGCCTTCGAGCGAGCGATCCGGCACCACAACCCGACGGCTTTGGCCGTTGAGCTTGAAGTAGACGGTGACCATGCCCTGCTCATCCGGGGCCGCGCGAGCTTCCAGCGAGACCAGTAGCGTCTTGCCACGCTCGATCTCGATCCACACTTCCTGCCCCATATCGAGCCCGTAGAAGTAGACCGGGGTCGGCAGCAGAGACACGTCGCTATGCCGGTTGCGGAACGCGAAGTAGTCATCGAGCACGCGCGGATACAACGCGTAGCTAACGATGTCCCGGTCTTGCGGGGCGCGGTTCATACGCGACACGACGTGTTCCCTCGCCGCATCAAAATCGAACGGCGCCAAACCATCGCTCGGACGTCCCGACAATACCGGTTGCCCCTTGAGCACCGCGGCACGCAGGTCGTCGGGGAAGCCGCCCGGCGGTTGACCAAGATGGCCCTGGAAGTAGGTCACGACACTCTGCGGAAAGTCGAGTCGCTTGGCCTCCATCAGGACTTTCTGCTTGGTGGCATCGACCGAGGTTAGCAGGTTCTCGCGCATGACGAGCAGGTCGTTCTGCACCAAGAAGATCGAGAAGTCGCCGACCATCTTCGACGACGGGGTGACCTTCGGAATGTCGCCGACCAAACGATTGACGACGGCGAAGGCGTGGCGCACATCAGCCCAACGATCAATCAGCCCGAGCGACGCCACCTGCGGTCTCAAGTTGGAGTACTGACCACCGGGGATCTCGTGGTAGTAGACCTCACTGGTGCTGCTCTTCAGCCCGCACTCGAACGGCGTGTAGAACTCGCGCACGCCCTCCCAGTAGTCGGCCAGCGGCTGCATGTCGTGATTGCGCAGTTTGGTTTCGCGATCGTGCCCACGCATCGCGGCGATCAGCGCGTTCATGCTCGGCTGCGACGTCAAGCCGGCCATCGGCGACAGCGCCGTATCGACGATGTGCACGCCACTCTCGATCGCCGCGATGTAGGTCGCGATGCCGTTGCCCGACGTATCGTGTGTGTGCAAGTGGATCGGTAGCTCGGTCACTTCGCGCAACCTGGTAATCAGCAGGCGCGCCGCTTGTGGCCGCAGCAAGCCCGCCATGTCCTTGACGCAAAGGATGTGCGCGCCGAGATCTTCGATGCGCCTGGCCAGGTCGGCGTAGTACTCGAGCGAATACTTGGTGCGAGCCGGGTTGTCGACGTCACCGGTGTAGCACATCGACACCTCCGCGATCTTGCGGGTCTTGATGACGCGCTGCACCGACACCTCCATGGAGTTGAGGTCATTGAGGCTGTCGAAGACACGGAACACATCGATGCCACAGTCCGCGGCCTGGTCGATGAAGCTCTCGACGACATTTGCCGGGTAGCTCGTGTAGCCAACGGCGTTGGCGCCGCGCAGCAGCATCTGGTGCAGCACGTTCGGGATCGCTTTCTTCAGTTTGACGAGGCGGTCCCACGGATCCTCGTTGAGAAAGCGGTAGGCCACGTCGAACGTCGCGCCGCCCCAGGTCTCGAACGAGAACAACTGGTTGCATGCGTGCGCCATCGCGGGTGCGATCGCGAGCATGTCCTTGGTGCGCACGCGCGTCGCCAGCAACGACTGGTGCGCGTCGCGCATCGTTGTGTCCGTCAGCAGTGGCTTGTTCTGGGCCTTGATCCAATCGACAACCGCACCCGGACCACCTTCATCCAGAATGTGGGCGCTGCCTGACGGCGGCATGCCCTCTGGCACACTTGGGAGAGCCGGGGCAATGGCCTTCGACGGCGACAAGCGCGCCTGAGCCGGAACGGTCGGATGGCCGTTGACGATGACGTCTGCCAGGTAGTTCAGCAGCTTGGTCGCGCGGTCGCGACCGACCTCGATCTCGAACAGTTCCGGGGTCTCATCGAGGAAACGCGTCCAAGTATCCCCACTGAGGAAACTCTTGTGGGTGAGCACGTTGCACAGGAAGGCGAGGTTGGTCTTGACGCCGCGAATGCGAAACTCGCGCAGCGCCCGCACACCCTTCTGCGCCGCACCCGCCAGCGACTTCGAGAACGTAATGCACTTCACCAACAACGAGTCGTAGTGCCCGCCCACGACGGTGCCGGCCATGCTATCGCCACCATCAAGTCGCAGGCCAAAACCGCCCGGCGAGCGATAGGCGAGGATCATACCGGTGTCCGGCAGGAAGTCGTTCTGCGGGTCTTCGGTCGTGATCCGGCACTGAATGGCATAGCCACGCGGCTGGATTGCCCCCTGATCACCAAGCCCAACGATCTCACTGTCGAGTGCGTAGCCTTGCTCGACGCGCAACTGCGCATGTACAAGGTCGACGCCAGTGATCTGCTCCGTCACCGTGTGCTCAACCTGCAAACGAGGATTGACTTCGATGAAGTAGTGCCGCGCACCGGCGACGAGGTATTCGAACGTACCCGCGTTGTGGTAACCGGCGTGCTTGGCCAGCCGCAGCGAATCCGCAAACAACGCCGCTCGCGTCGTCTCCGGCAGGTTCGGCGCGGGCGCGATCTCGACGACTTTCTGGTGACGCCTCTGCACCGAGCAATCGCGCTCACATAGGTGCGCAACGTTGCCCTGGGTATCCCCGATGATTTGCACTTCGATGTGCCGGACCTTGGCAAGGTACTTCTCGACGAACACAACCGGACTGCCGAACGCCGCCAGTGACTCACTGCGCGCCTGCCCAAGCAACGATGCGACGTCTTTCTTGTGCTCGACGACGCGCATGCCGCGGCCACCACCACCGTGCGCCGCCTTGAAAATCGTCGTGCCGTGGTCCTCGAAGAACTTCTCCGCCAACAGAAACGCCTTCTGCTCATCAATCGGTAGCTCGATACCCGGGACGCACGGTACGCCCAACGACTCTGCCATCTTGCGGGCCTCGACCTTGTTGCCGAGGTTCTGGATGACGTCGGCACTCGGCCCGATGAAGGCGATGCCCGCCGCGCGCACGGCAGCGGCAAACTCATGGTTCTCCGACAAGAAGCCGTAGCCGGGATGGATGGCATCGACATCCGCCTGCTTCGCAATCTTGAGGATCTCGTCGCCACCGAGATAGGCGGCGACAGCCCCCTTGCCCTTGCCTATCAGGTAGCTCTCGTCGGCCTTGTAGCGATGCTGGTTGGTTGCGTCTTCCTCGCTGAACACCGCGACGGTGCGCATCCCGAGTTCGGCACAGGCACGGAAGACGCGGATCGCTATCTCACCGCGGTTCGCGCAAAGGACCTTGTGGAAGGGGCGAGGTTGCATGACGTAGCCAGAGTAGTTGCAGCCGCCGCCAACCGGCGGGCCACAAGGGTATTTCGGCGCCGCAAACCAGTGAGCTGAACGGTCATTGGGCGCGGACTTACGGCAACACCGAAGTCAACTGACACGGTACTTACCAGGACCGTCGCAAGTGTCTGTAGGTTCGCCAGGAATGGCCCGCTCCGTGACCCCTCTGCTACTGCTTGTCTGCATCGGCAACCTCTACGCGCAGGATCTCGATGGCCAGAAGTCCAGCAACCCCGATCTTGGCTGGCAGCGCGGCTATGCGATCGAGCTCGGGCCAGGTCCGCTGGTCTGCTACGAACGCAACTTCGGCCACTTCGCCTTCGTGCGCCGCAACGTCGAGACCGGCAAGATCACCGACGAATCCGCCTACGGCCAAATGGCGCTCCAGCACAGCACTCCCCCGCCTCCGGGCGAGCCAAAGGCCAAGGATCCCGTGTTCACCATCGCCGCCCAAGACGATGACTACCGGCTGATGCAGAAGGGGCAGAAAGAGCCGCTGCAGTCCGTGCCCAAGGACTACCGCACTGGTGCCAAGATCCTGCTCGCCCCCGAAGGTGCGTTCGCCGTCGCAAAGCTCGAACGCAACGCCAAGCTCTGCGTGTTGTACCGACCCGGAAAGGCTCCGCTGGCCCTGTCCGACGAAGGCGGCACCAGCTGGCGTTGGTTGCCGGCCAGCGGCAGTGTGGAAAGTCGCTCTAAGTAGTCGTTAGGAGTTTCGAAGGAGCCTGGCGCGCCCTCACACGCGACCATGATCCTTTTTCGTCGGGAAGTGGTCTTTGCCGATCTGCTCGATAAGCTCGGGGCCCGGAATGGTTGCCCCTCTTACCCTCCGGATTTCGCTCCTGCTCGCGGCCATCGGCCTCGCGGGATGCAATTCGCTGCCACGCAGCTTGACGGTCCGCCACGGCGAAACCTCGGCCTTCTCGCTGACCTACAAGAGTGGCCCGAAGTTCACGCTTCGCAACCACAGCAGTAGCAGCCCCGAGGTGTTCTACAGCGGCGACCAAGACCAGATGAGCAAGGTCGTTCCCGACTCGGCACTGCAAGCCTTGCTCGATGTGTTCACCGCCGAGAAGTTGTTCGATCTCAGCCGGCCATCGTTGCCCGGCAACTCGCGCGATGTGTTGCAACTCGAACAGGGCGGCAAGACCTGGATCTGGGCGCGCCGCGGCAGCTTCACCGATCCGCGTGAAGCTGCGTTCCTCAAGGCGAGCCAGTACTTTCTGTCGCTCTACAACGGCAGCACCGCCTACCACTCCGGCCCGAGCAGCAAGGACGGCAACTACCCGGCTTTCCTTACCGAGGAGGAACTCGCGCGACGCAACGCCGAGCTTCGGGCACTCAAGAAGAGGAAGAGCTCCCAGAGGAATAGGCGGTGAGTTGGCCCGCGAACATCGAAGCGCTAGCCATCATTCCCGTCCGAGTCGGCAGCCAGCGGCTGCCCCGAAAAGCACTGCTCAAGGAGAGCGGTCAAGAGCTGTTCTTGCACACGTGCGACCAAGCCAAGAAGGCCGCCAACATCGACCTCGTCTGCGTGGCGACCGATGATGACGACGTCGAAGCCGCCGCTCGCCGCGCCGGTTATCAGGTCGTACGCACTAGCGCTGCCTGCCGCACCGGCAGTGAACGTTGCGCCGAAGCTGTGATGCAAATCGACTGCCGCGCGGTTCTGGACATACAGGGCGACTGGCCCGAGGTTCACCCCGCGGACCTGGAATCGCTCGTCGCCCAATTGCTCAACGGCGCCGCATACTGCAACACGCTGTGTGCCCAGGTGACGGACAAAGCAACCATCGACAACCCCAACGTCGTCAAGGTCGTACGCGGCCTCAACCAGAAGGCGCTCTACTTCAGCCGCGAGGCGATCCCACACGGGGCCGGACATACGGCAGATGCCGTGAAAGAAGGGGCCTTCCCGATCCTTCGTCACATCGGCGTCTACGGCTTTGCACGCGACACTTTGCTACGCATTCCCGATCTACCGAGCAGCGGACTCGCCGAGACCGAAAGCCTCGAGCAGCTGCGCTTCCTCGAAAACGACATCCAGATTCACGTGCTCGATGCGCAAGGCAACCCTTGGGGCATCGAAACGCGTGCCGACTACGACACCTACCTGCAACGCCTGACCGCTACCGCCTGATTGGCCCGAGCAACCGTTACGCACCCTATGACCAAGTTTCTGTTCGTTACCGGCGGCGTCGTCTCCTCACTCGGCAAAGGGCTAACCTCCGCTGCGATCGGCTGGATCCTTGAGCGCTACGGCTTCAAGGTGTCGATGCAGAAACTCGACCCCTACATCAACGTCGACCCAGGCACGATGTCGCCGTTCCAGCATGGTGAGGTCTATGTCACTGACGACGGCACCGAAGCCGACCTCGACCTCGGCCACTACGAGCGCTTCACCCACGCACGCGTCAACAAGGACTCCAACTACACCACCGGCAAGATCTACAAGTCGGTGATCCAAAAGGAGCGGCGCGGCGACTACCTCGGCAAGACGGTACAGGTGATCCCGCACATCACCGACGAGATCAAGATGGGCATCCGCGCTGGCGCCGCACCGTGTGATGGCGAGCCCGCCCCGGACGTCGCGATCACCGAAATCGGCGGCACGGTCGGCGACATCGAGAGCCTGCCGTTCCTTGAAGCCATCCGTCAATTCAGCCTCGAAGTCGGCGTGCACGACTGCATGTTCATCCACCTGACGCTGCTGCCCTACCTGCGCGCCTCGGGAGAACTGAAGAGCAAGCCGACGCAACAGTCGGTCGGCAAGCTGCGCGAGATCGGCATCCAACCGCACGTCTTGGTCTGCCGAACCGAGGTCGCCATGGACGAGGAGATGGCCAAGAAGATCTCGCTGTTCTGCAACGTGCGGGAAGAGGCGGTCATCGAGGAGAAGGACGTCGACTTCTCGATCTATGAAGTGCCGTTGATGCTGATCACGGCCGGTCTCGACCGACGCATCCTCGACCACCTTGAGTTGAAGCCGACCAAGAAGCTCGACACGACCGACTGGCAGCAACTGCTCGAAGTCGTCAAGCACCCCGAACACGAAGTCACCATCGCCGTCGCCGGCAAGTACATCGAACTGCACGACGCCTACAAGTCGATCTACGAGTCGCTCAGCCACGCCGGCATCGCCAACCGCTGCAAGGTCAACCTGCGCAAGGTCTCGGCCGAAGAGGTCGCGGAAGTCGGTGCCGACAAGGTGTTTGAAGGCGTCGACGGCATCCTGGTGCCGGGCGGCTTCGGCGAGCGCGGTTTTGAAGGCAAGATCGCGAGCATCGCCTACGCCCGCAAACACAAGGTCCCGTTCTTCGGCATCTGCTACGGCATGCAGGCGGCCGTGGTGCAATACGCACGCAGCGAACTTGGTCTCAAGGATGCGACCACGACCGAATACGACGAGAACGCCAAGAACCCCGTGATCTCGTTGATGGCAGAACAGAAGGCCACCAACGACAAGGGCGGCACGATGCGCCTCGGCGCGTTCGACTGCACACTGCAAGCTGACACCTTGAGCCACCGCGCCTACGGCACCGAGACGATCAGCGAACGCCATCGCCACCGCTTCGAACTCAACAACGAGTATCGCGAGCAACTGCGCGAGAAGGGACTCGTCATGGCGGGCACCAACCCCAAGCTAGACCTGGTCGAGATCATCGAAATCCCAGACCACCCGTGGTTCGTCGGCGTGCAGTACCACCCCGAGTACAAAACCCGACCGCTGACCCCCCACCCGTTGTTTCGCGACTTCGTAAACGCAGCCATCGAAAACAAGAGGAGCTAAGCGTTCAGGGAATGCGATGACCGCCAACGGTCCACCGCGCGATCTCGCCGGCCTGGAACAACTCGACCTGTCGGACTGCGAACTCACCGCGTGCCAACTGAAGGCCTGACCAGAACGACTCGCC
Source organism: Planctomycetota bacterium (assembly GCA_029936315.1). GTDB lineage: Bacteria > Planctomycetota > UBA1135 > UBA1135 > UBA2386. Next base: position 24,727 of record JAPYTD010000008.1, on the reverse strand, counting down.
AACGCAGAACATCTCGAAGTGCTGCTGCTCGCCGAGAACCAGATCGAACAGGTGCCCGTTTGTCGGACAATTCCGAAACCAACCAACGGAATCAGACGTCCGTTGAGAAAATCGTGCGGGATATGGCCTGCCCATCCGTAGCAGCCGTGAATCGAAGTGATTGCCCTCCGACTCCGCACGCAACCACTATGCACCCTGGGCTGCGTCGCTTACGATCCGTCCAGGCAACTGATTAAGCATGAGTATGCAACGACTTGCACCGAGTGTACTGGTAGCTGTGATTCTGAGCATCGCCAATTGCGCCACAGCCCAAACGCTGAAGGGCCGCGTTTGGACCCACGAGCAACACGGCATCAAGATGACGATCCCGGAAGGCTATGCAACGATCCCGTTGCAGGTCGACGAAAAGTGGATCTCAGCCAAGTTCCTCAGCGACAAGACCTACTTGTCGAAGTACAGCGACGGCCTTGCGGCGCATCGTGGCTTGATGCGCATCATCATCTTCACCGAGAAGGCGAAGAAGGGCAGCGCAACCGAAGTGCACGAGACCGACGAGGGCTCGACCTTCATCGGCGTCGGTGCCGTGCCCTACCAGGGCTACCGCAACTACGTCAAGCGTCACCGCAAGGGCTTCTTCTTCTCGAAGGAAGATGAGACCAGGATCGGCGGCACCGACAGCCTGATGTGCGAAGTCAAGATCCACAAGAGTAAGCCGAAGCTGCATCTCTACAGCGTCGTCATCCGCCAGCCGACCTTTGAGATGGCAGTCGAGTTTGAAGTGCTCGAAGACCGCCTCGACAAAGTCAAAGAGAACTGCCTGCGCGCGCTCAAGAGCATCCGCATCAAGGCTCCGGCCATCGGAGCGTCGGCTCCGATCACGCACAAAGGCGCCAAGCGGACCTCAACAAGATTGTGGACGGCGTTCCGCAGCGAGTGGCGCAAGCGTCCATCGCAGGAGCGCGACGAAATCCGCAAGGACATGGAGCGGCAACATCACGCCGCAACCCGCAAAGCGACCCCCGAAGACTGGACCACCACAGAGTCCAAGCACTTCCTGGTCATCTCCCACGCGAGCCCGAAGTTCACCAAGCAGATGACGAACGGCGCCGAACTGTTCTACAAGTGGTGTGAAACGGAGTTTGGCTCGCTGGGCGAAGACTACGTGCGTCGCCCCGTACTGCGCTTGTGCAAGGACATCGCTGAATACCGTCACTTAGGCTCGTCGAGCGGGACCGACTGGTCGCTCCTCGGCACCGACCGCGAGATCGGCACCTGCTACGACCTTGCCACCGGCTCAAGTGGCCGCGACATCAGCACCCTGTTCCCGGGGATCCTGCAGCACTTCCTGCAAGAGCGCGATCCCTACATCGTCAGCTACACCCCCTACTGGCTGAAGCGGGCCCTCACCGACTACGTCAGAGGGTGCTACGTCAGTGGCCGCAAGCTCGACTTCCGCGTCGAGAACAGGGCGCTCGACGGGCTGGTAGACCGCCAAGGGAACAATGTCTCGGCTCGGGAGTTACACCGCAACGGCAAGCTGCCGAAGCTGCAAGAACTGCTCGGCATGGACGATGCCAAGTTCACCAAGATGCGTTCGTCGGCGCTGCGCTACGTGATGGGCCCCGGCAGCCGCGACAAGGCGTTCAAGAACTTCCTCAAGCGCTACTTCGAGACAGCCATCGCCGTTGGCGATAAAGACGACAACACCAAGGGCATGACGTTCAAGCCCGCCGAGACCGAGCAAGAAGAAGAAGAGCGGGCAAGGGCCTACGCCACGCAGTCGAAGGCGCGCGCCAAGCTGCTCCAAAACGAGATCAGCGAAAAGATGCTCGCCGGCATCAACGCCAAGACCTGGGCCAAGCACGAGAAGGCCTTCGCGAAGTTCGTCATGAAGGCTAAGTAGCCGATCGCTGCGACCGTCATCGGTGCGGGAACAGCACGGTGCGGTTCCCGCAGTTGAGCGCCAGATCCATACCGACAACTCCTCACGCTGCGCCGCCGTCGCCAACACCTGCTGCAAGCCACTAGGCACTTGTGCTGGCTCGTCTTCGCCAAACACTTCGGCAAGCGTGCCGTGCTGATGCAGCTTGCCGTCCTGCAGAACCGTCATGCTTTGCTCCGTTGCGGCCTGCGCGACCGCGTCTGCTCTCCCCGCTCCCCTTCCCCAAACACTTGCTGCAGCACGTCGCCCAGCATCGTCTCCTCATGACCCGCACACCGCGCAAACGACACTACCGCGCGAAACGCATCGAGCGTCTCAGCGAGCCGGATGCCCTTCGCAACCTTGGACCCTTCGGTGGTCACATAGACCCCAGATCCATTGCGGCCTTCGCTCGCACCAAGGTGCTCCAACTCCCGGTAGGCCTTGGTCACCGTGTTCGGATTCACCAATGCCTCACTCGCCAAACCCCGCACCGATGGCAGTTTGTCACCGGCCAGAAGCTCGCCCGTGGCGATCGCATCCAAGACCGCGGCCACGAGCTGTTGGCTCGGTGGCACGGGACTATGGGGATCGACTCGGGCGTCCACAACCGTTCTGTCGGACTAGGACGGTGGTCACTTGAGCGCGAACCTTGCACCAGAGTCCGAGTTCTCCTGTGATCTCGGTGTGAACGGATCGAACCAGAAACCAAATCACGGGGAACCGCGCAGCCTGCGCTGGTCGTGGGTGTGGTTGTCCGGTTCGGCCCTGGCCATGACCGCGGGCTTCACCGCCTCTGTCGGCCCCGACGCCGCGACGTGGTTTGGCGTGCGCGGCCCACACTGCCCGCTTGAGGCGTGCCTGGGACCGATCGCATGCCCCGGTTGCGGCCTCGTTCGCGCCACCTGCGCCGCGCTGCAAGGCGATCTGAGCAGCGCATTTACTTACCACCCGGGCGGAATTGTCATCGCCGCCCTGCTACCGGCCGCCGCTTTGCTGCATTTGCACATACTTCGCGGCGGCCGCGTATTGCCTGGCCATCAGAAGCTCCGCCGCGCGGGCTACCTGACCCTCGTCGCCGCCATCGCACTTGGCTGGGCGCTTCGCTACACCTTAGGGAGTTAACCGATCCATGCTTTTGTCCCTTGCCCAGTCCGAAGACTCGTTCATGGCCGTCCAGTTTGGTGGCGGCCTGCTCTTCGGAATCATCTGCGCCATTGTCGCGGCAGGCCGTGGTCGCAGTGCGGTTGGCTGGTTCTTCGTGGGGCTGATCCTGTCGTGCTTGGGATTGATCCTGGTTTTGGTGCTACCTGATCTGAAGGTGCAGGAAGAACGCGAACGTCGCGTTTCTCTTGAGAACCGCCGCCTGCGCGAACAACTCAACAAGGAGCGGCAAGTCTCGGACCAGCGCCAGGGCCACGTCGATCGTCGCCTCGGTGCACATGACGAGGCGCTCGGCCTCGACACTTCCAAGCCGCCCGAGCTGGCGCACACCGCTACCCCTGCGCAGCTGACCGACGGTGACCAGTGGTTCTACGCGCGCGACGGCGAACGCCAGGGTCCGGTAACCATGGAGACCATGCGTCACCTGCTGCAGGCCGAAGCAATCGATGGCGACTCGCTGGTGTGGAGCCAGGGCATGGACGACTGGGTGCCTCTAAACAGCATTAAGCAGTTCCGCGGAGACGTTTCGTGAGTGAGTCGCAACCACCGCCCCGGCCGCCCCCCCCGCCACCTGAAGATCCCGACCTTGGGCAACCGCATGCCGATGCGCCGCAGTCACTGCAAGTAGAAGGCATCCTCGACGGGCGCGTGCTCGACGAAGCCACACTGCGTCAAGCAGTCAACGAACTCGGTCTGTGTGGCGCTGGCTCGTTCCGCGTCGACATCAGCGGCGGCCGCTTCACGGTTCTGCCGGTCGACACGCAAGTATCTGCAGCCGCGTTTGATGCCGCCGCGCAAACCAACTTCCTCGACCGCCTGCAAGCCGTCGCCGACGCGGCCCAACCAAGCAGCATCGAAACCAACCTGCGCTGCAAGTTGATCTACGCCGACGACGTTGCGGAGACGCTGTTCATCGTGCGGGGCCACAACATCGAGCCGGTCACGCGAAGGCGCCCCAAAGCCGCACAGGACGTGCCACTACTGCCCGGTGCGGGCGTCAAAGCTCCGGGCGGCCTAAGCCGTCGCGAGCTTCTGTGGCTAGCCCCGGTGCTGTTGATCGCGGGCCTGATTTTCGCGTGGCAATCCGGCTGGATGCAGCGCGTCATGGCGGCGCGCGCGGAGGCAGTAACTACCGACAGCGGGCCGTTCGGCGACATGCTCACGGTCGAACTGAAGCGCTCGTGGGGCAACTACTACGCAACCCTGACGCGTGGCGATGGCTACCCCGACACGCCCGACGCGTTGGTCGCGCGACGCGACGCCAGCGAGGACCTGACCACACGAGCCGCCTGCGAACTCGTCGGCAACGGTGGCGAACTGTTCGTGCAGCTCAGGCAGGAAGACGGCAAGTTACTGTTCGAAACACGCAGCGAACTGCGCCTGCTGCTGACCGACACGGACGGCTCGGTCGAGGTCAAACTACCCGGCCACATGTCCGCCGACCACCTAACGCTGGCGCTCAGCTCGGGCAAGTGACTCGGTGAACGACTCCGAAGAACCACCGATCCGTACCTGGCCCGCGGGCCGCGAGATGGGCGACGACGAGTGCATCGAGCTGTCGTGTGTTGCCTGCCGTACACATTGGCGCATCCACGACCGCCTGCGCGGCTTCCGACTTCGCTGTTCGTGTGATCGATGGCTACAAATTCCCGGTACCGCCAGCAAAGCACAACCGGCAAACCTGATCGCAAACGGCCCGGACGCTCACCTGCCTGGTGCGCCCCGTGAGCGCCTCAGGTCTCAGCAGCAGACTACAGTCGACGAGCACGGTCTGATCAAGGTGCCCGAGGACGCGGGCGATGTGATCTACACTGCCATGCCGACCGACGCGCCGCTGGCACCGGGTGCCATGCGCCGCGCCAGCCATTCGAACCGCACGCGCTGGACCAACCGCACGCTGCTTGAGTTCGTCTTCCTGATGGCCGCACTGCTCGGCCCGCAACTTGGTGCGCTGCTGCTCGCCGAGAACAGCGAGTTCAGTCTGTTGCTGCCGTTCGCGAGCCTGCTGTCCGGTGTACTCGTTGCGATCATCATCGCGTGGGCAGGCCCCTACGGTCGCATTGGCTTGCGCGGTGCCTCGCATCGTCACATTGCGGAAGCTGTTGGCGTTGCCGCCATTTCAGTGGGCATCGCTACGCTCTACATGCTGATGCTCAAACGCATGTCCCCAGAGGCGGAGAGCGGCCTCGAGAGCCTTACCGAGAGCCTCGGCTTCGTAGCCAGCGTGTTCGTGGTTGCCGTCACGCCGGCAGTGCTCGAAGAGATCATCTTCCGCGGCATGCTGCAGGGCCGACTGATGGCGCTGTTTGGCCGTTCCACTGGTTTCATCGTCACCGCGTGTGCCTTTGCGGTCGTGCACGGCCAACCGGCCGTACTGCCGATCCACCTTGGCCTCGGTCTCTACCTCGGCTGGCTGCGCGAACGCGCCAACAGCCTGCTCCCGTGCATGCTCATGCACTTCCTCTACAACGGTACGCTGGTCACGCTCACCTTCTACCCACCAGAGTGGCTACCCGGCTAGCGCGTCAGCAACGACGGCAACTGCAAGCTCGGCCGCACAGCCACCAGTAGCCGGAGTCATCATCGGCATTCACGCCTGGCGCTGCTTGCGCCACTTCTTCCACTTGGGGTAGAGCCAAATGATGTAGCCACTGCTCGCCAGGAACAGCACGATCAGGGCAACCAGCGGCATGATGCGATCATGCATGAAGCCGCCAAACCACGACCCGTCGTGCAGGCTCTCGAGCCAGTCGCTGCGGCGCACATTGGGCCCCGATGTCTTCAGCGTGATGGCACAAACCTGCACCTCGACGTGGTCGTGCACACTGATGACCTTGTGCAAACGCTTGCCCGGTCGGAAGTCGATGCGCGCAATGTCCGCTTCGCTCTGGAACTGCGGTAAGTCGAGCGCGAACACGGCTTCGTAGACCTTGGCTAGCGGTTGCAGTTCTGCCACCGTGCCCTCGGCGCACTGCATCGTACCCGGCTGGATCCACGCGTAGTCCTTCTTGACCAGCAGCAAGATCCCCGTAATGGACGTCAACAGCAGCACCACACCAGCAGTGGCACCAAGCCACCGATGTAGCAGCCAGATCGTTCGGAACACGCGCATAGCTAGTCTTCTGCGTAGGTCGCCATGAGGTAGCGCGGCTCAAGGTTTTCGGATTTGGCGACAAACCACGGCAGCCGATCCGACAACAAAGCCGCGGCAGTCAGCTCGCGTGCGACGACGACCTGCGCTTGCCGTTCTTGCAAGGTCTCGGCCAACTGCTCGGCGAGTGCCGGTGGCATGACAATGCGCTCGCGGGGTGTCAGCATGGCCAGAACCTGCTCGGTGTTGGTTGCCGTCGATCCTTCGAGTTCGACCAACTGGCCACCTTGCAACGCAAACCTCGCCGTGTGGTAGCGACCGCGCCTGGCATCCAGCATCGGGCGCACGCACATGCCTTCCTCGGCATGCGGGCTGGCATGCAACGCCAAGACCGCAAGGCTGTCGACCGCTTGCACGGCGACCGGACCAAACGCCTGCAAGAACCTGACGAAGGTCACCGCCACGCGCAGCCCGGTGTACGAACCGGGACCAACATCGATGCGCACTTGCTCGATTTGATCAGGAGTGATGCTCTGCTGCTCGCACAGCGTAGAACACAAGCGCACCAGATCACCGCGTTCGCCAGCGGGAGAGCTGAGCACGCTGGTACCCGCATCGGTCACCAACGCCGCGGAAAACGGCACGTCGCCAGTCAAGTTGCTGCCGCTAACCGCAAGCCGGATGCTCACGCACCAAGCTCCGCTCGGATCAACGCAGCCAGCTCATCACACAGGCGCTCGCACAGCTCACGCTCGTGCGCCTCAACCATCACCCGACACTTCGGCTCCGTGCCCGAGTAACGCAACAGCAACCGCCCGTTCTCGCCGAGCAGCTCGTCGATTTCCTGCTGCTTCTGAGCGATCACCGGGATCGTCGACAAGTCCGGTTTGTCGCACACGGCGACGTTGATCAACTTCTGCGGGAATCGGTGGAACGCGGCAAACGCCTCGCTCATCGCCTGGTCGCCGACCTCGGACAGAATGCGCAGGCCAGTGTAGAGACCATCGCCGATTAGCTCGTGGTCTGTGAACAGGGTGTGGCCGGACTGCTCGCCGCCGAGGGCGAAGCCATGCTCGCGCATAGCCTGCACAACGTGACGATCGCCGACCGGAGTGGTATGCACAGAAACGCCAGCCGCGCGCAACGCATGATGCATACCGAGGTTGCTCATCACGGTCGCCGCAACGGTGTTTTTGGGCAACGTGCCAGCGGCGAGCATGCGCGCGCCGAACAGGGTGAGCACGGCATCGCCATCCTGAACCTGCCCCTTCTCATCGACGAAGATGCCGCGGTCGCCATCACCATCGAAGCAGATGCCGAAACTTGCACCGTGTTCCAGAACGACCTTGCACAGGTTCTCGGGGTGCAGCGCGCCGACGCCTTCGTTGATGTTGAAGCCATCGGATTCACAACCAACCTCCACCACCTCTGCGCCGAATGTGCGCAACAGGCGTGGCCCGATGACGGCACCACCGCCGTTGGCCGCATCGATACAGATCTTCTTGCCGGTCAGATCGAGATTGGGGAAACGCTCGCCGAGGATCTCTTCGTAGCGAAGCGTCAAGTTAGCAACCGACTTGATGCGCGGCTCGCCCGGTGCCTTCGGCCGGAGTTCGTTGGCGAGCAGCGAGAGCTCCGATTCATCTTCGTCGCTGAGCTTCTTGCCATCGCCGGCGAAGATCTTGATGCCGTTGTCGTGCGCCGGATTGTGCGAGGCACTGATCATGATGCCGGCAGAATACGGTTCGTGCTTCGCGAGCAGCGCGAGCGCCGGGGTCATCACCAGACCGACATCGTGCGCACTGACCTCGGCACCCATCAGACCCTGCACGAGACAGTCGAGGATCCAGGACGCCGACTCGCGACCGTCGTTGCCGATCAGCACGCGCCGTTGCGAACCATCTCCTTCGCGCTGCAGCAACACACCGAGGGCCGCGCCAACACGACGCAGCGACTCGGGCTCCATGGGCGGTTCGCCGGCGCGACCACGTAATCCATCTGTGCCGAAGGCGACCGGTTCGAAGGTGCTCATTTTTTCTTGCGCACAATCACCGTACGGCTCAGGTGCAACTTGTAGTCAGAGTGCTTGTACTTGTCCTCGGCCAAGATCGCACCGTCCGGAACCAGGAAGGGCTGCAGATCGAGTTCTTCGCCCTCGGCATCACTGGTGATGTTGACTTCGAGTTTGAAGTTGCTCGCAGCCCATCCCTGCAAGTCTAGCTTCTCCATTTGGGCCGTGACAGCAAGGGCACCGGCAAAGCTCAAATCCACATCCAGGCTCTTCTCTTCGATCTCATACGACGTCGTAGGATTCGTGCGCTTGTCGTTGATCCGCAGCGGCAGGGTCAACTGGTAGTGCTTGCGTTCAGGTTCGAGCAGGATCGTCACCGTCGCCACCGTACCAACCGGGTAGATGCCGTTTGTATCGCTGCCGATGATCTTCAGTTCCGCAAAAGCCTCGGTGTCAGCTGGATCCATGCTGAAGTCCGCTTGGAACACGAACTGGTTTTCAGTGTCCAAGTTTCCCATCGCGATCGCCGGGCCAACAATTTCCATTCGCCGCGGCTGCCAACTGATCTTATCCGGCCGCACACGCTCTTCGTTACCGCCGGTATTGAACCGCACATTCTTGGTAGTCAATAGGACTGAGATGCTCTCGCGGATCACCACTTCGACCCGCACAAGCGGCGGGCTAAGCTCGATCGTCACGTCATCGCGCCGGAAGGCACGCCGGATATCCTCGGCCGTGAACTCGACGTTCTCGATATCCACCTCCGGGTTGGTGCCGCCAGTGACGCCACCGGTCTTCCACCCGCGATCCAGTAGCTTCACGACTTCCAACGGCACAAACGCCTGTTCACGAAGTGCATCGATGTCATCGCGCGGTCCTGAGAACGTCACCTTGACGTTCTTGATCTCTTTGTCGCGATCGAAGAACTTGTTCAATACGACCTGCCCACCCGATGGCAGCAACACAGACAGCTGGTTGCTGATGCGATCTGTCTGCTGAAGCTGTTCGGCATCCGTGGCTACCAACACCATCGGCAGCGTCCACGAATCCGTGATGCGACCATTGATGAACCACCAGAGCAACACGGCGAGACCAACGGCCACCAGCTTGCGGTAACGATCGTCGAAGATCGCAGCCCAGAAACCTCGCTTGCGATGATCGGCACTCATGAGCCACTACTCCGAACAAAGACTTCCACAAGTTCGTTTTCGAGGTTCTGCAGCGTCAGGCCATGGTTGAGCTTGCCGTTGCTGGCGATCGAAATGTTGCCGGTCTCTTCACTGACCACGATGATCAAGGCATCGGTTTCTTCCGCCAAGCCGAGAGCCGCGCGATGGCGCGTGCCGAGACGCTTGTCGATGTCCGCGTTTTGGCTGAGTGGGAACAGGCACGACGCCGCAACGATGCGATCGTCCTGCACCACCACGCCCCCATCATGCAGCGCGCTCTTCGGGAAGAAGATCGATTCGATCAGGTACGAGTTGAGTTCGGCATCGATCGTGATGCCATTCTCGGACAACTCCGACAGCGACGCTTCGCGCTCGATCGCAATCAACGCGCCGATGCGCTCCTTACTCAGACGCGCTACAGCCCGCAGCAGACGCGGCACGATCTTGGGATCGCGGCGGAAGAAGCGGCCGAAGATCGGAGCATCGCCCAGATGCACGATGGCGCGACGGATCTCGGGGTGGAACACAACCACAAGCCCGAGCACGACCGACGGCGCCAACTGTTCGACCAACCACTCAAGTCGGTTGAGGTTGAGCGTGCCGACCACCAGAAAGAACCCTATCCCAAACGTCAACAGCAACAGCGCGAGTCCGCGGATGACGCCCGAACCGCGCGTCGCGCGCAAGAAGCGCAACACCACGTAGATGAAGACCGCGAAGATCGCGATCTCGATGACTGCCTTACCCGCGTCAATTACCGCGCCAAAGCCACCTTCGGCGGGGTTCTGTGGCACAGGCATGGAAATCATAGTGGCGGACAGACCTCGCGATCAGGCTCCCGACAAGCCCACGTCTGGCTTCTCGTCGGAGGGTTGGGATTCGGGGGCTGGTTTGTTTGCTTCCTCCTGAGCCCTCTGCGCTTCGAGTTCAGCTTCGCGACGCTTGGCTTCGCGTTCGACCGTTTCGCGATGTCGATCTTGTGACTTCTTGAACTCTTCGAGGTCGTCGCCGCGCAGCACGGCCGCAACCTCCTCGCCACTGACCGTCTCGTACTTCAAGAGCGCCTCGGCCAGCGTATCGAGTTTCTCGCGGTGCTCATTGAGCAACGTCATCGATCTCTGGAATTGCTCGTCGATGATCCGGCGCACCTCGTCATCGATGGCCTGCCGGGTCTGTTCAGAGACACCGCCAGACAACCGGAACTCCTGGCCGAGGAACGGATTCTCATCGTCCGCCGTGTACTTGATGGGGCCGACCTTGTCGCTCATGCCGAGCTCGCACACCATCGTGCGGGCGAGGTTGGTGGCCTGCTCGATGTCGTTCTGGGCACCAGCCGATACATCACCGAACACGATCTTCTCAGCGACGCGACCGCCGTAGCAGACAGCGATGCGACCGAGCAGCTTCTTCTGCCAGTGGTTGTAGTCGTCCTTCTCGGGCAGCGACATCGTCGCTCCGAGCGACCGACCGCGACTGACGATCGTGACCTTGTGCACCGGATCCTGGTCCGGCGTCATCATCGAGACAATCGCATGGCCGGCCTCGTGGTAGGCGGTCACCCTCTTGTCCTCTTCCTCGATGGCGCGGCTCCTCTTCTCGCGGCCCCAGCGCACGCGGTCGCGCGCCTCTTCGAGGTCGCACGTCTCGACCGATTCCTTGTTCTTCATTGCCGCTAGGATCGCAGCTTCATTGATCACCGCGGCGAGCTCGGCTCCGGAGAAGCCAGCCGTCGCTTTGGCGATGCGCTTGATATCGACGTAGCCGGCGAGCTTCACCTTGCGGGCGTGCACGTTGAGGATCGCCTCGCGGCCCTTGACGTCCGGACGATCGATGACGACCTGGCGATCGAATCGACCGGGGCGCAGCAGCGCCGGGTCGAGCACGTCCGGACGGTTGGTCGCAGCGATGAGGATGATGCCCTTGTCGCTGTCGAAGCCGTCCATCTCGACGAGGATTGCGTTGAGCGTCTGCTCGCGCTCGTCATGACCACCGCCCATGCCCGTGCCACGCTTGCGACCGACGGCGTCGATCTCATCGAGGAACACGATACAGGGGCTCGCTTCGCGGGCCTGCTTGAACAGGTCGCGAACGCGACTTGCACCAACCCCGACGAACATCTCGACGAAGTCACTGCCGCTGATTGAAAAGAACGGCACTTCGGCTTCACCGGCGATTGCCTTGGCGAGCAATGTCTTGCCTGTGCCTGGCGACCCGACCAGCAACACCCCGCGTGGAATCGAGCCACCGAGTCGCGCGAACTTGCCCGGATTCTTCAAGAACTCAATGATCTCGCGCACCTCAGCCTTGGCTTCTTCCATGCCCGCAACGTCGTCAAACGTCACGTTAGTGCGGCTCTCCTTGGTGTAGAGCTGAGCGCGACTGCGGCCAAAGCTCATCACGCCACCCGAACCGCCCGGCGAGCGCATTTGGCGGATGATGAAGAACCAGACGATCGCCAACACCAACAGCCACGGACCAACCGTGCCGAGGATGTAGATCATCGCCGTGTTCGGCTGGCTTACGCGGAAGTCCGAATTGCCGAGCGACAGCGTGCGCAAGTGCAGCGGCACGTCAAGCGCCTGGAGTTCGGTCGTGACCTCTTGCAACGATGGGGCGCCAGCGGTCGGCAGCGGTGCGTCGATGCGCACGTAGTGCACGTTGGAGCCGCGCTGCAGTAGCACGGTCAGGTAGGCACCTTCCTTGCGCACGTCGTCGGCAACCGTCGACGCCGACGTCGTCGCCGCCTTCGAGGCGACTTCGTTGGTGAAGAACGCGTGCCAGATCGTGACGCGCTTTTTCTTGACGTCTTCGAGGAAGCGACTGGTGGCGACCGTAGCGTCTGGGTAGAGCTCCGTATCGAGGCTAGTAACCGACAGCGTGCTGAACAGGTCGTAGTCGATCTCTCCCCAGCGCAAGAAATCGCGCAGCACGACCTCGATCGGCCGGTCACTGCCCTGCGCTGTCTTGACCTTCGCCGTGACAACGCCGTCCGACAGCGTGATGTGCGACAGGCGGCTGTTGAGCAGATGGCTGTAGAACGCGTGCACCGAGTTTTGGCCATCGCGGCCCGAGCTCGAAACGACGACGAACAGCGCCATCAGCAAGGCCAGGATCAGGACGACCCCACCCATGCCACGTGGCTTCTTGGGAGGGGTTTGCCCCCCGGCCGGTTCCTTCGGTTCTTTGTCTGTCATCAGCTGTCTCTCGCCGCCGCATCGCCCACAAACTGGGCCCAGCAAAACGCCCCCCGCAATGGCGGGAAGCCGCCTCCTACATCGACGGAGCGCGCTGGTCAGCCGTAGCCCGGTTGCCATCGCGACTTCCACCCTGGCGGCACGGGTAGCGCGTTAGCCACACAGGATAGGTCACAGCCGGCGGGGAAACCAGCGAGGTATCGTTGCACCGCCGGTAACGCAAGGTAGCCAGAGCCCCGACATCGCAGTCGAACGGGTGGATTCTCCTCAATCCTGGGCCCAAGTCGCCGGTGACGAAACACCGCGGTTGCGCCCCAACCGTAACAAGGCCAGCCAGCAAGAAACCACCGCCCCAAAGGCAGTTCGACGCGAACGGCAATGCGCTGACGCGACCGCAACGTCGATCGATTGCACCCCACCCCTCGGCAACACTCTTATACGTTACTGAGCCAAGGCTTAGGAGAATCCGAGAAGCTCGCGGCCAGAACCTGACGGCATTGGCTACCAAACTGCAACAAGCCATGAGCCCCACCTCAGCCAGCGCGTATCGCCGCCTAGTCACTGTCGCCACCTTGGCCGCAATCGCATGGACGTTCGCATGCCGGCCAGCATGGAGCCCCAACAGTTCGCAGATCGTGTTTCCGGGCAAGGTCGGCCAGAATATGGCACTCGCGCGCTACGACCTTGCGAAGCAGACCAGCGAGATCATCCATATCAATCAGATCGAGCAGGAGTTCGTCGTCCCGCACTACCTGCCAAACGGCGATCTGTTGCTGCTGTCGATGAAGGAGGGGAGCAAGAAGACGCTGCGCGTGCGGCGCATCCCATTCTCAGCACCGGCAGGGACAAAGCCTGTAGGTCCGTTTGAGATCGAGACCGAGAACAACGCCCTAGATCACCTGATCCTGCCGCCGGTCATCGTCGACGGCGCGCTGTTCCTGGGCGGCAAGTCCCTGACGCGCGTCGACCTGACCACGGGCGCGATCGTGCGCGACGATCTGCCGAACACGCCTGTGGACCTGTTCCTCGCCAGGCGCGGCGGCGGCATCTGCTACATCACGCAGCGCGATGCGAAGCGGAAAGCCAGCTGGGAGTTCGGCACGATCGACCCCAAGAACCTCACCGGCAAGATGCTGTTCGAGTCGCCGAAGGTCGCGAAGGGCAAGCCTGGCTGGAAGCCGTTGCCGATGCCATGCTTCACCAAGGACCTGTCGCGCATGGCCATCCCGGCCGAACGCGTCGATCGCGAGAACACCGACCAAACAGCGACGGCCATCCTGGTGTTCGCAAATGGCAAACTTGAAAACGTGCTGCCGTTCGACGACCTCAACGGCCTGGTCAGTATCAGCTCCCTTGCCTGGGCCAAAGACAACGTCGGGTTGTTTTCGGTGATCGTCCGGGAAGTCGACGAGGGCCACCGATTCTCCCTCTACGAAACGCTCTTCAGCGGCAGCGTTTCGCGCGAAACCGAACTGATCACCTTGCCGGCCAGCAAGGAGGGCACCACCCCAGCACTGCAAATGCAGTTGGCCATGTCGCCGGATGGCAAGTGGGCAGCAACCACGTCCGCCTACGTGGCGGGCCTCCCCGCGCAGAAGCAATCCTTGTTGCTCATCGATGTCTCGGGCAAGGAGCGCAAGGTCCAGCGCATCGACTTTCCAAAACAAGAAGCTCCCAAATAGACCTCGCGGTCGTCGTCGCGGACCCCACTCACCTCGCCAGGCTTACGATTGGCTGGGGAAGCCAGCTTGCACCGCGGCCAGCGACTCGTCGCCGAACGCAACCAACACCACGCGTTCGAAGTGCGCGTCGTCGGCAAGACACTGAGTCAACGTCTTACGCACCACGGCCACGGCCTTCTCGACCGGATAGCCATAGGTGCCGCAACTGATTGCCGGGAAGGCGATGGTTCGCAAGCCGTGTTCGCGAGCCAGCTGCAGCGACGATCGGTAACAACTCGCCAGCAACTCGGGCTCACCGTGTTGGCTGCCCTGCCAGACCGGGCCAACCGTATGAATCACAAAGCGTGCCTGCAGATCAAAGCCAGCGGTGATGCGAGCCTCGCCGGTTGGGCAGCGCACGTTTGGCGCGACTTCGGCGACCGCCAGGCACGCGTCGAGAAGCCTTGGCCCAGCGGCGCGATGGATTGCGCCATCCACGCCACTGCCACCTAGCATCGCTTCGTTGGCGGCGTTGACGATCGCGTCGAGTGCGAACGTTGTGATGTCGCCTTGTTGGATCTGGATGCGGTTCAATTGGCAGCGGTTACGAGGTGCGCCGTCTCAAGATCTCCCAGCCCTGCGCCGTAATCGTCGAACTTCTCGTCGACGTGGCTCGGCAAACCGGTGCCGATCCAACGCCCGGCATTGACGCGGATGAACTAGTACTCCCACGTATCGCGGTGTCATGGCGACAGCTCAGGCGACCGGCTCAAGCCCGGCACGGTGCTCGGTCAAGGCCGCCACGACCAACTCATGCATGCCGTGGTCCCCACCATCATCGAACGCAGCCAACAACGTCTTGCGCATGCGCGGCTCCCAGAACTTCTGGATGTGGTTGGCGGTGCCCGCGACCGCAGCGGTGCGGTCCGGATCCGTGGCGAAGAATGAGGCGATCTGGTTCGCCATGGTGACAAGTTTGTTGGCGTCCATGGCGGCTACTTCGCGGGTTGTTCGGGGTCTTCGGCGCCCTGACGGGCGAGTGAATCTTGCTGCTGCGCGAACGCGTCGAAGCGCTGCTGCCAATCACTCCTGTTCGATGTGACCTTCCTCACCTGAACCGCCGTGACCTTGTATTCGGGACAGTTTGTCGCCCAGTCCGAGTTCTCGGTAGTCACCACATTGGCACCAGACTCCGGGTGATGGAACGTCGAGTAGACGACGCCGAGTTGCATGCGTTCAGTGATGACGCAGCGCATGGTGGTATCGCCCTTGCGACTCTGCATCGAAACCATGTCACCATGCTCGATGCCGCGGTTCTCCGCATCGTGCGGATGCAACTCAATCATGTCCTCGTCATGCCACAATTGGTTCTGCGTGCGGCGCGTCTGCGCGCCGACGTTGTATTGGCTCAGGGTGCGGCCGGTCGTCAGGATCAGCGGGAACTTGCGGGTCGTGCGCTCCGGCGTCGCCTGGAACTCGGTCAGCACAAACTTGCCCTTGCCGCGCGTGAACTCCTGCTCGTGCATGTACGGCGTGCCTTCCGGCGCAGCGTCGTTGCACGGCCACTGCACGCTACCGAGCTTGTTGAGCTTGTCGTAGCTGACACCACTGAATGTCGGCGTCAGGCGAGCGATCTCGTCCATGATCTCGCTCGGATGCTTGTAGTCCATGCGGTAGCCGAGTGCCTCGGCGAACCGCACCGTGACCTCCCAGTCCGCCAAACCAGCAAGCGGCGGCATGACTTTGCGGACCATGCTGATGCGGCGCTCGGCGTTGGTAAACGTGCCGTCCTTCTCAAGGAACGAGCTACCGGGGAAGATCACATGCGCGTACTTCGCGGTCTCGTTGAGGAAGATGTCTTGCACGATCAGGCACTCGAGCGATTCGAGCGCCTTCTGCACGTGCTGCGTATCCGGATCCGACTGCGCGATGTCTTCGCCTTGCACGTAGAGCGCCTTGAACGAACCATCGACCGCAGCGTCGAACATGTTCGGAATACGCAGACCCGGCTCCGGCTGGATTTTGACGCCCCACTCTTTGCCAAACAGTTCGCGCACGGCGGGATCGGAGACGTGGCGGTAACCGGGCAGCTCGTGCGGGAATGAGCCCATGTCGCAGGCGCCCTGCACGTTGTTCTGACCGCGCAGCGGGTTCACGCCGACACCGGGGCGGCCGATGTTGCCGGTCAGCATCGCGAGGTTGGCGATCGTCATCACGCCGGTCGAACCCTGGCTGTGCTCGGTAACGCCAAGGCCGTAGTAGATCGCGCCGTTGGGAGCCTTCGCGAACAAGCGCGCGGCGCCCCGGATCTGGTCTGCCGGCACGCCGGTGTGCTCTTCAAGCGCTTCCGGCGAGTTGCGTTCTTCACTGATGAACGCGCGCCACTTGGTGTAGTCGTCGAGATCGCAACGTTGGGCGATGTAGTCCTTCGACTCCAAGCCTTCGGTGACGACCACATGCGCGAGTGCGTTCATCACCGCGACGTTAGCGCCGGGACGCAGCTGCAAGTGGAAGTCGGCCTCGACATGCGGCATGCGCACAAGGTCGATCTTGCGCGGATCGATGACGATCAGGCCCGCGCCCTCGCGCAAGCGCTTCTTCATGCGCGACGCGAACACCGGGTGGCCGTCGGTTGGGTTGGCGCCGAGCACAATCACGCAATCGGTAAAGTCGACGCTATCAAAGTCCTGCGTGCCGGCCGATTCGCCGAGCGTAGTCTTGAGACCGTAGCCGGTCGGCGAGTGGCAGACGCGGGCGCAAGTATCGACGTTGTTGTTGCCAAAGCCGGCCCGCACCAGCTTCTGCAAGAGGAAGGTCTCTTCGTTGGTGCAGCGCGAGCTGGTGATTCCACCCGTCGAAGCCTGGCCATACTTCGCCTGGATGCGCTTGATCTCCGAAGCGGCGTACTCGAATGCCTCCTCCCACGTCACTTCGCGCCACGGGTCGGTGATCTTCTTGCGGATCATCGGCTTCTTGACACGGTCTGGATGCGTTGCATAGCCCCACGCAAAGCGACCCTTGACGCAGCTGTGGCCGTGGTTCGCCTTGCCGTCCTTGTGCGGCACCATGCGAACAACTTCGCTGCCCTGCATCTCGGCGCGGAACGAGCAGCCGACGCCGCAGTATGCGCACGTGGTCGTGACTGCGTGATCGGGTTGGCCCGCATCAACGATCGATTTCTCCATCAGAGTCGACGTCGGGCACGCCTGCACGCAGGCTCCGCAAGACACACACTCCGAGTCGAAGAAGTTAGTCGGTCCCGCGGCGATTTTAGATTCGAAGCCACGGCCCTCGACCGTCAGCGCAAATGTTCCCTGGGTCTCTTCGCAGGCGCGAACGCAACGCGAGCAAACGATGCACTTGGTTGGATCGAAGGTGAAGTATGGGTTCGACTCATCCTTCTCCTGCACGAGGTGGTTCTCGCCCTCGTAGCCGTAGCGAACGTCGCGCAGGCCGACCGCGCCAGCCATGTCCTGCAGTTCGCAGTTGCCGTTGGCGGGACACGTCAGGCAGTCGAGCGGGTGGTCGCTGATGTAGAGTTCCATCACGCCGCGCCGCAGGTTGGCGAGTTTGTTCGACTGCGTCGTCACCTGCATGCCGTCGTCACACGGTGTCGTGCACGAGGCGGGCGTGCCGCGGCGACCATCGATCTCGACCAAACACAGCCGACAGCTGCCAAACGACTCCAGCGAATCGGTGGCGCAGAGCTTCGGAACCTGCACGCCAGCTTCGACGGCGGCGCGCATCACGGAAGTGCCTTCTGGCACACAGACGGGCTTGCCGTCGATGTGAACGGTAACAGTGTTATCGGAACGCTTAGTTGGCGTGCCGAAGTCGACGACCTTGTTCGAGTACATTGCTGAGTGAGCCTTCGGAAGAGACATACAGTGCACTTGGCACGGGCCGTCGCGTCAAGTCACGAGGTGCCGAGTGTTCGAATCGCGGCTCGCGAACTCGCGTCACCGGCCAAGCTGTCGGACGCATGATCCCGTGCACCAAAACGGATCGCAGCTGAACCTCGCGTTCCACCACCAGTGATTCGCCGGGTTTGAGGATCCCATCGTCAGAGAGTCTGCGCGCCTGCAAACAGAACAAGGGCAAACCGACCATGGCAACGAGATCGTGGTGCCGGGAGCAGACGCTGACCTGTCGGCGACGATCGGCAACTACCGCGTACTGCGCGACTCGGCCGCGTTGGCCAGGGCGTTGTGGACCTGGCGCGCCGACGATCTGGGCTTCAGTTCGCGACGGCCGGCCGCCAACACCAGGTCGCGCGCTCGCCGCTGGACAACTGGCCGGAACGCCCCGGCGCATGGCGACTATGCCTTCTCGAAGTCTCCGGGAAAGTGGTCGAGCGCGCTCAGCACGGGCAGCGGCGTCAGCCCACCCATCGCACACAACGACGCGCTCGTCAGCGTGTCGCAGAGGTCCCGCAACAGCGCCTCATCGGCCAAGCGGTTCTTGCCCGCAACCAGGCGGTCGACGACTTCGACGCCGCGGATGCTGCCAATGCGGCATGGAGTGCACTTCCCGCATGACTCGATCGCGCAGAACTCAAACGCGTAACGCGCCATCTTGGCCATGTCGACTGTGTCGTCGAACACAACGATGCCGCCGTGGCCGAGTAGGCCGCCCACAGCAGTCAACGATTCGTAATCGGCCGGCGTGTCGAACTTGGACTCTGGCAGATAGGCACCGAGCGGGCCACCGACCTGGATCGCGCGGATCGGGCGACCACTCGCCGAGCCACCACCGAAATCGTAGAGCAACTCGCGGATGGTGGTGCCGAGCGGCACCTCGACCAAGCCGCCCTGCTTGATGTTGCCCGCCAACTGGTACGGCAGCGTGCCGAGACTGCGGCCCGTGCCATGCGCAGCGTACGCCTCGCCACCCTTGTCGACGATGAACGGCACGGCAGCGAGCGTCATCACGTTGTTGACGAGCGTCGGCTTGCCCCACAAGCCTTCCAGTGCCGGCAACGGCGGCTTGGCGCGCACGATGCCTCGCTTGCCTTCGAGGCTCTCTAGCATCGCGGTCTCTTCGCCGCAAACGTAGCTGCCCGCGCCCATTCGGATGTGCACGTCGAACGCCTTGCCTGAGCCAAGCAAGTTGCTGCCGAGCCAGCCGGCAGAACGCGCGCGTTCGATCGCCGTGGTCAACACCAAGCGCGCATCGGGATACTCACTGCGCAGGTAGATGTAGCCCTCGGTCGCACCGACCGCGAGGCCAGCGATCGCCATGCCTTCGAGCAACACGTAGGGGTCGCCCTCCATGATCATGCGATCGGAGAAGGTGCCCGAATCGCCTTCGTCGGCGTTGCAAGCCACGTACTTCTGGTCAGCAGAGGTGCCCAGCACCGTGCGCCACTTGATGCCCGCCGGGAAGCCAGCACCGCCGCGACCGCGCAGACCGGAGGCAACGACCGCCTCGACGATCTCCTTCGGTTCCATTGCGAGCGCCTTCTTGAGCCCCTGGCAACCATCGTGCTCGGTGTATTCCTCGGTGCTGATCGGATCCGTCACGCCAACCCGCGCGAACGTCAAGCGCGTCTGTTTCTTCAGCCACGGCAGTTCTTCGGTCTTGCCGAGTCGCAACGCATGGTCGCCACCGGTCGCCAAGCCTGCATCGAACAGACCAGCGACATCCTTGGCCTCGACCGGCCCATACGCGATGCGGCCTAAATCGGTCACCACTTCGAGCAGTGTCTCGAGCCACAACATGCCGCGTGAGCCGTTGCGCACGAGTTGCACGTCGAGGTTGCGAGCCGCAGCTTCACGAACCACCGCATCGGCAACTTCATTGGCGCCGAGCGACAACGCCGCACTGTCGCGCGGCACGTAAATGATGGTGGTCACGACCCGGTCCCGTTCGTTTTCTGCTCCTTCGCTTGCAGCAGAAGTGCATCGAGGCGCTGCGAGCTGACGCGCCCGTGAACTTTGCCGTCAAGCTGCACGGCCGGCGACAATGCACAGTTGCCGAGGCAGTAGATCGGTTCGACAGTCAGTTCGCCGTCCGCCGACGTCTCGCCCATCGCGGCACCGTGCTTATTGGCCACGTGCGCTTCAAGCTGCTCGCTACCCATCGCCTGGCAGGACTCGGCCCGACAGAGCTTGAGCACGTGGCAACCAGGCGGCGCCGTGCGGAAGTCGTGGTAGTAGGTCAGCACCCCGTGCACGTCGGCGCGCGACCAGTTGAGCGCGTCGGCGATGCGTTGCATCGCTTCGTGCGGCACAAAGCCGAGTTCCTCCTGGATGGCGTGCATCATGGGCAGACACGCACCACGCATCGAGGCGAGACGAGAAATAGCCGCGTCAACGGCGGCCAACTGATCGGGCGTAGCGGCTACTGCCGACGGAGAACGGGATTGCATGCGGGGTTCGATCGAGAAACGTGCGCGAGTTTGTAGCAGAAACCACCTATTCCTGACCATTCAGACACCGAGCATCCGTCATGCTGCGCGCCGTGGATGCGCGTAAGCAACGACAGGCACGCCACGAACTCGTGGCGAGACGGGCCGCCGACCGCGAAGCAGCGGGCCGAAATACGAAGCGGTTGTCGCGCTTCCGCATGCTGCGTCGGCGCATCGGCACGGTGCTGGTTGCGTCGCTGGCACCCCTGATTCTGCGCGTTCTGGCGTGGACCTGGCGTATCGAGCGAACAGGTAACGCAGGGCTCGCTCGGTTTCGCAGCGACTTGCCGTGGATCACGGTGCTCTGGCACGGGCGCATGCTGGCGATGATGCCGATCAAGCCACACTACGGACGCAACATCGGCGTGCTCGTCTCCCCCAGCGACGACGGTGGCCTCGCCAAGACCGCACTGAAGAAGTTCGGCTGCCAGGTCGTGCGCGGCTCGTTGAGTCGTCGTGGCGCGTCGGCAATGCGCGAGATGCTCGCGCTGCTGCGGCACGAACAGCAGTTGGTGCTGACACCAGATGGACCGCGTGGTCCTCGCCACAGCATCAACACCGGCGCGGCCTGGCTGGCACGTGCCACTGGCACTCCGATCATTCCGTTGTCCGTTGGTGTCAGTCGTGCGTGGTACTTGCGCAGCTGGGACCGCATGTGCATTCCCAAGCCGTTCGCGCGGCTCGTCGTGCACTACGGTGACCCCTTACACATCGACGAGCAAAGCGATGATGCGGCGCTTGAGACGCATTCGATCGAACTGCGGGAGCGGCTCATCGCAGGCGAGCAAGCCGCGTTTGCGCAGCTCAAGGTCGCGTGCGACTTCGCGACGCCCCCCGAAGAAGCCACCTCTAACGACCACGACCCGAACACTTCCGAGGAAGCATCCGGGTCGCATCGAGCTGATTGACTGGTGAAGCTCGCGCCTCCCATCAGCCGGGCTTCAGCGGCAAAGCTGAGGCCTTCCTAAGGCGTGTGCCCACCGAGCGCGACGAAGCGCGCTCTTAGGCAGCGCGTCCTAGATGTCTTGCGGGCGAAGCGTCTTGCGGCCGTTGGCCACAGCGCGACCTTCGGCACTGGCGATCATGCCGCGAACCGCAACATCGAGCGCGCCGTAAAAATCGGACGAGACGTTCGACTTCTTGACCGCGCCCTTCGTGCGCGACTTCGAAATGATCAACTCGACCGGGCCCTTAGCCTTTGACTTCTTTTTCTTCTTGGCAGCCATTTGATTACTCTGCTTTCTGAGGTTTCGTTCGCCCGGTCACGACGACGTGCCGTGCCCCCCAGCGAACTGGCGCGCAGTCTGACTTGGTTTAAGAACCTGTCAACAGCAAAATTGCCTGCGAAACTGCCTTTTGGAGCCGGTTCTCGACCTTTGCGAGGTGCTTCTGCGTTGTGGCACAACATTCGCGGTGTCTAGCCACAATTGCGAATCGCTCGAATTCGGGCTCCTTTAGGGCAATTGGACCGGCTCCACGAAACTGCCGCTAAACTGCCGTAGAATGGCTCTAATCAACGAGTTCCGGAACAGCGGCATCTGGATGTACTGCAAGTACCAACATTCGCTAGAGTGAGCACCGCATGAACTGGCGCCGCATCCTGCTGCTGTCGATCGCACTGGTTTCCGTCTTGGGCATCACCACTTGGGCGGTGCTACAAAACTCTGATTTGGCGACCGAATTCGTTCGCCGGCAGCTGAATGAGGCGTTCGCACCACGCACCGAGATCGCTGGAACGAGCATCAACCTCGAAGCCGGACGGCTCACGATCACTGGCTTTGAGCTGGCGGTTCCGAGTCACCCCGAGCGCACGCTCGCGCACGTCGCCACGACCACTATCGACGCGCAAGCCGACCTATTCGGCGTCGGCTTTCAGCTTCGCCATGTCGTGCTGCAAGGGCCGGAGTTCGAATGTGGACCGACCTGGCCAACGCTGACGGACCTGCTGAAGCCGCGCCCGACCGAGCCGACGCCGTCGCAGCCCTTGGCGATCCCGGTGCTTGAGATCAAGGACGGCAAGGCTCTGGTGCACCTCTGCGAAGGCGAGCGCGCGCTTGCCTGCACCAACATCGACTTGACGGTCGTGCCGCTGGCCGGTGATCCCGACAAGCTGCAAATCCGCGGCGAACTGGCCGTGGCCGAACCAGTAGCCCGACTCAAGATCACCGGTGAAGTCAACATCGCCACCGGCGCCGCGACCATCACGATCACGACGGAGAAGGTGCGTTGTAGCCAACAGGTCGTCGCCTACCTGACGCGACTCGCCCAAGTCGCGCTACCCGACATCAACATCGGCGGCCACATCGATTCGCTTGGCGTGACCTGTTCGTTGCCGCCGACGAGCGCCAGCGACCGCACACCGACATTTCGGATTGCGGCCAAATGCAGCGACCTGCACGTGGAGGCAAAGGATCTGCCATCCATTGTACGCCACGCCAAGGTCGCGATGCTGCTCGACACATCGGGCAAAGGCAGCATCCGGGCCACCATTGAGCAACACAACGACACCGGCGACCTGTCGATCACCACCAACATCGAGAACTTCCTCGGCGAGGGCACAACGACGTTCGAGCTGCTGGCGAACGGCCGCAATGTGCGCGGCGACAAAGACTCGATCGCCGCGCTGCGCTCGTTTCCGATCGGCAAGCAGGTCGTCGAAGCGCTGCAGCCGGGAGGTGGCCGCGGCGACATCGACCTGTATCTCAAGGACCCCACTGAGCCCGATGGCATCGCCGAAATGGACCTGACGGTGCGCGACTGCACGATGACGTATCGGGGTTTCGGCGGGGAGGGCGACCGTATCGCGTTCCCCTTGCCGCTCGAAGGCGGCGGCGGCAGTATTCGGCTGCGCGGCAACACCGTGCTGCTCGAGAACATCCGGGCGGTGATCCCCGCCACTGCCGGCGGCGGCGACATCACGCTTGAGGGGCGCATCGATCTGTCGCGCCCATCCGGCGAGAACACCAGCCTCGACATCCACGGCGAAAGTGTCGCATTCAGTGACGACCTTGCCGCGGCCCTCGCAACGCTGCTCGGCGATGGCGGCGATCTCTACCGACGCCTCGCACCGAGTGGCCGCGCCAAGGTGCACGTCGGGGTGCGGCCGATGAGCGAACTCGCGGGCGGGTTCTTTGTTGAGATCCAACCACATGGCGCGGCGATGCGCTGGCAAGGCTTCCCGTACCGCCTCGACAATCTGCGCGGCAGCATTCGCGTGCGCATGAACGATGCACGCTTCGATGTGACCGGGCGCCACGGCGATGGCGGTTTGTCGATGCGCGGCCGCATCCCGCTCAACCCAGACCACCGCCCCGAAGATGGCTTTGAGGCCGTCATTACCGCCGACCAGCTGGTCATCGACGACGACCTGCGCTTCGCAGTCGCGCGGGTCGTACCCGAGCTGGACGAACGATGGCGCAAGACTGAACCCAGTGGCCGGATATCGGGCGAAATCAAGGTCTGGCGGCCCCAGCCAAATGATCCACTGTTTCACGACGTGCAGCTATCTCTGCACAGCGTCAACTTGCAGCTTCCGGTCGCGCCATGGCGTGCAACCGACCTCGTCGGCCAGGTGCTCGTGCAGGGATCCGGCGCCAAGGCACGCATCGACTTCGACTCACTGCGCGGCCGGCTACAAAACCCAAAGACCAAGCCAGCCCAACTGGCACTGCTCGGTCACCTTGAGTCCGGACCAGATGTCGTGCGAAACCTGGCGTTCGTGGTACGCGACCTCGAATTGTCCGAGGAGCTGGGCCGCAGTCTCTCCGAACTTGGCGCTCTCGATATCGCCACCTGGTCTTCACTGAAGCCATCGGGCCGCGTCGACCTGGTGACGCGATCGATCGTCGACGACAAGGGCAAGGAAGACCTGCAAGTCATCGTGCAACTCGTCGATGTAACTTCGCGCGCCGAGATGCTGCCAAAGCCCGCCGAACACCTGACCGGCGAACTGCACATCCAAGGTGGCGAACTGACGTTCGGCGATGTGCGCGGCAAGCTCGGCGAGACCCTCGTGCGCTGTGTCGATGGCATCGTGCACCAGCTGCCGCCAAAGGACGGCCGCACGAAGATCAAGTTTTACGTGCACGCCAACGACTTCCCGGTCGA
>JAPYTD010000151.1 GCA_029936315.1 Planctomycetota bacterium | reverse complement strand
TCTCAAAGTCGGTGTCGTTGGCACTCGTATCGGCCGAAAGGCCCGAGCGCATCTTTTGCTGGCCAAGACGAAGATGGATCGACTTGTTGACTTGCCAGCCGACCCAGGCATCGACGAGGTCGTTGGTCGTTGTGCCACCGCCCTGCGGATCGAACTGCAGGAAGTAGGTCACGCCATCCATGGCCGTGCCGCCGACGCGCAGACGCGACGAGTTGACCGACCAATTACTGTTGGTCGTGTTGTCACCATCTTCGGTCCAGTTGTAGCCGGCCTGGATTTGACCGCCGATGTTCATCGATGCTTCGCCGTCTTGCGACGTGAAGGTGAGGCCACGACCGAAGTCGTAACGGGAGTTGCGCAGCAAGTTGCTGACGCTAGAGCCCGAGTTCGAGAGGCCCTGATCGAGCGTCTCGGAGTTTTGGGCTGCGGTCTGGCTGGCGAACGTCAGGAGCGCCGCCGTCGGGATCAAGTAACGAGTGAGGAGGTTCATCAAGTGTGCACCTTGCGAAGCCAGCAGGATCAGTGGGGCTAATCCCGCTTTCGCGAGGAGCGCAGGGCTTGTCCGAAAGACACCTGCTAACCGCCACTGTCCAACTCTGACCAGAATGGACTGGGTGCTTTATTGCTCCGAGGCGCATGCGTGTCCAGGCTTTCTGATCTGTTTTGCGCCCTTTCTTTCCACATTTCTCCACAATAAACATCCGGTGCCATCGGGCAATCCGCTCCACGCATGCCATGGCGGCGGCCCGACCGCCGGCGAAACGGCACCAAGGTGCGAACGTATCTTGTTTATCGCAATGTTGTTACGGAGAATCCATGCAATAGAGGTAACCGGGTAAAGCGCGCGTCACCCGACGGTCCAAGGCGCCTAATCCAGCGAGAGCGAGATGCAGCAACCTCTGCAACAAGATTGGGGATCACCCCTGCCGCATGCGGTACCGGGTGGTGGCTTCTTCCATGACGGCAAATCCCGCGAACGGCGCGCGCCTCTTGATCGGCCCCAAGCGTTCGGCAGGATTTGGCGACTTCGGGGGTGTAGGTGATTCAAGCTGCGGTGCGGACCAGCGGGACGTGGCACAACGACTGATCGAGTTTCGGTTCGATCGCCGCTACCCAACATGGGTGCGAAAAGCACAGCATCGGATCCCCTCATCCGCGGACCCTCGCCATTGACCGTGTACGATCGGGCGTATCCATGAACACGTCGTACCCCACCCTCGTCGCTTGTGCGCTTGCTCTGATCTCATCGTGCCCTTCGCAGAAGCCCGCCGGGCCGGCGAAGCAGCGCCCACCGCTGGTTCTGGCACCAGGCGCGGTGGATGTGCGCTCCGTGATCCGGCAGGTGGGCAAGTACCTCGGGCGGGACTACGAGATCGAGAAGCTGAAGGACCTCCCCGCAACCGTGGCAAGCGGGTTGACACTGCGCCTGCAGAACCCGGTCGAACTCGATGCCGGGAGCGCCGAGGCCGTGCTGAGCGAGATCGCAGCAGCGCGCGCCCTGCATCTGGTGGCCGGCAAGACGTCTCATCGCTGGATGTTCGCCCACGGGCCGAGCAATAATCTCATCGTCGCGAACCCGCGCGTGCTTACACCGGAGCAGGTGCTCGATTCGTCCACACCTGAGATCTGTGTGAGAACGACAGTGAAGGTCAAGGGAGACGCAACGAAGATGGGGCAACAGTTGCGGCCGTGGTTCGCGTCTCGCACATCCACATTGCGCTTGGTGTTGCCGGTGGCCGACACGATCGAGTTCACCGGGTTGCGTCACGAAGTCGTCGCCGCGTTGCAGCTCATCCGAACCCTGGAGGGCGTCGCCCTTGGCCCCGCCGACGACACTCCCGCGGTGCGGGCCCTGGTCGCGAAAGTATCCGGCAAGGCATCACGCGGGTTCACGATAGAGCGGGGAACACATGCTCTCTCGTGGGCCCTCGACAAGATGGCCGACTTGCACGGAACCAATCATCTCTACCACGAGCAGGCCCTCGCGGGCGTGAGTTTCGAGTTGAAGGAGCCACTGGAGATCCAGTCGACGAATGCGATTCGAGTCGTGAGCCAACTGGCGGCGAAGGAGGGTGTGATGATGTTTCCCATCGCAGCGCATCACGGCATCTACGAGTGGGCCCGGGTCCGCGGTGCGTGGCGAAACGCCCTGGCCGATCGCACGCTCTTCGTCTCCGTCGAGTGCGCTCGGCAACTCGAGGCCGTCCACGTGAACATGATCACCGTCTACCGATCGGAGAAGGTGGACGTCAGAAACGCCATGGGGATCCTGCGCCCCCAAATGGCGAGACTTCGGCTGACTTTCGGCTCCGCCGGTCCTTCGGACCTTCTGATGCAAGGCTCCGCCGCGAACATCGTGAAGGCCATCGACATCCTGGAGGGCAAGTAGTGGACACTGGATGGGTTTGATGGGCTGCCCGGCTCCGGGCCGGTCAGCGTCGGGTTGCCGCCCGCCGGTTGCGTTGGAAGATCTTCCAGCAGGTGCCCAGCAAGCAGACCGCCACGATCAGGCCCCAGCCGATGCGGGCTTCGTGTCGGTCGATCCTGTCGAGTTCGGTGTGGGGACTTCGTGTCTCTCCGTCCTGCCGTGAGTGGAAGGAAAACCACCACATGCTCCGTCCCTCTTCGACCAACGCATGCAGCGCGTCGATCGCCGTGGTTCCGTGTGTCTCTTGCGGGTTCGGGCCGCTGAGCTCGACCCACGCCCATCCCGCCTGGCCCGACGCCGAATAGAACGCCCACACCGAGTTGGCAGACGGCTCCGATTCGTGGGTCCACGGGATGGCGTGGCTCAGCAACCACAGCAAGCTGACCGTCAACAGTCCGATCCACGTTCGCATCACAACACCTCGGCCGGCGGATAAGCGTTTCAAGCACCGTCCCGGACACCCGGAACCCACCCCACCACGTTCCCCCGCTCGCAACTCGCCGTCAAGCCGCACTCAGCGCCCGGCTCCAAGGCGAGCCTGCGAAGGCCAAAACCCTCTCCCGGGTGTAGGTGATTCAAGCTGCGGTGCGGACCAGCGGGACGTTGGGGCTCTGGGCGGAAGCGTTGTTGGCGAGTGTCTGGCGGGCGTGGGAGTCCGCGCTCCTGCCGGGACTTCCCGGCGCCCGCTGGCGCTGCTGGCGAGTAAGGTTCGCCGCGATGCGAGATTCCATCCGGAGGGCGGTGATGGCCGTCTGTGTTTCGATGTTCGCGGCGTGCGCGACGCTGCCATCCGAGATCGGCAGGGACGCGACCTACGTCGTCGCGTTCAAGTCGTCGCGCTTGCCGTCTAGGATGGCGTGGTATGTGGCGGCGGCAGAGCACGGTTGGTTTGACGTTCGCAACGAGTCCGGCTGGTTCCGGGTCGAGATCTTGGGGCGGTCCACCGGCGTCATAGTGAAAGCGATCGATGACAAGCAGGCGCGCGGCGATGTGCGTTTCGGGGATCGGCAGGCCCACGTCATCAAGATCTATGAGGGGGAGTCGGCACGCGTCATGGGGGAGCAGATTCTGGCCGTGGCCAAGCAGTTTCCGCATGCGGATAACTACGAGCCGTTCCCCGGTCCCAACAGCAACACGTTCATTGAGTGGCTGAGCCACGAAGTGCCGGGTCTGTGGTTGGAGCAGTACGGCACCGCGGTGGGCAAGGACTACCCGATGAACGGCTGGATCCACTTCGGCGTGACGACGACCCGCACCGGGTTGGAGCTCGAGACGCCGTTCCTTGGCGTGCAAGCTGGGCTCGTCGAAGGCGTCGAGCTGCACTTGGCTTGCCTGACATTCGGCGTCGGGATTTGGCCGCCGCGATTGAAGCTACCATTCTTGCCGGGGCTGCCGTGGGAGCTCGCCCACTAGCGCCAGCGAAGCGCGGGCTGCCAGAGCACCCCGCGCAGGCGCTTACATCAGCTGACCTGTGGTTAGCTGGCATGTGGTCATCTGTCCCGTTTGCCGCCCTTCTCGATCGACTTGAAGCGCACATTGAACGCGGCGTGCACATCAGGATCTCTCTGCTGAAACCGTGTTCCCCAACAGCCTGCCGAACGCAGCCCTAGCGCACCGAGATCAGCGCCGGCATCGACGTGACGACACTCGAGGTGCCACCCGGCGAGAACACCAACGACTGCGCCGTCAACTGGATCCCTTCCAGGCCCAATACGTTCGGGATCGTCAGCGAGAACGTCGCCGGCGTCGTGCCGACCCCGACCTGCACCATCGTCGTCACATCGACCAGGATGCGGCCGACGATCCCGGGCAACGCATGCAGGTAGCCGCCGCCGAAACTGAGCACAGGGATACAGGCGGCGCCGCCGTTGAAGTCGGCAACCGCGAGTTGGAACGTCGCACCCGCGGTCACCACTGCCGGCGCTGTCGTGGTCACGACCTGCACGCCGAGGCAGGCCGGGATCATGCGCCCGATGCCGACGGCGACCATGCCACCATCGTTGTTGATCGCGTACGTGCCGCCGGCGAGCGCGCCGCCGGCGCCGGGCACGAAGAAGTGATTGATGCACAACTGCACCAGCAC
>JAPYTD010000150.1 GCA_029936315.1 Planctomycetota bacterium | reverse complement strand
GAGTCGGTTGGTTGGGTTCAGGTGGTCTGAGCCGCAGTTTGAATGACCTATACCCCGATCTTGCCAGGAAGGATCCGGCGAGCGACCCATTGCCCATATGACCGACCACGAGGGAGATCGAAGGGTAGCTTGCCCGCAAATGCTCTACCAGGCGATGGCGCTCACCCTGATCGCGCAGAGTGACGATTTCGACATGTAGGTCGGCCGGGGTTTCGCAGTCCACGCTCGGAGTGAGCACGACATTGCGGAAGCACGGTCGTAGGCCGAGGATCGTCTGGCGGATGAACGGAGCCTTGCGATCACTGAAGACTTATGTGCGCACGTGCAACACAGTTGGGCGTGCACAGTCTTGTGGGAAAGGATCGACGCTCCTCGGGGTCGCGAGGACTTGGCTGTCGCCGGTCCAGTCAGCTAGTCATACTAGCCTGGACATGGGATGCAATCTAACGTCCCATGCCTGTGCACATTGTGCATCAGATTGTGCTGACCTCGTGGCTAAATGCTGTAGGCCATGGGGGCTCTGGCTAGTCGTTTACGCAAATGAAGCTGGCTGAGACTACCGTTTGGCAGGGTTCTCCTGATCGTCAGATCGCTTGTGAATCAAGCGTGGCCCGCTGTGTGGCTGTCTTTCGCACTCTGACTCGCCGAGTGTTCATCCGGGATCAGCGTTTGTCGCGATATCAGAGAAGCTCAGTAGCATACCTCGCTCGTTTGGTGCATTGATGGCCAAAACGATGAGGCGCTATCTACCCCACGTCGACGGCCTGCGCGCGATCGCCGTGCTCATTGTGCTGCTGTTCCACCTTGGAACGCCAGGGTTTGCGGGCGGTTTCGTCGGCGTTGACGTTTTCCTGGTCATCAGCGGCTTCTTGATCACGCGGTTGATCGCCGACGAAATTGCCGAGACCGGCAAGTTTCGGTTTGGCCACTTCTATCTGCGCCGCATCAGGCGATTGGCACCGGCGCTGTTCGTTACGGCGATCGTCACGCTCTTGGCGAGCGCCATGTTGCACTCGCCCAGCCTCATGGCGCGTACGGCCAATGAGCTGATTGCCGCCGTGCTCAGCATTTCCAACATCCACTTCTGGTTGGAGTCAGACTATTTTGACGTGTCGTCGGCGACGCGGCCGATGCTGCATACCTGGAGCCTGAGCCTCGAAGAGCAGTTCTATCTGATTTGGCCGGTCATGCTGCTGCTGTTGTGGCGCACGGGCCTGCGCGCTTCGTTGCGCTGGGCCATTCTTGGGCTCGCGATCGCAAGCCTGCTGCTCAACGAGTGGTTTGCCGAAGGCGCGCCGGAATCACTGAGCCAGTGGCTTCCCGACGTCGCCAGCGACGGTAAGTCGACGTTGTTCTATATGTTGCCGTTTCGAGTGTTTGAGTTCGCAGTTGGTGGTTTGCTTGCGCTGTGCTCTGGTGCCGCTGCGCAGTCTGGCAAGATCGGTAGTGTCGGCCTTGTCGCTGGCCTTGCGATGATCGCTGCGGCGACCGCGCTCTATAACGAGAGCATGCTGTTCCCATCATGGGCTGGGCTGATGCCGTGCATCGGCACGGCGCTGGTGATCCACTGCGGTGCCACCACGAAAGTGCTGACGCATCCCGTGTCGGTCTGGATTGGTCGGATTAGCTACAGTCTTTATCTCGTGCACTGGCCGTGCGTGGTGTTCTGGGGCTACCTCTTCGGGCCACTAACGGGGCTTGGGCAAGTATGCGTCTTCGGACTCTGCATCTTGTTGGGGCACTTGTCCTGGCGCTTCGTCGAGACGCCGTTTCGG
This sequence comes from Planctomycetota bacterium, assembly GCA_029936315.1. GTDB lineage: Bacteria > Planctomycetota > UBA1135 > UBA1135 > UBA2386. The sequence continues at coordinate 2,753 of JAPYTD010000150.1, read as the reverse complement.
GAGCGGCGTGTATCGTTGTGGCCCCTGGCCGTGGGGCTTCCGGTCTTGCTAGTTGTCGGTTGGCACGCAACTGCCTCAGGAGGATGGCCGGGGCGTATCGACTCGCCATTTCTAACGCAGGGCAGCGGCGATGCCGGGGAGTTCCACCGTGAGCAGTACGGAGGGCGCGGTTATCGAAACGGCAAGATCGGTGCCCCCGAGCGATTGGATCTCCTTCTGATCGGTGACAGCCACGCCAAACAACATGCTGAAGGTCTAGTGCACGAACTGGTCGAGCCCAACGGGCTTGGTGCTGATATTGAGGCTAGCATGGGTTGTCTGCACCTGCCCGGCTTCCTGCGCGTAACGCCGGGCCGCGATTGGGCTGCCATGCGCAACCAAGCGCTGGCAGGATTGCGTCGGCGCCTCGAGAACCGCAGCCCGCAGCCAGTGGTTTTGCTCGGTCAGTCTTGGACTGGTGGGGTTAGGCGCTCTGTGGCGATTGGTCCTAACGGTGAGCCTCTGCCAGGACCGATCACGCCTGAGCAGATTGTGGAAGGCTTGGTGCGGCTGCGTGCTGAGTTTGGCATAGAGCGCCTCGTCGTGTTGGGGCAGGTGCCGCGGCCCCCGGTAGGGGACTTGTTCGAGCAATTGCAGCGACCGTTGCTCTCGCGGCGTATCGATGCGGTTGCGGCACGAACGTTCACACTGAGCCCGGAGATACGCCGCTTCAACGCCGCGTTACGCGATGGTGCTGTGCGCACGGGCGCCTACGAGTTCCTGGACCTGGTTGAGGCGCTGTCGAAGGATGGCCGTTGCATCGCGATCAACTCTGACCGTGAATTGGTGTACTCGGACGCAACCCATCTTTCCAAGGCCGGTTCGCGCATGGTGATGCGCCATGTTGCTGGCCGATTGCTCGAGATTCTCGGTCATCGCTAGGCCAGCACCGATGCTCTGCGGGCTTGCGATGGGGCTATGTCTTCTGCGGCGGATGATTGGCTGAACTGCTGCGGAAATTACCGGCAGACTCGACCTTCGAGACTCGGTAGTGTTCACTTCCCGGCCAAGAAGGAGGTCTTGGAGATCAAGGATGGCATGTCGGTGAGATGCTAGCTGACTTGGAGAAGAGGCCAAGTCGCGCTGAAGCGAGCATTGCAGTTCACTTGACGCTCAGTTCCTCCGCGAGCTGGCTGGTGGCGGGGATTCGGGGAGCAATGCTTGGGGCAGAGGCGTGTCGGCTCGCTGGTTGACGGCTGGCTGAAGGGGTGAGAGAGCCGGTTGGTTGGGTAGGTGGTCTGAGCCGCAGTTTGCATGACCTACACCCGGTGGGTCGCTGCGGGTGGCGTCAGGCCCGGATCTTCGTGGTGGTCGGGTTCGGGTGGTCATAGGTGCGACAGCCATGATCACACCTGTCATCGCAATCGTTGCCCTCTTGGCTGTCCTCGCGGGATTCCATGTTTTGTGGGCAATCGCACGTAAGCAGGCAGGTCGTGCCCATGGCGCAGGCTCATACCGTGACGCCAGCCGACGGCGAGTTCCGAGATTTTGCACCTTGGGATGGGGGCACGGGAAGGGCTGTAGCGGACAGAACGAGATCCAAGCACTCCCCTCCGACAAGATCATGAAGACGCACATCACCCGAACTGTCGAATTGCCCACCAACACCGCGATAGCAAAAATTGCCCATGGCCCCTTCAACCCCGGTTGCGGTCTCCACGACAGCTCGTCGGCCAAGGCGCCGAGACCGGCGGCGCAGCATCTTGCCATCCGGATCCTCTGGGCTGGTTTGGCCATCTTCCTGACGCTGGCCGGCACGCCGGCCCAGAGTTTCAGCGTTGTTTCCTCCAACCTCTGGTACAGCGGAACCAAGGCCTACAACTACAGCACAAATACCCTGCACACGGCGTTCCCGGCGCCACTATGGAACATCGAGAACTTCTTCCAGTCGGCGGTGGGCAGCGGTTACGGGGTGATTGCGCTGCAGGAAGTCTACGACGGGGCCTCACACGTCGGTGGGCTCGACGTCACGCAGCACATCCAAAGTCGCATGGGCGACGGTTGGACCAGCCGCTTCGGTGGCCTCATGCCGGACGCGGGAGGGTCGCGCGGCAATGCCGTCGTGACCAACGCCACCGTCGTGAAGAACCAGTACTGGCAGTTCGCATGGGATTCGGGAAACCTCGCTGACTATGGGTCCGAGCAACGAGGCGCAGTGGCGACCAAACTCGACTTCGGGGGCAGGCGGCTGTGGTTCATCAGTGTCCACCTGGCGTACGAGAACCCGGTGGCCCTGGCGCAGGTCTTTCAGCTGCTGGGCAAGGTCAAAACGTTCGATCCGGACTCCCCCGTGATCGTCGCTGGCGATCTCAACATCCGCAACCGGTCTCCGGGCACGGGCAACCCAGAGCTCACCTATCACAAGATGGCCGCGGCCTTCGGGAGCGCGGGCTTCGAGGACGTCTCTCTCCACTTGGATACGGCCACCAGAATCTCGGCCACCCCCTCCAGTGCGACCCTCAATGGCCAACTCGACTACATCTACCTCTACGATCCCCACAACCGACTCACCGTGACCAGTTGCACGGCCCGTTGGGTCTACGACTATCCCTACGTATGGACCGATCACCGGGCGTTGCTGGCGAGGATGCATTGGAACTGACTCCCGCCACGGGCTCCCCTAGGGATTTAACATAACGCCCAGGCTCGGACGTTGTGTCAGAATCCAGCTTGTATGTCCTATCCCCAGACCGTCTTCCACTACCACATGCATC
>JAPYTD010000055.1 GCA_029936315.1 Planctomycetota bacterium | reverse complement strand
GTCACGCCCTTGTGCTCCCTCAGGAACTTCGCGTCCATCTTGCGATACCACTTGTGCAGCATCGTGCGCATCTTGGCGACCCGATCGGGTTGCTGCTCGGCGAGATCGCTGCGTTCTCCGAGGTCGTTGTCGAGGTCGAACAGATGCACCCGACCGTCCTCCAGACGCTCAATCAGCTTCCACTTGCCCAGCCGCACGGCGCCGCTCGGGAAGCCGCCCTGGTTGCCGTAGTGCGGGTAGTGCCAAAAAAGCGGACGCTCCGCCATCGGCTTCGCGCGCAAGGCGGGAGCGATACTCACACCGTCGAGCTCGTGCGACACTGCGGCATGCCCAGTGAGCGCGAGCACCGTCGGCAGAAGATCGACGCTCGACATCGGCACGTCACAGGTGGTCCCCGCCTGCGTCACACCCGGAACACGCCACAACCAAGGTTCACGGATGCCGCCTTCATACATCCAACCCTTGCCGCCACGCAAAGGCAGGTTGCTGGTTGGCGACCCCTCACTCGTTGACAAGCCACCGTTGTCCGAGGTGAAGACCACGATCGTCTTGTCGTCGAGCCCAAGCTCCGCCAACTTGTCGAGCACCTTGCCAACGGCCTGATCCATGCCTTCCACCATCGCCGCGTAGACCGCGTGCCGTTGCTGCAACCGCACGCGGCGCGGCCTGCCGTTGTTGTAGGACTGCTCTTCGGGACCAAACTCGGGCTGACCGTCGTCGGGCAACGCGGCGATGCGCTGCTTGTACTTCTCGATCAAGTCCTTGCGGCCAATCAACGGCGTGTGCACCGAGTAGAACGACAGGTACGCGAGGAATGCCCCATCCTTGTTCTGCTCGATGAAGTCGCACGCTTCCTGGGCGAGGCGGTCCGGCAGGTGTTCACCGTCAGGACCATCCTTGAGTCGAGGGTTGCCGTAGGGCGAGAAGTACTTCTTGCCGCCGTATGGGCCACCGCGATGGAAGCCACCACGGTTGACATCGAAGCCCTGGTTTTCGGGCCAATATTCCGAGGTCGGACCGAGGTGCCACTTGCCGGCAAAGAACGTCGCGTAGCCGCGATCGCCCAACTCCTCGGCGATGGTGCGCTCGTCGATCTCCATGCGATCGATCGCCAGCGCCGCCTTGAACTTGGCAGCCCTCCTGCCCATGAAGTAGTTGGTCGCATCGGCGCGCGTCGGGTAGCGACCCGTCATCAACGCGTATCGCGTCGGGGAACAAACGGGGCAAGCTGCATAACCATCCGTAAAGCGCATGCCCGAACGCGACAGGCGATCGATGTTCGGCGTGTCGTAGAGACAGTTTTTGTTGTTGGCGCCGATGTCCATGAACCCGAGGTCGTCCGCAACAATGACGACCACGTTGGGCGCACCTTGGCGAGGAGCAACCTTCGCTCGCTTGCGTGGACCAACTTCGAAGCGAACGGTGCTTGGCCGCCAACCAATGCGATGGGTCGCGACCGCGATGCGCTGGGTCTGGGTGACCACGAAGGGCTTGGCGTAGACCATCCACGGCTGGCCCTTCCCGGCTGGTAGCAGCCGGTAGCCAATCGACGCCCCCGACTCTTTGCACGACAGCGTCACGCGACTGGCGACATCACCCGCGGCCTGCAGCAACTCAGCCTTGGGCGTGATCGGTTGCTTGCCCTCGGGCGGCCAGATGTGCTCGCGCACAAGCTTCGACTCCGGCAACACGAAACCAAGGTCACCGGTGTCCTTCATCCATTGCGACAGCTCTTTGCGCAGTTTGGCGATGCGTTCTTGTTGATCGGCCGACTCGATCAGGTTGTTCGTCTCCCACGGATCCGACTGCGAGTCATAGAACTCTTCCTTCGCACGAGTCGTCGCCGCCATCTGCCACTGTGCCGCCGGCACATCGGATCGCCCGCGCAACGCATACAGGTCCTTCGTCATCGGAATACGCTCGCGGTAGGCATTCGCGATCAGGTAGGGCTGGTCGGTCACGTAGTTGCGCACGTAGCGATAGCGGCCATCGCTGACGCTGCGCTGCCGGTCGTAGACGGAGTCAAAGCGATCGGCGTGGCTATAGGCGTAGCCGGGCCCTTTGCGACCGAACTTGCCGAGGAACGGCACGCCATCGAGTCGCCCGTCAGGCTTCACCCCACACAGCGACAACACCGTCGGACCAAAGTCGACGAACTGCACCACGCGCTTCTCGGTTGCCCCAGCACGCCTGCCATCGGGAAAGCGCACGATCAAGGGCACGCGCGTTCCCGTGTCGTAGCACGACCGCTTGCCGCGCGGCAGGCCAACGCCGTGGTCGCTGTAGAACATCACAATCGTCGACTCCAGTAGCCCTGCCTTCTCAAGTTCAGCCAGGCGCTTGCCGACCCAACGATCCATCGCCGCGATGTTGTCGTAGGTGCGCGCCATCGCCTTGCGCACGTTCTCCGTGTCCGGATATATCGGGGGGATGGGCACATCTTCCATCCGCACTACTTCTGCATTCGGCTTGCGGCTCGGAAACGTGCCACTCTCGTGCGTGCCGCCATAGTTGAACACCGCAAAGAACGGTTGGCCCTCGGATCGGTTGCGCCAATGTGCGCGCCCACTCGACGCATCCCAGACCGTCACCGGCTCCTTGAACTGGTAGTCCTTCTTGCTGTTGTTGGTGCAGTAATAACCCTGCTTGCGCAGCAACTCCGGGAAGCACCGCACGAACGCCGGCGGCACGCCTTCGTATCCGGGGATGTCCTTGTAAGCCTCCGGATCCTTCGCGATCGCCGACTTGCTCGGCGAGTTGTTGCGCATCTGCATCGTGCCGATGCGGGTCGCATACATCCCGGTAATCAGAGACGAACGAGCTGGAGCACAAACCGGCGACGTCGCAAATGCGTTGGCGTAGCGGATTCCCAGTTCCGCCAGCCGATCGCAGTTGGGCGTCGGCACGGTGTCGTCGCCGTAGCACCCAAGCCACGGACTCATGTCTTCGGCAACTAGCCAAACGATGTTCTGTCGCGCCTTGCCTTGCGCCGAGACAGAACCGACAAGGGCGAGGGCTAGCAACGAGCAGCGGAGGATCAGCATGGCTTACGCAGAGGCTACCGCGACACGCATGCCATAGCGACGCAACGGCAGGGAGCTCTTGGATCGCCGGCTGGCGCTACTTCGCCGGAACGCTTTCGTCGCCGGATCGCTGCTGCCTCTGCCGCCTACTTCTTGGTCCTGGACTTGCTCTTGCCGCGCTTGTCCTTGGCACGATGCACCAAGAATCGCGCGTGCATCGCCTGGAGCACCTCTGGCCGATCCTTGGCCAGATTACGCGTTTCCTTGGGGTCGGCTTCCAGATCGAACAGCTGCCACGCCGCGGCCTGCTCCGGCTCGCCTCGACCATACCGAACGATCTTCCAGCGGCCGTGCCGCAGCGCCCACCGACTGCTGCTACTACTCCAAAGCCAGTACAGATCGCGCTCGGCTACTTCGCCCCGACCAAACAGCGCCGCTCGAATATCGACACCATCCCAATCCACCGGCCGGCTCGGTTCGTGGCCGATGATCGCTGCCAGTGTCGGGAACCAATCGATGATGTGCACTGGCGTTCTGTCCTCGCGCGATTCGATCCGGCCAGGCCACACAGCAAAGCCGGGCACGTGCATGCCACCCTCGTAGACGTCCGTCTTCTTGCCGCGCATCGGCAACGGCTGGTTGAAGTTGGTCAGCTTCAGGTCATCCGGATACGCGTTGCCGGGCCAGCTGCCTTGTGGCCCGTTGTCAGACGAGAACAAGATCAGCGTCTCCTTCTGCTGGCCGGAGCGCTGCACGGCATCGACGACCTGCCCGATGGCGTGATCCATGTGATGCACGGCCGCCAACAACAGCCGCTTCTCCGGGTCCTTCTCGCTCTGGATCAGCCCCAGGGGATCGTGGAACCACTCGATCTCGTCTTCATCGAGCCATCGGGTCGGGTCCTTTGGATCCAATTGCGTTGGCCGATCCACAAAGCGACCGCGCTCGTCGAGAGGCGTGTGCACTGCCTGAAACGTCAGACACAGAAAGAACGGCTGGTTGCGCTTCGCCTCGACGACCCTCACCGCTTCGCGCGCCAGCAAGTCGGTCGCATGGACCCCGTTCTCGGCGCCCGGGATCAACTCTCCATCGCGATGCCAGGTGTTGGCGAACTTGCCTTTGCGGTAGTGATGGTCATACATCCCGATCGCACCGGCGAGCGATCCGTAGCTGTGTTGGAAGCCGTGGTGATTAGGACCGTGCGACTTCGAGGAGCCAAGATGCCACTTGCCGCACAGATAGGTCTCATAACCCTGCGCCGTGAACATCGAAGCCAACGTCGGCGTACCGAGCGGAAACGCCGGCCCGTTGCTCGCCTGCTGCGCTTTAGGCCCAAAGCGACTCGGGTAGCGACCCGTCATCAATGCCACGCGCGTCGGCGTGCACTGCGGCATTACATAATGCTGCGAGAACTTGACGCCCGAAGCAGCCAACGCATCGAGGCGCGGTGAGTAGACCTTTGGGTTGTGGTAACCGATGTCGGCCCACCCCTGATCATCGCTGACAATGACGATGACGTTTGGCCGCTGCCCATCCTGGCAAGGCAGCGTCGCCGAAGCACCAAGCACCGAAGCAAGCCACCACCAGCGCCGTGTGCCGCGACGCATGTTCAGCGCTTGCTGACGTCGGTGTACGTCCGCTTGTTCGGTCCCATGTAGATCTGACGCGGACGCGTGATGCGCGCGGCGGAATCACCCTGGTACTCGAGCCACTGCGCCACCCATCCCGGCATACGGCCGATCGCGAAGAACACGGTAAACATGTCCGACGGGATGCCGAGCGCCTTGTAGATAATGCCCGAGTAGAAGTCGACGTTGGGGTAGAGCTTGCGCTCGATGAAGTAGTTGTCGCTGAGTGCGATCTGCTCGAGCTCAAGCGCGATGTCGAGCAGTGGATCCTTTCGGCCGAGTTCGGCTAGCACGTCGTAACAGGCTTGCTTGAGGATCAGCGCGCGCGGGTCGTAGTTCTTGTAGACGCGGTGGCCAAAGCCCATCAGGCGCACGCCACTGTTCTTTTGCTTGGCGAGATCCATGAACTGGCGCGCCGAGCGCTCGCCGTCACGGATCGACGTCAACATGTCGATGACCGCCTCGTTAGCGCCACCGTGCAGTGGCCCCCACAGGGCCGAGATGCCAGCCGAAACACTGGCGAACAGGTTGGCACCCGAGCTACCAACCGTGCGCACGGTGCTGGTCGAGCAATTCTGCTCGTGGTCGGCGTGCAAGATGAGCAACAGATCGAGGGCCCGCGCAATGACCGGGTTCGGCTCATACTTCCCGCACGGCGTCGCAAACATCATGTGCAGGATGTTCGACGAGTAGCTGAGATCGTTGCGCGGATACATGAACGGCTGACCGATCGAGTGCTTGAAGCTGTAAGCAGCAATCGTCGGCATCTTCGCGAGCAGCCGCACCGCGTCACTCCAGTTCTGCTCGGCGGTCTGTGGACCGGCCTTCTGGTAATAGGTCGACAGGGCACCGACCGCGGCCGCACAGACAGCCATCGGGTGGCCAGCCTTCGGCAGACTGGCAAACAGTCGCTTCAGGTCCTCGTGCAGCATCGTGTGATGCGTCACATCGTGGTTGAATTGCTCCAGTTGCGTCGAACTCGGCAGATCCTGGTGCAACAACAGCCACATCACCTCGACGAAGTTGGACTGTTGTGCCAACTCTTCAATCGGATAACCGGCGTAGCGTAAAATGCCCTGCTCGCCGTCCAGGAACGTGATCTTGGACGTGCAGGCGCCGGTGTTGCCAAGGCCGGGGTCAAAGGTCACAGCCCCAGTTGTGCTGCGGAGTTTGGTGATATCGATTGCGAGTTCACCCTCACTTCCCACCATCACCGGCAGGTCGAGTTCCTGGTCTCCAATGATGAGCTTGGCAGTCTTCGGCGCTTGTTTCTTGGTCATCGCGGCTTGGCGGCAACAGTCTTCGGGACGGGTCAGGGCAAACAGACTAGAGGCCGACGTCCCTGTCGCCCCACGAAAAAGTGGGCTCGCCCCGAGTTAGCAAACGGATTCCGGTTCGCAACGTGAACGGCGCCGCTGCTACAGGATCGTCGTCTGGCAGCTATTCGTCACAAACAGCGGTTGGGTGCCCGTCAGTCGCACCGCCTGGAAGTAGATGTCTGTGCCTTGCAACGCCACGTTATTCGGCACGGGCAGGTTGAACTGAGCCGTTCCGGTCGCCAAGACGAACGCACCGAGGGCCGACATCGAAGCCAAATCCAGGTGCACATTACGGTTGAAGCCAAGCGGCAGGTTGCCAGTTGCGAAGCTGCCGAACATCGCAGAAACGGACCCCGGCGGGCCTGTCATCGTCGCCGTGATCGTGCCTCCGATCGGCACGTCGGGATCTACCATCGTCAAACCATCGATGGCACCCATCTGCTCGAGGATGCCCGGCAGATCCGGGCGCAATCCAATCACATCCGGCGTCGACGCGCCGATTGAGTGCAGCAGATTGAGGACCTCCGTGTTGCTCAAGAACTGCCCCGTTTGCAGCTTGGCCGCGCCCTGCATCGAAGCCACGACTGCAGCGATGTGCGGCGTCGACGACGACGTACCAGTGCCCGCGGCGGTGTATGCCTGGAGCCGGTCGTTGTTCGGAAAGAACAGCGTGCCGTAGCCGCACGAAATTACGTTCTCCCCCCAGCTATGGGCGTCGACGCGCGACCCCCAATTGCTGAACGTTGCCTTCTGCAACAAGCCGCCATTCGAAGCGGCCGCCATGATCGCGCCCGAGTCGCGGAAGCTGCGGTCGAATCGACCGAGCAGAGACGGATCGTCGAGACTGCGGTTGCCATTGCCGGCTGGCACGACCACATGCATGCCCATCGAAGTCGCCGTCAAGGTGGCGTCAAACGACGACTGATAGAACTCAAACGGCAGCCACGATCCGGGACCTAAGGACGGCACCAATACGATGATCACAACCATGATCACGTCGTTCGGCAGGCTGTTGCTCATCGTCAGGGCCATTGAGTTGGCCATGCCGCCGTTGATGTTGATGGCAAAGAACGTCGGGGTGACTTCGTCGGCGATGCCCGTGACACCGTAGCTGTTGCGATCGCCGAACACGATCGAGCCGCCTGATGTGCCGTGATCCGCGAATGACGTCGTCGTCGACGGCACCGGACCAATGACGCTGCTCATGACCATCTTGCAGACGTCTTCGTGGCCAAAGATCCAGCCGTTCTCCATCATGCGCAGGTTGACACCTTGGCCGCGCGCGCCGAGCACGCCAGCCGCGCGTCGCACGCCGTGACCAAGTGGAGTCGGGCTGTGGCTCAGTTGCTGCGCAACAAAGCTCGGAGTCGTTGGCGGGATGTCGCCGTTCGGACAGGCAACCGGCACGCGCAACTGGGCAGCACTGGCCGGGTAGAGCCGCGGCTCCAAATAGACATGCGAGACCAGCGGCTCGGCAGCCAGTTGTTCGCGCATTGCCTCGGCCACCTCGGCGGTGGTCGCCGTGACCCGAAACCAGAGGCCGAGATTGCCGGGTCGGTTGTTCTCGGGCAGCACCGAGCACGCGTGTTGATGCCACCGGTCAAGCTGATCGCGCGAGACGCTGGTCACCAGTGGCGCGACGGTTGCACCTCGCAACCAGCGCGCGACCGACGAAAGCTCAACACCGGTTCGCGAGATGAGCGCGCCATCACGCCACTCGGCCCCGCTGCCTTCGGCGAGCTTCAGCTCAAGCCGAGTCGCATAGATCGCCTCAGGGTCATCGACCGGCTGAGCCGGCACCAAGAACGAGACGTCCTGCACGCCCGGCAGCGATTGCGCAGCCAGCGATTGCATCGGCAGCAGCACGGCCAGCAGGCCAGACAGGAAGAGCGAGGACAGTCTCATGCAACCGCAAATCTTACCACGCTAGCAGCATCGCGCTCACTCCGATGCCACGGACCGACCACCCGCCATGCATCCCGCCGGTTACAACGGGTCGTTACCGACCGGATAGGCACGCCATTCGGCGAAGTCGAAGTGCCACCACTCGTGCTCATAGACCGAAAACCCCTGCGCCTCCATCGCGCGGCGCAGGACCTCGCGGTAGTGGCGCTGACGCGACGTGCCACCGGGATAATCCGGGTAGGCGCGCGCGGTGAACTCATCGTATCCCGACGGCATCTGGTGCTCTTCACCAGTCTTGATGTCGTAGAGGGTCAGGTCGACCGCGCAGCCGCGGTTGTGGCGCGAACCGTTCGCCGGATTGGCGACGAACTGCTTCAAGTGTTGTGGCGTTGCGTCCCAAAACACTTTGGTGACGGACCACGGTCGGTAGGCATCGAACACCTTCAAGCCGAGGCCCTGCTTCTTCAGCCCTTGATGAGCACGCAACAGCGCCTGCGCCGCCGGCCGCTGCATCTTCGCAACCGCACGCCCATACACCTGGGCGCCGAGAAAGTTGTTGTCGGTGGCGTAGCGGATGTCGAACTGGATGCTCGGGTCGAGGTCGGCAAGGTTGACGAGATCGAACTTGCGCAAACCAACCGACTGCTGCGGGGGCGACGCAGTCTTGGCGGCGGCGATGAGTTCGGGGACCGGACGCACAACCGGCACGCGGAACGTTCCAGCCGTCGGCCCAGCTCGCCGCGGGAACCGCGCGCCACCGACGACCGCGGCGACCACCTTGCCGCCCTTATCGCGTTCGAACAGCAACTGATCGGCGGTGTACATGCCGGTTGGGAAGCGGTACTGATCCGGCCCCTCGTGATCCGGCAGATCGCGCACGACCCACTCAATCAACACGCCGAGTTTCTCGTGGTCTTCGTAAACCACCAGCACGTTGTGGTCCCAACCATATTCGCCAAGCAGGTCGCCGAGCATGGAAGGCATCTCGGGTGGCACGGAATCGTCGCGCACATACTCCTCCCTGCCATCGTGCAGGTTGCCGTTCGGCAACCGCTTGAGACGCCGCGAAGCACCGATCGACAACGCATCATACGCAACCCACAGACCATCGAGCCGTTGCCGCATGCGCGTCCGCATCCCGATGTTTGGGTCGTAGTAGAGGTCGCCATCGCGCTCCTTCAGCTCAACCCAGTTGTCGCCAAATCGCCAGTGGCCTTGCACCGAACGCGCCGTGGTCACGCCGAGGGCTTTGGGATACTCGGCTGCCGGCAACGTTTCGCCGCGACGGTTGGCCAACGCGGCACGCAAGACCCGGTCGGCAATGGCATCGCTGACCTCGTTGGCAAAGTCCTTCGTGCAGACGACGGCGACTGCAAGTCCCTGTTCGGGCAGCGCCACCAACGTCGACGCAAAGCCGTAGACAGCACCACCGTGCGTGACGCGCAAGTGGCCATCAAGTTGGCCAACGAAGAAGCCAAGGCCACAGCCACGGCTCTGGCCCGCGGGCAGCTGCCACATGCTGGCCTGTGCCTTGGCCGTCAACACGCGCTTCTTTGTGCCCGGAAACCAACTGCGCGCAAACTTGACGAGATCGACAACTGTGCTGCGCAGTTCCGCGGCAGGCACGTAGCCGAAGCGCCAGTTTGGTGTTGGGATCTTGCGGCCATCGTAGGTCCACATGATGCCGTTGGCCTGACGTGCGACGAGGTCTTGGCGCGGTGCAAAGTCACTGTCTTCGAGTTCGAGTGGCGTCAGCACCAACTCGCGCACCGCGTCTTCAAATGGCTTTCCCGTCGTTCGCGCAATGACTTCGCCAACGATGCCAATGCCTGGGTTGGAGTATTTGAACGCCGCACCCGGCGCCTTGACCAAGGCCGTGTCGTTGAGGCTCGCGACCGTCGCCGACAACGACGGCTCGTCCGGGTCAAAGTAGTGGCCAACCGGCGACTCGCGTACGATGCCGGCACGGTGGCCCATCAGGTTGCGCAACGTCACCGGCTTACCGAATGGATTCTTCGGCGCGAAGTCCGGCAGGTAGGTCTGCACCGGCTCGTCAAGGTCGAGTTCGCCGCGTTCGACCAACACCATCGCAGCCGTATCAGTGAACAGCTTGCTGATCGACGCGACGCGATGCGTGGCCAGTCTCTCGAGGTCGTTCGGCCGCGGCTGCACCGACGTTCCGTAGGCGGAGTTGGTGGCACCGCCGACCGCGTGCGCCAACAGGTGCTCGTCCCCCGTCACCGGATCCACTTCGAGCAAAGCAAACCAGACCCCGGGCACGCCCATGTCGATCTGATGCTGCATCGCAAACTGGGTCAGGTCCGCGAGGATCGGATCAAAGCGGGCTGCACCGAAGCGAGGTTGGGCAACGCAGCCACCGAGAGCAATCGCCAGCAAGATTCTACGCATGGGAAGAGAGTGCCAGCTGCAGCACGCATCGGCAACGAGCTTGCCCTTGCACCGCCCAGAGTGGCACAATTGCCGCAGGCTGTGGTGCTACGACGACGTGTGGCTAATCGAGATCATGAAGAACCAGAGCACGTTCTTCCCACCGGACGAAGTCAGCGAAGCGCCCGCGTCTAACAGGTCAGCCCTAGGCGAAGCCGACTTGCTCTTCGCCGGCCATGCGTTGCTTTTCCGCCGGGTCCTTACCGTCTTGCGTGCCAGGCACACCGCCGTCTTGGATCGTATCGACCTCGTGCAACGACACCGCGATGCGCGAACTGACACCGCGACGTTGCATCGTAATGCCATAGAGCACCTGGCACTCGGCCATCGTGCGCTTGTGGTGGGTCACGATGCAGAACTGCGTCCCAGCGGTGAAGTCACGTAGCACGCGCAGGAAGCGCTCCACGTTGGTTTCATCGAGCGCGGCGTCCACTTCGTCGAGGATACAGAACGGGCTCGGGCGCACCTTGAACAGCGCGAACAGGATCGCGACCGCGGTCAGGGAGCGCTCCCCACCGGACAGCAGATTGATCGACTGCAACTGCTTACCTGGCGGTTGCGCGACGATCTCGATGCCGGCTTCGAGCATGTCCTCGTCCATATTGGACAAGAACATGTCGGCCTTGCCGCCTTGGAAGAGCTTGCGGAAGATCTCTTGGAAGTTCTTGCGCGCCTCGTGGAACGTGTCTTCGAACAGCGTCTTCGACTCCGCCTCGAGTCGGCGCAGCGTTTCCATCAACGTCTTGCGCGCCTCCTTCAGGTCGCCAACCTCCTGCTCGAGAAGCGTGAAGTTGCCTTCCTCTTCGTCGAGTTCTTCGACCGCGTCGAGGTTGACCGAACCGAGGCGATCCTTCTGGCTCTGCAGGACCTGGACTTCCTTGCGCGACGCAGCCGCGTCAAAGTCGTCTGCCAGCCACAGGCGCTTCAAGCCGTGCCACTGTGCCACGAATTGCGGAGACAGCGGTGGGCCTTGCAGGACCTCGACCACACCGAGCGGCGCCGGTGGACCTTGAAACATGCCCGCATCGACCAGACCAATGCCGGTGACTTCGCCAAGGCATCGACGCAGCTCGACTCCGGAATCTTCGCGCAGACGCTCCTCAAGTCGTTCGAAGCGGTGCTCGACATCGACGACCGCGAGGCGCGTCTGACCAAGTGCCTCGTTGCCGACAGCGTAGCGCTGCTCCCAAAGCTGGCACTCTTCAAGCACCTGCTCGCGCGACGAACGAGCCGTTTGCACTTCTTCGTCGCAGACTTCCCTGGAAACGGTCAGCTCGGTAACGGTCTCGCCGAGCGCGTCGGCCTGCTCGAGCAGGCTTTCCTGCGCAGCGAGCGCTTCGGTGCGGTCCTCTTCGGCCTGCTGCTGGCGATCGACGATCTCCTGCAGAGTGCGATCGAAGTCCCGCACAGCCTCCTCGTGCATCTTGATCGAACGCAAAAGACCTTCGCGCACTTCGCCGGTCTGCACCTGCTGGATGCGAAGGTTCTGTTCCTTATCCTGCTCGGCGCGCTGCGCTTCCTCGGCAACGCGGATGCGCTCGCCGAACGCCTGCTCAGCATCGCCGGCGGCACGCTCATGACGGATCAACAGGTGCTGGTTGAGCAGGGACGTGCCCAGCGCAGCCAAGCCAGCCGCACGCGTGCGGGAGAGCTCGACATCCTCCTGCTCGATTTCCTCGGACTCGCGCACAATATCCTGGTTGCGGGCCACCAGCCGCGACTCTTGCGCATGGCACGCGTGCGCTTCGCGGCGCACGTTGTTGAGTGCCTCACCGACGGACTTCAGCTCGCGCTTCAGCAAGTCGACGCGACCGGTCGCCGCTTCTTTGCCTTGCTGCAAGCCGGACAAGTCTTCTTTGAGAACGACCGCCTGTTCACCAAGCTCAACGATCTGCGACCGACGCACAACGAGCCCCTGATGGCCTTCGGCGGCGGCGCCGCCTTCCATGCGCGGACCGCACACGACGGTGCCGTCCGGGGTCACGAAGCACAGGTCCGCGCGAGCAGAGTCGGCGATATCGAAGTCGGCGACGACCACGCCGCGCAACAGCCAAGCCAACAGCTTGCGGCTCGCAGCCGCGCCATCACCGACCAAACCCTGATCGCCCAAACCCTGATCGCCCAGACCCTGATCGCCCAGACCCTGATCGGCATCTTCACCAGCCGCTGCCGCTTCGACGGCCTTGGCCAAGTCAGGAATACCCTGCTCTTCGAGAACGTGACGCACGAGGTCCGTCAAGGACTCAGCACCCTGCGGCGGGCGCAGTAGCGAGGAGTGCCCGGTGTACGGCGGCTCCTCACCAAAGGCCTCTTCGACCAGCAACAAGACGCGACCGAGACGCTGCTCGGTCAGGTCGCGCACGATCGCCGCGGCGTTCTCGCGCGTGTCGACGACCAACGCTTGCACATACGGACCGAGGGCGGCCTCGAGCGCGGCACCGTGCTGGCTATCGATTTCGATCAGATCCAGCAAGCGACCACGCAGGCCAGCCGACTTCTTTTCGAGCACGTAGCGCGGGCCCTGGTCGAAGCCTTCCATGTGGGCTTCCATCGCGAGCAACGCCTGCCGCGTGCCTTCGCACTTGGTCAGCTTGTAGCGCAGGCTGGACTCTTGCTCGGCCAATTCAGCGGCGGCGACATCGGCGCCTTCGAGACCCTTGATCGCCACATCTTCGCGCTCTTCGAGCAGACGCTCGCGCGTGCCGTGATCAACTAACTCCGACCGCCAACGGCCCAGCTGGTCATCGAGGCGCGCCGATTCATCGCTGAGCACGAGGCGTCGTTCATCCAGCCGTCCCTGGCGATTTTTGGCGGCAGCAACCTTGGCGGTCGAATCTGCAGCCGAGTTGCGGGCGCGGGTGCGTTGGTACAGCAGCTCCAGTTGGCGTTCGCGAACCCTCTCGCGCTCCGCGTGCAAGTCCTTGAGCACCAACGCGGCGGCTTGGCTTGCCCGCCGTTGGTCCTCAAGCGCTTTGTGCAAGTCGACGAGATCGGCTTCCTTGGCCGCCAACTCATCGCGTGCGGCTGCCAGAACCATCGCGCGTTCGTCACGCTGCTCGACCAGGCCCTGCGAACGCTGCTGGCCGCGCTGCAACTCCGCCAGACGATCCGTCGCACGACGCGCGTGGGATTCGGCGCGCTCCTTGTGCTGCATCAGCTCGCTCTGGCAACGGCGCAGTTCGTCCTGAACGCGTTCGAAAGCCGCCGTCGCCGTCGAGATCGCCTCTTGCTTCTGCTTGAGTTCCTCGCCCTTGGTTTCACGGCCGGCCTCGGCTGCCGCCAGTTCCTCTTGCAGTTCTTTGAGCTTGTCCGCCTGTGTCAGCCACAACTCGCGCAGCTTTTCGCCATCGATGACCGCGAGCGCCGCACGCAAGTCGCACAGCGTTGCCTGCAGCACTCGGTAGCGGCGGGCCTTGCCGGCCTGGATGCGCAGACTGCGAATGCGACGACCGCGCTCTTCGAGTAGGTCGGTGACGCGAGCAAGGTTCTGGTCGGTGCGATCGAGTTTGCGCAGCGACTCTTTCTTCTGCAGCTTGAAGCGCGCCACGCCGGCAGCTTCTTCAAAGATCGCGCGACGGGCTTCGGGGTTGGCCGACAACACCGCATCGATGCGGCCCTGCTCCATGACGGAGTAGCCACCGGAGCCGAGGCCGGTATCGAGCAGCACATCGCGAACGTCCTTGAGGCGCACTTCCTCACCGTTGACGAGGTAGCTAGATTCCTTGTCGAGAGTCAGGCGGCGCGAAATATCGATCTCGGTCGCGCCATCGAAGCGACCGTCCGGGTCTTCGAACGTGATCGTGACCTCGGCCATGCCCATGCCTTCACGGCCTTCGGCACCTTTGAAGATCACATCGGTCATCGACGTGCCGCGCAGACTCTTGGCGCGCTGGTCACCCAGCACCCACTTGATCGCGTCGACAACGTTGGACTTACCGCAACCGTTGGGGCCGATGATGCCAGTCAAGCGCGAGTCGAATTCGAACTCGGTCTTATCGGCGAACGACTTGAAGCCGCGAGCGACGAGGCGCTTCAGCCGCATGGCTTACCCTTTCCCCGGCCAGATGCCACCGAAGCGGTCGGTCTGCTTGAGATTGCCCGGCTTGTGATCCCCGGACTCCAGCTTGCCGTCTTTGACGACCGGCATCTTGCGTTGTAGTGCCGTCGGGATAGGTGCGGACGGTATCGGTATCGTGGCAACCGCGCCGCCAACCGCATGCCGACGGCGTGCGCGCTCGGCTTGCACCGCGCCATACGAAACGGCGGCTGCCGGCTGACCGGTCACCACCAGAAGGTGCTGCACCGAGTCGGCGATCTCCGACGTCGTCAACACCACCGGGCCAACCTCACCAACGTTCTTACGACGCTCACGCAAGCCCTCGAGCACGGCGCTGGCGACCTCAATCGCACGCCAATCCTCGTCCACGCCAATGGCGTAGAGGGCAAGGTGCACGGATCGCGCCAATTTGGTTGCTCGCAGGAACTCGCGCCTACCGTCGCGCTTCTCAACTAGATGTTCCGTCCGACGCTTCATGACCACCCTCTCGCCGCTTTTCCAGCATTGGCTTCAACTCTTCCAGGAACTGGCTGACGTCCTTGAACTCGCGGTAGACCGACGCGAAGCGCACGTAGGCCACCTGATCGAGTTGGCGCAGTTCCTGCATGATGAGGTTGCCGACCACTTTGCTCGGCACCTCTTTGTCGAAGGCCTCCATGCACTGGCGCTCGATGCGATCCGTGATTTCCTCGACCTGGGCGTTGGAAACCGGACGCTTCTCGCAAGCGCGCAATAAGCCGCTCGAAACCTTGGTGCGATCAAACGCGACGCGCTCTCCGTTCTTCTTGACGACTCGCAGCGGCGCCATCTCGGCGCGTTCGTAAGTCGTAAAGCGTCGGCCACAATCGGCACAGACGCGGCGACGACGAATCGCAAAGCCATCGGCGCTTGCACGCGAATCGATGACCCGATCATTGTCGGCCTTGCAGTAGGGACAGCGCATTGCAGTTAGATCGTCCGGTGGCCACAGCCAGAAGGCTTGTGTTTGACGCCCACCACCGGAGGTTTCGAACAAGCGGAAAAGGAACCCATCTGACCACGGGCTCCAGACCTTGCAGTCCCGAGGACTCTACAGCCCCAACCCCTTGTGTGTCAAAGGGCACTGCGTGTCAAAACTCATGCAACGTGTCGTCGCTGGGGGCGGTCACTTGCCGAGACAGAAACGACCGTAAATCCGGTCGAGCAGCTGTTCGGGGCTGTGTTCACCCGCAATGCCGTGCATTGAACGCAAGGCAGCCTGCAGCTCGGCGGCCGCAAGTTCTGGTGCCAGGGACGCTGCTTCGATGGCGCGGCGCACGGCATCGACCGCCGCCTGCAATGCGGTGCGCAAGGGCCCCCCAGCATCGACGGTCGTCGATCCGGCGGTCAACCGCAGGGCTTCGCGCAGGCCGGCCAGACCGGTGCCGGTCACCGAGCTGGTCAAGAAGACGCGATCGGGCCCGGGTAACCGGGCGCGGGCGGCCTCGCCGAGAGCAGGCACGGTGTCGACCAGATCACACTTGGTGAAGACAGCTGCAAACCACGGCATCGGCGAGGACAGAGCCATCGCCGGCACCTGCGGATCGCTCGCGTCGAGCACTACGAGCAAGCCCGCGGCACGGCCGGACAACCGCTCGCGGAGGGCCAGTGCGGCCTCATCGGCAGCGTTCGGGTCGTCGAGATCCCCCGGCGCATCCCACAGGTGCACGCCTGGTTGCACCTGGACGCGCAGAAGGTCACGGGTCGTGCCAGGGTGGTCCGCTACCAGCACTGCGTCGTCGCCAGCGAGTGCGTTGACCAGCGACGACTTGCCGACGTTGGCTCGCCCAATCAGCAACACCTCGCCGCCCGGTGCCGCGGTCGGCAGCGACAGCAACAACCTGTCGATGCGTTCGGCCAACGGCGCCAGCGGATTCAACCACAATTCGGGGGCAACCGCGCCGGTGTCGTCGTCGTCAAAGTCGAAGCCGACTTCGAGCAGTGCGAGGATGTCCTGCAGCTCACTACGAACCGACTGCACCGCCGCGGCGAGCCCGCCCTTGAGCCACTGCACCGCGCTGAGTGCCTGCTGTTGGTCTTGGGCGTGCAGCAACATCAGCAGACCTTCTGCCTGGGCGAGATCGAGGCAACCGTTCTCGCACGCACGCGCCGTGAACTCGCCGGGCAGGGCGGCGCGAACGCCCAATGCCTCGCCGTCGCGCAGCAGCTCTTCCTGCAGCAAACGCAACAGCACGGGGCTGCCAGGAACGTGCAGCTCGACGACGCCTTCGCCGGTGAACGATCGCGGCGCGACCATCGTCAGCGCCATGCAAGGCAAACGCACACCGCCCACATGGACTTCGCCGTCCAGCTGAGCGCGTTCGGCAGGTAGCGGCGGCGAAAACACCCGACCGGCCGCGGCAAACGCCTGCGGTCCAGAGATCCGGATTGTGGCGCGCGCGCCTGGACCCGACGGGGTCGCCACCGCGACGATCGTGTCGCCGATCATGACCGTGACCATCGCCGGGCGGTCCCGCGGCGTCAACCAGTAACGGCCCCGCCCCTTGGTTCCCGTTGTCGCGCGGCAGCGGTCAGCGTTGCTCGCGGCGCATTTTCTGCAACTGCGCGGTGAACCACTCCTTGGCGCCCACCACCTTGCCGTCCGGCAATTTCACGTGGTAGGGCTCGCCGGTGCGCGACGACTTGCACGCGGCCTCGACGAATTGTTCGGTCGTCCACTTTGGCCCACGGTGGTTGAGGTAGCGCGCCCGCAAGAACCGCTGCGCCAGGTGGCCGTTGTATTCCTCTCCTTCGCGCACGAACAAGACCTTGGCGTCGACGATGCGACGAATGAACATCGCGATCTCGTCGGGTTTGAAGCGCTTCTTGTCGACAATGCGGAAGCTGGCGTGGTCATTGCCAACGAGCCGGTTGACGAGGCGGTCCAATACCAACACGTGGTTCTCGTTGGCCAGCTCGATGTCGATGAAGTCCTTCTCACCCAACGAACGTGCATCGGCGATAAAATGCCCCTTCGCGTCCGTCACGGACACCATCGCCTGCCCAGCAGTGATGTCGCCGACGTGCAGGCGCAGCCAATTGTTGCTACCGGGCAAGGTCACGCGACGGCGCTGCATCACCACAACGGTCGGGTCTTCTGGGGCAAGCTGGCCTGGCACGATGCGAAAGGCAAACCACCAGGACTTGCCGCCATGCTGCACATCGATGCCGAGGTCCGAAGCCTGGTAGATGCTCTGGCGCACGCCTTCATTCATCGCGAGCACGAACGGCCGACCCACCGCGGACCGCGTCAGCGGCAGCGTCGTGCCGTCGGCGACCGCGACGACCTTGGCTTGCGGCATCGCCAGGCCGCGCACTTCGATGCGTTCGACCTTGGCCGGATCCAACCACGGCTCACTGCCCAGTTCACATTGCCGTTGCTTGCCGTCGACACCTACGACGATGCACGAAACAACCTTGCTGGGTTGGCCGCGCACCCACGCAATCTTGGTGCTCTGCCGCGTCTTGCCATTCTTGCGCGCGAATACCCGCAGGTCGCCGGCCTCACGATCCGCGCCCAACAAGGACAGCACCCGGTCGTCGCGCAGATTGAGTTGGTAGCGATTGCTGCCGGCGGATTCTAGCGGCACGCGATCGACATCGGCAGCCATCACCGCCAGCCACACGGAGTCAGGCTGGCCTTGGACTTCCACTTCGACAATCAGGTTCTGGCCCGCCGATGCCGGCAATACGACGCGATCCGGAACCTTGGTCAGCCGCACGCCGGCCTGTTGGCTTTGTGCTGTTGTGTAGTCCGTCGCTGCCAATGCAGCGACAAGCAGGAACGGAAGCGTCCAGCAGCGCGAGTACGTCATACACTGAAGATCCGGCTCCAGGCCGCGCGCGTCAACCGGCCAAGGACCAACTGGGGAATATGCCTAGGATAGGCCATCGCGGTAACTAGCGCGTGTCGAGAGCGCGCAGGCGACCAAGGGCACAATTGCGCAGGTCTTCATCGGGATGTTCGGCAACCACCTGCAACAGCTCCCGGTTTCGCCACGGGACGTCATGACCGCACAGCCGCGCGTCGATTCGGTCGATCACGGACGCCATCGCGGTGCCACAGTCCGCGTCCTGCTCATCGACAAGCTTCGCGCGCAGGACTGGCAAAGCTGACAAACCCAACTCGAGCAGAGCATCCTGTGCCGCACGGTGGGATGGCTTTGCCCGCAGCTTTGCGCATTCACCTTCGACCGCGGCGCGTTCGTGTTCGCCGCGCTTCGGGCTCCACGTAAGCATGCGCAACAGCCATCGCTTTTCTTTCCCGCCAAAGCTCTGCCAATGCGGCTGCACATCCTTGCCGATCGGCGCATAGGTAACTGGCGAGCCGCGCTGCCATGGCATCGCCCGCAGCTCCGGCCCCACGACCTGCCCAAATGGTAGCCAGAGCTCGATTTGCCGCGAGGGCTTGCCCCCTCCCGCTGAGAACAAGCGCACCGAGTGCTTCTGCGCCTTGGTCTTGTCACGGTTGTCGTCGTAGGGATCGATGCGCTGCTGGTAAGCGCACACGATATCTCGCAAGACGCGGCCGCGGCGACCGAGGAACTGCACCTGCGGCTGCATCGAGCAGCCAAACAGAAACCCATTGCCCGTCGGCGACACAACGATCTGCATGTGGAAGTGCGCACGCGAATCCCACTGACGCTCGAAGGTTCCGAGCGCGGCATCCTTCGTCGCAGGCTTGCCGTCACGGGCCTTCTCGGCGACGCGATACATCGTGAACCGGAAGTGGTAAGGCCCGTGGCTTTGATGACCCGTGCCCGTCAAAGAGGTGGCCTCAACCCGGTAGCGACCGTTGCTGCTCAGCACGCTCGTATTCTGGGCGCCAAGGCAGCATTGCCCGGGCAGATGGCTCAGGGCCACGACCATGGCAGCAAACCAAATCAACCAACTGGGGGATCGCTTCATGACGACACCGACTCGCATCACCGCCAAACCTTACATGAATTATCGAGAAACCGCGGTTACGCGGTCAGGCCAGCCAACCGCCCCATAGCGAACGCCGCCTGGAAGTTGAAGCCACCGATGGGACCATCGATGTCGAGCAGCTCGCCACAGACAAACAACCCGGGCTGCAGCTTCGATTGCATCGTGCGCGCATCGACCTCATCCAGCGCAACGCCACCGCGAGTCACCTCCGCGTGGCCATAGCCAAGACTGCGAGGGATCGGCAGGCACAAGCCCTTCATCGTCGCAAGCAAACGACGGCGCCCCTCTTTCGACCACGCCGCGAGGCGCTGATCCGGATCGCAATCACTGACGGACAAGAGCGCTTGTCGCATGCGTAGCGGCAGCCACCGCGGCAACACGGACTCAACCCGGCGAGAGCCATGCAGCTTGGCCTGCTCGAGCCACGACTGCTCCAACTGCTCGCGCGACTGCTCGGGCACGAAGTCGAACCGCACCTTGGCGTGACCTTCCTGCTCTTCGACGTCGCCGGCGAGGTCCATCGGCGCCGGTCCCGACAGGCCTTTGTGCGTGAACAGAATCGGCCGCTGCCGGTGGACCGTTGGCTTGCCTAGTCGATCGAGACAGGCGATGTCGACGCCCTTCAGCACGATGCCCTGCAGGTCATGCACCCAGGCTTCATCGCAACGCAGCGGCGCCAATGCTGGCCACGTCTGCGTGATCGTGTGGCCAAACTGACGACAGAATGCGTAGCCATCGCCAGTCGTGCCAGTCTTCGGATAGCTCAAACCACCCGTCGCCAGCACCACACTCGCGGCCGTCAACGTGCCGCGTGGCGTCGTCAGCACAAAGCGATCCTGGTCGAGCTTCATGCCGGTCAGCGGAGCCTCGCCTCGCAGTTCGGCGCCGCTTCTGTCGAGTTCGCGGACCAATGCCACCACGACATCACGCGCCTTCTGGCTCACCGGGAACAGCTTCTCAAGGTCTTCCTCGCGCAACGGCACACCGGCAGCCTCAATGAACGTGCGCAGCGCGGTCGGCGGATAGGAACGCAGCGCATGCCGCAAGTAACGACCACGGCGCTTCCCATACTGCGCTTCGAGGTCCTTACCGTGCCGCGTTGTGGTCAGGTTGCACCGACCGCCGCCGCTAATCAGAATCTTCAGACCGGGCTTCTGGTTCTTCTCAAGAAGCACGGTGTGGCGGCCGCGCGTAGCGGCCTGGATGGCGGCCATCAGGCCTGCCGCGCCCCCGCCGACAACAACTACATCTGCATGCGTCGTCGTCATGGCGTGGCCGTTGGTTGCAGCCGGGTGAACATCACCCGGTCTGCAACCGAAGCAAAGGCCCTAGCCTTTGCTCTTGGTTGCCTTGGCCTTTGTGGTTTCGGCCTTATCTGCGACCGGCTCGGTGATGCGAAGCACCGGGCGACTGCCGACCGGTACCTTGCGGCAGGTGGACCAGCCCTTGTTCATCTTCTTGAGCCTGAAGCTGCCTTTGCAGACGCCGCCGCCCTTTCTAAGTGCCTTTGCCATGGTTCGTTACTCCTTGAGTCTTTGGTTGTGTCAGTGGTTGCTAGGTAGGCAGTGTCGCCAGCTAGGGCTACCTGCCCTTGGCCAGCATCGCCTTGGCCGCGGCGTTCGCGACAGCCATGCCCGGCTTGTCAGCCAGGTCACGCTCGTTCTTGACCGTGCGAGTGACTACCAGGTAGCCGTTCGTGTGGCCCGGGACGGCACCTCGAATGTAGATCAGGTTGCGTTCCTTGTCGGTCTTGACGACCTGCAGCCTTTGGATTGTCACCTGCTCAACACCGTAGTGACCACCCATCTTCTTGCCCTTCGGGACACCGTGGCTGGTGTTGTATTGACGGCCAATACCGCCGGCGCGACGCGTAACCTTCGAGTTGCCGTGCGTGTGGTCTTGACACGCGAAGTTCCAGCGCTTGATGACGCCAGCCCAACCACGACCCTTGGTCGTGCCGGTGACATCCACGTGGCTAACGCCATCGAACAAGTCCACCGTGATCACATCGCCGGGGATCTGCGTCGGAGCTTCGTCGAGACGGAACTCCTTGACGAAGCGCAGACCGTTCTCGGCACCCGCTTTGCCAACGTGGCCGAGTTCGGCCTTGCTGCAAAGGCGCGCGGGACGGTCGGCGTAACCGAGTTGCACGGCGTAGTAGCCATCGGCAGCGCGAGCGCGATCCTGCTTACCGCTCTTCTTGCCCTTGTTGAGGGCAGCCGTGCGGTGGCCTTCGGGGTGTTCGGCAGCGGTCATCATCTTGACCTGCAGCACCTTGCACGGACCGGCCTGAACGACCGTGACGGGCACGCACGTGCCATCGTCGAGGAAGACTTGGGTCATTCCGAGCTTCTTGCCCAGGATGCCGAGGGTGTTTCTACCCGTCATCTATCTAGCTCCATTGGGGCCCGCAATCGGCGACCCACCAGGTTTCAACTTAGGGGCGAAGAGGTCTGCGCGGCCACGACGGCCGGGCTTACGTACGCTGTTAGGGGGAAGGATGGTAGAGATCGACCACTTGGTTGCAAGAGCTGGCTTGCCAAAGGCGATCTTGTCCTGGCGACGATCGGACTTCGTCGAGGGGGCGCCAAAAGGCGCTCTCCTGACCAGAGTTGGGACGATTCGGCTTACCGGACGAAAGCCCGAAACGCCAGCGCCACGAGGCCCGCGCAGACGAACCATCGCGCCAGGCCGACGTCCTGGCTCCCGAACTGCGGCAAGGCACGATCGTCGGCAGCCGCCGGGGCAGACAGGTCGTGTTCGCTGGCAGGCGACACCGACGGCGTCGCGATGCTGGTCTCGGTCTGCCCGTAGCTGCGCACGAACGCCCGCCGCAGTAGCTGCGGGAATGCTGGCAACAGTGGCAGGTTGCTGTCCTCAAGGCGGAAGGCAAAATGCACCGAAGCCGTCTCGCCGGCATCGACGAGCACGCCGAGCGGCACGCGGTCGTCGCCATCGACCCACCACAGAAACGCTTCGCCGTCGGGCAGGATGTTGCGCCAAGCACGCTCGATGCGCAGCTCCGACAAGTCGAGACCACGAGTCAGCGGCGAGCTGCGCGACCAGTCGATCGGGGCCGGGCTCAACCAAGGTTCCGAGGTGGCCTCCGGCGACAAGCGCGTGCCGAACGTCAACACGCGGCGCCTTGCCAGTTCGCCATTCGCGGCCTGCAGCGCGACGAAGCCACCGTCGACCAACAACATTCCGGCGGCAACACCCGCTTCGAGCGCGACAACCTCGCCGGCCACTTCATCGGCGAGAGCAGCGGCTGCAACGATCGCAAACGGACCCGCGTCCTGTTCGGCGAGCACGGCTATGCGCGGTGCTGGCAGCGGCGGCAAGGTCAAGGCGTGCAGGTTGTCGTGCGGCAGTCGATCCCCAGACAGCTGCAACTCCAACAACAGTTCGCCACCGGTAACCGCGCGCTGCACCGAGACCGTGACCGTTTGCGCAACGGATGACTGAAGGTCGCAAGCAATTTGCTGCGGCTCGGTGACCGCACCGCTGAGTTGCAAAACCGCGGCGAGGGGCGCGTCCGGTAACGAGAACGCCACGACATCGACTTCCAACATCAGTGTCGGCAACGGCCACGCATCGTGCACGCGCACGGCGGTAATGACGGCATTTGGTCCGGCAGTGGGCAACATCGTCAACGCCCCCACGGCAGGCACTTGCTGCTGGCCCTGACCATCGGTCAGCGTCCACACGACGCAGTCGTCGGTCTGCGCCTGCTCGGCTAGCTGCACAAGATCGGCCTCAAGCCCACCACCGGGTTGGCCGAGATCATTGCACTGGCGCGCCGCAACCCCGTGCCGACGGCGCAAGTCGCCGCCACAGCGCAGCAGGGTCACGTCAATGTGCTCCGGCAACGCAGCCAACGTTGCTCGCAACTTGTCGCGCGCGCGTTCGAACGCCGACTGATCGCCATCCACAACGGCCATACTCGCCGATGCATCGAGCAACACGACCAGCTTGCCCGGTCCATCGGTCGCCGGCACGAACGGCCGCGCCGCTGCGATCGTCGCGCCAATGGCTGCCAAAGCCAGCAACGCAAACCGCAACCACGAGCCGCGCGGTGGTCGTCGACGCAACGCCCGCATCGCAAGTTGCCACTGCGCCAGATGTGCCGACACGACCTGTCGTCGCGGCTGTGGTGGCTGCGACAACCACCACAGCACCGGCAGCAGCAGGAGTGCCCACAAGAACTGCGGCTCGGTGAGGTCGATCATGAGGTTCATCGTGGGTCAGCGCGCGCAGGCAGCCACGATCGGCAGGTAGTCGGATAGACGCGGCACATCGGCATCGCCCTGCGCCCATCGCCACAATTGGCTGCCGGCTTCGGCAAACATGCGGCGCTGTTGGCGTTGCAGCAGGGCCAACTGGCCACGCAATTCGTCTTGGAAGGCCCGGTCCACCGGTACGGCAAGTTCGTGCCCGGACTCTGGATCGATGACGCGCAGGTAGCCACCGGATGGCGGCGCGTCATCCTCGGGAACGGCAGGCAACCAGCCAAACACCTTGGCACCACGACGGCGCAGGGACAGCACCGGCAGGGAAAAGTCATGGGGAACGGCGAAGTCGCTGATCCAATGCACACGACCGATCGCTTCCGCCTGCAGTGCCAATGCCGTCGCTTCGGCGGGCGTGGTGGTCGCGACTGGCAGCTTGTCGAGATGATCGAGCAACCGCGGCAGTTGCGCGACGCCGGAGAATCGTCGGTTCGGTTCTTTGGCGCCAGGCGCCACGATCGACACACCATCGAGTCGCGCCAACGCCAGGCCCGCGATCACGGCCGCCAGCCGCAGCGCCGCTAGCCGTCGCGGCGGCGTGCCTGCCAGCATGCTCGGTGAAAGGTCGATCATCACGCTGACGCCGCGGCGGTCTTCCTCTTCGAGCTGCTTCGTGAACAACTCGCCGGTGCGCGCGTACGCCGACCAATCGATATGGCGCAAGTCATCGCCGAGTTCGTAGCGACGATGACCGACGAACGTGCCGCTCTGGCTCAACACCGACCGGCGCGCGCGCAGTCGCTCGATGCGGCCGGCACCGATCTTGCCCCGGGTCGACAGTAGCACCGGCAACAGCGCCCGGAACTCGGCGGAGAACGGGTTCCGAACGGTTGGCATCGTGAACGCGCGTGCCATCAGCTACTTCGCCCTTGCACGCAGCAACTCGAAGAAGCGACGCACCATGGCACGTTCGGAAGGCGGCACATGGCGCGCACGCTGCGCGGCCTCGGCGGCACGCTCGAAGTCCGGTGGTGTTGGCTTCGCATTGGGTAGCTGGCTACCGGTCGCACCCGATGCGTTGCCTTGCGGTTGTGGCTGGTTGCCGTTCGCCTGCTCTTCGAGCTCGGCTGCGTGCATGCGGGCGCGACGAGTCGGACCATCGCCGATGAACTCGGGCACGACGAAGTGCTGCTCATCCGGCAACTCGATGAGCGGTGGGATCTCGGCGGAATCCGGTGCCGGATCGTTGGGTTGTTCCGACCTCCTGGGGACTTGCTGTTCGTCAGGCACATCCGGGTCTGGCTGCTCGTTCTGTTCTGGTTCCCCCTGCGGATCCGGCTGTTCGTCGCGATTGGTATCGCCACCCGGGCTCGGTGCCTGGTTGGGATCGACGTCGCCCTTACCGCCACCACCCTCGCCGTTCTGGTTGCCCGCGGCCTGGTTGGGCAAACCGCCAATGACACCGGACCACGGCGGCGCGAACCACACCGCCAACAACCAGATCAGCAGCAACAATAACACCACCGGCACCAACCAACGCCAACGACCGAGCCGTGGCTTGGCCACCACCGCGAGCGCCTTCGAACGATGCGGCGCCAATCGCGCCAGCACATCCTGCTCAAGCCAGCGCACCATCTCGCCGTTTGCGCCTGGCGATGCAGTTCCTGTGGCCGCTCGTTCGTCGACCTCAAGCCAAGTCGCCAGTTCATCGTGCAACGTCGCGAGCTCATCGCCGCCGTCGTTGAGGCTCTGTCGCAGCGCCCCGAGGATCTTGCGGGCACGCCAGTGCGAACCAACCGCGGCGAGCACCACGATTGGCAGCAGAATCGCCGCAGCCACCCACAACGCCCTGCCGCTCTGGCTCGGCAGCAACCACGCGACCAACACCACGGGCACTGCCAGCAAGAGTCCCCAGCGCAACGTCGCGCCCATGCTCTGGCCGAACACGTGCCGCCGACGCAAGCCCGCAGCGAACCGCCGCAGGGCGGGGCCGCAGGTTTCTGGGGTGACTGCGATCGAGGACCCGTTCACGAGCCTCATCATGCGGCTTCTACCGCCGCAAGAAAACGACCGGGACGAAGGCAACGCGCCCCCGCCCCGGCCAACTCAGAAGGAGGACAGGTTGCATTCTTCGGCCGTAGCCTTGAGCAGTGCCTGTCCAGGCCGGGCGATTCCGCCACAATCCGCCGGTATTCGAGCGTGGAACGCGCGCTGGCAGCGCCGCCTAGGACGCCGCGTCCCTGCGAGAGACTCGCCGACAGATAGGCTTCAGGTGGCCCTTGCTGGTGCCTACTTCGGATCGAAGAGCCGCTGCGCGATGTCGAGTTCGAACGCCGTCACGAGCGAACTCGACCAAGTCATGACGAACGGCACGAGCGAGCACGTCATGTAGTAGCCGGGGCGACCTTCAGCCCTCTCGCCGACCGCGATGCGGATTTCCTTTTCGATGCCGCCTTCGTCAACGACGAACGAAATTTCGATGGCAGCGGGGAACAGGCCAAAGGCCTTCATGTCGCCAGCGTTGTTGAGCGGCCTCTCGAAGCCCTGCACGGACAGATAGCGGAAGCGCTGGGTCAGGCCTTCGATTTCCGCCTGACGCACGGCACCGAGTTCTTCGCCACCGGCCTGACACAACCACATCGCCTTGCCAGGCTCGCGCGCGAACACAAAGCTCTTGCCGCCCGACCAGGCGTTCTTGAGCGTCAGCTTGCGCACCTTGTCCGGCTCGACGCGAGTCAGCACGCGGTCCAACCACTGCGCCGTATCGACGCT
Organism: Planctomycetota bacterium; assembly: GCA_029936315.1. Taxonomy (GTDB): domain Bacteria; phylum Planctomycetota; class UBA1135; order UBA1135; family UBA2386. The sequence continues at coordinate 3,109 of JAPYTD010000055.1, read as the reverse complement.
GCGACGCCAAGGCTTCTGCCACTCGTAGAGAACGACGTCCCTGCTGCCGCGCTGACGCACGAAGACGCCGCGCACGGCTTCTTCGTTGGACCGGCCCACGCTCGAGTCATCGCCGACCAACAGTTCGGCCAACGCCGTCTTGCCGGTCTTGTCGATGACGCGGATCAGGTAAGCGTGTTCGTCGTCGAGTCCATACTTCTGCAACTGCTCGTCGGTGGCATTGCTCTGCACAAACGTCGCCGGATCGTTGCGTATCATGCGCAGGTGGTGGAACACGTCGCTCTCGACCCGCGGCTTCAAGACCGGCGCGCCACCAAACAACGTTGACGCCTGCTGAGGGAGTTGGCCAACCCGCCACTTGCCATCCACCGACTTGAGCAGCAGTTGGTCGTAGGCGATCTGCTTGGGCTGCGGCTGGTTGGGGTTCGGATTCTGGGGTTGCTCGGGCTGCTCTGCCTTGGGGAGCGCCAAGAGCACCGAACCGACGTTGTCACTGGTGAAACCACGGAACATCAGCGGAATGCGGTCGAGGTCGACGAACGTGTCGGCTTCGGAGTTCAGCTGCAAGAACGTCGGCACGGCCAGCACCAGGCACACGACGCCGAGCACGGCGTTGCGAGACATCATGTTCATTGCGATACCCCAGTAGAATCCAGCGATGCAAGGAACGCGCGCTTCTGGTTGCGGCGCACCAAGCCGAGCGCGGCGCCAAACAAACTGAGTAGCACACACGGCCCAGCGACGTTGAGCCAGATCAACCAACTCGTTTTGGACCGCAGCGCTTGCTCTGCTTTGCGCGGATCCGCGTTTGGTTGTGCGCTTGACTCGACCAAGGTCATGGTGCGATCGGCGGCGACGCGCGTCTGCAGTTCGACCAGGTCTTCGTCACCGCTGAGCCAATCGAGCAACGACGCAAAGAACGGCATCGCCTTCGAACCGGAGACCGGACCGCCGATCTTCGCATACTCGGTCAGCACGTCGTCGCGCAGGAACGTGGCGTCGCCAATGATGACGATTTGCCCCGGCGCAGAAGCTTCGACTCGCATCGCGCGTTCTTGTGCCACAGGCTTCGCTTCCGCAACTACCGCTGGCTGCGGGCCAACGTCCTGCGGTTGCTCGCCGGACTTCTGCGCGTCCTTGTTGGCGTCGTCATCCTTCTTCGGGTTGTCTCTGTTCGCGTTGTCCTTGTCTTCCTGGATCTGCGACGGGCGCTTCGGCCGGTCCCTGCCAGCAAAGAACGACGCGAAGCGCCCCTTGACCTCGGCCATCAACGGCACCTGCTGGCGGGCCTCCGCTTTCACGCGTTCGTTGAGGTTGCCCATGAACTTGTTGATGCGCACTTGCCACTGCTGTGGATCGGGGCCGATCGGGTCCAGCGTGGGCGGCGGGTTCTCAAGCAGCGCCAACGGCGACGACCACAGCATGACCCGCCCATCGATGCCTTCGGGCAGGTCCTGGATGCCACCGGCGCGCTCGCGCAAGCCAACCCACGTGGGCCAGTAGAAGCCCGGGCCCCGGTTGCCGTTCTTCTTGAAGCCGGCGAACAGGAAATCGTCGACGGGCATGCCGGGCTTCAGCACTTTGCGGTACTGATCGGCAAGACGTTTGTCGACCTTGCCCGTCACGTCCTTGGCCAACTGGTCGGCGTGCTCCGCCCAATCAACGTTTAGCGCGTGGAAGAAGTATGGGTACGTCACCGGGCGCAGCGTCACGCCAGCAGTGGTGCGCATTGCCACGGCAAAGTACTCATTAGGCTGAGTCAACGGAGGCGTGTAGGCGTCAGCCTGCATGTCGGCGACGAGCCGCGGCTTCCACTCGATGCCGTAATGGCGGAGTTGTTCGACAAAGGACGTCGTGCTACCGGGAGCATCAATTGCCGTCGGTATACGCCGAAACGAGCGCTGCTGATCGATCCCATATTCGACCGCGTCGGCAAAGATCACGACCGTGCCACCGCCCATCAAGAACTGGTCAATGACGTAGCGCTGACGATCCGACAGGTTGTTCGGACGAAACAAGAACAACGTGCCGAGATCATCGGGCAACAGCGCGCCGTCTTCGTCTTTGACGTTTTGAAACTCGTAGCGTGATTTCAAGCCTGGGTGCGCCCGCACACGCGACCACCCCACTCCGCTTGCCCTTCTGCCGCGATTCTTGGTAGCCGGCCACTCCATGTAGCCAAAGTGGCGGCGCTCGGCGGTCATGACTTCCTTGATGCGCGGCGCAACCAACGCTTCCGCGTGGAATGAACTGGTCGGCAGGAAGGCCTCGACGACCTTCTGCTTGCCGCCGCCGTATATCAACCGCAAGCCTTGCCAGTGCTGGTCGACCGACAACGAGGTCGCCGACGCGCTGCGCAGATTGAGTGGCTTGATGCCGAGGCGTACCGCCGTATCGGCCGTAGCCTTGTCGCTGTTGGGGTCAAAGCGCTGCACGACCACTCGCCCCTTGCCGAGCTGCACCAGCTCATCAAGAAAGTTATCGGCCCAGTTGCGGCTACCGCTCATAGAAACGGGCAGCTTGTCCTTGGGACTGAAGTAGGCCTCGACAACCAACTTCTCTTCGAGCTTCGCGAGCAGGTTGCGGGTCGAATTGGTCGACGTCCACAACTTGTCCGATGTCATGTCGACGCGCACGCGATAGCGCGATGCGAGGTAGACGACCTGACCCAGCACGAGCAGCACCAGAATGGCGTGCAACAGCACCGCCAACGTGCCGCCGCGCTCCGCCTGGCCAATTCGATGCCGTTGTGCCCGATGGCGTTGTGCCCGATGGCGTTGTGCCCGATGCCGTTGTGACTGTGAGCGCATGTCGATCACCCCTTCTGCTCGCGGCGGATCTGCAGCACGAGCACGTTGGCGTAGAGGAAGAACCCACAGAAGCAGGCGAAGTAGACGAAGTCCCGCGTGTCGAAGACGCCGCGCGAGATGCTCAAGAAGTACTTGAACGGGCTGATCCCATTGAGCACGTCAGCCAACCACATCGGGAGGTTCTGGCCGAAGAACTCGATCAGCGACGGGTAACCGAGCAGGAACAACACCGACAGCGACATGATCGACGCGAGCAACGCGACGATCTGGTCCTTGGTCAAGCTCGACCAGAACATGCC
>JAPYTD010000149.1 GCA_029936315.1 Planctomycetota bacterium | reverse complement strand
CGGCGAAGCGATGCGCAGCTGCAAGCCCGGCGCCTTTGAGTTCCAACTCGCCGCCGTCGCGCGCTGCGTGTATTCGCTGCACGGCTGCGGCCCGGATGCCTACGCCGCAATCGTCGGCGCCGGCCCCAACGGCTGCATCCTGCACTACAACGCGTGCACCCGACAGCTGCAGCAGGACGACCTGATCGTCATGGACTACGCCGCCACCTTGCACGGCTACTGCAGCGACGTGACGCGCACGTTCCCAGCATCGGGCAAGTTCACCAAGGCACAGCGCAAGCTCGTAACCGACGTCTACGAAGTGCAGCAAGAGCTGCTCAAGAACGTCAAGCCCGGCGCAAGTCTGCGCGCACTAAGCATGATGTGCGCCAAGGCGCTGGTCAGTCGCGGCTACCGCTCCGATCACGGCCCATGCCATCACGTTGGCCTCGCCGTGCACGATCCATCGATCGACCGGCTCGAAGCCGGCATGGTGATCACCGTCGAACCGGGTGCCTACCTGACCAAGCAGGGCTTCGGCTGCCGCATCGAAGACTGCGTACTCGTCACCGACGACGGCTGCGAGATCATGTCGAAAAACGTGCCGTCGCATCCCGATGCGATCGAAGCATGGATGGCCAAGGCGCCGCGAATTCCGCTGAACGTTAGTGCTCGCTAACATGCACTAGCCCGCGGTGTGAGCGTTGCCGCCAAAGAGACGGACCGCTTCGACCAGTTTTCGGCGGGTGCGCGCCTAACAAGTTGCGGCGGCGCATTGTCCCTTGCGACCGCACTGCTTGCAGACGGTTTCGCCGGTCGAACATCGCCCCGGTAGTCGAGACGGGGAAACGTCACCACCACTAATCAGCCATGCGGGGCGCCCACCCAAAGTCGACCCGCACACAAAACGAAGTACCGCATAGGTAACTGGTTGACACGAAATGGACGACTTCGGTCGGGCTCGCCACGGCGCTCCTACGAAACAGAGTTGGCCACGCCCCACGGTCAGATCGGACAATTGCGCACGGTCAATACAGATTGGTTCACCCGCGATCGAGTGATTAGGATTGGCGACCATGCCAATCAACACCGCCGATACCGGCTTCATGATTGTCGCGGCAGCCCTGGTATTGCTGATGACACCGGGTCTCGCGTTCTTCTATGGCGGGTTAGTCGGACGAAAAAACGTCGTGGCTATCATGATGCAGAGTTTCGTTTCGCTCGGCATCACCACTGTGCTCTGGGTCGTGGTTGGCTACTCACTCTGCTTCGGCTCCGACGTCGGCGGTGTCATCGGCAACCCGGCCGATCACTTCTTGTTGCGCGGCATCGGCACCTCAGACGTCTATCCAGGGTTGGAAATTCCAACCTACTTGTTTGTCGCCTATCAGCTGATGTTCGCCGTCATCACGCCCGCCTTGATGACTGGCGCAATTATCAACCGCATGACCTTCAAGTCCTACGTCATCTTCTTGGTGGCTTGGCAGTTATTGGTCTACTACCCATTCGTGCACATGGTGTGGGGCGGTGGCTGGATGGCCGACTACGGCATCCTGGACTTCGCTGGCGGTATTGTGGTTCACGTGATTGCCGGCATGGGCGCTCTTGCCGCCGTGTTCTTCCTTGGCGCAAGACGAGTCGCCGAACCCGAACCCCACAACATTCCGTTCGTCGCGCTCGGCACCGCGCTCTTGTGGTTCGGCTGGTTCGGCTTCAATGCCGGCAGCGCCTTGGCAGTAAACGAAATCACCAGTTTGGCGTTCATCAACACCCAGATCGGCGGCGCGTTCGCTGGCGTAACCTGGTTGTTGCTCGACTGGAAGATTCAGAAGAAGCCGAACCTGGTCGGATTCTGCGTCGGCGCGGTTGGCGGCCTGGCCACGATTACGCCGGCAGCCGGCTTCGTTGCACCTCAGGGCGCAATGATCATCGGGATCCTGGCTGGCAGCATTCCGTACGCAGCCGTCATGTATCGCAAGAAGAAGAACTGGGATGACGCACTCGACGTGTGGGGCGTGCACGGCGTCGGCGGCGTAGTGGGCATCCTCGCGTTGGGCCTGCTAGCCACCAAGGCAGTGAATGCGGGCGGTGCGGATGGCCTGTTCTACGGCGACAGCTCGTTCTTCATGAAGGAACTGGTGGGCGTCCTGGTCGGCATCGCGTGGGCCATGATTGCGACCTACACCCTCATGTGGGCAATCAACAAGGTCACTCCTGTGCGAGTCTCAGACGCGGCCGAAAAGGAAGGCCTGGACAGCGCGCTCCACGGAGAAACCGCCTATACCGACGCCGAGTAGTGTCAATGCCAGAGCGCATCGGGCAAGGCCCGATGCGCATACAGAAGCGGGCCGCCGATTGTCGCGAACATCGTTGGGCCCCGGTGGGCAACCGTGATCGCGAGCAAGCGTGGGCCGTCGACGACACTCATGGCAAGCGGCATCCGGAGTTGCACGAGTTTGCGGCGGCGATGCTGCCGGCGCCAGCTGAGCTCGAGACGCCGCTCGAGGTGAAGTAGCCGTCGCGCGCGTTTGCGCCGCGCTGACGACGGTCGGGCTACAGACCGATCTCGCCCTTGAGCGTATTGGTGAAGTAGTAGGCACTCGGCAGACCAAGGAAGTTCGAGAACGGCGGCACCGGGGCTCCGTCGTGCATTGCCTGCACATAGATCTCCGCTCCTTGCAGCACTGGCGCGTTCGGAATGCCGAGCGTGTAGGTCTGCAGGCTGGCACCAAGTGCGAACGCGAAACCGAGTAAGTCCGGCGCAACTTGCAGCGTGCACGGACTGCCGAAGAGCGCCATCGACACCGGTTGCTGCGTCAGACCAAGGATGTAGAAGCCGTTGGTCGCACCAGCCGGAAGGCCTTGGACCTGCAGGTTCCAGTTTGTTCCGAAGCTCGGGTTGGTGAGCGAGACCAAGTTGCCCATCGGAGCGACGGGGCAATCGCTACTGACCACTGATGTGACCGAGGCGGGCGCGCCGACCACAATCGAGCCCGCGACCATCGTCGGGGCGTAGGACAAGCCGCCCAGAACAACCACGGTTGCGACGGGTGGCGTGCCGAGTGCCGGGCCATCGAACCCGAGGGTGTAAACCGTACCAGGCGTTGCATTGGCTGGCACCGCGACAGTACAGGTGTGCAACTCGTAGTTGTTGCCAATCGGGACCGTCTCAAAGCCGAAGAAGCTGATGATGCAACCGACCGTGAATCCTTGCCCCGCAAAGATGGTGGCAGCGAGGAAGTCGGGCCCAGAGCCAAATTGCAGCGCCGCAGTCGTCGCGCCAGCGGCCTCGCTCGTGACCTGCAGCGGCGCCGCGAGGTTGCACGAGAAGGACCATCCCTGGATGTCGCCAACGTTGTTGTCGAGCAAGACCGGAACGGTCACCGTCTGGCCGGGCATTGCGACGAGGTCCGGCATCCGCAGCGTCAGGTTTGGGTTGCCTTGAGCGGGCGCGACGCCCACGGCAATCGCGATGCAGAGAAGAGCGCGGAACGGGGAGGAAAGCAGCGGGATGGCGTTCATGGCAAGTCGAGGAGCAAAAAACGAGGTAAGGTACCTTGCGTTGTCTGTTGCCCCAGGGGGGCCCGCGTGCGGCGCGCAAACCAAAGAAAATTAGGCGCCACAGTATTTCTTCGATTTCATGCCGCACGCAGGGCCAACTCGGGCAATAGGTGAGCTACCGCCCGGTAGACCGTGATGTCCGATCCGCACCAAGAGCTCTTCCTGCGCTTCCGAGAACGTGGTGATGTAGCCGCGCTCGGGGCACTGTTCGATGGGCTCGCCGTCGAACTGTTCCGGTTGGCGCTCTTTCTCGCGCCCAACGCGAGTGATGCCGAAGACCTGGTGCAGGGCACCTTCCTGTCGGCCATCGAGTCGGCCGACGCCTACGACGACTCGCGGCCGCTGCGGCCGTGGCTGACGGGCATCCTCGCCAACCTGGCACGACGTCGCCGCCGTGATCGCAACCGCTCTCAGCCGAGCGAGATCCCCGATGGCCTCGCCGCATCGGTCGACGTCGACACCAGCGGCCCGGCCGAGCGCGCCGAGATCCGCGAGTGCTTCGCCGAAGCGATGCGCGGCCTGCCGCAGCCGTACCGCCAGGTGTTGACGCTGCATCTGCAAGAAGGCATGACCGCGCGGCGCATCGGCGAGGTCCTGGAGCGCCCCGCGGGCACGGTGCGCAGCCAAGTCGTGCGCGGCCTGGAACTCTTACGCAAGGCCATGCCGGCGGGCGTCGTCGGTGCCCTCGCAGTTACTTTCTCAGCCGGTCACGCGCTCGCCGGGGTACGTATCGACGTGCTTCGCGCTGCAGCCGACTTCTCGCCAGTGCCCAGCGCGACCGGCGGTGCGTTGGCTGACGGTGCACTGCGAATGGCACCGCGCTACCTCGTCACTGCCGCCGCGGTCCTGCTCGCGGGTCTGATCTGGGTCTGGTCGCGCCCAACAAACGCAGAACTGCAACCTCCGGCAAGTGCGGCGGTCGGCGCGAGCGTCGAGCCAACGGTCGTAGCCAGCGGGGTCCTGCCTCAGTCCCGACCGACAGACAATGCCGGTTCGCAACGTTCGCCAGCAGCCGGCGCCACTCCCATCGCACTCAAGG
>JAPYTD010000007.1:76663-102344 GCA_029936315.1 Planctomycetota bacterium | reverse complement strand
CATCAAAAAGCTCACACGCTTCTTCTATCGAGGCCACCCAAAATGCCAAAGATCGAGTCCCGCGCTGAGCTTAGCTCACAGACGGGGGCGAGAGAAAGTAGCGAGCAGCTGCTCGCCGTCAACCCCGGCTGTCGCATTTTTCTGCGCAACGGGTGCGAAAGGCTCATCCGCCCCATTCCCTGCCTAGCTGCGGCACGCGACCAGCACCACCACCTCACGGGCTCCAGCCTGCCGAAGGAGCTTCGCGCAGGTGCGCGCCGTCGCCCCTGTAGTGAAGACATCATCCAGCAAGACCACGACCCGCCCTGCCACCGCCTCTGGCAGGCGCACGACAAAGGCCCCACGGACGTTTTCCGCACGGGATAGCACCAGAGCATCACCCTGGGGCCTGGTCGCCCGGCACCGCACCAGCACGCCGCTGGCCACGCGTAGCCCCAGCCGGGTAGCCACCGCCCGCGCCAGCCATAGCGCCTGGTCAAAGCCACGCCGGCGCCGACGCGCTCGGTGCAGGGGTACAGCGACGAGCAAGGCACGCCCATCTGGGCCTTGATGCCGGCAACAGTCGGCCATGGCCCGCGCCAATAACTGGCCTGCGGCAGCGTTGCCGTCCAGCTTGAATCGGCGCACGAGACGGCCAGCAGTGCCAACGAAGCGAAACGGCGCCATCAGCTGGCGCACATGCGTAAGTGCGGCGTGACTCGCGGTGCAGACGCCCGCGGGAGTCGTCGGCTCGCCGCAGCGGAGACATCCGGCTGGGCGCAGCGCCAGATTGCGCCTACAGGGGTCGCAAAGCGTCACGGCAGGCTCACCACATGCCGCACAGGCCGGAGGCATCACCGCATCGAGCAGCGTCCGCGTCAGCTGCCGCCAGAGCCGGCGCATGACCACAATCCGTCGATCCACCTGAGCAGTGGATGCAATCGGGTACATTGTGGACCGAAAACTGCCTATGCGACCAAAAGCGAGGGAATCACCTCGCTCAGACGCCAGCGCTACCTGCCCGGAAGGGCGATGCGGCGCGCTCGTTCGCGCGAGTTCGGCTTGGGCTGGTTCTGCACGCCCAGCGCAGTGCGCACCTTGTGCACGTAGGCCTCAACGGTCATGTCCTTGCCGTGCGGCACGCCGAGGGCCTCGCCAATCTCCTTGGTCAGCTCCATATCATCCTGGAACGACCACGGCTGGCTCTTGAAGAACTCACGCAGAAGCCGGCGGAACGTGCGACGGGAGCTGTAGGAACCAATCGCGTAGACGGCCCCGGCGAAGGCAATGATGCCCGCGCACGAAAGCAAGGTGGTCAGTCGCATGTCCCACTGTGCGACGATCTGGAGCAAGAAGCCCGTCGTCAGGAACAGAAAGCCGATGATCACCTGCATGTTGTTCAATGCAGTGTCACGGACCTTGAGCAGGCTACGCCCAGCGACACCTAGGGCGTCACGAAGCGCTTTGCGCGGCTCGCGGAAGCGAATCGAGTTCGCAAGAAAGAACACGCCCACCACATTGCAAGTGAGGCCGATGACGGCTAGTTCGGGGTTTTCCATGACTATGACGAAGTGACTGGCACCTACCTGCTCTGCCTCGGTCTGACCGGCCCGAGGTCCATGCAGGAACGTGCCTGCCAGCGCACGCCTGGCCCGAGATGCTAGCTCCCACGAGCAACATCTGCCAACATCCAAGCCAAAAGCCACAGTTATGGGCGGCCGTATCGTACAACCCGGCCTGTTTTCAACTCGTTACGAGCCTCACTCGCCATGCCAAAGCCCCAAGCGATTGACGCGAACTTGATCGCGCACCTGGGAGAACTTGCCAGGATCCGCGTTCCCGAAGACCGACAGGAGGAGCTGCGCGCCAAGCTGCAACAGCTCGTCGTCGCCTTCTCGACCTTGGCGGAGACGGACTTCGAAGCTGCAGGCGACGATGCGAACGCCGCCACCAGCATGCGCACGATGACGGCCGACGAACTCCGCAAGGACACCGCCGAAACGCCCCCGAGCGTCGACCAGGTGCTTGCCAACGCTCCCCAGACCGCCGCACACTGTTTCGTGGTCGCACGGGTGGTCGAGCCATGAGCACTTCGCCCACGACAGCCACCGCAATCGCAAAGGCCATGCGCAACGGCGACCTCTGCGCCGTCGACATCGTGCAAGCGCAACTCCAGCGCATCGCTTCGCTCGATCCGGAGCTCGGCGCGTTCTGCTCGACGTTTGACGACCGCGCAACCGCGAACGCGGTACGCCTCGACGAACGCCAGAAAGCCGGCGAGTCACTTGGCCCACTGGCGGGCGTCGTGATCGGTAGCAAGGACAACCTCCTCGTCGAGAACGAACTGGCGTCGGCCGGCAGCCGCATGTTGTCGACGTTCCGCGCGCCGTTCACGGCAACCTCGCTGCAGCGCCTCGAGCTTCACGATGGCTTGCTGATCGGCCGCACCAACATGGACGAGTTCGGCATGGGCTCGACCACCGAAACGTCGGCCTTCCAGAAGACGCGCAATCCGTTCGGTAAGGACCTCGTGCCGGGCGGCAGCAGCGGCGGCAGCGCCGTAGCCGTGGCCGCCGACCTGTGTGCGATCGCGATCGGCAGTGACACCGGCGGCTCCGTGCGCCAACCCGCGGCGTTGTGTGGCGTCACCGGCCTCAAGCCCACCTACGGCCGCGTGCCTCGCTACGGCCTGATTGCCTATGCCAGTTCGCTTGACTGCGTCGGTGCGCTCGCCAGAACAGCCGAGGACCTGGCGCTATGGCTCGATTGCGCCAGCGGTCAAGATCCGGCCGACGCGACCAGCCTGCCGACGCCGGCAACCGTGTCGCACATGCTCGCCGAGCGCAGCGACCTGAAGGGCGTTCGCATCGGTGTGCCGCGCGAACTGAACGGCGAGGGCGTCGACGACGAAGTTCTGACAGCGACCCAGGCCGCGGTTGCGCAAATACGCGACCTCGGTGGCGAAGTCATCGATTGCGCGCTCCCGAGCGCCAAACACGCCGTGCCCGCCTACTACCTGCTGGCCACGGCCGAAGCTGCTTCCAACCTGGCGCGCTACGACGGCGTGCACTACGGCAACCGGACCGAACAAACTGACCCGTCGCAGCAATCGAGCATCGATACAACCACGCAATCGCGCAGCGAGGGCTTTGGCGCCGAAGTGCAGCTGCGCATCCTGCTCGGCACGTTCGCGTCGTCGTACGGATACAGCGCACAGTTCTACGAACGAGCCCGCCTGGCCCGGCGCGCGCTGCAACGCGAGTTCGCGCAGCTATTCGAACGCTGCGACGTGCTGCTGTCGCCGACCTCGCCCACCGCCGCGCCACACTTTGGTGATCATGAAGAGGATCCGCTGGCGCGCTACATGTGGGATGCGTTGACCGTTCCCGCCAGCCTCGCAGGCATCCCGGCGCTCTCTATGCCGTGCGGCCAGACCGCCGACGGCCGACCGATCGCACTGCAAGCAATGGCCAAACATGGCCACGACGGCCACGTGCTGCAACTTGCGCACGTCTTCCAGATGCACAGCCAACACCACCTGCGCAGGCCACAACTGTGACCGGCTACACCACCGTCATCGGGCTCGAGGTGCACGTGCAACTCGGCACCAACAGTAAGCTGTTCTCGCCGGCACCGGTCGCAGCGCTCGGCGATCCCAATACGCGCGTGCACCACGTCGACATCGGCCTGCCTGGGGTTCTGCCGCGCCCCAACCGCCGCGCCATCGAACTGGCAACGCGGGCCGCGTTGGCTCTCGGCAGCGAGATCCAGCTCTACTCGGAGTTCGCACGTAAACACTACTTCTACCCAGACCTGCCAAAGGGCTACCAGATCAGCCAGTTTGACCTGCCGCTGGCGCTCGGCGGTTCGGTCGTGATTGGCGAAGGCCGCAGCTGTCGCCTGCATCGCCTGCACGTCGAAGAAGACGCCGGCAAGTTGACGCACACCGCAATCGGCACCCTCGTCGACCTCAATCGCGCCGGTGTGGCGCTCGCCGAGATCGTCAGCGAACCGGACATTCGGGAGCCAAAGGAAGCCCACACGTTCCTGCATCGCTTGCGCGAAGTGATCCGCTTTGCCGGCGTCAGCGACTGCGACATGGAACTCGGCTCGATGCGTTGCGACGCCAACATCTCGTTGATGCCCATTGGCAGCGACACGTACGGCACCAAAGTCGAGCTGAAGAACCTCAACTCGATGAAGATGGTCCACCGCGCCCTCGAATACGAGGTTCGGCGCCAGACCGCGGTGCTGGCCGCCGGCGGCAAGGTGATCGCCGAAACGCGCGGTTGGCACGACGAACTTGGCGAATCGCGTTCCATGCGGAGCAAGGAGACGGCACCCGACTATCGCTACCTGCCCGACCCCGATCTACCGCCAATTGTACTCGACGAAGCGTTCGTCACGGCGCAGCGCGAACAGATCGGCGAGCTGCCTGAAGACCGGCGCAATCGCTACCGTCAAACGCACTGCCTCAGCGACCAAGACGTCACGGCGCTCGCCCAAGATCGCGACATAGGCGATTGGTTTGAACTGCTCGTCGCGGCCGGCGCCGACGCCAAACCGGCGTGTAACTGGCTAATCGAAGAGCTGCTGCCGGCGTTGCGCGAGCGCAAACTCAAGCTCTTGCAGTCGCCAATTTCCGCCACAGGACTCGCCGAGCTGCTGACTTTGCTCAAGGACAAGACCCTGACGCAGAAGACCTCGCGGCTCGTGTTTGCGCACCTGCTCGAAACCAACGTGTCGGCCAAGCAAGCCATCAAGGACCTCGGCCTCGGCAAGATCGACGACCCGGCAAGTCTGCAACCGCTGGTCGACGCAGCCATCGCCGAAATGCCGCAAGCCGCTCGCGCCGTCGCCGCCGGCACCGACCGCGCCATTGACGCCTTGAAGGGTCTCGTGATGCGCAAGACGCGCGGACGCGCCGACCCCGGATTGCTCGATTCGTTGCTGCGCACGACCATCGCAGCCAATTCCTGATTTCGGCCGCAGCCACCACCTGAGCCGATTAGCATGGCGGCCCAAGGTGGCGAACTTCGCCGCCACACCATCATGCGCATCGCCTTTGCCATCGCCATTCTCGCGACTCTCGCACCGGCCCAGAACTGGAAGTCCGACTGGATGACCGACTTCGCGGCCGCCCAGGCGAGAGCCAAGGCCGAGAAGAAGGACCTGCTCGTCAACTTCACCGGCTCTGACTGGCACGTCATGAGCATCAAGCTCTACGCCGAAGTGTTGTCGAAGCCGCGGTTCCTGGCCGCGGTACAAAAGGACTTCGTGCTCGTGGCAATCGACTTCCCCAAGGTCCAGGTAGGCATGAGCAAGGAACTCCTGGCGCAGAACGACCACTTGATGGGGCACTACAGCGTCGCGCAGTTGCCGATCGTTCTGCTGCTGGACGCCGCCGGGCACCCTTACCAATGGATTTCGTACGAGAAGGGCGGCCCGCGGCACTACCTCGAGGCATTGGAGAAGCGGCGGCGACACGGCTTTGGCTTCAAGACGGCGCTCGCGCTGGCGATGCGCAAGAACGGCACCGAGCGAGCGCGCACCATCGACGATGCCCTGGTGTCGTTGACGGAGGAGATGCGCAGCAAGAACCACGACCTGATGCGCGAAATCATCAAGCTCGATGCAGATGGCAAAGCCGGCCTGAAGCGCAAGTATCTGGCGACCGTGCAGCTCAAGGACGCATCCGTATATCTCGAGGGCATGTTGGCCAAGCACATGGAGAAAGGCGAAGGAGCGCAGGCACTTGCCAAGCTGGAGGCTGTCATCGCTCAACCCAAGGACCCCATGCATCACCAAATGGCGCTGTACCTGAAGGGCATGATCATCATGGACACGACCAGAAACGTCGGCGATGCGCTCGCAGCCCTCGATATGGCTACCACGCTCGCGCCCCGTTCGCCGCTTGCCGCCAAGATTCGGGAGGCTCGCAACAACATCAAGCCGCCGACCGGTGGCGGCAAGTAGTAGGCCGCCTCGCGCTTGCACGAAGATCTGGCCACAGTAGCTTGAGCCGCGCATGCCCCACCAGACGGCCTCTAGAGACGGACGAGACGACCCAACGGTCTGGGACGTCATCGTCGTCGGCGCGGGCCCCGGCGGCACTACCGCCGCTGCGTTGCTGGCCGGGCAAGGCTTCCGCACTTTGGTGCTCGAGAAGGAGCAGTTCCCGCGCGAGAAGATCGGCGAGTCACTGCTACCGGCGTTGATGGGCGTCTTGGATCGACTTGGCATCGAGCCCAACGACGAGACCTACGTCTACAAGCGCGGCGCGCTGTTCGTCTCGGAGTCGAGCAATCGCCAGCAGGCCTTCGAATTTGCGCAGGCCTTGCCAGGTTGTGCATCACACGCGTGGCACGTCGACCGCGCCCGCTTTGACACGCAACTGCGCGACCGCGCCCGCGAGCTGGGTGCCGACATCCGACACGGAGAAACCGTCGTCGACGCGGGAGCCGACGAGAATCAGGCCTGGGTTGAGACCCGCACCGACCGCTTCATCGGGCGCTACCTGATCGATGCTTCCGGGCTGTCACGCCTGCTGGCTCGCCGCAAAGATGCCGTCGTGCCTTACACGCAGTTTGGTCACTGCGCAGTCTTCACGCACTTCGAAAACGCACGTACCGAGCTAATGGCTCCGGAGTTCGACATCCGCATCATGCTGCAACCCGAAGGCTGGGGGTGGATCATCCCGCTGCCAGGCAAACGCCTCAGCGTCGGCATCGTCGCGCAGCGCAAGATCGATCGGGAGTTCCTCGACACGACCCTGCTCGCCGGACCGACCTGCCAAGAACTGACCGAAGGCGCAACCCGCCTGGCCACGCAAGTCACCGGCAACTACAGCTACCACAACACCGCGCCGAGTGGCACGCGCTACGCCACAACCGGCGATGCGGCGTGCTTCATCGACCCGGTGTTCTCAAGCGGCGTCACCCTTGCGCTACGAGGCGCCGCCGACCTGGTCGACTTGCTGATGCCGGCCTTGCGTGAGAACCGCGAAGCGCAGGCCGGCTTGCTGGCGGACTACCACGTGTCGATGAACCGTGCTTACGGCACGTTTGCAGGCCTGGTCGAACGCTTCTACAACACGAACTTCGCGGAGAGCTACTTTCTCGGCACCGACCTCGGCGACGACCTGCGTCGTGGCGTCATGAGCGTGCTGGCCGGCGACGTCTGGCGGCACGACAACACGTTCCAAGACATGCTGCTGAGGTCGCGTCGGCGTCGATCGACGAAGCCTTCATCCACTACCTGACATTCGACATCCACCGCACCAAGGAAGCAGAGCTACTAGTGTCAGCAGTCCCACCATCCAAAACCATGCGCCCGTTGTTGGTGACCGGTTACAGCATGCTGAGCGCGCTCGGTATGGGCCGTCAGCAACACCTTTCGGCGCTCGCCAGCGGCACAACGGGGCTGGGACCCTCCCCGATTCCACTCGGGTTCGACACCGCAACCGGTACCGTCACGGTCGAGCTTCCCGAACTGCCCAAGCCCATGCAGGCCTGGTCGACGCGGCTTGCACGGATGGCCGCCGCACTGCTCGAAGAGATCGACGAACCACTGCGGCGGGCCCGTGAGAAATGGCGCCCCGAGCGCATCGCGATCCTGCTCGGCACGTCGACGGCAGGCGCAGAGACGACTGAGGTCGCCTACCGCGCGTACGTCGAGGGCGGCAAGTTTCCGCCCGACTACGACTTTCAGCGGCAGCACACGTTTGGTGCGGTGCTGACCGTCGTGCGCAAGTTGACTGGCTGCACTGGGCCATCGTGGATGGCATCGACCGCGTGCACGTCGAGCGGCAAGACCTTCGCGACCGCACAGCGCCTGATTGCAGCCGGTGTTATCGACGCTGCGATCGTTGGCGGCCTCGACACGCTGTGCACCATGACGCTGCAGGGATTCCACTCGCTGCAGGCGCTCGACCGCACCGCATGTCGCCCATTCCGCAAGACGCGCAACGGCATCAGCATTGGCGAAGGTGGTTCCTTCGCACTGGTCGAGCGAGAAGGCGACGCCCGCGTCCTGATCGAGGGTATCGGCGAAACGTCCGACGCCTACCACATCAGCGCGCCTCACCCCAAAGGCCTCGGGGCACAAGCGGCCATGCGCCAGGCGTTGGCCACCGCCAACCGCCAGCCCGAGGACATCGACCACGTCAACGCGCATGGCACCGGCACCCACCTCAACGACACGGCCGAAGCCAACGCGATCAAGATCGTGCTAGGCACGGACGTGCCGTGCGTTTCCACCAAGGCCTATACGGGCCACACGCTCGGCGCTGCGGCAGCGCTCGAGATGGCGTTCTCCGCGTGCGCGATCGAAGAGGGCTTTCTGCCGCCGGCGATCGGCGACGGCGAGATCGACCCCAAGATCGACGTCAACATTCCCACGGAGAAGACGACCGGGACGTTCCAACGAGTGCTGAGCAACTCGTTCGCGTTCGGCGGCAACAACGTGTCTCTGCTGGTAGGTGCACCATGAGTCTTCGCGTCGCTGTAACCGGTCTCGGCATGTTCATGCCGGGATTTCCCAACGCGACCGCGTGGGCCGAGAAGAACGAATTGCCCGTTGATGATCCGCGCAAGCCTGGGGGCCTCGCCTTCGACCGCGTCAATCGTCGCCGCGCCAGCCAGATGGGTCGCGCCATCGGTGACTGCGTCGCCGAAGCGATGGCTAGTGCCGGCGTCGATGGCCAAACGACACCAGTGATCGTTGGCTCATCCATTGGCGAAGCCAATGCCATGCTCGGCTTGCTCGACAAGATGTGGCGCGAGCACGAGCCAATGTCACCAGCCGTCTTCACAGTCAGCGTGCACAACGCCGCGAGCGGCCTTCTGTCGATCTCGATGAAGAACAAGGGCTACACGACATCGATCGCCGCCGACTACGACACGCCCGCCGCAACCCTGTTCGAAGGCCTCGGCCTGCTCGCGACAGGCACCGACGCTGTCGTCTGCGTCTGCGCCGATGAAGCGTCACCGCGCAGCCTGCTCGAACAGGCGCCGCACTGGGACATGCTCAGCGCCGCCTTGGTGCTGCAGCCCGAAGGTGCCGCCAACGCACTCGCACATCTGACGATCGACGACTGCGGAGACGATCGCGAGAACATCACCATCGCACCCGCCGAGCTAGCCGTTGGCTTCGCCAACAGCCCGCAGGCCGGAATGATGGACCTCCTCGACGCCATCCAGCGCGGCGAGTCCGGCAAGCTGGTACTCGATCGCGGCACCGGTCGCGGCTACCGCGTTACCTTGACCTCAGCACGATGAACCAGACGTTTCCAGCGGTTAGCGAACTCGTTCCTCACCAGGCTCCGGTCTTGGCCTTGGAAGAGGTGACGTCCTGGGAACTCGGCCACGCCAATGGCAAGTTGACCATTCGCGACAGCAACCCGTTCGTACGCGACGGCGAACTCAACACAGTGATGTCGCTCGAGTACATGGCGCAATGTGTCGCCGCCTGCCTCGGAATGGAGGCCTACATCAGTGGCGTCAACGTGCGGGTTGGCATGGTCATCGCGTGCCGCAAGATGGAGATCCTGCAGCCCGTATTGCGCGTCGGCCAGACCTATAGTGTCAAGGCGGACTGCGTGCGCGGCACCGACGCGATCAGCCACTACGATGGCGAGATGCGTTCTGCGGATGGCGAACTGGTGGCGACGTGCACGATGACGCTCGTGCACGGTGAGAAGCCGCCGAAGTAGGCCCACTTTGGAGTTGTCAGACAGCCGACATCGAAACCAGCAACGCACGCGCCTCGGCAGCCTGCGGGTGACGCTGAATGCGACCGAGCGTGCGCTCAACATCGCGCCCCATCACCGTCATGTGGTCGCGGCGAGCCTTGCCGATCTTGGTTTCGCCTTCGAGACGATGCACCGAGTACTGCAAACCCAGCTTGCCGAACTCGCTCTTCTCGAGCAACTCGGCACTCTGGTCCGGGCCAAGCTGTTGCACAACCCGCAACACGATTTCGGCGACCGCTTCTTCGGCTTGCGGGGCACGCATTTGCATGTATTCAAGCGTCTCCTTGTACGACCACCGTTCGCCAACTGCGACGTGGGCATCGACCAGAATCGACGGGTAGTTGGGCGCGCCGACAAACTCGACTCGCTGCTCTTCCGGTGCCATCTTGGCCCATTCACTCAGGAAGCCCTGCATGAAGCTGCCGAGTTCGAGGAAGCGCAGACCAATTGCGCCGTACGGCGCGTAGTCCTGTGGCGACAGTGCGAACAGCTTCTGGTGCACCATGTGGCACGTGAACGACCAGTAGAAGAAGTTGTCCATGAACACCTTCGCGCTCATGGCTGACGGATGGCCGTAGACCGGCGACGCGCGTCGGAACAGGTCGATGCAACCGCCCCACATCGAACGGTAGAGAATATTGAGGTGGTTGGCCTTCTCGGCCAGGTCCTTGCAGCCGAGGTCTTCTCCGCGTTCCAACGCACCGTTCTTGATCGCATAGTCGGTGCAGATCATCTCAGCAGTGTACTTGTTGGCCGCCGCGATGAAGTCGGTGCCCGGGCTATAGAGCGGATCGACGAACGCGCCCGCCTCACCGACCAAAGCCCAGCGATCTGGTGACCAGCAGCGCGCAACGTTGTGGCTGTATCCCTTGAGGCACAGGAAGTCCTCGACCTCATACTGCGAAACCAGTTTGGCAAGGTGCGGCTCGTGCTTGCGCAAGAACGCCATGCAGTTGTCGAGGCCGGCGATGTTGCTGACGTCGTGCTCGTCGTCGTGAATGACGAGGCCAACACTGGTACGACCGGTCGACAACGGAATCAGCCACGCCCAGTAGCCGACGCCCATGAAGTGATTGGTCGAGCGCCAGCGTTCGTTGTTGCACGGCCGCTCATGCCATTCGGTCTCGCTCTCCGGCACCATATCCTTCAGGTCAACGCGCCCCTTGACCCGGAACCATCCGGCGTGCGCGTTGTGCGGCGATCCCCGCGTCGTCTTCATGCGCTTGCGCATGATTGCCTGCCGACCGGTCGCATCCACCACCCAACGCGTCATGATCTCGCCGCCGGGGATTCCGAGCTGTTCGTTGCCTTCATAGACAACGCGGTGATCCGAACCGTCTTGGCTGATCTGGATGTCCGAGACCTTGCAGCCTTCGATCATCGTAACACCGTCTTCGGCGTTCATCTCGCGCAGGTCGTTCTCGATCTTGCCGCGATCCATCTGGTACGAACGCACCATCGGCTCCGAGACCGGGCCGATCTCGGTGCGCTGGTGCAACGGCAGGTCGCCGCCGCCAGGGAAGAAGCGCAGCCCCAGTTTGACCAACTGCTCCTTGAGCATGTAGTCCTTGAGACCGAGCTCCTCGAGATATTGGCAGCCGCATTCGACCGACGACTCCCCTACCTTGTGGCACGCATCGGGCAATGGCCGGGCCATGCGGTCTATCAGCGTGATGCACAAATCCGGCAATTCACGGCGGAGCTGACGCGCCAACAAGAGGCCGGCAAGACCACCGCCGCAAATCACCACGTCTTGCGCGGAAGGCGCTCGTGCACTTGGGTCTGGCGTAGACGGCGAAGGCTGGTCGGACATATGGTGCTATGGAAAGTGGCGTGGCGCTGTGCCAGCCTGCTGCGAAATGCTAACGGGCGCGAGAATGCGTTCCAACTCGTCGTGATCGACACTTTGAAGCACTGGGTCAGACGCATCAACGTCTGGATCACCGTCGGCACCTACACGGCCATCGCGCCGGTGGGCTACGTGATCCTTGCCACGCTGTGCTTTTGCTGGCGCAAGGACCCGATTCGACGCGCCCGACGACTGCAGTCGATCACGGCCAACGCCTACCGCTTCATGCACCGTTGGCTCGGGTGGACTCGCATTACGGTCTTTGATCATCGCCAGGCCCTCCCCAACCTGCCAAAGGGCGCGTGCGTCGTCATCGCCAACCACCCGACCCTGATGGACGTGACCGCAGTCACGGCGGTCATGGGCGGCGCCTGCTCGATCGTGAAGCCAGCCTTGTTTCGACGGGCCATGATGAATCCCTTGTTACAAGGCCTCGGCCACGTCGAGGGCCCCGGCCACGACCCAATGCGCATCGCACGCGTGGTAGAAGACGTGCTCGAACGCCTCAAATGGGGCCTGCCGATTGTCATCTTTCCGGAGGGAACACGGTCGCCGCGGGACAAACTGGGTCGATTCGGTCGGGTGGCATTCGAAATCGCTTGTCGCGCCAACGTACCTCTCGTGTCTCTGACCATCACGTGCGACCCGGTCTACCTGGCGAAGCACGTGCCGCTATTCAGTCCACCGCACCCGACGCCGCACATGAAGATCGGCGTGCTCGCCATCGACGAGGCAGACAGCCTGGGCAGCGACAGTCGCGCTCTGCGCAAGAAAGTCGAGGCACGCTACCAAGAGTGGATAGAGCCAGCGACCACGAGTGGATAGAGACTGTTGCGAGACAGACAGTGTTGCGGGCTGAGTGGTGCGGACCTACGATCCCGCGCCAAAGGAAACCGAATGCCAGACCAGCTAGCCGCCCAAATCAAAGCAATCATCGTTGAGACTCTCGCGCTCGAGGACGTCGAACCAGCGAGCATCGAAACCGGTGCGCCACTGTTTGGGGAAGGCCTTGGGCTCGATTCGATCGATGCCCTCGAACTGGCGCTCGCCTTCCACAAGCAGTTTGGGGTACGCACCCAGGAAAACGACGACAACAACCGCGAGTACTATCACTCGGTCGGTTCGCTCGTGAAGTTCATTACCGAGAAGCAAGCAGAAGCTGCTGCCTCGGAAGGCTAAGTCCGACAGGCCGTGAACGCCTGGTCCATCATCCTGCGTTCCCTCGCCGCGATCGCACTATTCGCGTATCCCGCGATCGTCTATTTTGGCATGTCGTCGGGTTCGCCGCGCCAAGTCTCGTTAGTGCTCCTGCTGGTGATAGCGCCCGCGTTGATCCTGCGACTGCGTAAGAGTTCGCACCAAGCCATGCGTAGCCTCGCCGCTGTGCCGTTGACCATCATCGCAATCCTCGGACTCGCCGCGCTGCTCGACGCGAGCAACTACATCCTCGCAACCCCCGTCGCCGCGAATGTCGTGTTGCTGATCGCGTTCGGCAGCACGCTGCGGCGTGGCAAGCCCGACCAGCGCGTCATGCCGATGATCGAACGGTTCGCGCGATTGCAAAAGAAAGACCTGACGCCGGACATGCAGGCGTGGTGCCGCATGTGGACGTGGCTGTGGTGTGCCTTCTTCTTGGCCAATGGCACCACCGCGTTGTTGCTGGCGATGTGGGCCACGATGAAATGGTGGGCGCTCTACAACGGCCTGATCTGCTACGGCTTGATGGGCGTGATGTTCGCGACGGAGTGGTTGCTGCGCCGCCGGCGCTTCCCCGAGATTCGCCAACCAAAGGCAGCGCGATGAAACTCAACGAACTGCTATCGCTCGACCTTGCCAGCACGGACGGCAGCCATCAGCAACTGCTGCAGCGCGCGACGCGGGTCCTGGATCATCTGCCGGAGGCCACACCGGGTTCGCAGATCACTCTCGCGTTCGGCGGCAACCGCGAAGCGTTCGCAGCCTCGCTGCTCGCCACGTGGGCCAAAGGACACGGTGCGGCGATCGTCGAGAACGACCTGCGCGACCGCATCATGCCCGTGCTCGACCGGCCGCCCGTTGCGATGTTGCTGCATGACACAGGCTCGGGACGCAAGTTGCAGGTACCGCGTTTGTTGGCCGACGCCGATTTGCCTAAGGCCAACGTGCCGATGCCCGAACTGACGGCCTCGCCGTTGCTGACCGTGCACGTGCAGACTGAGGATGGGCTGCAACATTGGTGTTCGTGGCACGCCGAACAATTGCGCGACGCGATTGTCGCCTTCGGCGAAACGCTTGCGAACAACGAACACGCAGCGCCGACTCGCAACCAGGCTCCGGGCCTGATTTCGTCGTTGTTTGCAAACACGCTGTTGCCGATGCAGCAAGGCATCGACCTCGCAAGCCACACGGCGATCGATGCGGCCGGCCTGCCGATAGCCGGCGTCCCGGACACGACCAGTGCGCACCAGCAAACGATCGACGCAATGCTCGCCAACGACGGAATCACGGACGCCGCCGTAACGTGCACCGAAGATGGCCGCGTGCTAACGGCACTCGCCGGACCACGTGCCAACGAGCTCGCGGGCGAGACGCCGAATGCACTCGCATGGAACGACATCCCGCGCGACCCCAATGGCCAGGTGCTAGCACCGGAGATCTTCTTGGCGTTCGGACTCGGACGCAGCGGCAACGAAGTCTCGAAGGAACTCAACTGGCAGTACGGACCGATCGAGCCGACGCAGGCGTCGATGCGTTGCCACGTACCGACCAACTACGTGTTTTGCGAAGGCCACTTCACCAACTACCCCGTGCTTGCCGGCGGCGCGCAGCTGCACGAACTGGTGCTGCCGTGCCTGCGCCAACTGTGCGACGCCCTCCCCCAACTCGAAAGACTGGACAGCGTCAAGTTCTTGGCACGCGTCACTCCGGGCGACGTAATCGACGTCGTGGTCCGCACCGCAGACGACCGGCAGTTGGTAACGTTCGAAGTGCGCAAGGCTAACGAAGACGTGCGGTGCACGAGCGGCCGTCTGCACTTCGCGACGACGCTCGCCGACTTCGCCGAACGGAGCCAGGACGCGTGATGCGCGCCTGCGCCATCGTGCCGACTTACGACAACCCGCGCACGGTGCGGGGCGTCGTCGAGAACATTCGCGCCCGCGACCTGGAAGTGCTCGTCGTCGATGATGGCAGCGGCCCCGATGGCCGAACTGCCTGCGAGCAGATCGCAGCGCATGGTCTGGCCACGGTCGTGCACCTCAAACAGAACAGCGGCAAGGGTGCAGCCTGCAAGGCCGGCTTCGCCAAGGCTCGCCAACTCGGCTACACCCACGCGTTGCAGATTGATGCCGACGGCCAACATGACGTCGACCAGATCCCGACGTTCCTCGACGCTGCCCGGAAGAACCCAGAGGCGTTGATCTTGGCGTATCCGGTCTACGATGAGACCGCTCCGCGAGCCCGCAAGTTCGCGCGTTGGCTTACCGACTTCTGGGTGGCTATCGAAGTCGGTAGCCGCAAGAAGATCCGTGATGCGATGATTGGTTTCCGTGTTTACCCGTTGGCCGCGCTCGAACGGCTGCCGGAGATCGGCAACCGCATGGAGTTCGACATCGAAGTCGCTGTGCTGCTCGTGCGAAGTGGCGTCGACACGATCAACCTGCCAATCAAGGTCCGCTACCTCAACAAGGAAGAGGGCGGTATCTCGCACTTCCGCCCGCTGCGCGACAACCTACGTTTCGCGTGGATGCACAGCAAGCTATGCACCATTGGTTGCATGCGCTGGACCAAGCGCAAGCTGTGGCCGTTTGGTCGCCGCACCCAGACGACGTGACGGCATGAGCAACGACACTGCAGCCAAGCCAGCGAAGAAGAAGCCCGACAACTGGCTCAGCCAGGGGGAACGCGGCACGGTCTGGCTGATCCACCTGACGTTTGGCGTGGCTACGCTGATCGGACGCACGTTGATGCGCCCCATCGTCGCGGTGATCGCGCTGTTCTACACATTGACAGATCGCAAGGCCGGGCGCGCGTCGCGGGACTGGTTGCGTCGCGTGCACGGCAAGGATCAAGGTTTTTGGGCCACCTACCGACACATCAGGACGTTTACACAGGTCACGCTTGATCGCATCTTCCTGTGCTCCGGCAAGACCCGCGGCCTGAAGTTCACGCGCACCGGCAACGAGTACCTGGAGAAACAGTTCGCCAGCGGCCACGGCGCCGTGCTACTCGGCGGTCACCTCGGCAGCTTCGAAGCGATGCGCAGCGGTGGCGACGAGGACCAGATCAAGATCAACATCGTTGGCCACTTCGAAAACGCCAAGATGATCAATGCACTGCTGTCGCGCCTCGACCCCGACCGCGCCGCCACCGTCATCCACATCGGGGACGACCCGGTCGGCCAAATGGCGCGCGTACACGACCGCCTCGAAGCGGGCGACTTCGTTGCCCTGCTCGGCGATCGCACCGGCCTCAACGAGCGCACCGTCGAGGCGACCTTCATGGGAGAGACGGCACACTTCCCGGCGGGGCCGTTCTTGCTGGCGTCCGTGATGAAGTGCCCGGTCTACCTGACGTTTGGCCTGTATCGCAGCCCAAATCAGTACGATCTATCATGCGAGCCGTTCGCCGAAAAACTGCACTTGCCGCGCAAGAATCGTGAGGCCGGTTTGCGGGAAGTGGTGCAGCGATTCGCCGACCGACTCGAACACTACGCGCGCAAGGCGCCTGAGAACTGGTTCAACTTCTATGACTTCTGGAACAAAGACCGGACGCCCGAAGCGTCCCGAACACGCCATCACCGTAAAGTTTCGGGCGGGGCTCCATCAGTGTGATCCACTGGCGGTCGTCTGGCACGGCCGCTACTTCGAGTGGTTCGAGCAGACGCGCACGGAGTTGTTCCGCAGCGTGGATCTTGCAGTCCCGGTTCTGCGCTCACTCGGCTGCAAGATGTTCGTTGTCGATGCGCACTGTCGCTACATGGCGCCGGTTCTCTACGATCATGAAGTGTCGGTGACCGCGTGGTTCCTGGCGGCCTCACCGTTGATCCGGGTTGCCTACGACATCCACAACCTGGATACGGATCGTTGGAGCGCGCGCGCGACGACGGTACTCGCGACGACGGATACCCATGACAACCTCCATACGATCACTCCCGATGGAATCCAAACGCGCCTACCTGTCTCGTAGCCTGCTTGCCGCTAGCGTGGGCCTGCTATCCATCGCATTCCTATGTGGAACTGCTTTGGCGCAAGAGCCAGATGGCGGCACCTCTACGCCAGCCTTGGGTGGTAAGCAGCAGCGGCCGACCACGGAGGCGGCGCTGTTCCGCGCGTTCGCGCAGATCAAAGGCCTCTCTGCCGAGTACACCGAAGAGAAGTTCTTGTCGCTGCTCGCCGTGCCGCTGAAGAGCAAGGGCCAGTTGCACTTCATGCAGCCGGGCTATCTGTCGCGTATCGTCGTCGCCCCTGAGAAGTCCAAGCTGACCATCACCAACGCTGAGCTGCGCATGACCGACAAGAACGGTGAACAAGTCATCGATCTGCGCCAGAGTGACCGCGTGCGGCTGTTTGTGACCTCGCTCGTGCAGGTCTTCCAAGGCAACCAGAAGGCGCTGCAGAAGCACTATAGAATTCGCTACACGCCAAAAGCCGATGACTTCCACGTCTGGCAGCTCGAACTGCAACCGCTGAAGAAGCCGCTGACGAAGATCATGAAGCGGCTCGTGCTGGTCGGCCGGGACAAGACCGTCACGCGCATCGAACTCCACGAACCCAATGGCGACCGTACCATCACCAAGATCGTCAAGGTCAACGCGAAGCGCATCTTCACGCGTGCTGAGAAGAAGGCTCTGTTCGGCGTGAACGCTGTGGCAAACAAGGCACCGGTCAAAGAACACAGGTCCAAGTGAGTCTCGATCGTCGGGCGCTGATTGCAGGCTGCGCACTGCTGGTGTTGCTAGGAACGTTCCTGGCACTGCGGATGCGTGTCGCGACCGACATCACACACTTCCTGCCGACGGGCTCGTCGGCGGACGCAGCGTCGATAAACAGTGTTCAGCTCGCCCGCGAACTGGCGTCGGGCGAACTGAGTCGCACAATGGTGATCCTGGTCGATGCGCCAGACAGCGCCACAGCCGTGCAAGCGAGTGTGCGCTTCGAAGCGGCGCTGCTTGCCAATGCAACCGTCGAGCAGGGTACCGCACGATTGGTCGCAGGATCGGGCGAAGGGGTCGAGGATGCCATGTGGCAGCTCTATGCCCCCCATCGCTGCGCCTTCCTCGCCGAAGACGCCGCGGCTGCCGCGGAGTTGCTGACTGACGAGTCCCTGCAGAAAAGCGCGGCTGACCTGAAGCGCAAGTTGGCAACACCGATGTCGACCTTCCTGATCAAGGTCGTGCCCAGTGACCCACTGCTGATCCTGCCACAGTTGTTCGAGCGCTTCATGGGAGAACGCAGCGGCGGACTGAAGCTCATCGACGGCCGCTTCCTGACTGACAAAGAAGACGCGGGCGTGCTGTTCTTGACGACGTCGACGCCGACTTCGGACGCCTCAGCCTTGCGGCCGCTGATCGCCGGCATCCGCGGCGCGTTTGATCAGGTCAATGCCGAGTTCGACGACAAGCTCGCGTTGCACATGAGCGGCACGCACTTGTTCGCGCTTGCCGCCGAAGGCAGCATCAAGTCGGACATCCAACGCGTCTCGATAGGCTCGGTCGTCGGCTTAGTGACGCTATTCCTCGTCATCTTCCGCTCGCTGCGATTGATGATGATGGTGCTGCCGATCCTCGTCATGGGCTTCCTCGCCGGCTCAAGCGCGTGCCTGGTATTCTTCGGCAGTGTGCATGGCCTGACGCTCGCCTTCGGTGCGGCGCTGATCGGCGTCAGCGTCGACTACGGCGTGCACTTCCATTGCCACCACCTTCACGCCGGCGGCAAAGCGGGCGCCCGCCAATCCCTACGCAGCATCTGGCCCGGCCTTTCCCTCGGTGCCGCGACGACGATCACCGGCTTCCTGGCGTTGATCGTGTCGGACTTTCCGGGTCTGCGCCAACTAGCGGTATTCGCAGTGTTTGGCATTGCTGCTGCAGCGCTGTCGACGCATCTGTTCTTGCCTGCATTGGCGAGCCGTGACCGCTCGACCACCAAGACCGCCGACTGGATCGTCGCGCTACTAAGCCGTGTGTGGTTTGGCGAGACCCGCAATCGCGCCCTGCTCGCTGCACCTCTGGTTGTCGTCGTGATCGTCGCAGCGATCGGCCTGCCACAGCTGCGTTGGAACGATGGCCTTGCCGATTTGAACAAGATCGACCCAGTGCTCGAAGCCAACGACCTCGCCGTGCGCAACCGGGTCGTGCGGTTCGAGCAGAGGCGTCTGGTCGTCGCGACTGGCAAGACGGAAGAACTGGCGCTACAGGCCAACGACAAGATCGCGAAGGCACTGAGCCAGCTGCAAGATCGGAACGGTCTGAAGGGCTATCGCAGCCTCGCGCAGATGTTGCCAAGCGCCCAGACCCAGGAGGCCGTCGACGCAACGATTCGCTCGGATCAAAGCCTCTGGCCGCGACTCGAGCGGGTCTTCGCCAAGGAGCAGTTCGTCGTATCGGCCTTGCAACCGTGGCGGGACCTCGTCGCCGCACCCGCACCACCACCGCTGACCTTCCAAGAACTTGCCGACAGTGCATTAGCCGCAATGGTCCAACCGTTCCGGTTCACCTGGAGCGACGGCGTTGGCTTCGTCAGCTTTCTCGACGAACTCAGCGACGAACAAGGTCTTCGCGACGCACTCGCGACAATCCCAGGCGGCGACCTGATCGATATCACGGGCACTCTGAGTTCGGCCTACGGAGCCTATCGCGAACGATTGCTGCAGTTGTGGCTGATCGGCCTCGGCGCTGTACTGCTGCTCGTAGCGCTTCGCCACCGCGCCCTGCGACCAACCCTGACGGCTTACCTGCCGGCGATACTCGGTGCCGCGGGAACCGCGGGCATTCTGTCTCTGTGTGGATTGGCGTTGAACATGTTGTCGCTGGTCGCCCTGCTGATGGTGGTCAGCATGGGCGTCGACTACGGCGTCTTCCTGGCCGAACATCGCAAGGATGCAAAGGCGCGCGCCGCAACTCTGCTGGCAGTCGTGCTGGCAGGAACTTCGACCATGCTCGGCTTCGGCCTGCTGGCGCTTTCTTCCCAGCCACCACTCTTTCACATCGGACTGACTTCCTCGGTCGGCGTGCTACTGTGCCTGCTTCTTGCGCCGACTGTATGCGCGCTGACGACCCCACCCGAGCCATCCGGCCGGCCTAAACCACCCTGTACTGATTCGTGACCGTGCCTGCCTCCATCTTCTGCGCGCTGCTGGCCACTGCTCTGGCGGGATGCTGCACCACCGCGCAACCGACTCTGCGCCAGTTGGACTACCCCGGCACGCTTCTGGATCCAACCAAGCTCGCGACCGAAGCCGTCTGGCAGCAGCGGGTGACGGCCATCTGGCGCCCGCGGAATCAAGAACCACAAGAACGTGGTTTTGATGCGGCACTGCAGCGACAGGGCGAAACTCTGACAGTTGTTGGCTTGTCGCCGCTCGGCACGGTCGGGTTTTCGATCCAACAGACGAAGACAAGCATCGATGTCGTCAACAACATCGAAGACCAACTCGTCATTCCACCGCGTTTCATCCTGCTCGACGTGCAACGCACATTCTTCCCGTGGGCATGCCCGGAGTGGTGCGCGCAACCCGATGATGGCACGCGCACAGGACAGCTCGCCGGCGAAGAGATCACCGAAACATGGCGGGGCGGTCGCCTGCAACAACGCACCTTTCGCCGACTCGACAACCAACCGGCCGGTCTGATCACTGTGACCTACAAATGGCAGCAGCAGGCTTGGGCGGTGCCCAGCCGTGCCGTTCTCGACAATGCGTGGTTTGGCTACGAGCTGAGCATCACGACGAGCTCGGAAACACGCCTCGACCCCACACCAGAACCGTCGGAGTCTTCCTCATGAGGCGCCCGGTCTTCATCGCCGGCCGCGGGGCAGTCTCGGGCTTTGGCCTCGGGGTCCAAGCGCTTGTCGACGGCGTCTTCTCAGGCCAGACGGCACTGCGACCGCGCGCACGCACAGCCGAGTATGAGGTTGCGACGACCGTTGTCGGCGAGATCCCCGCCGGCACATTCGATCCGAACATTCCGGAAAACGACCTGCCACGACACACGGCGCTGGTCGCCATCGAAGAAGCGTTCGCCGAAGCACGTGAACCCGATCGACGCGGCATGGGCATCGTGCTCGCCACGACCAAGGCCGACATGTCGGGCATCTGTGGCGAAGGCTTGGGCCTCGGCTCGCCAATGCACCTGGCGCGACAGCTAAGCCAGCAGCTGGAGTTAGGCATCGAGCCATCCGCATTGTCGTGCGCCTGCGCTTCCGGTGTGCTCGGCATCGCAACCGCGGCACGGCGCATCGCGACCGGCGAATGCGATCGCCTGCTAGTCATCGCCGTCGACGTGATCAACGAGTTCATCCTGAAGGGCTTCGGCGGCATGGGCGCGCTCGACCCCGAACGCTGCCGTCCGTTCGACGCCGAGCGACGCGGCGTGTCTCTCGGCGATGGCGCGGCGGCGATCGTATTGTCGGCCAACGAACAGGAATCGATCGGTATCCGGGTCGCCGGCTACGCCGGCGCCAATGACGCGTGCCACGTTACCGGACCCGACTACGAAGGTACCGGCATCGCCATCGCCGCCACGCGCGCCGTTCGCCACGCCGGTTTGACCATGGCCGACATCGATTCGCTGCAGCTGCACGCGACCGGCACACGCGCCAACGACAAGAGCGAGGCCATCGGCCTCGGCAAGGCGTGGGCCGACGTCGCCGACAAGACGCCACCGGCTTTTGGCACCAAGAGCCAGACCGGCCACACCCTCGGCGCCGCTGGCGGTATCGAGTCCCTACTGGCGATCGCAACTCTTGAACGGCGCATGGTTCCGAAGAACATTGGCCTGGAAAACTGCAACTGCGATCCTCGTCTCGACCTCCCGACTTCCCCTCGGCAACTGACCCGCGCCAACCACGCGCTCAAGGTCGCCAGTGGCTTCGGCGGCGTGCAAGGCGCCGCGGTGTTTTCAGCATGAACGCATCGATTCTCGCCTGTGGCATCGTCGACGAAGTCGGCATCGCCGGCACCCGTGGCGTCACCGCCACGTGGCAAGATCTCGAAATGCAGGTTCCCGGCACCGGCAAGACCATGAAGGTGCTGTTCGACAAGGCCGACCCGACGTTCCGCCGAATCGACATGTTGGCGCGCAGCCTCGTGCTTGCCTGCGAAGCTGCAGACCTCGAGGCCCTGCTGACCCCAGCGCAACGACAAGAGGCTTCGATCTGCGTCGAGTCAGACCTTGGCGCGCTCGCCACCGACCTCAACTTCGCCTCGTCCCTCAACGACGAGTGCGTGCACGCCGGCATCTTCCCCTACTCGCTGACCAGCACCAGCCTCGGTGAGGTCGCGCTGCGCTACAAGCTGCGCGGCCCGACGATCAGCATGTCCGTTCGGGACGGCGATGCCGGCGAGAGCCTGCGCGAAGCACTCCGCATGCTGAACTGCGGCGACTGCAGCCACGTCGTCACCGGCGTCGTCGACACCCTCCGCGAACCGGCCGTAGGGCGGCCCGCCATCATGCGCGCGATCGTTGCGGTGCTCTCGGCGGACGACCCGGGCAGCGGACTCGGAACGCTTTCGTGGCCAGAACGATCAGCAACCAACATTGATCCGTTCTTGCAGTTCGCCGCAATGTGCCGCTAACCAAACACCTTGGGGTGAGTAGGGTGCTAGTCCGGTGCCGGGACCAACCTCTTCGGTTAGCGGTTCTTGAATAGGTGCGCCAGGGTCGGGACGGCGGCGGCGGCTAGGAGAAATAGTAGTGGGCGGAACGGCTGTAGGTAGCGTGGATCGGGGATCACGGGCAGGTAGGCGAGCGTGCCGAATACCGCCACCCAGCCGAGAAATTGGGGGGCCCATGATGCTTCGGGGCGGCGGCGCAGAATGCTGACAACGGCGCCGGCAAACGCTAGCAGCATCACTGGCAGATGCAGCCAGCGCATCAGCCAGTGCGTCGCCGCCATGACTGGTTGGCGTTCGTACGGTGAGTTGGCGACCGGGTAGACGTAGACGTCGGTGCCCTGCACCAGCGGCCAACTCCACAACCAGACGGGCTTGTCGATGATGTACCACTTCGCGTAACGCAGCGGGTCCTGCTGCACGCGTGGCGCCAAGACGTTCCATAAGTTGGACCACGAAGCGCCGAATTCTGGTTGCTCCGGGTCTTCTTTGTATGGGAAGCCGAAGTACTGCTGACTTTGGTAGACCATGCCCGGATAGCTGCCGTGACTGATCGATGCGGTAGCGCGCTCGCTGCCCTTGCGAGCGAGATCGGTGGTCTGGTTGCGAATGTTCCAGCAGAGGAACGGCAACATGGCAACGGCGAGGATCGTCATGGCGCGGCGGCGGTCACGGCGCCACAGGACCGCAGTCGCGACGATCGGCAAGAACACCATCGTCTCATTGCACAGCGGTACCATGCCGAGCAGGGCGGCGCCGAAAATCGTGCGCTGCGTGCTCTTCGCCCCGACCAAGGCCCACAGCGCGGCCGTGACGAGGAACGACGACAGACACTCGGTCAGCACGTAGGCGGGTGCGACAACAAGGTGCGGACTCAGCGCAACCAGCACCGAACCCAGAACGGCTGGAGCAAACGACAAGAACTGCCGGGCCAGCCGATAGCTGAGCAACACGGTCATCGTCGACAACACGACCTGCAGCCAACGCGTCAGGTCATACCAACCACTCTCGCCGGCCACGAAGCGACACAGCGCAACGAACATCGGAAAGCCGGGTGAGCGGAACGAATCCGGTTGCGGCTCTGCTTCCTTCGACAAGGAGTAGACGCCGTGCTCGACCAGGTTGTGGGCATACTGCGCGTATTGGCCCGCGTCGACGCGCAGTGGCGACTGCACGTCGGCACCGGTGACAAACGCGATTCGCAACGCCGCCGCAACGACGACGACAATCGACACCAGGACAGCTCGTTCGGCAGGACGCACGCGCCCCTTATCGACCGTTTGCTAGCGACGACTCAATGCGGCGCGGGCCCTCGCAGGCCGCCGCTAGAGCCCCGAATAGACGGCAAGCGTTCGTTCTTCACCCGCCTCCTGGTCGCGCAGAATGATGGCGATCTGGCACGTTCGGCGACTCAAGCGCATCAAGCAGGCCTGGGGGATTCGCTGGTCGCAGCGCTGGATGTCGAGGGTCACGATGTCCACGCCT
Source organism: Planctomycetota bacterium (assembly GCA_029936315.1). Classification (GTDB taxonomy): domain Bacteria; phylum Planctomycetota; class UBA1135; order UBA1135; family UBA2386. Next base: position 78,474 of record JAPYTD010000007.1, on the reverse strand, counting down.
TCTTCGCTGCTGACGACGGTGCCGAGCAACTGCGATCCGATCGGCAACGGCACAACGACAAGTTGCTCGACTGCGAAGTCAACGTAGTCGGCAGCCAACGAACTGACCTCCCAGCCCATCTGGACCCGCAACCGCAACCACTCGTCGCCATCTGTTGCGCGGCGGCACACAGTGCCCGGATTCACTACCAGGATTGCCTGAAGCAGCACGACCCCATGCTCCCCGTCACCGACAACATCGATCGGCAGCGACAAAGGCACAGGCGTAGCGCACGAACAGACCAGCAAGGTCAAGACGGCCAACGAAGCACGCATCGTTCGCAAGCGTAACAGGAGGTCGGTTGGCGCTACTATGCACGCATGCGCAGTCCAACCGTTCTGGCGGCGATTCCATTCGCCATCAGCCTGATCCCCGCGCCCGCGGTGGCGCAAAAGCCGACCAAGGAACTCGCGCAAGTTGCCACCGCCTACGCAGCTAAAATCTGCGCATCGGCCATCTTCATCAGCGGCCGAACCCTTGAGTCCGTATTGGCACAGGAACTCGCCCCCACCCGACCACTCGAGGCATTGATCAAGCCGTTGCTGCGCTTCGATGTCGACAGGGAGAATAAGACCGTCACCTGCCAACTCGGTTCTGCCAAGGCCACCGCACGCATGCATGCGAGCCTCGGGTGCTCATTGGTTGCGTCCGTGCAAGTGCCCAGCGATGCCCTGCGCCGATTCGCGACCCAGCGAACGCCACATCGCCTCGACCCGTCGGCAGAACACCTGCGTCACTGGCCCAACACCGAAGACGTGTTGCGAATGCCAAACACTGGCATCGATCAAGGTCTGCTCAAGCAAGCGCTCGACCGCGCCTTCGCCGAGCGGCACAAACACAAGCGCATCAACACCCGCGCCGTGGTCGTCGTGCACAAAGGCCAGATCGTGGCCGAGCGCTACGGCAAGGGCTTCCACAAGGACATGGCGTTGCCGGGTTGGTCGATGACCAAGACTCTGACCAACGCACTCATTGGCATGCGCGTCGGCGACGGCAAGTTCGACCTCGGTGCGGCGATCCGAACAAACGCCGAAGGTTCGGCCTTCGCCGCACCGACCGTCACCGACCTGCTAACCATGACCACCGGTCTACGATGGACCGAGGACTACGACGATCCGACCAGCGATGCCGTGCACATGCTGTTTGCTTCGACCGACCACGCCAAGATCTACAGCGAGCAACCGCAAGCCGCGAGGCCTGGCCGACAGTTTGCCTACGCCAGCGGCGCGACCAACCTGCTCTGCAAGCTGCTGCGCGGATCATTCGAAGATGACAGGAGCTACTGGAGCCAGCCCGCGCGACTGTTCGATCACCTCGGCATGCTCACGGCTGTGCTGGAAACCGACCCGAGCGGCACCTTCGTCGGCAGTTCCTACGGCTATGCGTCGGCGCGCGACTGGGCGCGGCTCGGACTGCTCTACCAGCAAGACGGCGTGTTCTTCGGCCAACGCATCTTGCCCAAGGGCTGGGTCAAGCAATCGACGACCGCGACACTCGCAAGCCACGGCAACTACGGCTACCAGATCTGGCTGAATGCCGAGCCTGGCGGTGACGGTGCGAAGACCCGCAAGTGGCCCGACCTGCCAGCGGACCTGTTCAGCATGGACGGCCACGAAGGCCAGTATTGCGTGATCTCACCGAGTGCCGAACTGGTCATCGTGCGCTTGGGCTGCACCAAGAACGGTGGCTTCGACCTGCATGGGTTGCTGCGTGAGGTGCACGCGGCCGCGGCCGCAACGCCAAAGAAGAACTAGCGGCGGGCCTAGCGACCT
>JAPYTD010000007.1:49570-76563 GCA_029936315.1 Planctomycetota bacterium | reverse complement strand
GCACGCGGCCGCGGCCGCAACGCCAAAGAAGAACTAGCGGCGGGCCTAGCGACCTCCCTTAGGCACGAGCTTCTTAGGCACGAGTTCTTGCCACGGCTCGTTTGGATCGGGCACACCTGGTTTGCGCGGTTGCAGGAACTCTTCCCAACGGACCCCGAAACGCAGATCGCCGGCGATCAACTCCTCAAGGCCCCCATGCTTGGCGAGGATCTTGCGCAACACCTCCGCCTTGTTGGCCACTGGCACTCGATCGAGCCGGCTGCCGACTGGACGGCCATAACCAAAGATCACCGGCTGCCCGTCGATGCGCCTAAGGTGCACTCGCAGTTCGGGATACTCGGGCCCAACGGCCCAATGCAAGCCAAGGTTGGTTGCGTCGATCTCGAGCAAGGCCGGACAACCTTGCACGAGAGGTGCCAATTGTTCGCGCCACTCCTTGGCAATCGCCGCCGCAACCAACGCGCGCGGCTCGTCACTCCCGGCACCATGCGTCACCGTCATCGTCGGGCTGCCGCCTTCGCGGTAGAGCCGCAACGTCGGCAGCGAGTTCTCGACCCACGGCAACATCACGCCGAGTTCGTCGATGAGGCACAACGGTTCGGAGTCGGCCGTCAACACGGCCACCGCCGGACGCCGCAACGCCAGGTGCAACCGGAAGCGGTCGGGGAACACGCGCTCCACGCGCACCTCGCGCACCCACGGAGTGCTCATCAAGCCATCGCGCATCCGGCGCGACGTCTGTTCGTCGAGCAAGCCGATTTCGTCGCCGAGCCACGGCGACAGGGTTTCGGCGACAGACACCAGCATCGACTCATCGAGCCAATCGGGGCGGCCTGCGAAACCGACATGGTCGAGGGTGACCATGGGACCAGCCGACGGCTCGCCACCCAAGCGGGCAGCAAGTACCGCAGCGGCATTAGGGCCAAACATCCAGACGGTGACGACGAACGTGACAATCACGATCACACGCACCGCCCAAACGGCCCGAACCACCGAGTTGGACTGGTTCGACCTCATCTAGCGGGGGCGGCCATGAATGGCCTTGGTGGGCTAGGTGCCGCCGATGCTGCCTGAGCATGCCGAGTTTTCACTCGAGATCACGCAGGCCTCACGAGGCACACAGACACTAGGTCCGGCTGGATGAAGGCAATCAGTTAAGGCGAGCGACGACCGGCTTCTGCTCAACCTTGGCACGCTCACGCGAACCGCCACCGACCACCTCACAATCGTCGGTGAAGATCTCAAGCGTATCGAGCACGTTTTCGATCAGCTCGCGGTCGAGCGTGACCTCGCGCGAACCCTTGGCCGCTTCGAGCTCGTGCTCGAGCAGGCGCGTCATGATCTTGAGTTGTGAAAGGTGACGACCGACGAACTTGCCGATGTTGACTTCGGACTTGCTTTCCATTGTAGGCTCCAAAGCTTGCCACGTAGGCAAACTGGTAAAAGGGAGGAGCGGTGGTGACCCCCACCGCTTGTAGACCGGAACGACTGCGTGTGGACGATGTGCTTTCAAAGCCCGTTGAGCTCCTCAACACCCGCCCGCAATCGCGTACGAAATGCTCCGTCTGACTAACGGAACGACGCCGAGCATAGCGAAGCCAATCATCCCAAACCAGTGGGTGATTTCGGGATGACGAGCGTCTGCCGTGAGTAACTCTCAACAATGATTGTGAGTACATGACCGTACGTCCCGCGGTTGGCGGGCGATGCACGATTCCAACCGCGGCACACCTGTGCGATGCTGCGTGCTGTGCCCAAACGTGCAAACGAGTCGGAACCGCCTCCAGCTGATCTAATTGAGTTTAAGGGCTACACGCTCAACCCCTTCCAAGTCGAAGCGGCGCACGCCATCGAAACGGGCGAGAATGTGTTGCTGGCGGCCCCCACCGGTTCCGGTAAGACGCTGGTTGCCGAGTACGCCATCGAGCACGCCGTGCAAGCCGGGCGCCGCGCAATCTACACCAGCCCGATCAAGGCGCTGAGCAACCAGAAGTTTCGCGACTTCAAGGCCGACGGCCTGCGGGTCGGGTTGATGACCGGCGACCTGACGCTCGATCCCGATGCGCCGATCGTCATCATGACGACTGAGATTTTCCGCAACGCGGTGTTCGAGGATCCAGAACGCTTTGCCGACACCGACTTCGTCATCTTCGACGAAGTGCACTTCGTCGACGACATCGAACGCGGCACGGTCTGGGAGGAGAGCCTGATCTTCGCTCCGCCTCACGTTCGCTTCGTCGGTCTGTCGGCAACCATCGCCAACCTGCATGAGTTCGGCGAGTGGATCCGCGAGGTGCGCAGCCAGAAGCTGACCGTCATCGAGCACAAGAAGCGCCCCGTGCCGCTGTCGCACCGCCTCTATCACAAGGATGCGGGCGTGTTCCAACTGGCGCAGCGCGCCCAGGCGATCAAGTTCCAGGAACGCGCCGCCGCGCGCGAGAAGACGGTCTCTGGCAAGGATGGTCGGCGCGATCGCGGTCGCTTCGGCGGCAAGCGCAAGGGCCGCAGGTTCCCATCGGGACCGCGGCCGTACGTGATGCTGCTCGACGAGATCCAAAACCGTCAGTTGCTGCCCGCGCTCTACTTCTGCTTCTCACGCAAGGAGTGCGAAATCAAAGCGGATCGCAGCCAGCAACGGCGCCTGCTCGATCGCAAAGAACGCGCCGCGATCGAAGACCTGTTCTTCGACATCTGCAATACGTTCGAACTCGACCCCGACACGGACCCCGCGTTGGCCAGCATCCACGATCGCGCGATGTCTGGCGTTGGCTACCACCACGCCGGCGTGCTGCCGATCCACAAGGAAGTCGTCGAACGCCTGTTCACGTCGGGCCTGCTAAAGCTCTTGTTTACGACCGAGACCTTCGCGCTCGGCATCAACATGCCGGCGCGCACCGCGATCTTCGATCTGCTGCGCAAGTACGACGGCGTGCAGATGAACTACATGAAGGCGCGCGACTACCTGCAGATGGCGGGACGCGCCGGTCGCCAGGGGCTCGACAAGAGCGGCCTTGTGATCTCGATCCTCGAAGACGAAGACCTCCACGATGCGCCTCTGTCCCGTTACCACGGTGGCAAGGTCGAGCCCATCACATCGCGCTTCAACCTGTCGTATTCGACGATCCTCAATCTGTTCGACCGCCTCGGCACCAAAGGTCTGCAGTCGGCATACGACCGCAGCTTCGCCGCATTCCAGGCCATTCGCGGCTCAGCCTCCGCCCGCAAGAAGAAGCGCGCCGCGGCCCATGCGGCACTCGCCGTACGCGTCAACGTGCTGCGCGAAGCCGGCTACATCGGCAGCGATGGTCTGCTGCCGCGCGGCAAGATCGCGCAGCGCATCAACGGCTACGAAATCCAGGTGGCTGAGTTGCTGTTCGGCGGCGTGCTCGAGCAGATGGACATCTACCAGCTCGCGGCGACGTTCACCGCGTTGATCTACGAAGAGCGCCGCCGTTCGGAAGGCGGCCAGAAGGACGAAGGTCCGCTGATGAAGTCCGCCAACAAGGCCGTGCGCCGCTTCCGTGACATCGAGTTCGACGCGGGCGTCGCCCATCCGGTCAAGGAACCGGACTGGGGCATCGCCGCAGCCGTCGATTGTTGGAGCAAGGGCGGCACCGTCGAAGACCTTGAGCGCCTGACCCGCGGCGATGCCGGTGACGTGGTGCGCAACCTACGCATGGCGATCCAGATGATGCGCCAAGTCGCGATCCAGGTCGGCAAGAAGGAGTCGCTCGCCAACCGCCTGGAAGAAGCGATCGTCGCCATCAACCGCGACGTCGTCGACGCGAAGCGCCAGTTCGAGCTCGGCTAGCGCCGCCCCCGAGTTTACAAACTCAGCGCCGCGACCGCGCCATGCCGGCGAAGCCGAACTTCTCGACCAGCACTTCGAAGAACTGCTTCGGGCTTTGCGCGAGGTGGCGGAAGCGCGTTGGGGCGGTACACATCGTGATCTTGCTGCCGACGGTGACCTGCATCTGTTCCTGGCCGTCTACGACGCAGTAGGCGTGGCGCTTTTCGCCGGTCTCGATGATCTCGAACTCGAGTCCGGCGCCGATCGACAACACGACCGGCCGGGCACTGAGTGAGTGGGATGCCAACGGCGTCACCACGACGACGTCCAAATCCGGTGCCAACACCGGCCCGCCGGCAGCCATGGAGTAAGCCGTCGAGCCAGTCGCGGTTGCGGCGATGATGCCATCGCCGCGGTAGGTGCCGATCTCGACATCGCCACGGCGCACGCGCACGATGATCATGCCACCGGCGCCGGCGCGACTGATGACGACGTCGTTGAGGCCAAGCACGTTGCCTGACGACGGCTTGTTACTGGTGCTCAACCCGCCTTCGGGGAGGCTGCCGCGCTCGACGCAGCAGCGGAACATCATGCGCGTCTCTTCGATCAAATCGCCGGCCAACAACCGTGTCAGCCCCTCTTCTGCCTGCTCGTTTTCGAACGCCGTCAAGAAGCCGAGCCGGCCGCGATTGATGCCGAGCGTTGGTCGCTGGTTGTCGGCCATGCGGCGCGCGGCGGCGAGCAGGGAGCCATCCCCCCCCAACACCACGACGACGTCGGAATCGCGATCGTGCAGAGGAACGTCGCGATTGGTCACTTGGTCGGTGCTGACGCCGCGCTCCTCGAACCAGGCAGAGTACTTCGAGACCAGCTCCGCGGAGCCACCCTTGCGGGCGTCACCAATCAGCAACACGTGTTTGATCTTCGACTCGGTCATCGCTTCCCGTTCGAGTGGCGGTTCGTCCGGCGCAAGGCACCAGACGATGGTTAGATCATGGGTCTGGCTACCAAGAACTACGAGGGCACTACCGCGTTTTGAGAGACGCGAAATCGCTGCGCGACGTGCTTCGCCGTCAGACCGCAGTGCTCAATGATTTGGTTGCGCGACATGTGCTCGAAGATGTCATCGGGCACGCCCATGACTTGCACCTTGGCACGAACGCCAGCTTGCTTCGCGATGCACTCGAGCACGGAGCTACCAAAGCCGCCGACTTGCGAGTGGTCCTCTAGGGTCACGACGCAGTCGTGACGGTTGCACAAGGCAACGGTAAACTCCTCGTCGAGCGGCTTGCAGAAGCGCGCGTTCACGACCTCGATGTTGATGCCGTTTTTGGCGAGAATGGCGGCGGCTTCGAGCGCGGTCTGCACCATGTGGCCATATGCCATCACCGCGCCATCCGTGCCCTTGCGCAGCACTTGCGCCTTGCCCATTTGGATCGGCTGGCGCTTGCCGTCGAAGCCGACGAGATCATGCGCTTCGGGCGCCGTGCCGCGCGGGTAGCGAACGCCAACCGGCGTCTCAAGCGTGCACGCAAACTTCATCATCTCGTGCAGCTCCGGGCCGTCCATCGGCGACATCAGCACAATGCCGGGGAAGCAGCGCAAGTACGACAGGTCGTAGAGACCGTTGTGGGTCGCACCGTCTTCGCCAACCAGGCCGGCACGGTCCATCGCGAACACGACGGGCAGGCGCTGCAGGATCACTTCCTGGAACACCTGGTCGTAGCCGCGTTGCAAGAACGACGAGTAGATTGCGCACACTGGGCGCATGCCGCTGGTCGCCATGCCGGACGCCATCGCGATCGCATGCTGCTCGGCGATGCCGGCGTCGACGAAGCGATCCGGGAAGCGCTCGCGGAAGTTCATCAAGCCCGTGCCATCCGGCATCGCAGCGGTGATGGCGATGATCTTGTCATCAGTCTCGGCGAGCTTCTCGATGCTGTCACTGAACCATGCGGTCCAGGCGCGGCCCGCCGGCAACTCCGGCACGATCGGCTGCAGCACGGCCGGCTCGAGGGGTACCAGCTCGGGCTCTTTCTTTGCCGGCTTCGACTTGCGTGGCTTGGCAGCGTGCGCGCGGTCGTAGCGATCTTGGCTGCCCGGCACGCCCTTGCCCTTCTCGGTCAACACGTGCAGCAGGGTCACACCATCGAGCTTCTTGACGTTTTCGAGCGCCTCGAGCATCTCGGTCATGTTGTGACCGTCGACGGGGCCGAAGTAACGGAAGCCGAGTTCTTCGAACAGGTGGCCGGGAACGACCATGTTCTTGACCATGTCGACGGCATCGCCAAGGCGCGCGTCGAGTGGCTTGCCAACAACGGGAATCGATTGGATCAGGTGATGGATCGATTCCTTGGCACGGTTGTAGAAGTTGCCGCTACGCAGCTTGTTGAGGTGGCGCGACAGTGCGCCGACCGTCTTGGCGATCGACCAGCGGTTGTCGTTGAGGATCACCAGCAACTTGTCGTTCTCAAGGGACCCGGCGTAGTTGAGCGCTTCGAAGGCAACGCCGCAGCCCATCGCGGCATCGCCGACGACAGCGACTGAGTCGCGCTTGGTGCCTTGCATGCGGTCACCCATCGCGATGCCGAGGGCGGCCGAGGCGGCGGTTCCGGCGTGGCCCATCAGGTAGGCGTCGTATTCGCTCTCCCACTTGTTGGAGAAGCCGCTGAGGCCACCCTTCTGACGCAGTGTGTGGAAGCGATCCTTACGGCCGGTCAACAGCTTGTGCGGGTAGCACTGGTGGCCGACATCCCAGACCAGGCGGTCATCGCGGAAGTCGTATAGGTAGTGCAGGGCGACCGTTAGTTCGACCACTCCCATGCCCGAACCGAGGTGGCCGCCAGTCACCGCCACGGTGTCCATGATGACCTTGCGCAGCTCCGCGCAGAGTTGCGTCAGCTGCTCACGGGGCAACTTCTTGAGGTCGACCGGGGTATTCACCAGATCGAAAAGGGGCGTCTCTGACTGCTGGTCCAATTGCTGCTCCAAACAGGAGGATTCGTCAACGGCGAGAGGTACTTCCACACCGAACGGATCAACCGTTCCTCAGGTGCGGCGCTCGACCGTGTAGATGGCTACATCTTGCAGCAGTTTTGCGGCGCCGTCCAGGGAACTCCGGGCAACCGAGCGCCACTCGGCAGCGGCGGAAACCACTTGCCCGGCCAGACCTGCGGCTTCTTCCGCCAATGCCGTGGCGGCTTCCTGGCTCTTCTCCAACCCGACCAGGGCCGGCCAGGTCAATTTGCCGGCCGCGAGGTCCACCCCGGGATTCTTACCCAACTCCGCTGCGGAGCCCGTCATATCCAGACAATCGTCGGCGATCTGGAAGGCGCGACCGAGGCGATCGCCGTAGCGCCGGAGCAGGCCGAGCACCTCTTCTGGCACCTCTTCTAGGACTGGGTCCTCACCGCCGGCCCCAGCGTGGGCCCCGACCAAGAGCGAAGCCGTGATCAAGGCGCCAGTCTTGTGGTCGTGGATCCAGCGCAGTCGCTCAATCGTGTGGGCGGCCCCATCCCCTTCGGCGGCCAGGTCCTCGACCTGCCCCCCGACCATGCCGATGCTGCCGGCCGCCTTGGCCAGTGCCTGCACCGCCGGGCCGCCGGCTGCCGCCACACCTTCGAACGCCACGGTCAGCAACGCGTCGCCGGCGAGCAACGCCAGCGAGTCGCCGTAGACTTTGTGACAGGTTGGCCGACCGCGGCGCAGATCATCGTTGTCCATGCACGGCAAGTCGTCGTGCACGAGGCTGTAGGTATGCAGACACTCCAAAGCGGCCCCCGGACGCATCGCCGCTTGCAGCGCACCGCCGGTTGCCGCGCAACCGAGCAGCGTCAGCATCGGCCGTAGCCGCTTCCCGCCCGGAAACATCGCGTAGTGCATCGCCTCGTGCAGACGTGCAGGCTGCGCAGATTTGTCCGGCAGCAAACCCAGCAGCGCATCTTCGACGGCGCCCCTGTGGGTAGAGACAAACGTTCGGAACGATCCCGCAGATGGGCGCTCGGTCATTTCTTCACGATCATGCCCAGCATCGCATCGATCGTCTCCTTGGGAGTCAGTCCGGGTAATAGCATTCGATAGCCTTCCCCGGTGATCGTCGACTCCACCCCCCTCTGACGCAAGACACCGTCATTGAGCAACAGCGAAACCACGCCGCTGCGCTCGTCGATTTCGAACGCCATGCGGTCACAATGTGCGCTCGCCACCACCAGATTCTTGTCGTCGGTCCCGATCAGCTCGATCTTGAGAAACTGCGCCCCGTCGAGTCCTCGCAGACGCGAAACCCGCCAATTGAGATCGGTCTTGGCCCGACTAAGCACCTTCTCCATGCGTGACAGCCACTGCCGCCGGGTGCCCGGATCGAGGTCGGTCGCCGGTCGTTTGGGCTTCGCAGCCGCTGTCACATAGCTGCCGACACCGCGCACCAAGAACGGCAAGCGCCGCTCAAACAGACGCCCATCAATTTCCTTGAAGGTCATCACAAAGCCCTCTTCGGGCAGCGCGGCGCGCTCACCATCGACGGCGCGGTGGCCATCGAAGAAGCGCAGCTCGAGCATTCCAACCGATCGATCCACCTGCGCCGTCATGCGACCCGCCCTCAAGAACGCAACGCTCAGTCCGTTCGCACTCGCTTCGAGCATCTCGACTTCGTGCAGGCCTTCGGCATCGAGCGCCATCGCGTGCAAAAACCGCTGGCTCGTGTAGCCCTCGATGCGCAAGCACTCGTGCAACGCCTGCAAACAGTGGCGCACGCCTTGGGGCATCGGCTTCAACGAACTCTTGGACGCAGCGGCAGCCGCCTTCACGCGGCGCTCGAACTCGTCATTGCGCTCATTGAGCAGTTTGGTCAGCGCGCCAAGCTGCTCCTTGGTCGTGTGCAGCTCGACCTGCAGACGTGTGTAGTCGCTGAGATCGATTGCTTCCGTCAGCTTGGGCGAGTCGGCCCCAAGTGGTTCTTGGGTCTTGGGTGACTCTGCGCTCACACCATCGGGCTGCCCCCCGCCAAGCTGCGGATTCTGACTATTCGATCCCGGCGGCGGCATCTCGAACTCCGAGAGCTGCTGTTCAGCCTGGATCGCACGTTGCTCGGCTTTGTGAGCGGCCAGCTCAGCGGTGCCAAGTAACTCGGCGGCGCGCTTGGCCTCCAAAACCAGCGCCACGACGACGGTCAGCAATACGAGTATGGCGAGGTAAGCGGGCCAGCGGGACATTGTGGCATCAGACGGAAGGGTAGGCGGGGGTCTTCCCGACAGTCTACGTAGCCTGTCGGCCTACCACTTCTTGTTCTTGTTCTTGTTGTTCCAGGTCTGCCACTCTCGGAACGTATCGAAGTTCTGGCCGGTCAGCTTCTGCAGCGTCTTGGTCCACTTGCCGCTCAGCGCCGCCAGGCGATCCTTGGCGTTCTGGCTGTCAATGCTGGAGCCGCCTTGCGACGCCCGCTCGGACAGTGCACCGAACGTCACCAGCAGCGATTTTACGATCTGCTTGCGGACCTTCTCCTTCGACTCTTCGAAATTGCCGAGCGCGTCGCCGGCGGCGGCCTGCAGAGCAGACTCCGGATTGCGGTTTGCCTCATCGAGCAAGAACTTGACGTCCTTCTCGTCCTTGGCGCGACCGATGTTGCGCAGCAGGCGCTCTCGCAACGGCACCCACATTTGCTTGGCCTTGAAGCGGCTCTTGTTGCTGTAAGCCTTCTTCAGGGACTTGGCGCCGGCCGATCCGTGACGACCGAGTGCTTCGGCAGCAGCCACGTACAACTTCGCCTTGTCGGCGGGCCGAACCTTGCCCTTGTTCATGACGCCATCAAGCGTCTTGATGACCAACTGCTCGTCCTTGGCGATCATACCCGCCTGCTGCTTGAGCATCAGGGCGTCGATCAGGTCGACGCCTCGATCATCCTCGCGGAACTTCTTGTCGGCCGCGATCTTCTTGAGCTGTGCGGCCTTCTCTGCGACCTCCTTGTCAGGAACCGGCTTCGGCGGCTTCTGAGCGCGCAGGCTGCCGGCAGCTGTCATGGCAAACAGAGCCACGGTCAGCACGGACATGACAGGACGGAACAAAGAAGGAGTGCGTGATGCGATTGTCATCGGATTCTCCCAGGGGTTATCGGCATACAGACGTCTTCGCGACCACGGCAATGCGCGTATCGCACGCGCTACAACCGGGGCGTTGAGGCTTCACAGTATCAAATCTCATGCCCGAGCGGGCATTCCGCCACTGCCATTGGAGTTACGGCAGCTCAGCGAGTAGGGCTACGGCGGCCTTTCGAATCAGTGCCATGTCCAATTCGTGCCACCGGCTGGGCGCAGCCCGCTCGGGTAGCACGCCCTGGGCTAGCAGGTTCGCATGCAACTGCTCCAGCAACTCGGTGAAGCCCTTGTGGTGCGGCGACGGCAGCGGTGGGTCACGGTAGAAGTCGACGATGTGCGCCAACACCAATTCGGTGTGCGGCGACAACGCGAGGGCTGCAAGCTCGGCGCGGCGTTCCATCTCGGCCTCGATCGATGCTGGCGACAAACCAAACTGAAACAACAGGCCGGCGCCGCGCAACAAGTTGCTCTCGATCGGCATGTAGTGAAACGAGTCAACCAGGTGGCGCCGTTCGTGGTCGCGGATCATCGCCAGTACCGCGGCGTTGAGGTCTTTATCCAAGACCTTCGACTGCAACGCCAGCCGCCACGAAACATCCAGCGGCGCCATGCCAACGCCGGCCGGAACCGGGTCGCGCAGCAACGCGAGTTTGTCGTTGTTGGCGATGTCGCGCCGCTCGGCCAGGCCAAGGGCCCAGTCGACGACGGCATCGTGATCGATCAGGAAGTGATTGAGTAGCGCGACGCCAGCGAGGTCCGAGCCAAGCATACCGCCGAGCGCCTGGACGTCGCGATCGATGCCGATCACTTCGTAGCACCGCCCCAGCAACTCCTGACCCGGTTGGGCCGGCAGTTCGGCAACCATCAGTCGCGTCACCAGCAGGCCCTCGGCCGTGCCACCCGAGCGCCGGCCGAGCACCAGGTGGCGATTGTAACCGGCGAGATGGGTTGCGAGATCGCCGACGAACGGGTCAAGCATCTCGCCGACCATCGGCACCGAGAACTGCGGCGGCTCGCCAACGACGTCGACGCCGAGCACGCGCCGCGACAATTTGCGGATGCGTTCGACAACGACCGCGAGGTTCTCCGTGTCGTGCGTCTCGTAGCCCTGATACAGCAATCGTCGCAGGCCAGCTTCGAAAGCCAATTCGCGACGCGCTTCGTTCTGCAGCGCCAACCACTGTTCGCGTCGATCGGGAAAGTGCCGCAAAGCCGTCTCGCACAATAGTTCGACCTCGACCAAGAACCCGACGTTGCGCAGGGCGGCCAACAAGTCAGCGGTGCGATCGGGATCGGCGAGGGCCAGGCCATCGTGCCACGGGCCGCGCAACAATTGCAGCCAGCGACCGCGAACCTGGTTGGCCTCGACGTCGACGACGTGTAGCGGGATCTGTTCGACAACCTGTGCCAAGAACGCATCGACCTCGCCGAGGGACAACAGCAGGCGCCGAAGCATGCGCCGCAACGCGGGCGTCGGCCGCTTCGCCAATTGCCGTTCGAGCAAGGCCCGCGCCGCTTGTGGCTGACCTTGCTTGCGCAACAGACCGGCGAGCACAGCCGTACCAGCACCACTGCCGAAGGCGCGCAGACGTTCGCCGTCTTCGCGCAGGATGTCGACGACTTGCTGTGCCTGGTCGGGCGACGCAGACGTTTCCAACCAGCCGTGTACGAGCGCCTGCACACCGGGATCAAACGCGCGCAATCGCAGAGCTTCGAGCAGCGCCGCCCACGCGACCGTGCGGTCATCGCCCGCAAGCGCAACCTGGGCGAGGCCGAGTTCGCCGACACCCGGCATCAGCGGATCGGTGCGCATGGCCCGATAGACCTGTGCCGCATCATCCCAGCGCTTGCCCTCGCGCAAGGCGGAGGCATACGCCACCCCGACCAAGGGGTGTTGGTCACTCGCCGCGTAGAGCCGTTGATAGATCTCAAGCGAACGCGCCGGGTCGACGCGGCGCATGGTGTGCGCCAGGCCCAACCACGGCCAGACAGCGTCCGGCCGCAATTGCGCAGCCTTCTCGAAGCCTTCAAGCTTGGCCCGGGGCTCGTCGGTAATGCGCGCCAGCAGGTAGTGCGCCAGGCCATCGTTTGGCCGATCATGCACGCGCTTCGACGCTTCGATCAACAGCCGACCGCGGCGCCCGCGCTGACGCAGCAGGTCCTGGCGCAGTCGATGTGCATCCACGTGGCGCGGCTGTTCGGCCAGAATCGAATCCAGCTGCAGCAACGCCTTCTCCGGCTCGCCACGCTCGACCGCTTGGCGTGCCGACCACGACAGGCGATCCGCCGGTGCGTCCCCCCACGGCAGCGCCATGACGCGCGCAGGAGGCAGACCTGGATCGATCGTCTGGCAGGACGCCAACAAAACAGCCAGCAGGCTCAGCGACAAACGCATGCGCGGGTGATAACGGGGCCGCTATCCCTGCCGCGAGAGAAAAAGGCTGCCCACGGTGATGCGAGGCACCGCGAGCGCCCGACCACCGGCGCCACCCCCATGGCTCCGGCGATGCTCACCTGCCGTCGTCGGGCCCCCACCCGTTGCCGCCAGCAGTGCACGAACCCCTGATCCCGCACAGTTCGCGCAACGTCTCGGCGCTCCCCCCGGAACGCGCGCGACGCGCAAGGGTCGCATCGACCGAGCTTCTGGGGTTCTTGAAGCAGTGTTCCAAGAGGCGGTAGCACGGGCGGTCGAGAAACTACCCCCAGGCCCTGGATCGCTACTGGGCTGTGACCTGGATCACCGCGGCCACGCCCATTTCGCGGGTGCCGCTGGCCAACGTGATGCCGTTCGACCAGACCCGGCCAACCGGCTCCCAACCACACACTTGGACCTTCTGCGCCTGACTCGTGACGAGGCCGAGGGCGTTGGCGGCGGCGTCGAAGGTGGCCGCCTGGAATCGGAGCCACTCTCCGAGCACGTTGGGGTTGTTCGGAATGAAGAACGGGAACGTCACGGAGCCGTCGGGCGGCGCGATGTCGTAGTAGACCGCGGCCGCGTCGATCGACACGAAGCAGCCACTAGCTCCCAGGACACCGAGATCCTGCGGCAGATTCAGGCCCGCCCACGAGCCGGTTTCCTGCGTGCCAAGAGCCAAGACGACGACGCTGCCAGGAACGGCATCGAACGCGCGTGCCACCCATGGACGACCCCAAAGCACCTGCGTTGTCGCGCTCTCGACCCCCAGAGGCAAGCTGTTCGACTGCAAGCACGAGGTCGGGCCGATCGGCACCAGCGGACTGTTGCAGACGAACGTCGCGTCGAGCACGTAGGCGCCCGGCGGTTGGCCGTGCACAACGATTTCCAAGACCAGGCCACCCTGTGCCGGGTCGTAGACAAACGGCGTCGTCAGCGTGATCGGAGCCAGATAGCCGTTCGGCATCGCGCCGATCGACTGTGACGGCAGTGTCAACAGCTGGCGCGACAAGACGGTGGCCTCATCGGCGCCGCGGTTCTGGGCGAAGTCCGTCGACAATGCCACCAGCGCCGACGGCAGCGTCGACATCGACATCTCGCAATCGACGACCTTGTTGGGTGCGGTAGTGCCACCATCGAGGCGGAACTGTACTTCGGTGATCGCCACCGGGCCGCTGAACAGCATCGTGTCGTAGACATACTGCACGCGGGTTGGCGTGCTGCGACCGAACGGCACGTTGGTGAAGGTTGAGCCCTCCATCGCAACGTGAGACGTTGGGAGTGCCAAAGCCGTCTGGGCAACAACAGAACTCGCGAGCAGAACCAACACGGCCGCGGCCGTACCCCTTGAAGTGCTGACTACCATGACAAGGAACGCATCGACCAAGCCCCGAACGAGGCTTGACCTGACCCGACCGCGAAGACGAAGAATCCTGTGACTTGCCCGCCAACGAAGACCGCAACCTCGGGGTGCTAGCGCTGCTGGCCGACCCAAAGCCGATGCAGACGCTGCTCATTGCCCTGCGCAAGGAAGGCCTTGCCGTCGATGCCGTCGACGATTTGCCGACCGCACGCACGTCGTTTTTCAGTTCCGGCGGCCACGATTGCCTGATCATTGGCCCCGATGTGCGGCCCGGCCTGGCGCAGCAGGTTGCCCGCTCGCTCAGCTCGGTCGACCCCGAACTGGCGGTGGCAACGTTCGGCCCGGACCTCAGCGACCGTTCGGCGATTCGCACGGCCCGTCTCGGTGGCTTCCACCCGGGTTCGCGGGCGGGCCAGGGTGCCTTGCTGCGGTTTCTCCGCGCACTCTGAGTCCTCGCTCTAAGCGAGCACTCCATGCGAACTTGGCAACGCCCCCATGCTGCCCCCTGGCAGGGCGAGAAAATGGGGTGGCTAACGGGATTCGAACCCGCGACTTCCAGAACCACAATCTGGTGCTCTAACCGACTGAGCTATAGCCACCATGCACCTCGTTGGGCGAACCCAACAAGGTAACGGGCGGCGGAGTGTGCCGCCGGTTGCCGCTGGCGTCAAGCAGACTCAAACGACAGTTGAACCGAAGCTTGCATGACATGGGCGAGATCGCTAGCGTCGCCGCCCCTGATCCGGCTTCCGTAGCTCAGTCGGTAGAGCAGCGGATTCTTAATCCGCGGGTCGAAGGTTCAAGTCCTTCCGGGAGTACCACTCGCAAAGGCTCGACTGCACTGCAGTCGGGCCTTCTGCATTTCTGGGCCCCCAGATCTGGCTTCCGTGAAGGGCATAATTCTGTGCCTGGCACAGCACTACACCCTTCGCACGAACGGCTACAGGTCGGCTTGCTGACGGATGTCGGTGAATGGCGAATGCTCAGCGAGAACGGGCTGCTTGGGCAGATTCAGCCAGAAGGTCGTGCCCTTGCCTACTTCGCTCTCGAACGACACGGTGCCGCCGTGACCTTGCACGATCTCCTTGACGATATACAAGCCGAGGCCAGTGCCGCTGATGCCGCCGGTGTTCGAGCCGCGCTCGAAACGGCGGAACAGGCGCTCCCGGTCGTCCTCAGGGATGCCGATGCCGTTGTCGCTAACTGCCAGGGCCCAGTTTTCGCCTCGGTCCTCACAGAAAATGCGCAGCAGGGGCGTGCGCTCACTGTCGCGATACGCGATCGCGTTGCCGAGCAGATTCATCAGAGCCTTGGTCAGTGCCCAGCTGTCGGCGAGCACGACCGGCAGCGGCTCGACGCGCACCATCAGGCTGTGTTCTTCAAGTTCGTAACCCAGCGTGTTTATCACGTCGGCAACGAGCAGGGTCAAATCGCACTCGCCAAAGTCCAGGCGAACGCCGTCGTGATCAAGGCGCGAGCTGTCGAGTAGATCACGGACCAGACGTTCCATTTGGTTCACGGCCATCAGACCGTTCCCAATCGCTTGGGTCTGAGTATCCGTCATCTCGCCGAAGTAGCCCTTGTTGAGCGCCGACAGCATCAGGCGCACCGCGCTGATCGGACGGTTGAGGTCGTGCACGGTGCACTGCGCAATGTTGACGAGTTCGTCGACCTTGCGTTCCAACAGCAGCCGTTGTTCGTCGAGTTCGCCCAAGCGCTTGGCCAGCTCGAGGTTCGACTGCATCGTCTTGTCGAGCAGCATCGGCTCCTGGTCCTCGGGCGGCTCGCTCGCGAACGCAACCAGCCCCGGCGACAGGTCGATGTCGAGTTCCTCGTCGGTAATCACGTCACCCGACAAGACCTCATCACCAGACACGGGAGCGCCCTTGTCATGGCTGGCTCCGGCGCTCTCGCGCAACTCGTAGCCGAAGTCAAAGTCCTCGTCAGACGTCGGCACGTCGATCGATTCCTTGCTGCGTTCGGGCACGGAATCCAGCAATTCGAGCCTGTTGCCGTCGTCTTCCGCCCCGCCCAACTCGCCATCGTCGTGGTCGCGATCCTCGTCGGGCAGCACAAACTTCGTCTGCGGCAGATCTTCGATCGCCACGACTTCGCGCGCTCGCCGGGCCTCATCGCAGATGTGCCACAACTTGGTGCGCACCTTTTCGGCGATGTCGTGTGGCTCTTCCTCATCCTGCGTCAAGCCATGCAACGCGACCTTGCGTTCGATCAGCGTGCAGGTGGCCTCGACGAACGCCTCAAACACACCGTGGCCTTCGGTCGCGACGGACGGGAAAGACACGACGCCATCCCGGAACAAGAAGTGCTCATCGAGCTCTTCCTCGCTCAAGACATCGTCAAGATCGCGCTTGTTGTATTGCACGATGATCGGGATGTCCTCAGACGTGCCGATTTGCTCAACAAGGTGCTCACGCATGCTGCGCAGCGATTCGAGGTTCTCATCGAGTCGACTGCGTTGGCTGTCGACGACGAACACCACCGCGTCCGCGCCCTTCAGCACATACTTGCGCATCTGCTTGTACTTGTGCTGCCCCGGCACGGTGAAGCCTTGCAGACGCACCTTGAAGCCACCGACCAAACCGAGGTTGATCGGCAGGAAGTCGAACAGCAGCGTCGAGTCTTCTTCCGTGTTGATCGAAACGAGCTGCACTTCGTTACGCGGACAGAAGATACCGTGCACCTGCTGGAGGCTGGTGGTCTTGCCGCCCACGCCAACGCCGTAGTAGACGAGTTTGGCGTTGATGGTGCGCTCAGCGACGTTGATGAAACCCATCTGTGTTGTGCGAGGAAGGCAGGGCCTGAAATGCCCTGCTTTCATCGGCAGCAACGACAGTTGCACTTCACCGTCGCCGGTAACCGTAACTCAAGCTGCTGCCGGGTAGCAGCGCGTGCCAACTGCCGCGTTCGGATTGCAGCACCCGCTTCAGGGCTGCATGCACCAAATCGGTCGTCAGAGTGTCGAGTCTCGCAACATCGACGCCGTGGTGTGCGGCAAGAAGCAGCACCTGCAACCGGCCCGGATACGTTGCTGGCTCGGAGGCCCACGCAGAAACTTCGCCGGCCTCGGCAAAGCGCCAGCGAGATCGCAACGCGTTGCGCGCAATCTCCAGTTCCCTTTTGGATGGCGGCACTGTTCGCAGGTCGTCAAGGAACATCTCGAGTTCCGCTTTGGTCGCACGCATTTCGTCGGATGCCTTTGCTTCGGGCCGCTCACCTGGCAGCAATTGGCGCGGGTCCTCGCCGCGGCGAGAAAACTGCACCAAGGCATCGGCGTGCAACCACGACCAGGCAACAAACGGCGCGCGTGCCCATTGCTCGAGGCCGCGGTATCGCCAGCGTCGGAACGCTCGCGCGGTCGCGACTTCGATGCCGAGCGCGAACGCGGCTCGGTCACGACCAGCCGGCACGGCGAAGGCAACACTGACGTAGGGCGAGTCGGCGCGATCGTTCTCGACTTCGGAAACGCCGCTGCCAGCGCTTACTTCGACACACGCCTGGGTGCCGCGCACAGACAACTCGAGGCGCGTAATTGGTAGCGCTTCGACGGACTTGGCGAAATCGGCATCGATCACGCCAAGGCATGCGACGCACATGGGCACGGGCAGACGCAGCGCCTCGCGGACGCGGCTCGGCGTCAATTTGGCAATAGCCGAGGCGATGCCTACAGGTCCCCTTGCGATCGCCGTGCCACGCCCCAGGTGCTTGCGGGCACGGCTAAGCAGCGCGCTGCCGGGATACAGGGACTCGGCGTCGTCGGCGGCCAACGCGATCCGAGCAACGATCAGCGCCAATTGATCGTCGCTCCATTGCTCGCCGCTGCCTTCGTCGATCAACGCCTTCAAGAACAGGAGCGCGCGTTTCTGGTCGGCGCGCCCCACCACGGCGAAGGCCAAACCATAGTCCGCGCCAACGTGCAGGCCACTGGCCAGGCAACCCGGAACCGCACGCTGGGCACGCTCGAGTCGACACTTTGCCAGCACGCGCGCCAGCCCACACTCCACGGCAGAATCGTCGTCGTAGCCGTGCGACCACAGGACCCCAACCGCGATTGCGTTAGCGCCATCGATGTTCTTCAGCAACGTCAATGGTCTGCTCTGCGCCGCAGCGATCGACGCAAACATCATCGCAGCCAACAACCCTAGGTTTCGCATAGTTGACCCTCCTGGATCGTCAATTGCCGATGCGAGATCGCTGCGGCCAGGCTCTCATCGTGCGTCGCAACCACCATCGCCAACGCGCGGCTGCGCTGCATCGTCAACAAGTTGTCGACGACGGCAGCTGCCGCCGAACGGTCCAACGATGCGGTTGGCTCATCGAGCAACAACACATCGGGTTGCACCGCGATGGCCCGCAACAACGCCGCCCGACGCCGTTCGCCACCGGACATTTCCGCCACTGTACACTGCAGCAGATGCACAGGCATCTGCACGCTGTTGGCACCGGCAGCAGCATCAAAGAACGGCGCCGAGGCTTCGGCCAACAAACTGTCGAGCCGACGGTGCGGCGTCAACGACGCCAACGCATCTTGGCACACCAACTGGATTGCCGAGCGCCGTTCGGGGCGCTTCACCGTGCCACGGTCCGGCTTGCGATGGCCAGCCAAAACACGCAGCAACGTAGTCTTGCCGGCCCCGGATTCGCCGAGCAACGCCGTGATCTCACCACGACGCAACTGGAAGTTGACCCCATCGAGAACGGTGCGTTGGCCAAAAGCGACGGTGACTTCCTGGGCTTCGAGCACGGGCACCGTACCGATGTCCGCCTTCGGCCGTTCGGGCCACGGCTGTTGGTCAGGCTGGCCGCGCACAAAAGCGTTGCCGTCGAGCGCGTAGACCTCAGCCTGCAAGTCGCGCAGCAAACGATGGTCGTGCGTCGCCATCAGCAGCGCACTGCCAGCCCCCACCAGCTCGCGCAAACGTGTGATCAACTCTGCGTAGGAACCGCCATCGAGGCTGGCCGATGGTTCGTCGGCGATGACGACGGACGGCTCGCGCAGAAACGCGATCGCCAACAACACTCGCTGCGCCTGGCCGACCGAGATGCGGTGCGGTTGGCGCTGGCACAACGTCGCGGCGTCCTCTACTCCGAGCCGGCCGAGCATTTCGTGAACTTGCTGCGGTGCCGCCCCAGTGGCGACCCTGACCTGATCCCCGACGGCAACCAACGGATCCAGCGCCGTGTGGGCGTCCTGCATCAAAAACGCCACCTCGTTGCGGCGTAGCTCTAGCAGGTCACTGCCCGGCAGCTCGGCAAGCGTTCGGCCCCGAAAACGCACCGACCCACTGCTGCTCCAACCATTTCGTTCGAGCAAGCCAAAAATCGAGACCAACATGCTGGTCTTGCCACAGCCCGATGGGCCGTAGAGCGCGGCGGTTTGCCCTGGCAGCAGCCGTAGCGCGGGCAGGTTGACCGCAAACCTCCCCCCATCGGTCAGGGAGTAGTCAGACACTTCGAGCAACGCGGCCACAGTTCCACATCGCACCGGGTCTGTGGCACGACTGCAAGTACGACACACGGGGGATGTGGCACGGATTTCGCTATGCTCAACACCATGACTCGGATCGCAGCCCTGTTGGCATTCCTATGCACGTTCGCTGGCTTGACGGCTCAGCAGACCCTCAAGGGACTTGAACACCGTTTTCGCAGTGAAGCGCAGCAGCTGGGCCAGCAAGCCAGCCGCGACCAGCGTGAGACCCTGCTCAACCGCCACGTCTCCGAATTGCGCACGTTCGTGGCCAAGAACGCCAAGGGTGACGATCGTTGGAATGGCCGCCTGATGCTCGCCGACCTTGAGCTCGTGCGGGGCAAGCGCGCCGATGCATCGGCGGTGCTGAAGGAGATCGACATCGCCCAGGCCCCGGCCATGGTGCTGGTGACCGGCGCCTCGATGGCGCAACACCTGCAGATGAAGGAGCTGCGCGATAGCTGGGTCAAGGCCGCGATCAAGAAGCAAGCGCCCCTGATGGAGCGGCTCGCCATGGCGCGCATGCTGATGACGGTGCTGCAGGAAGTGCAACACGGTGAGAAGCTGTTCACCGACGCAATCGCCAACGCCGAGGACGATGACCAGAAGTCCTTGGTCATGTGGCACCGCGCCGACACGCTGCGCGATCGCGAGGACCTGCCCGAAAACACCGGCTTCGACGAACTTGAGAAGCTCGCCAAGGCGCTACCCAACACCTACTGGGGCTCGGTCGCCAAAGATCGCCTGCGCGCCACGCGGCTGAAGATCGGCGACGACGCCATCCCAATCGCCGGCATGACCACCAATGGCACTCCGTTCGCCACCAAGGCCATGCGCGGCAAAGCGGTTGTGATCACGTTCTTCACAGCGCTTGACTACGACACCCCAACCCTGCTCAAGCTGCTGGCCGAACAGCAGCAGAAGCACAAGGATCTCGCGATCATCGGCATCAGCCTCGACCACGAAGTCGGCATGATCAAAAAGTCGATCAAGGACCTGGGCATCACGTTCCCCGTGATTGGCGACGGCCGCGGCGCGGAAAACGACGCCGCGTTGCGCTGGTTCGCCGAAGGCCCAGTCGTGCACGTGATCGACAAGAGCGGCAAGGTCGCTGGCCTCCACATGCATGCCGGCACCAAGGATAGCCGCGGCGACCTGATCGAGGCGATCGAACGCGCGCTGCGCTAGCGCCCATCAACGACGACGCAGCACGCCGAGCAGCAGCACCAATAAGGTGCGCAGGCCTTCGCTGAGCAGAATGGCGAGGGCTGGCAAGACGGGCAACGGATCGTAGCGGGGCTCTCCGGCCCACAAGCTCATCAGGAAGACGGCACAGTACACGAGCAGGATCAGATCAGATCCGATCCGGCCACCGCGGCCGAGCTTGAGGCCAACGCGCAACACGCCGGCGACGAAGCCAACGGCTAGCAGGGCGACCACGACAGCATAGCCGAGCACGTTCTCGGGCAGCAGCGCACTGGTACGCTCGGTGACGGCCAACGCCTCAACCGACACGGTAAGCGTGCTGCTGAGCAGCCACAGTGTGATTGCAGGTGCGACCAGCGCCGTCGCCGTCCATGGAATCAGGCGCCGATTGAGCGAACGAATCGGCAGGCCTTGCAACCCGCGGCGACGCAGGCAGCGAAGCCCGCGCGGCAACAATTGCGCCGACCCGGCCAGCAACACAACGCCTGGCACCAACAACGTCGCGCCAATCGAAGGCATCGTTTCGCACGCCATACCTGCCGACACCGCGGCACAGAACATCAGCCCACACCCAACCATCAGGCTGCGCCGTGGACTGCGGTGTCGATGCCGCGGTGCCGGCCGTGATGCGACCTGCAACAGCACCAACGACAGCAACGCGAACAACGTTGCTGGCGTCTCGGGTCGCAGCACGTGGCCGGACTGCAAGACCGGCGGCAAGACCGCCAGCAACGCACACGCGAGCAGTGCCTGCAAGCGACCGCGCGCCAACAAGACCGACAGGTAGGTCAGGAAGGCCAGCGCGGTGATGCCGAGCACCTGCATCAAGCGGGCGCGCAGGATCAAGGCGCGCTGCCCCTGCTCGTCGGGCGGCCAGACCGCGTCGGCGATCGCAGCCGTGTGGAACATGCGCGAACCGCTCGTATCGATGCGCTGCGGTTCGGAGCGCTGTCGGATGACGCGTTCGACCCGTGCCAGTTCCCCTTCGGATGCCGGCGTTCCGACCGACAGGCCAACGACAACAGTCGGCAGTAGCAAGACCAGCAAACTGCAACACACAGCCGCAATCTTCGCACTGCGCGATGACGGACGACGTGATAGCGAGCGAACGGATGGCTGGCTTGCGGGCTGAGCTACCGAATCGCTCTGGGAGCGGCTAGTCACAGAGCGGCGATGCAGTCGATCTCGACGAGCGCGCCCTTGGGCAGTTCTTTGACAGCCACGCACGCGCGCGCCGGACGGTGGTCGCCGAAGTGGCGACCGTAGACTTCATTCACGGCGGCGAAGTCCGCCATGCTAGCCAGGAAGATCGTCGTGCGTGCGACCTGCGCAAGGCTAGCGCCACTGGCTTCGAGCAGGTTGGTCATGTTCTTCATGACCTGCTCGGTTTGCTCGGCGGCGTTGCTGCCAACCATTTCCATGGACTTGGGGTCGAGCGGGATCTGGCCGGAACAGAACAACAGGTTGCCGGCCTTGATGGCCTGGCTGTAGGGACCGATCGCCGCCGGGGCGGTATCGGTTTGCACGGATTCGAGGATCATCATTGCTTGGATTGCAGTCGGTCACGCAGACGTTGCTCGACCGTTGGGTGAAGGAAGCTACTCACATCGCCACCGTAGCGCACGACTTCGCGAATCAACGACGATGACACATAGCTGTATTGCGCACTCGGCATGACAAAGACACTCTCGATCGTGGGCTCAAGGTGGCGGTTGGTCAGCGCCATCTGGTATTCGGACTCGAAGTCCGAAACGGTGCGAACGCCGCGAAGGATCGCGCCAATCTTCTTTTGCCGGCAGAAATCGACGACCAGGCCCGAGAACGTCACCACCGACAGGCGATCGCCAAGCGGCAGAATCTCCGTCAGCATCTCGACGCGCTCTTCGGCCGTGAAGGTCGGACTCTTCTGGCTGTTGATCGCGACCGCCACCGTCAGGTGATCAAACAACGGCATCGCGCGTTCGATCAGGTCGAGGTGGCCGCGCGTGACGGGATCGAAACTGCCGGGGTAGAGGGCCGAAACCATTACACGAACTGTAACCGCTGCTGATGGCTGGACCCAACGACTTGGTTGCTTGCGGCGCTCGCCATCCGCAGGATTGGGCCTCGCCTACCTCAACATGCGCTCGATCGAGAAGGTCTGCCGGCGTGGCGTGCTGCATAGCCCAGCCGAACTGCGCAACTGGTAGGTCGGCGGAGGGCAGCCGCCCCAGCCACACACGTTTGAAGACGACAGAAATCCGGATCACACCTGCCACCGTGGGCGATTGCTGGTCCCGAACACGTCGTGATTCCGATCGGCTACCGAACGCTCGCGGCCGCCGTCGCCTGGTCGCTGCCAACTGCCGTCCTGGCCAGGATCTGCCTGCCGGCAGCAGCCGTGCTCACGGTGCTCGGCTTGTTCTTCGCACTCGGCTCCCGACATGCGCAGCGTCGCGCCGGCCTGTGCGCGTTGCCCATCCTGTTGGCCGCGATCCCACCGCTTGCGTGCTCAGCACCCGAACCGACCGCCGGACCCGCATGGATCGATGGCCGGGTGCGTGATGTTGTGCGTGCTCCGCTGACTGGACGCAACTACGTCGAACTGGGCGACGAGCTGCGGGTTGCGTTTCCCGGGGTCATCGAGTTGCTGCCGGGCGACTTGGTGCGCGTGATGGTGCGATGTCGCGAGGTCACCATTCCTGGGGTTCGCGCAACCCTGCAGGCGGTGCCCGCGACCATGCAAGTCATCGACGGCCCCTGGTCTGTTCGCCGCAGCTGTGCCCGCCTACGCCGCGCGCTCGAACGCGAACTGTTGCGCCTCGTGCCCGGCGAACATGGCGCGACGCTGGCCACCCTCGTGTTGGGGCGGGCGACGCGACCAGACCATGACCTGGCGGCAGCCCATCGTGCAACCGGGTTGAGTCACCTGCTCGCGGTCAGCGGCGCCCATGCCGCGATGCTTGCGTTCTTGCTCGGCATGTCGAGCCGCGGCCGTCACCTCGGCGCCAGTCGTGCCCGCAGCACGTCCGTGCTAGTGATCTTGTTGGTCTACGGCAGCATCGCCGGCGCCGAACCACCGGTGTTGCGCGCCGTGGTCGCCTACACGCTGACGGCAATCGCCGCTCGCGTTGGTCGCCCGTTTGGGATTGCCCAGGGCTTGCTGATTCCGGCGTGGATCACGTGCCTGGTGGAACCCGAGGCCCTGCTGGGGCCTAGCTTTCTGCTAAGTTATGCAGCGGTCATCGGCCTCGCCATGGCGTTGCGGCAACGCCAGCCGGAGACACCGAGCGAGTGGCTCGGGGATGGGCTGCGGGCGTCGTTCTGGGCAACGTTGCTGACGGCGCCACTGACGCTCGGTTTCTTTGGCCAACTCGCACCCTGGACGATTCTGTTGACGCCGCTGTGTGCGCCGCTGGTCGCCCTGATGCTGTTGCTCGGCTTGGTGGCTGCGACGATCTCCCTGCTGGCACCGTCACTGGGAGACATCTTCTCGCTACCGCTGCACGCCATGACCAGCAGCTATTCCTGGATCGTGCACACGGCCGATTGGCTACCCGGCACGCCGATTCCGGCGTGGTTTCGGCCGCCCGCCTGGGCCATCGCCGTGGTTACCAGCATGGGCTCAGTGCTCGTTCTTGTGAGACCCAAGAAGAGCAGTCTGGTCGTTGCCATCGTTGCCGTTTCGAGCCTCTGGTTCGTGTCCGGCAGCCCAGCCGAACCACCGCACCTCAAGCTGTTTGCCATTGGCCATGGGCAAGCGGCCTTGCTGATGACGAACCATCAGCACCAGATCGTGGTCGACTGCGGCAGTTTGCAGGGCGGTGCACGCGCGGCTCGCCGACTCGAAGAATCGCTGACACGCCGCACCATCGACCTACTGATCGTCACCCATGCCGACCAGGATCATTACAACGGCGTACCGTTCTTGACGGCGCGACTCAATATCGAGCGCGCGCTGCTGCCCGAGGGTCTGGCGCACAGCGCGCTACACCTGCTGCTGCTCGACCACGGTTGCGATGTGAGCCTGCTCAAGGCGGGCGCACAGGTTACTCCATTGCCGGACATGTTGGTGTTCGCCCCCGATCTACCCGCTGCCGCCAGCGACAACGACCGCAGCCTGTGGCTGCATGCGACTCTCGCGGCGACCACCATCTTGTTCAGTGGCGACGCACAGGAACTCGGCATCGCGGCCGCACTCGCCAGCGACTTCGTCAAACCGAGCGACGTGCTGGTGCTCCCCCATCACGGCCGCCGCAACGCCAACGCACCGCATCTGCTGGCTCGCGTGAGGCCTTGCACTTGCCTCGCATCCGCAACGACGGTCGATGGCGAAACGCTGATTGGGCCGCTTGCCGAGCGTTTTGGGGCCGAGCTCTGGACCACCGGTCTACATGGCACCATCACACTGCACGCCGCTGCAAACAAAGCACAACCTGCCCAAATCTCATCCGAAGTCTCGCGGCGTGCGCCTTGATCTCTAGCGACCGAATCCGAAGTCGCCGCAAGTTCGAAGCCCGCGACTGTCGGCCCAGAACCTGCCGCCACCGCGAATGCGCGCCGTTCGGACGTATCCCCCCATCCGGTCATGTGACCCGTGCGGTCATGTGATCACCTGATCATTTGGTTTTGGTGCTACGGATGAGCTTGCTGATGCGGCCGAGGAAGTTCCAGTCCATCACGTAGACATCTCCCTTCTTGTCGACACAGACGGAGTGCGGCGAGATAAATTCGCCGTCCTTCCACAGTTCGCGCTTCACGCCATTGGTGGCGCGCAGCTTCGGGTTGGCGTTGTCGCCGACGTGGGCAATCACCTTATCGGTCTTGTCCAGGAAGGTGATGCGGCCGGCGAGGTCAGCAACGACCCAGCCGCCGTCTTGCATCGGCCAGATGTTGCACGGACGACGCAGGCCCTTATCCAACTTGCGAACGAACTCGCCGTCCATCGTGAACCACTGGAGCCGATGGTTCTCTCGATCGCAGACGAGCAGCAACGGCTCCTTGCCGCGCGTGTCCATGAACAAACCGTGCGGCGTCCGCATCTTGCCGTCTTCTTTGCCGCGGCCGCCAAACGACTTCACGTACGTGCGGTCCTTGTCGTAGACGTGCACCCACGACTGGCCGTAGCCGTCGCCAACGAAGATGCGGCCATCGGGAGCAACCGCCACCGCGGTCGGCTTGTATTGGCCTTCGTTCTTGTAGACGCCTGACTCCTTGGGCCAACCGATCGTCCACAGCACCTTGCCGTCGATCGTCGTCTTGACTACTTCGTGGCGACGCGTGTGTGCGAGGTAGAGCACTTCTTTGCCCTCTTCTTCGCGCAGACACATCCCGTGCAGACCTCCGCGGAAGTCCTTGCCCCACGTGTCGATAATCTGGCCATCCGGCGAGAACACGACGACCGCGTGATCGGTATCGGTGTTGACCAGGATGTTGCCATCCTTGCGCACGACCATGCAGCCGTGGGTGTTGCCGAGTTCGACCTCACCCCCGTCCTTCTTGCCCAGGTCCTTACCATCGAACTTGCGGCCCCAGGTGCTGTCCCAGGTGTAGTGCGCCAGACCGACCTTGACGGATTCTTGTGCCAGCACCGCAGGGGGCATAGCCGCCAGAACCAATAATCCCAACAAATGTGTTCGCATGACCATAGTGTGCGACGGCTTTGGACCGATTGGTAGATATCTGATACCAACGTGATGCACCACGGGTGTCCCCGTAGTGTGGGTATACGCTGAAGATGTCCGTTACCTGCTCGTCTCAGCCCCGAGACCGGGCGGCTCAGCCAGAAGAAACCATGCGCACTTGCACCCTACTCGCGACCCTGGCGGTCGCCATCTTCACTGCCGACACCCTCGAAGCCCAACGCAGAGGCGGCAACAACCGCAGCCGCTGGCGTCGACCGGCAGAAATCACGACCCGGGTCGGCGCCTACTTCACGGAAACCGATGCGCCCAAGACTGACGGCAACAAAGTCGCGAACCTGAACACGATCGATCTAGTGCGGGCTGCGGCGTCGGCCGGCCAGGTCACGATGCTCTACTTGCACAACAGCGAAGCGGACCGGAACGTCGTCCGGCAGTTTGAGAACTTGCTGTTTCGCGCAGACACGTTGGGCGACGTGCTCGGCATCAAGCTGCGCATGTTCCACTGCGGCCAGATCGACATCAGCAAGTCGCCCGCGATGAAGGCGCGCTACGGCAAGGATGTGCCGATGTTTGTCGCCTTTGACAAGACGGGCAAGGAGCTGCCCGAGGTGTCGATGCCCGGTTACCGGGCCAAGGCCAGCGCCCTCGAAAAGCTCGTCGACAGAGCTAGCTCCGGTGCGTTCAAGCCATCGCTCAAGACGTTTGCCAAGAAGTATGCAGGCATCGTCGGGGACCTCGAAGCGGCGATAAAGGCCAAGTCCGACGGCGAACAAAAATCGACTGAGGCGGAGAACAAGGCCGATCGTAAGAAGGCCGAGAAGGCCATCGAAAAGGCGCAGAAACAGGAAGACAAACTGCTGAAGGCCGAAGAGAAGTTGTTGGAAAAGATTCGCCAACCAGCGCGTGGCGACACGCACGTCGGCGGCCGCATGCCCCGGCGTGGCACGCAAGGCAACACTGGGCGCGGCAGGAACGGAGGCTAGAAGCCTACCAGCGGCCAGTCGCCAACTAGCAGCTAGTCGC
>JAPYTD010000007.1:10153-49470 GCA_029936315.1 Planctomycetota bacterium | reverse complement strand
AGTCGCCAACTAGCAGCTAGTCGCTAGCCCGATAGTTCTCGCACCCGCAGCAGATCCGCGAGGCTGGTGGACAGATCCAGTGTCAGGTCAGTGCGCGTGACCGTCGTCTGGGTTGTAGATGTGGTTCAGCGTGTGGCGAGCGGCGGCTTCGAACGTGCTGCCCGTGCCTTCGGCTGCCAACGCCTCCAACAGCGGAATCGCCTGCTCGTCCTGCTTGTCTTCGTGCAGGGACTTGCCCAGATACAGCAGCGCATGCTGGCGCTCGAAACCAAGTCGGTTGGTCGCAACCGCCGCAGCCAACACCTTCGCGGCTTCGCCGTGACGACGTTCTTTGAACAACACGTAGCCCTCGGTCAGCATCGAGGAGGGTGTCTTTGGAGACGCCCTCAACCAGCGACGCGCGGCGGTCACGTTGCCATCGAGTGCATACAATCGGGCGAGACGATGGTTGGCATCGGCAACCCCGGCTAACGCTGCGTCAATCAGCAGCTGCTCGCAATGCACGCGGCAACCAAGATCGAGCAACAGACTGCCGAGCGCGTGCTGGTCCATCGGCGACACCGTCGGCTGCTGCAGCATGGCCCGCAGCGTCGCCAACTCTGCCCGCTTGCTGGCGCACACGTCCAGGAACGCCGCAACCTGTTCAGGATCCTGCGGCCCCGGCCGTGCGGCATAGCAGTAGCCCTGGCCGTCGAGCACACAAACCCCCATGCCTTCGCCGCCACCGATCCACTCGCTGTAGAGCCGTTTGCGTTCGATGCCATCTGCGATGACGGCCGCGAACTTGCCCCGCTGCAGCGCCGCGATCACCACCGGATCGCCAAGGCGCGACTCCATCAGATCGCTCGCGTCGCGGCCCGGCAACGCGAAGTAAACGATCAGATCCTGCGTCGTGCGACGCGATTCACTGAGAGCCACTTGCATGTCACGCTGCCACTCGGGTGGCACCACGCACGCGGTCGCGCAGACCAGCAACATCAAAGCCGCCAAGCGTTTCACTTCTTCGCACCCTCGCCACAAAAGCGGTCGAGCCAAGAGAAGAACTCACGCTGCCACAAGACCCCGTTCTGCGGCTTCAAGATCCAGTGGCCTTCCTCCGGGAACAACAACAGGCGACTGGTCACGCCCTGGATCTGCGCCGCTGTGAACGCTTGCAGGCCTTGGTCATACGGCACGCGATAGTCGTGCTCGCCGTGGATAACCAACAGCGGCGTCCGCCAGTTCTTGACGTAGCGATGTGGCGAGAACTTCTGGTAGCCCTCGGCGATTTCGGGCGAAGCCCAGTACGGCCCGCCCATGTCCCAGTTGACGAAGAACAGTTCTTCGGTCGCAAGGTACATGCTCTCCAGGTTGAACACGCCACAGTGCGAAATCATGCAGGCAAAGCGGCTGCCACCGTTCCCCATCAACCAGTACACCGAGTAGCCACCGAACGATGCGCCGACGGCGCCGACGCGCTGCTCGTCGATGTAGTCCCGCTTGGTCATCGCATCGTTGACCGACAACAGGTCCTGCATCGCCTGACCGCCCCAATCGCGCGAGATCTGGTCGTTCCATGCCTGGCCGAAGCCGGGCAGGCCGCGACGGTTGACGGCTGCGATGACGTAGCCCTGCGCCGCCATCAAGTGGAAGTTCCAGCGGTATGAGAACCACTGGCCGACCATCGATTGCGGACCACCCTGGCAGTAGAGCAGCATCGGGTAGCGCTTGTTGGCGTCGAAGTTTGGCGGCTTGATGATCCAAGCGTGCACTTTCTTACCGTCGGTCGTGTCAAACCATTCGGCGTCGACTTGCGGCAACGACATGCCAGCGTAGGCATCATGGTTCGCGTCCGTGACCATGGTGATGCGGCCCGTCTTGACGTCAACCCGCACGACTTCGGCAGCGCGCTCGGTCGTCGTCATCATCGCATAGATCGTCTTGGCATCGGGCGCAACCTGGATGCTCGACAGGCGATGACGCCCCGTCGTGACCGGCGACGCGTTCGGCTTATCCAGCATCGTCGTGTAGATCTGGGTCGTGCCCTGCACGTCGATGGTGAAGAACAGTTGCTTGCTGTCGGCACTCCACGTGACGTCGTGGGGCGACGCGTCGAAGTCCGGCAGTAGCTCGCGGTTGCTGCCCGTCTTGCGATCGTGCAGCATCAGTCGCACGCGATCGGCTTCGAAGCTGGCACGCTCCATGCTGGAGAACGCGATGAAGCGACCGTCCGGCGAGTAGCGCGGTTCTTGGTCGTAGCCGGGCATGCCTTCAGTCAAGTTGCGGTGCTCGCCGCCACCTGCTGGCACCACCCACAGGCTCGAGTCCGTGCTCGCTTCGGGGTTCGGCACGCGCCGCGCGGTGTAGCACAGTTCTTTGCCATCCGGCGACCAACGGATCTGCTCAGCACCACCAAAGGGCATCAGCGGCGTATGCACCTTCTCGTCGGGGAACAGGTCCTTCGCCGCCCCTCCACCTTCGACAGGCTGCACGAACAGATGGCTGTAGGTGCCATCGTTCCATTGGTCCCAGTGACGAATCAGCAGGTCATCGTACGCACGCGCCTCGGCCTGCGGCAGGTCGGCGTGCTTCTCGGTGACCAACTGGTCGAGCTTGACGGATTGCGTAAAGGCAATGTGGTCGCCACTCGGCGACCAATGCAGGTTGCTCACTCCACCCGACACCTTGATGACGCGATCCGGACCATCCTCATACAGATGGCGGTAGACGACACCTTCTTTGGTGACCCACGCGTACGCGACGCCACCCGGCAACCAGTACGGCGACCGACCCACCGCGACTTCGGTCGGCTTGCGCCGCGCCTCCATCAGATTGAGCACGTAGACCTTGGTGGTGCTCTTGTTCGCAGCGATGTCAGGCGTGCTGATCGTGAACAACAGGTGCTTGCCGTCCGGGGCGAGGCTCAGCCCACCAACCCGCTGCAGGGTGTTGAGCATTTCCGGAGTCAGAACCTTCTGGGCGGACAGGTGCTGGACTGGCAAGGACAGGGCCGCGAGAGCGGCCACGGCGAGGCTTCGAAGCATGCGCATGGCCGGATCATCGCGGGCTGGGGCCGATGTGGCTACAATCCAATGACCAGCCTGGAACCCGAATACCGGCAACATCGACCTTTACGCATGGCACTGGTGCAGCATGGCCATGTACCAAGCAGGTGGCCGCCACTGGCGCTGCTGGTCTCAGGACCTCAGCAAGGCGCTGCTTACCGGACAGAGTAAAGATGGCGCTGCCAAGGGGTCTTGGGACCCAATCGGGGTCTGGGGCGAAGACGGCGGACGCGTTGCCAGTACCGCACTTGCGACCCTCAGCTTGCAGAGTTTCTGCCGATACACGCGGCTGATTCGGTGACGGAGGCCCCACCGGGGCTCCGTAGGGCCGTTCCCCCCGGGAAGGAACCGGCCTCAGCTCCGTCTCACGGGCCTGTTTCCGCCCGCAAACTGCTAGACTTCGGACGAGACTATGAACGCCAAGAACCAATCCGCCCTGAACCCCGCCCCAGTGCGCGCCTCCCAACGCGGCTTCACCCTCGTCGAAATCATGGTCGTGATCGTGATTATCGGCCTGCTCGCAACGATCGTGGTGCCCAATATCATGAGCGCCAGTGACGAGGCCAAGGAAGGCAAGGCGCTCACCGACGTAAAGATGATCGCCGGCAGCGTACGCATGTACTACGCCAAGCACAGCCGCCTACCTGAGACGCTCGAAGACCTCGTCACCAAGGACGACAAGGGCCGCAGCGAACTGCTCGAACTTCCCAAGGATCCGTGGAACACGGATTACGAGCTGGTCGAAGGCGACACCCACCGCGATTTCGAGGTCATTAGCTGTGGACCGGACACATCGCCCGGCACCGACGACGACATCTCAAGTAAGTCCCAAAGAGACGGGTAAGCCACCCGTTCCGGGGCCGATACGACTTACATGCGCATGGATGGCACTACCAACAACGATCGCTCGGCCGGCTTTACGCTGCTTGAGTTGATTTGCGTGATCGCTGGCATGGCTCTGTTGCTCGGAATCATCGCCCCAAACATCAGCGCGCTGGTGCCCAGCGCCCGTCTCGATGGCTCGGCCAAGGCCATCATGACGAAACTGCAGATGATTCGTTCGGAGGCTCGCATCCAGGCAAAGCGCATGGAGATGGAGTTCGACCTGACGGTCGGACGCTACCGCACAATCCTGCCGCCGGAAGAACGGTTGACCAGCGACCAGGTCGTCTACGACGACAGTGAAACACTCGACGAGCACAAGGACTGGGTTGACCTCGAGACTGGCGTCGCCTTCGCCGGCGCCGGCGACGCCAAGAGCGGCATCATCGAAAAGGACATGTATCGAGTCGTGTTTGATGAATACGGCTTCACCGCCGACCAGGTGATCGCGATCACACTCGCGAACGACGAGACGATGATCTGGTCCGTGCTCATTCGCGGCCTGACTGGCAAGGTCGAGATCCTCAAGTCGGAAGAAGGCGAAATCGCCAAGCCGACCGCGGTTGGCGAGGGAGCATTCTGATGCGTGCAACAAGTGGCCGTGAGTCGGAAGGCGGCATGCTGCTGATCGAAGCCTTGGTCGCGATGGTCATCGTTGCCACGGTGACGATTGCCTACATCGGCATCCGCACCGACGCCTTGATCGACGCCACCCATGCCCGCAACTGGCGCCTCGCCCGCGAGATCGCCGAAGAACATCTGTCCGAGCTAATGGCCGGCGCGCACGAGATTCGGCCCGAGTCGGGCATGGTCATCGTGATCGACAAGTACGAAGGCTTCAGCTTCAAGATCGTGCTCGGCGAGACCGCCGTGTCCGAGGCCGAAGCCGAAGTGGCCAACGAAGCGGCCGGCGACGACTCCGAAGCGCGCGACCGGGTACAATGGGAACGCGACCGCCAGGACTACCGGCGCGCCAGCGAACGCAACCTGACTGCCCAGGAATACGAAGAACAACAACTCGACGACATCGACGATCGACTGAATGAAAAGGCCCCCAGTGCCGATGAGTTCGAAGAAGTCGCGGTGATCGTCTACTTCCCGAAACTCGATGCGGATCACCCCGACCAGAAGGAGACGTTGCTGATCAAAGCCCGCGTTTCGACGCTTGCCATTTCGGGCATGACTCCGGATGAAGCCGCGACGCTACAAGAAGCAGACGGCTCCGTAGACCCAAGTTCAGCAAACCCAGCCAGCGCGCCAACAGGCTTTCCAGGGACTAGCGGCAAATGACCACCAACAGATTCATCAAGCCGACCAACAGGTTCATCAAGCCGACCAGAAGGCAATCCGGCTTCACGTTGATCGAAGTGCTGTTGGCGATTGCGATC
The DNA here is from genome assembly GCA_029936315.1 of Planctomycetota bacterium. Lineage (GTDB taxonomy): Bacteria > Planctomycetota > UBA1135 > UBA1135 > UBA2386. The sequence goes on along the minus strand of JAPYTD010000007.1, from coordinate 44,156 downwards.
ACTGCAACCGTCATGCTGACCGTCGGCACAACGTTCCACATCATGTTGAACGCGCGTGACGTCGTCGACGACCTGGCCGAGTCCAGCGAAGCCGGCCCGCGCATCCTCAACCTGATCGAACGCGACCTCCGCGGTTTGTGGACCTACAACATCCGCGACAACAAGGTCTTCAAGGGTATGCCGGCGGACGTCAACGGACGTGACGCCGACCGCATGAACTTTTTGACGACGACCGATTCGGTCGGCACCGTTACCGACCTGCAGAGCATCGCGCACAAGACGACGATCAACGAAGTCGGTTACTGGTTCAAACCGAACCGTGACTTCCGCGACGTGTTCGAACTGTGGCGTCGCGAAGACCCCATGGTTGACAACGAGATCAGCACCGAGGGCTCGTTCCAGCTGGTTCACGACCGCATCAAGAGCTTCAAGATCCGTTACTTCGACACCCTCGGCTACGGCGCCGAAGAGTTGCTCGAGTGGGATAGCTCGACCGAAGACAAGCTGCCCAAGCGCATCAAGATCGAGTTCATCATCGAACGCCGACGCAGCAGCCGCAACGTCGTCAGCGACATTGAAGTCGAGGACTTCGAAGGTGCTGAGAAGACTTACGTGCGCCACTTCGTGTTCGACGATCGTCTGGACGAAATCCTCGCGGCCAACAACGCTCGCATCCCAGTGTTGCCACCGCCACCCGAAGCCGAACAAGCCGAGGGCCCAGAAGGTCCGGCAGGTCCCGGCGGCCCAGGCGGACCGGCTGGACCGGGCGGCTCGAAGACCGAGGTGACCAATGCCGGTCGCGAAGGACTTGGTGCCAACCGCGACGCCCGTGGCCGCAAAGGTGCAGGCTCCGACGGCAAGGGCGGCCGCACGTCGACCGGCGGAAGGGCTAGTGCCCCCGGTGGCGGCCAGGCCCCAACCCAATTGCCACCTGGCTTCAACTTCAGTCAATTCTTCGGCAACGCCGGCGGCAACGCCGGCGGCCTGTTCGGGGGCTAAGGCCTGTTCGAGCGCGAAAGCTACCGGCTCTAGGGGCCCTCGGCCTAGAAGACCGGTTTGCCCAAGACCTCGCGACCACCAAGGAACGGCCGCAACCGCTCCGGTACGTTGACCGTGCCATCCGCATTCTGATGGTTCTCCAACAGCGGGATCAGAATGCGCGGGCTCGCAGCCACGGTGTTGTTGAGCGTGTGGCAGAACAAGGGCTTGCCCTTCTCCGGCCGGTAGCGAAGGTTCAGACGCCGCGCCTGGTAGTCGTAGAAGCGTGACGCCGAGTGCGTTTCGCTGAAGCTCTCGCGCGACGGCATCCACGTTTCGATGTCGTACTTCATCGCCTGCGGCACGCCGAGGTCGCCGCCACAAACGTTGACGACGCGATACGGCAGATCGCACGCCTGCAACAGGTCTTCGGCGTTCTGCACGATCGACTCGTGATGCTCGAGCGAACGTTCCTTGTCGTTGATGTCGACGATGACCTGCTCGACCTTATGGAACTGGTGCACGCGATACAGACCGCGCGTGTCCTTGCCGTAGGTTCCCGCTTCGCGGCGGAAGCAGGCGGAACGCGCAACGTATTTCTTCGGCAAGTCCTTCTCCGCGAGGATCTCGCCGGCGTGCAACGATGTCACTGGAACTTCACTGGTGCCGATCAGGTTGAGGCCATCCTTCTCACAGCGATAGGTCTGCTCCTCGCCACCGGGAAAGAAACCGGTGCCGAACATTGCCGCATCGCGGACCAGCAACGGCGGGTCAATCGGCACGAAGCCGCGCTCCACCAACAGGTCGACTGCAAAGCGAAGGATCGCGTCTTGCAGAAGCACGAGATCGCCGAACAGCATGTAGTTGCGCGAACCCGCCATGTCGGCCGCCCGCGCGAAGTCGATCCAGCCCTGCGCCTCACCAATGTCGTAGTGCGCCCGCACCGGGAAGTCGAAGACGCGCACTTCGCCAACGCGACGCACTTCGGTGTTCTGCGAGTCGTCCTTACCATCCGGAACCTCGGGGTCCGGAATGTTGGGAACCAAACCCAACTGTTCGGCGAGTTTCTCCTTGAGCAGCTTCTCCTCACCTTCGAGCACGGACAGTTCGGCCTTTAACTGCTTCTGTTTTGCCAGAAACACCACACGCTCTTCGGGGTTCAGCTTGCCGAGCACCTTGCCGCCAGCCTTCTGCTCGGAGCGCATCGCATCGAGGCGCGGAATCAGCGCACGCAACTCTGCGTCGAACGCGAGGGCCCGATCAACGGCCTCCGCTCGATCGGGCATGTGTTTCTTGATAGCCCCCGAGCGCGCAGCATCGGGGTTCTCGCGCAGCACCTTGATATCCAGCATGTCGCGGCGAAGTGTAGCCGCGACACTGCCTTGCAGCCACGTTCCTGGGGAGTCCCGCCGCTACTTCCTCAGCTTGCGCGAAGAACGGCAACCACCTGCTAGCACAGCGGATTCAACAGCAGGCCAGCGGGCGAAGTCCTACTTCCACACGTTCTTCAGCTTGCCAAAGAACTTGTGCTTCTTGGCCGCATGCAAGGTCAGCTTGGTGCCGTCGACCGGGAACTTCATCGTGATGGCCATCTCGCCCTGCCGGTAGCGCTTCGGCATCGGGAAGGTCGCGACCATGAAGCCCAGGTTGTTGTACTGCTGCGACGCCTTGAGAATCAGCTGATCGTTCGTGAACGGCACGAACTCCCCCACCTTCTTGGCGCCCTTGAGTTTGCTGTGGATGCTGGCGAACGCCTCACAGCGGAGCGGGATGCCGTGCATGGCGGTGATCTTGCAACCGGACTTCTCGGTGACGCAAATGCTCAGGGCATCGATCGACGCATTGCGATCTCCCTGGCGATCGAAGTTGAGGGTGAAGTCCCCGCCCATGGCCAGGCCAAACGTCTCGCCAGCCTTGACGACGAAGCTCTTGCTCTCCTCGCCCGGATAGATCTGTGCCGTCTGCACGCGCGCGCCCTTGCCGTGCGCGATGCGACCCCAGATGACGCTGTACTCGCCGGCGGGCACTTCGACTGGCTTGCCGCCAGCCACCTCGAAGATCGCGCCTGCGTAGTCGCCGCGTCCTTGGATCACGAGCTGATCCGGCACCGTCGGCTTGTTGCCCGTCCACGTCAACTTGACCTTGCCGATCTTGACGTATTCGGGGTTGAGCGGGCGCACCGCGACATCGGCGCCACCGGCGATCTCGATGTAGTGCCAACCAGCCGCCAACTTGACGAACTGCGAGTACGGGATGCGCTTACCCTTGCCGACCTTCATCGAGTCGAACAGCGGCACCAGGATGCCAGAGCCAGTGGCGTCACCGAGGATGTGCGACCTGAACTCGCCCTTGAACGGCTCGCCATCACCCGGTTTGCCGCTGGCATCGTCGTCATAGAAAACCAGGGGCTGCTTCTCGATCGTCGTCTTCCAGCTGCTGGCGCTGCGGTAGTAGATGTTGGCAAGCTTGCCGGTTGGCGAGTAGTTGCACTGGGCGACACCGGTCGGCTCCTGATCTGTGCCCATCCAGAAGAACATCGCGTAGGGCACCTCCTTATCATCAGCAAGGTAGAACGTCGAAGGCTTGGCCTTCGGCGTGACCTTGATCGCAAACGCGGTCTTGGCGTCCTCGGGCAACCAGTTGACGGCAAACTTCGTAGCGCCGCGCCGAATCAAATACATGTCGCGCTGACGAAACCAACCCATCTTGCGGGTCGAACCGTCTTCGCCAAGCGAATCGAGCCACCAGTAGGAAGGCACCGGGCCACCACGCGGGCCGTAGTCGAGTGTTTTCTTCCAATCGGTCAGAGCCGCGAACTTCAGCTTGTACTTCTTGGCGACGGCCTTGGGCATGATCAACGTCTCAACACCCTTGACGTTGGCGTCGTAGCCCTCATCCTTACGCTTGCTCGCGCTCTTCTTGTCGTGCTCGATCTTGACCAACTCGGACTCCGCGTAGTCCTTGCTGACCTTGTAGTGCACGTCGAACGTGTAGGCCCAGTTTTCGCGGCCGGCGAGCTGCTGCTGGATCGCAAAGACAGTCGCCTCGCGTTCTTCGATGTTCTTGCCCGGCATCTTGTGGCCGATGACGCTGGCGAGTCCCCAGAGGGACGCCGCTTCCTGGAAGTGGCCGACGCCCTCAGCACTCTTGGCCAAGGTGACGAAGTCATCGAAGCACGACTGATAGTCCTTCTTGACCAAACCGGTTGCGACGTTTTCCAGGTAGTCGCCCCAGAGCCTGGCCGCGTTGGTGCGAATGCTGCGTATCCGTTTGTGCATCGAAGGCGACGCACCATCGACCCACCGCTGCACCTTCTCCAGCGTAGCCCGGGTATTGAACAGCCGTTCCCACGACGCCATCAACGCTTCGCAGTTGAGCTCAGCGCTGTCGTTGGCACCCCTGCTGGCAACGGTCCAGAACTCTTCGTAGCACATAATCGCGTGGAGCGCGCCACGCTTCATCGCCTTGTCGAGGATCTTGTCGTCCTCGAGATTGATGCCCTGGCTCCACATCTTGCGGAACTCAGCCTGTGACATCTCCTGCGCAGACAGCGCGGAGGTCAGAGCCAGCAGCAGGGAGGCGAGAATGACAGTCGGGGTATGGCGCATCATCGGCGTGGAGGGGTAGTGCCCCATCCTAGCCAAGTGGCTCGCCAGACGCAGCCGATGCGGCTTACTTCTGGCCCTGCTTGCTGACTTGCTCGAGGAACTTACGCTCGGACCCGGTCAGCGCGGCCAGACCGTCGCTCTTGACCTTGGCCAGGATCTGGTCCAACTGCTGCTGTCGCGCCATGGCGTTACCGTGCTCCCGTTGGGCGCGCTTCTGCTTCATCTTGGCCACCATTCCAGCAACGAGGCCCGGCCGCGGCTGGTCGCCGCCGATACCAGCCCAGTCAACGAACAGGTTCTGCTTGAAGGCGAGGAAGCCGAGCGCGGCCCCGCCGAGGTGGGCACTGTGCGCAACGCCACCGCCATAGCCACCTGCGAGTTCGACAAACGTCTGGTAGAAGGCCACGAAGACCAACACCGCCGCGAACACCCAAAGTGCAATGATGCCAAACACCATCACGCGCGGTCGATGACACGCGCCGTAGACCAAGAACGAGTAGCAGGCGCCACTGGCGCCGACCAACGGCACGTTCGCATAGCCTTGGATCGATGCCAGAATCAGATGCAGCACCGCGCCGCAGATGCCGCCCAGCACGTAGAGCTTGCATGTGCCGCGATAGCCGAGCCGCTCCTCCGAGATGCCGCCCATGAAGTAGAGCACCATCATGTTACCGAAGAAGTGCCACGCATCGGAGAAACTATGCGTGAACTGGTAGGTCAGCAGACGCAGGATGCCGAGGCCGTAACCCTCGGTGCCGAGTTCCCACGAAAACGCGAACCAATAGCCGCCACCATCGGTCCCAGGGGCGCTGAGGCGGCCGAGTAGAATCGCGTTCAGGGCGAAGATGACGGTGTTGATGATCAGCAGGTGCTTGATCGCGGGGGTCATTGCCGGCAACTGTGGGCCTTGGATGCTCATGTCTCGCTGTTGGGTGCGGGGTGCACGTCCTGTATCTTTCGGCACAACCCCAACCGGAGACGTAGCCCGTGCCCGCTCAACTTCTCGACGGAAAACAGATCGCCAAGCGCATGCGAGAACGCCTGCGCGAGTCTCGTGATGCTTTTGGCGACCGCCCCGTGCGTTTGGTCTCAGTTGAGATCGGACAGAACCCGGCAGCTGCTGTATATGTCCGCAATCAGCGGCGTGCTGCTGCAGAAGTCGGCATCGACATGGACACCGTGAATCTGCCGGTCGGCACGACCGAGGCGGATCTCCTCTCGGTTATTGCAGGATTGAACAGTCGCGCCGACGTGTCCGGCATGCTGGTGCAACGACCATTGCCGCCGGGCATTGATCCACGCACGGTGCAAATGGCGATCGATCCGCGTAAAGATGTCGAAGGCATGCACCCTTCGAATATGGGCGCGATCCTCTATGAGGAGCCGCTGTTGCCGCCATGCACCGCGGCGGCGGCGCAACAACTGATCGTCGCGACCGGCATGGATCTGCGCGGCGCCGAGACCGTCGTCGTCGGCCACAGCGAGATCGTCGGCAAGCCGATCGCGGTCTTGCTGCTCCACCATCTGTCGACGGTAACCGTTTGCCACATCGGAACCCGCAACGTGGTCGAGCACACGCGCCGCGCCGACATCATCGTGGTCGCAGTTGGCAAGGCGGGCCTCGTGCACGGCGACATGATCAAGCCCGGAGCCTGCGTGATCGATGTCGGCATCAACCAGGGAGCGGACGGCAAGATCGTTGGCGATGTCGATTTTGCGTCGGCGAATGAGGTCGCCGGCTTCCTGACGCCAGTTCCGGGTGGCGTCGGTCCGGTGACGGTCGCAATGCTGCTGCGCAACACGCTTCGTGCCGCCGGCGCCGAGGTCTAGGCGCCCGGTTAGCCAGCAGGTCTAGCCAGCCGGAATCGGGGGTCGCGTCTTGTCGGACGCAGCGGCACGCGCGGGGCTCGGTCGCAACAGCACGTCGACCGTGCCGACAATCAAGAAGCCCATCTGCACGGTGTAGCAGGACCAAACGGCAGTTCGCAGGCCGGCCGAGAAGCCGTAGCTATGCAAGCCGATGCCGAGCTGGTTGACGTGGAACCACGAGAACACCGTGACCATGCCGATGATGCCGGCCCAGACAACGAAGCCGAAGTCGCGCACCCAACCAGTGAAGCGGGCGTGCAGCAATGCGATCTGGCCGAGGCAGATCATCAGTGCGCCGTTCTCCTTGGGGTCCCAGCCCCAAAAGCGCCCCCACGAATCGTTGGCCCAGACACCACCGAGGATCGTGCCGACGACCGCGAAGACCAGGCCGAAGCACGTCACCCCGTAGCACATGCGGACCAATGCCTTGGCCGGCACATCACTCGGATGGCTGAGACGGCACACGCGCATGACGATCCAGACGTTGGCCAGGATCGCGGCGACCAGCGCTGCCGCGTAGCCAATGTTGATCGTCGTCACGTGCGTCGCCAGCCAAAAGTTACTGTCGAGCACCGCGACCAGCGGATCCATCGTGTCGGCTGCGTTCGAGACTTCGTAGATGCGCGCAAACATGATCAGCAAGGCGCCCACGAATGGAGCAGCTGCCAGAGCGATCCGCCGCGGCATCACGAACTCAGTGCAGAGCAGTAGCAAGACGCCGACTGCCGCAATGAACAAGAAGGTGTCGTAGAGGTTCTTGATCGGCGGATGCCCGGTAATCAGGCAGCGCAGCGTCAGGTCGTAGCTAAGCATGCCCAGGGCCAGAATCGAGATCCCCATGCTTGCCCACCACAGGGTCTTGTTGCGCGGTACCAACCAGGTCACTACCCCAATCAGAAAGGCAAACAAGAACCAGTGGATCGCCTGGTAGTGCCAGCTAGCGCGGTAATAGTAGGTCTCGCGCTCGATCTGCACGGTGTTGTAGTGGCTACCGGCAGCCGCGATGGACGCGTCGCGGAACTGCAGCAACGCGCGCTCCTTGTCGAGGATCGAGTCGGCGCTGGTCGCGCGCTGCAGACTCGTTAGCGCATCAACCACGTGACCTCGCTGGCCCTTGATCACGCGTTCGAAAGCGGCACCGATCGTCAGCCACTCCGTAGCACCTTCTTCGGTCGGTGCGAAGACACCAAAACCATCCGCGTCGTAGCCGATGACTCCTGCGACGAACTCGGCCACCGCAAGCAGATCCCTCGAGGCGCCCTTCATCTCCGGCCCCTCGCGCTTCAACAGACCTTGGAACTGGTCTGCGTGGCTGGCGATGGTACCAACCGTGACGCGCTCGGTGCCAAACGCTTGCTGCAACTTGGCGTCGGCAATCGGCACCGAGAAGTGGAACGTGCCAAACTGCCGCTGTAGCCGGTCGTAGGCATGCACGTCGCGCCACAACTCGAGGATGTGCTCCTCGACGGTAGTGCGCAGCTTCTGCTCGATATTGAAGTAGGCCTTGGCCAAGTCATCCAGCTTGGCGCCCGCCTTGTAGGCCTGGTCGTATGTGATGTAGACGAAGTCCAGTTTCTGACCGTCGTTCTGGATCTCGAGCGCGTCGAGCACGCCGCTGTGTTCGATGCGAAACAACGGGTAGCGCGCGGCCTGATCCGGGTAGCAGATCACATCGAGCAGCCACTCGGTGGGCTCAAGCATGAACTTCGTCTCTTTGTCACTCCCGTCCTTGACCGAGTACTTCAGGTCACGTCGACCGTGGATGTCATAGAGCCGGAAGGCCGCCAGCACCGACAACGGCTTTTCGCGACCGTTGTCCTGCACCATGACCGAAGCCATCTGCTCGACGGTTTCCTGGCGCCACGCTTCGGTGCGGCTGACCCCACCCTCAAGGCGCGGCGCCGGACGATTGCAGGCTGCCATCACAAAAGTGAGCAGCATCAGCAACGGCAAACGGAGTCCCTTCATATTCGTCACCTTTGGTCGATCGGCACTCAAGCCGTCAAGGTCGTGCGCGCCGACGACTGCAGGAAGCGGATCAACTTCATCAACATGTGGATGAGCAAGCCGATGGCGATCACGAAGCACGCATACATCGGCCATTGATCAGATGGATTCTTAGACACTTCGAACACGGAATACCAAGGCGGGCCACCTGCCGGGCGGCCATTGATCTGCGGCCCCCAGCTCGTCTGATAGACGACGAAGTCGTCCTTACGAAGGGGCGTGTTCATGTAGATCTGCACGTCGCGTTCTGGCCCATCGCCGAGCACCTTGACGAAGCTGCGGTAGTCCGCTGGCGTCATCGTGCCCGGATGATCGCGCTTGACGAAGCGCTCCAGCCGCAGCGCGAACGGCAGGTCGTAGATCACCTTGCGCAAATCGAGACCGTAGCGCTGGCCTTCCACCTCAAAGGTGAAGGGAAAGCGGCGGCGTTCTCGCGGCAGCATCTCAAGACCGTAAACGATGCCTTCCGCGTGCTTCTCGCCGTCGACCATGACGCGCACGTAGGCACCGGCGGAGTTGTTGGAGCGTTCCGGGTCCACCTTGAGTGGCTGCAAGTAGACCGCGGGCGAGCCATCGTCAGACGCAATGACGGGAGTCGTCGAACGCGACATCGGCCCCTTCGGCATCGGACGGCAGTTGTCGAGGAAGTGGTGCACTTGCACGGAGAACGGCAAGGCGTCCGCTTGCAGCGTGACCATCTCGTAGCGAGCTCGCGCCAGATCGTACTCGGGCACGATGCGCTCTTCGATCGTGTCGCCCTTGTCCGTCAGCAGGGCCAGTTCGTAGTCGTGGAAGCTGACAAAGCGCGAACTCTCGTATGCCCGCGTGGTGACGCCGACGCCATTCTCTGGTGACTCGAACAAGGCTAGCGCGCCAGAGTACGAGTACTCAAGCTTGACGAAACCAGCCACCAGCAACAGGGCGATGCCGATGTGCGTGATCAGCACGCCGACGTTCCGCGCGCGCCGCTTGAAGCGCATCATGCCGCCAATCAGGATGTTGAGGAACAGCAGGATCATCACCGGATAGGCGCCCGGCAACGGGATCTTGATCACCCACTGGTTCTCAATCGAGGGGAACTCGTTGCCCCAGAAGGACAGCGGCAGTTCGGCGATGAGACCCCACGACTCAAAATACTCGCGCTGGGTCGCCCACAAACCGCCTTCGATCTGGGCAAGGGTGCCAAGCCAGGTCAGTAAGCCGAGCACGACCAAGAGCACGACCGCGAGCTTCTGCGAGGTGAATGCACCCAACACGCGCATCACGCCTGAGGGCTCGCTCTTCGCGGGTGCCGGCGACGATTGCTCAGTCGGCGACTTCATGCCGGCAACCTTGTCGGCGGTGGGATCAGAGGCGTTGCTGCCGCCTTTGTTACTGCCACCGGCGCTGGCGTCATCGACGCTGGTGTCCGTGGTGCTCATTGCGTCCTCCGAATCGAACCACAAAACTCCACGAAGGCATCACGCTGGGAATCGACCTCAGTCTTTGGCCCAACCAACTTGCAGAACGTGATCGTCGAGCCATCGACCCGCGCCGCAACGAGCAGGCGAGCATCGGGGATTTCGGTACCCGTCATGCCGCGAAACTTCCCGGACAAATCCATGAGCACACCATCATCCCCCAAGAACAGAGTCTTCGGCAATGCCTTGAACTGGACATCAGTCATCGGATCCATGCCCATCTCGCCGCGCCAGATGTCGAGCGATTGCTTCATCGTACCGCCGAGTTGGCTGACATAGACTTCACTGCCGCTACCAAACGTGTGGTGAAGGATGCGACGGCCTGGCTTGGCCTGCCAATCTTCGGGCGCGCTCGCCGTGAACGGCGACGGCGGCTGGTCGGCGGTTGCGCCGTTGCCCTGACCGCCGTTTCCTTGACCAACCGGAATGTGGTTGTCCGGCATTTTTTGTCCCGGTTGGATCGCCGGTGCATTGGGGTTTGGGCTCCGCGACGCGAGGCGAATCGACTTGGCCAGTGACAGGAACTGCTTGCGGTTGTTCTTCACGATCCCCTTCGGGCCGGTGAACTTCAGCGAGGTAACGCTGTTGCCGTCGTTGTAGAAGGCGATCATTGCCGCCCAATCGGGCTTGCCACTGAACGCTCCCTCGTGCTCGACCAATCGGCCCGCGCGATTGGCAAACTCGACCGGTGGCAGCGCTTCGACCGCCGGCGCCGCGGTCTTGCCGAACTGGTTGATGTACCAGCGCTGCAGGTTGGAGGCCACGCCACCACCAACCGCGATGGTCAGGTAGCAGCTGGTCGTTGGCTCGCCTTTGATGCGCCAGACAGCGTTCTTGAAGTTCCTGGGCTCAGCCGGCAACTCTTCCCACCCGGCAGGCGTGTTGGCGATGACGTTCTTGGCAGCGCCGCCCGCGTTCGATGCGCCCGGATTCTGGCCGTTCGCATTCTTGCGCTGTGCGCCCATCTCCGGGACGTGCATGCGCTCGTAGGTGGCGGTGCGCCATTCCACCGGACGCTGCTCCTTCGGAACCTGGCGCGGCGGGCCGAATTCGGCGGTCTCCTTGTCGGAGCAAGCCCCGAGCAGGAGGAGTAGGCAAATGGACGATGCAGGTGTCTTCATGCGATCGGGCACCAGGATACCGGTGCAACGGGGCCACGACTGTCCGCGGCCAGAGGAAACTCCGCAACGGAAACCAGGGGGCAAACTCCGAATTGCGGTTACTGCGGGATCAGGCTACCGACAACCCGTTTGGGAGCGGCCGCCCAGTTTCAGATAGACCAGTTTGTGCCAGATGCGACCAGTCAACGCTAGACGCGGCGGGTCATCACAAACGAAGCCAGATCGTGCAGCGCGTCGCGCGCTGGACCCGGCGGCAAGGGACTCAGAGACGCCTGGGCCTTGGCGATCCGGCGCTGGGCTTCTTCCATTGCATAGGCGATGGCGTGCTCAAGGGGGAACTCGGCACGCAAGCGGCGCAACCCTTCGGCTTCACTGGTGCCCAACAGATCCTTCAGCTTCTGTGCCTGACCGTCATCCCGCAGCAGATAGAGCATCGGCAGCGTGATCTTGCCCTTGGTGAGGTCGGTGCCGAGGGACTTGCCAACGACGGCTTCATCGCCATCGAGGTCGAGGCAGTCGTCGACGATCTGGAAGGCAATGCCGAGTTCGAGGCCGAACTCTTCGAGCGCCCGCAAACGACCTTCATTGGCTTTGCGGGCCTCGCCTTGTGCACTCGCCGCACTGACAGCGGTGTAGAAGCCGCCAAGGCGACACGCCGCGGCGTAGAGGCTGGCCGTCTTCTCGGCGATGACCGTGAAGTAGCGGTCCTCGTTCCATTGGTAGTCAAAGCGGTGCAGGATCTGCGTGATCTCGCCTTGGCAAATGACGCGAACCGTCTCGGCCAGCCAGCGCGCAGCCGTCGGATCCGGCAACTGCACGGCCATGTGGAAGGCCTTCGCGTAAATGTAGTCGCCGAGCAAGACTGCCGTCTCGACGCCCGATAGGTGGTTGACGGTCTCGATGCGGCGGCGAACACTAGCGCTATCGAGCACATCGTCGTGCACGAGCGTCGCGGTGTGCAGCAGCTCGACCACCTTGGCAACGGTGACGACGTCGTCGCTCAGGCCCCCACCGTGCGAAGCACCAGTGACGGCCATGCCGGACAAGAACGTCAGCACGGGTCGCAGCTGCTTGCCGCGGAAACCACCAACGTGCTGGATCAGAGGACGCATCTCCGGATGGCCGGGAGCGAGGTCGTGCAACAGCTCGCGATTCAGCCGATCGAGTGGCGCCTGAACCAGCGAGGTGATGTCGTGGATCGGCTGGGTCTTGGTCACCGAGCCGATCCGCTGCTCGAAGAATCCGAGTCGTTTTTCGATGAGCCGATTGACGAGTCCTTCGTGTCGCCGTCCGACGACCCATCGCCCGTTCCGTCGCTCGCCCCGCCCTTCGACTTCGCGCCGTCCTTCAGACCACGCTTGAACTCAGTGATGCCCGAACCCAACGACCGGGCCATTCCCGGCAGACGATGACCAAAAAGGAGCAGCACCACCGCGAGAACGATGAGCAACTCCATGCCGTGAGGAATGCCAAAACCGATCATTTGTAGTTCAACCTTGAGTGCCGCGATCATCGCGGTGCAGCGAGTTCAACGCCAGTGCTGCTGGTGACTTTCGCCAAGAAGCGGGGGTCATCAATCAGCCCTGCAGGCCTTCCTGGGCCTGCAACCACTTTTGCCATTTGTCGGGATCCTTGCCCAAATCGGTGCCAACGAGGCGTACCAGGTTGTGATGGCTGGTCTCGACGATGCTGGCATCTGTCGATCCCATCGCCGCAATCAGCAACTTGGCGGCTTCGAAGCGGGCCTTGGGGTTGCTGGCTGCCTTCTTCGCCCGGCCGCCGCCACCGCCGGACTCTGCCGCCCGATCGTGGTTAAAGGTCTTGAAGGCTTCTAGCAAGCCAGTCAGCAGCCCGTGCAGCCGCAACGACTCGCCCCAGAGCAGTAACACGTAGCCGATCAAGAACAGAACGGCGACCTTCAGGACGATGTCGTCGCCGAAGTTGAGCATCATCCAATCGCGGAATGGCAACCACGGTTCGAAGACCACCGCCAGCAACAGAACCAGCAGGAACAGGGGCGTCGCCTGCCGAAACGTCGACTCAATCTTGGCTGTTTTGTGTTCCACGGTGCTGCTGCAGAGATGCTGGGGTTAGCCGAGAGCCTTCTTCATGGTCTCGCCGAGAACCGACGGTGTATCACAGACGTGAACGCCCGCCTTGCTCATCGCTGACTTCTTGTCCGCGGCCGTGCCTTTGCCACCACTGATGATTGCACCTGCGTGGCCCATGCGCTTACCGGGAGGCGCGGTCGCTCCTGCGATGAAACCGACAACCGGCTTTCTCACGTATTCCGAGATGAACTCGCAGGCCTCTTCTTCGGCCGTGCCACCGATCTCACCAATCATGATGATGCCGTCGGTGTCCGGGTCGTCCTGGAACAGCTTCAGGCACTCGATGAAGTCGAGGCCTTTGATCGGGTCGCCGCCGATGCCAATGCAGGTCGACTGGCCCATGCCGTTCGACGTGACCTGCCAAACGGCTTCGTAGGTCAGCGTGCCACTACGCGACACGATGCCGACACGGCCGGGTTTGTGGATGTAGGCCGGCATGATGCCGATCTTGCAACCTGTGGTGTCGGTCACCGGAGTGATGACACCGGGGCAGTTCGGGCCGAGCAGCAGCGTGTCGCTGCCCTTCATGAAGTCCTTGACGAACGCCATGTCGGCAACCGGAATGCCCTCGGTGATCGTGACCGCGAGGTCGAGTTCGGCATCGATCGCTTCGCAGATCGCGTCGGCTGTGAATGCGGCCGGCACGTAGATCATCGAAACCGTCGCGCCCGAGGCTTCTTTGGCTTCGCGCACGGTGTCATACACCGGCACGCCATCGATGACCTGGCCGCCCTTTCCGGGGGTAACGCCGGCTACAAGCTGGGTGCCGTAAGCCACCGAGTTCTTGCTGTGGAAGAGACCCGCTGTGCCAGTGAAACCCTGGCAGAGGATCTTGGTATCGCCGTTGACGAGAACGCTCATTGCTATGTCCTTTAGTTGCTCGTTGAGATTGGTGACACCGTTAGGCGATGGCCTTGACGATCTTCTCAGCGGCTTCGTCGAGCGACACCGCCGTCTGCAGGTTGAGGCCCGCTTCATCGAGCAGCTTGCGGCCGAGTTCAACGTTGGTGCCTTCCAAACGAACCACGAGAGGCAGCGACAAGCCGGTCTCCTTGGCAGCCGCGATGACTCCTTCGGCGATCGTGTCGCACTTCATGATGCCGCCGAAGATGTTGACCAGGAGGCCCTTCACGTTCTTGTCCGACAACAGGATCTTGAATGCGTTGGTGACCTGCTCCCTGTTGGCGCCACCACCGACGTCGAGGAAGTTGGCCGGGCTGCCACCCTTGAGTTGGATGACGTCCATGGTCGCCATCGCGAGGCCCGCACCGTTGACCATGCAGCCGATGTTGCCATCGAGCGCGATGTAGCTGAGATCGAACTTCTTCGCCTCGATCTCCTTCGGATCCTCTTCGTTGAGGTCGCGGAACTCCATCACTTCGGGGTGACGGAACAGCGCGTTGCTGTCGAAACTCATCTTCGCGTCGAGCGCCTTCACCTCGCCACCTTTGGTGACGATCATCGGGTTGATCTCGGCGAGCGAGCAGTCGAGCGCCATGAACGCCTTGACCAGCGAGGCAACCAGCTTGGCACCGGCCTTTGCTTGAGCACCACGTAGGCCGAGGTGCTTGGCGATCGCGCGGCCTTGAAAGGCCTGCAATCCCTTGACCGGGTGCACGCGGTGATGCGCGATGGCTTCGGGGCGCGAATCGGCGAGTTCTTCGATGTCAACGCCACCTTCGGCCGCAGCGATCACGACCGGGGCCTGCGCAGAGCGGTCCATGACGACCGCGAGATAGAGCTCGCGTTCGATGTCACAGCCGGCTTCGACGTAGAGTTGCTTGACGACGCGGCCATCCGGGCCGGTCTGATGCGTAACGAGCGTCTTGCCGATCAGTTCTTCGGCAACCGACCTGGCTTCGTCAGCGGAGCGAACCAACTTGACACCGCCGGCCTTGCCTCGGCCACCGGCATGGATCTGCGCCTTGACGACGGCCAGGGGCTCGCCGAGCGTGTCAAACGCCTTGTGGACTTCGTCGGCGGTCGTGCAGGGAATGCCCTTGCCAACCGGTACGCCGAACTTCGCCAACAGCTGCTTGGCCTGATACTCGTGGATGTTCATGGGCTTCTTGGGGCAAGCAAGGTAGCGACCTCCACACGCCGAGTCGAATGCGCATCCCCTAGTTTTGGCCCCCGGTCACGGCCCTGCCGCCAAAACGCCAAGTGGCCCCCCGCACCCGAAGGATGCAGGGGGCCACTTGGCTTGGGGCGTCGAGTAAGAACGGTCGGCAGCTAGCGCGTAACCGGCAGTTCGATCCGGATGGTGTTGGAACCAATGCGGGAACCACCTTCCGAGGCAAACAGCTCGTCGATTTCCTTGACGACATTACGGTTCTCGGTGCCGGCAACCGGCTCACCGGCGAATGCCATATCGTTTTCGAGCACGCGCTGGGCGACGTCGAGGCGCTTGCGCACCTTGGCGATCACTTCCTTCGCCTGACTCAAGGCCGTGCTGTCCAGTTCGAAGTTCGAGCTCGTGGCAGCCATGGCCTCAATTTGCATCTGCTGCGCCTTGAGTGCCCGGACCTGATCTTCGAGTGCGATCCGCTCGTAACGCACCGACGCGAGTCGGTCCTTGGCGGCACCGACGGTGCGCGTCTGCACATCGATGCGAGCGCGCTTCGCCTTGAGAATGGCCAAGTTGCTCACATACGAGTCCTTGGTGCGACCGAGACCGGCGCTGACCCGGCGGCGTGCCCCCTTGTCGGCGGCCAGGCGGACGCCATCCGGCGTGGCCTCGCGCAGCAGCGCTGCACCAAGCTTCAACTTCTTCTCTTCGGCCATCACCACCTTGTCGAGATGGTGCACCGAGTCCTGAAGTTCCGTGAGCTCGACCTCAGCGCGGGCGAGTTCCAGCTTGCAGTTCTTGATTTGGGGGTCGATCTGGCGGATCAAGTTGTCGGCGCGCTTGAGTTCGATATCGACTGGGATTTGGCCGACAACGCTCTCGCGAACCGAGCTTGCTACCGTGCCGAAGTAACTGGGGAAGTCGGTGCCGAAGAACAGGAACCCTGCCCCGCCGAGCACCACGCTGCTGATGAGCAGCATCTTGAAGGTCTTGCGAATCATGTCGTCGTTTCCGTTTAGGTTGGAAGGCAAGGAGCTCACTGGCTCCAACCCCACCTGCGAAGCGACCCGGCGACTATTTGGCGCCGGCTTCAGATTCTTGGGCCGATTTTCGGGGCAACCCGGTTTCCGGGGCAATTCGGGACCCGCGGCCCCGATTACGCCTTCGAGCGCTTCAATTCGGCGCTCGTCGAGCGCAGCAGACGATCCTTCATGTCCGTCAGCACGGGCAGTTTGGCCTCGTCATCGCGAGCCTTCAGGTCGTCGACCGTGGCATTGCAGTACGGGCATTCGCTGTCCTTCAGGTGAAACTCCACGAACTCAGCAGCGCCGCCTTCAAGGCCACCTTGCAGCCAACTCTGCAGCACGTTCGGATGAGGGCACGAGATGCGCTCGCTGCGCCAGACGGTCGCAACCGTGAACGCAAGCTTGGCATCGAGCTCAGCTTGCTTCGGATCTTCTTGTTCGCTCATCGTGCCCCCGGCTGCCACAGGCCCAAAAACAGGGAGTGGTTGGGATCGTGTTGGCGGGCCATGCCACGCAGCCGTTCGACGGCGCGGAACTTGATGCCGGCGACTGCCTTCTCGTCGGCGATGCCAAACTTGGCCGCAGCGTCTTTGTTACGGCCACCAATGACGAACAGGTATTCGAGCACCATCAGCTTCTGGAACTCACCCGCCGACCACAGTTCGCCGACATGTTCGCGCAGGATCTGCCCGAGCACTTGGCGTTGGCGGGCTTCGTCCTCGGCCTTCACGACCCGCTCCTTGGGCAGCGGCGCCTTGTCGGGCGCGAGGTTCTCGAGCCACACCTGGCTCTTATCGGTGCCATCGGGCTTTGACGGCATCAACGTGAGCTTGTGCTTGCGGTAGTGGTCGATGACGCGGTTCTTTGCGATGCCGAACAGGAACTGATCCAACGTGTAGATCGGGTCGAAGCCGGCAATGCCACGCAACGCACCAAGGAACACATCCTGCGTCAGGTCCTCGGCGGTCTGGTGGTCGCCGACGTAGCGCTTCACGTAGAAGTAGACGCGTCGGTAGTAGTCCTCTTGTAGCTCTCCCCAGGCGGTCTCATCCATCGCCTGCAGATTGCCTATGTCGTGCACTTGTTCACTCATGGCCGCCACCATGATAGCAGCGGCAGGACAGGACTGCTCGCGTGCAATGCCGCGCCACCCCAATCAGACCCACTGGCCGAATCAGGCAACGGCAAACAGCGAGAACACCGTCACGAGCACCAGAACGATCAGCGCGATCACCAGCACCACGCCGATCAGGCGCGCCGCGAAGCTCATCAACCGGAACGGCAGGCGCATCAGCCACAGGAACCCGTGGCTCGCGAAGGCACTCACCCCCCGCACGGGCAGCATGATGAGGCGAACCGTCACTTCGAGCAACAGGAACACCATGCGCACGAACAGCCCGACGATGCCAGACGTCGGCACGCTGTCCTGGAATGGCATGCCCCGCTGACCATTGCCGTCGGCAGGCAACGGTGGCGCGTCCCTAAACGCGGGGATCGGCGGCGGCACGACCAGCTTAGTGGCAACCGGAGGCGGGGCAGTGGCGGGCGGCGGTGGCGCCATCTCGAGACCACTGCCGATCATCATGCTCTCACCCAACGCGACCGGAGCCTGCATCGCGCGCAGCAAGTCTGCCGCCGTTTGGAAACGATCTTCTGGCTGCTTCTGAAGGCAGCGCAGGATGATTTCGCGATCGCCGCGCAGCGCATCAGCCGGAAACTCGGGCTGCGCGGTCTCATGCTTGCGCAGCACTTCCCACTCAGAATCGCCGCGGAACGGCACGTCTCCATAGAGACACTCATAGAGCAGGATGCCCAGCGAGTAGACGTCGCTACGCGCGTCGCCGCGACGTTGCAGCATCTCCGGGGCCATGTAGTACGGCGTACCACGGCCAAAACTCAATGAGTTGCGGGACGCTGAGACCAACTTGCTGAGGCCGTAGTCCCCGACGCGCGCGACATCGCCCTTGAGGAAGATGTTGGCCGGCTTGAGATCGAAGTGAACGAGCGAGTGGTTGTGCAGCGCCTGCACGCCGCGCGCAGCCTGCACGAAGATGTGCAGCGCATCCTCACGCGTCATGTCGCCCTGCTGGAGTCGCTTCTGCAGCGTCTCGTCGCCGGCGTAGCTCATCACCAAATACGGAATGCCATCGACGGTGCCCTTGTCCTCGATCGACACCAGGTTCGGATGATCGATTTGGGCGAAGAACGACACATTGTCGATCTCGCGCATGACCGAATCGAGCATGTTGTCGTCATCGACCTTGAGGAACTTGATGGCGTAGTCCTTGCCGATCGATTCCTTGCGCGCCTTGTAGACCAGTCCAAACATGCCGCCGCCAAGCTTGTTGAGGATTTCAAAACCTGGCAGGTATCCGGGCTTACGGTAGCTCCGGTAGAACGCCTCCCAATCGACCCGAACGGGGTTCGGAGCGTCGGAGTCGATTTGTGGGGCCTCCATGGGTCGGGGTATCATGTTACACGAGGAACAGAGCGGTCGGCATCAGAAGCCCGCCGAGCACGCCGATCGTACGCAGGCGGCCCGTCATGTAGCCACGCGTCAGACGATCCAGCCACCCAAGTAGCAAAGCCAGGAAGACCCAGCCAGCCGCGACGCCACCGGCCTTGACCGCTGTCGAGCGTTCGAGGTAGCGCAATTGTGCCCGCAAACGGCTTTCGCCGCGCATGACCATCTTGGGATCCTCAGCAATCCACAAGGTCGTCTGGTAACTGTTGCCGAAGTCGTGCACGCGCTCGCGATCCTCGCGGTCGACCCGCGAAACCAGCCCTTGCACAGGCAGGTCGGCCAACCACTGTCGCACCGTGTTCTCGCTCATCATCGCCGGCATCCAAAACGGCAACTGCCGGCTGACGGTGCGTTCGGCACGATCCTTCCACACTGCACGAACGTGTTCGTCGACACGCATTTGTGCCGAAGCGAGTGCATCTGCCGGATTCAGCTCCGTATCGCCACGAACTGCCACTGCCTCAACGTCGGAGAACTGGGGCTCCTGTGGGGCGGGGCAGGCAATAAGGGTGGACAACAACAGTGCGAGCATGGGGACCTCCTCGGACGCGCGCAACTACGGCAGGCCGAGTCGAGTATTCGGGCTTTGCTCAGGATTGGGCGGGTCGATTTACGCCCACCCGCCTCCTCGACTGGTCGGCCTAGGTCATGGCCTGCCAGGGCAACAGCAAGAACGTGATGCCACAAGCCTCGATCACCTGCCCGGCCGCGACCGGGTGCTCGCCGCGGAACACGGTGCCGTCGATCGAGCCGCCCTGCTCGCAAAAGATGCGCATCTGGCCGGCGTTGTTGGCGAACAACTCCACCTCGCCAGTGGCCTTGGCAACCGTCACATGCACATCGCGGCCCGGGCCAATCAGGATGCGACCATCGCGCCCACGATCCTTCATCAGCAGAACGCGGTCGGTGCCGGCAACCTGGAAACCACTCTGGAACAACAGGCGACTGGTCAGCGAACGTGACGTCGGCCTTTGGTACAGCAAGCCTAGGGCCGGGCCGAGCATGACTTTGTCGCCGGACTTCAGGACCTGCTTCTTGACCTTCTTGGCCCCCACCGTGACCTCGCCATCCTCAGCGACGACCGAGTCCTGCATGCCGCCATGGAATGACATGCTGCGCTGGATGGTCGCGTGAAGTCCTGCCAGGTTGGCGAGCACCGGCAAGTCGGCGCGCGCCTTCCGCACGTTGCCGATCGAGACGCTCTCGCCGCGCATGACCAAATGTTCGCCGCCTTCATCGACGCGCAACAAGAACGAGCCTTCGAGACCTTGCGCCCGAGCCAGATCCTGCTTCATGTCGTAAACGCGCGTTCGCAGCATCGGTGGCACGTTGGGCATCGAGGCAAGCTTCTGGTGCGCCCCTAGGAAGTCCTTGTCTTTGGCCATCGCGGCAACCTCTTCGAGCGTGTGCGTTTGCTTGCGCAGTTTCTGCAGCTGGTGCGCGAAGGCCTGCACTTCGGCAGACTCGCGCCACCGCGATTGCGCTTCTTCGACCAGACGCTCCGCGTCTGCCAGATCCCGGTCCACCAACCGCGAGCGTGCCTCACGCAGCAGCTCGCCAACGGAGACCTCACGGTTCTGATGGTCCTTACGCCACTCGCGCGCGCGCGTCGCAAAGTCCGCACGCACAACCTCAAGTTGCTCCAATACAAACGCGCAGCGCAACATCACGGCCAGCCGACCATCGGCCAGGGCCCGATCACCAAACTGCACGATGGCATCCCCCAACTGGCAAAGCTTGGCGTCGATGCGCTCGGCAGCGAGCAGGTCGTCTCGCGCCGAAACCAGTTTCGGAACTGCCTGCACGACAGCTTCGAGACCGGCTCGCGGCAACGCATCCGCCGCCTTCTCGCACAACTCAAGGGCTTCGATCTCGGCGGACACAGCGGCAATGACGCGCGGCAGTTCTTCGTGGTCGACCTGCACCTTGGCGAGTTCTTCGAGGCGCTTCAGGCAATGGCGAACGCCTTCCTGCGTCGCCGCGGCGCGACCGTGCAGCGATACCCGGACTTCGTCGAGCCCCTTGTCGACCAGCGTCATGCGGCCGCGAGCCTCCGTGAGGATCTGCTTCGCCTCCTGCGCGATGCGCGCAGTGCCAACCAGTGCCATCGCATTGGCGCAGGCCTCGCGCAGACGACCAGCACGCAGGGTCATGCGCAGGTCGGCGAGGCGCCGATCGAGGTCAGCCATGCCTTGGTCGACGAGGTCGAGTTCCTTCTGCACGCCTACGTGCATCGGATTCTCGTTGAGGAACGTCACGAACAGAGCGCGCGCTGCCTCCAGGTTGCCCTGTTCGAGCAGTGCCCGGGCAGCCTCGAGCTGCTCTTCGCCATCGGCTGCCGTTGCCACACCGGCTCCGGCGAGCTTCGCCAGTTTGCGGAACCCAGCCTGACGTGCGTCCCCCTGCAGTTGCGCCAGGACCGCCGCTTGGGCTTGCGGTTGGGCATCACCGGTCTCAGCTAACGCCAGCAACGCCGCGATGACACGGTCCAGTTCGGTTGAGATCGGAATGCCAGAAGCCTGCACTCGGCGAGCCAGTTCGGAAGCAAGCTCTAGGGAATCGATCTGCCCAAGGCAGCGACCAATCGCGTCACCAACCCTGTCGTGTAGGGCAACGAACTTGGCATCGTTGGCGAGCCCCGGCAACTTGCCGAGCAACTGCGAGTAATTCTGGAGCAACGCGCCCAGCTCGGTAGCACTTGCCTTGTTCACCTTCGCGGGCGTTTCGAGCGAAGCAACCGCTGCGCTAGCCAGTTGCCGCATGGTCGCCGCGCGCGCCGCCTCGGGCAGCCGACAATCGATCGCAAGCGCCTGGACATAACCATCGAGTGCGCCATCAATGGCCCCCTTGGCCGCATCACGTGCCGCGGAATCGAGTGCCTTGACCGCCTCGCGGCGACGGGCAACGACCAGGTCAACCATCTCCTTGCGGTCGCGATCCGCGATCGGCAAGCCCAAAAGCATGCTCTCGGCATCGGAGAGTTCGCCAGCATCGACAAGCTTGCGGAACTCAGCCCGGGCCCGGTGGTGTTCGTCGTTCACCTGTTGGCCCTTCGTCGCCGCCTGCTGCACCTCGAGCACCAGCTGCTCGACGGTGTCGCCCTCGGCGAGCTGCTGCAGGCGTTTTGCCTCGGCGAGGGCCGTGGCAACGTCGCCACCATCGAGGCAGGCGCGGGCGCGGCGCACGAGTTGCTCAGTTGCCTTGGTTCGGATGCGCTCAGCCCTCCGATCGTCGCCGATGAGCGGGTCGGACGCCTGTTGCAAGGCGTCTAGGTAGCGCTGTTCTTGCAGGGCCTTCTTGGCCCGAGCCAGGCGAATGAAGCGGTCGAACATGGAGAAATAGCGGGCCTCGCACACAGAACGTGACGAGCCAGCGCGGAGCTACGAATCCCCGCCTGACTATTGCCAGGAGCTACAAACTCCGCCAGCCCCAGATGCCTTTGCGGTAGTCAGACAGGCCTCCGCAACGGCGACAAAGCTCTTTCGATCGCGGATATCCGACGATGGCACTGTGCACAGGCCGCCCGCTGGATTCGCCGCAACCTGCCCTTGCAAGCGCTCTCTCAACGACGCAACGATGCGGTTCGCCAGCACCTGGGCGCCGTCGGCACCAGTGCCTGGCAGCAGGAACAGAAACACCTCGGCCGAGAACCGGGCCAGCACATCGATGTCCCGACATTCGTTGAGGAACACGCCGGCGGCCTCGGCCAGGGCAGCGCGACGATCGACGTCGGTCATGCCCTCGGCAAAGCCAAGGTCGAGCAACAACAGCGACAGTGGCTGGTGGAAGCGGTGCGCGCGCTTCCATTCTTCGTCGATCTTCAGCGTCGCGTAGTGGCCATCAAACAAGCCGGTCTCGGCATCCTGGAGTTTGGTCAGCAGCGTGTCTTCGCGCTCGAAACGCATGAGCCGTTGCAGGCTATTCTCCTTGCCCTGTTCGCCAGCTTCATTCTGCAGGCGAGTCAACAGGTCGTCTACCGATGGCCGACTGCTCGAATAGGCACCGGTGCGCAACTCGTCGGAGTCCAGAGCCTGGCTATCTGCGTGCCAGGTCAACACCCCGTCCGCGAGCGTGAAGCGGGCCAGCTGCACACCCGTTGGGTCGTCCGCGGCAACCATCACGTAGACGGCCAGTCCGCGACGCTGCTTCAGTGCCCGAACGCCACTGTAAGCGTGTCCGTGCGGCAACGTAGCCAGCTTGGTGCTCTCGGCCATCGGATCGATGACCACGATGTCGCCATCGCCAGCCTTGTCCAAAGACACGTCGGCCGGGGCACCGCCCAGCACATCGCGCAGGGCATCACATACTTCAGGTCGCGACCCGACCCAGAACCACCGCTTCGCTGCTGCTACCATTAGGCCTCCAGTTGTGACAGAACGTCGTCGCTGAAGTCTTCATTGCTGAACACTTCCTGGACGTCTTCATTGTCTTCCAACGCATCAATCAGCCGAACCAGACGACTGGCGATTGCTACATCCGTTACGGCGGTGCGCTGGGTTGGGATGCTGGCAAGCCCTGCCTCCCGCACCTTGGATCCATGGCCGGCGAGGGCCTGGGTCAGCGCATCATTGACTTCGGCAAACGCCTGCACGGTGCTCAACACGACAAACTGATCGCCATCGGCGATCAGGTCATCACCGCCAACTTCGAGCACCACATCGAGCAGACTCTCTTCGGTCCACGACTCGCCATCGTCACGCAAGACCGGTACGACCCAACGCCCGCGCCGCGCAAACATCCACGCGACGGCGCCACTTGATCCGAGGTTGCCGCCGTGCTTCTCGAGCACCATGCGAACGTCGGCTGCGGTGCGGTGGCGGTTGTCGGTCAGGATTTCCAGCATCAACGCGACGCCGCCGGGGCCATAGCCCTCGTAGAAGATCTCGTCGAAGTCGCCGATCGCGCTTTCACCGGTACCCTTCTTGATCGCCTTCTCAATGCCTTCCTTGGGCATGCTGAGCACCCGAGCCTTATCGAGGGCAAGACGCAACTTGGCGTTGGCATCGGGGATGCCGCCGCCTTCCCGAGCAGCAACCGTGATCATGCGCGACAGCTTCGAAAACGCGACCGCACGCTTAGCGTCGACGCGGTCCTTGCGGAACTTGATGTTCGAAGAGTGGGAGTGTCCTGCCATGACTTGGCGGGGGTCCGATACCGCGATCGGCCCCCAATAGCTCTGAAAACGAGCGCCCAGCAAGAGGCCGGGCGGGGCCTGCCCAGCAAGCGGCAAGTGACTAGCGCTTACTGAACTGAGTCGAGCGACGCGCCTTGTGACGGCCATACTTCTTACGTTCGACTTCGCGCGAGTCGCGGGTCAGCAGACCGTTCTCGCGGAGCAGGCGTTCGAAGTCTTCGCTCTCGGCGCGCAGGGCGCGAGCAATTCCGAGGCTGGTTGCACCGGCCTGGCCGGTCACACCGCCACCGCCTACGTTGACCCAGACGTCGTAGCTATCACGGGTCTCGGTGACGATCAGTGGCTGCACCGCCGCGCGGCGCGTGTCTTCGGTCACAAAGAAGTTCATGACCTCTTTGCCGTTGACGACGAACTTGCCCGTGCCGGGCTTGATGCGGACTCGAGCAGTCGACGTCTTGCGACGACCAGTGCCCCAGATGTACGGGTTGTTGACTACCACGTGTTTATTGTTCCCTTAGGAGATGGTCGACGGGTCGATCGCCGCTGGCTTTTGCGCGGCGTGAGGATGGGCATCGCCTGGATAAACCTTCAGGCGCGAGATCATGCGACGCGCGATGCGGTTCTTCGGCAGCATGCGGCGAACGGCGAGACGAACGACTTCGTCCGGCGCGTTCTCAAGGTACTCACCCAACATGCGCTTGCGCAGGCCACCGGGATGGCCGGTGTAGAACGTGTAGGCGCGGGTGTTGCCCTTGTTGCCAGTGAGTTTGATCTTGCTCGCGTTGGTAACGATCACGCCTTCGCCGACCAGGATGTGGGGCGTGTAATCCGGACGGTGCTTACCCATCAGAATCGTCGCGATCTCGGTCGCCATGCGGCCCAGAGTCTGGCCCGACGCGTCGATCACGTGCCATGTATTCATGGCTTCGTGGCTCTTCTCGACGGTCGCGAAAGTGGTCTTGGTCATGATCAGTTACGTCAGCTGGGCGCCATCAGTCTGAGCTGCTGACGCCGGATAAGGGGCGAACAGACTAGCGGGAAGGCACACTGTGTCAACGGCGAACCGCACCCCTTCGCGCCCAGGGGAACATGCTCCGGGGAGCTAGATCGTGCGAATGCTCATTGTGTTGGTCAGGCCCGCCTGGCGCACGGTTCCAGCGATCTGCACGATGCGGTCTCCAGCCTTGACCAGATTGTCCGACTGCAGCACCCGGTCTCCGTAGAGAATCAGCTGCGTGCTGGTGCGCCCCGCCGCGATCTTGCGCGGGATCACGCCCCAGATGAGCGCCAGGCGCTGCACGGTGCGTTGGCTCGGGGTAAAGCCCACGATATGGGTCGGCGGGCGCTCACCAGCGAGCTGGACGGCGGTCGAACCCGTCTCGGTGTAGCACACGATCAACTTGGCCTGAACGTTGTATGCGGCCAGGGCGGCAGCGCGCACGGTAGCCTCGGTGGGCTCCAGTGGTAGCTTGCCGCGCCGGTGGCGCTGGCCCATCTCCGAGTAGGCCTCGCGCTCGGCGGACCGCACGATCTTCTCCATCGTCTTGACCGTTCGCACCGGGTATTTGCCGGAGGCCGTCTCGCCGGACAACATGACGGCTGAGGTGCCGTCGTAGATGGCGTTGGCGACGTCGGACGCCTCGGCGCGCGTCGGGCGCGGATTGACGATCATCGACTCCAACATCTGGGTCGCCGTAATGACCGGCTTCTTGGCCTGGTTAGCCAACTCGATGATGCGCTTCTGCACCGGTGGCACCGCTTCCGGCCCCATCTCAACGCCCATGTCGCCGCGCGCCACCATCAAAGCATCGGACACAGCGAGGATCGCCGGCAAGTTCTTGACCGCTTCGGGGCGCTCGATCTTCGCGATGATGTGCACATCGCCACCACGGTTCTTGACGTGCTTGCGCAGTTCCACGACGTCGGAAGCCTCGCGCACGAACGACAGGGCGACAAAGTCGACTTCGTTCTGCAGCACACAAGTCAGGTCGGCCAAGTCCTTCTTCGACAAGCAGCTCGCCGAGACCTTGGTGCCCGGCAGATTGATGCCCTTCGACTGAATCAACATGCCGCCGTAGACGACGCGCGTGTAGATACACGGTCCATCCACCTTGGTCACCTTGACCTCGAGGTTGCCGTCATCCAGCAAGATGCGCTCGCCCTTGGACACGTCCTTGGCCAAGCGCCCGTAGCCCGTGCCGATACGAATGATGCCGTCCTTCTGGACCTCCCCGATCGTGTTCGGCGTGACATCGATGATGACCGTGTCGCCTCGCTTGAGGTAGATCGGCTCGGAGTTCTTCAGTTTGCCGACGCGAATTTTAGGACCCTGAAGGTCTGCGAGGATCCCGACCGTACGGCCAACGCGCTTGGCTTGCCGGCGAACGCGCCTGACTAGCTGGCCGATTTCTTCGTGATCGGCGTGCGCGCAGTTGATGCGAAACACATCGACGCCGACGCGAATCAGCTGCTCGACCATCTCGTCTGTATTGCTCGAGGGGCCAAGAGTGGCGACGATTTTCGTGCGATTATGCCATGCCATGAGCCAGAACTTGTAGCAGGCCCGCGGCGGATCCAATCACGCGAGTTTGTCACGCGAGTTTGTCGCGCGAGCTTGTCGGGCGCGTTTACGTGCCGAACGTTGGTCGCGCCTTGGCCCACCAGTCCTGCCACGCCTTGGCGGCACGACCGCGAGCTTCCTTGTTGGCGGCTGCATCGAACTTGAACTTCTGTCCCGTCACGTCGCGCAGCGACCGCCAAGCGGTGTCACAAACGTTTTCGTCTTCGTCCCGCAGAGCCTCGATCAACGCGTCGACCACTTCCGCCTTCTGGAATTCCCGCAGACCTTCGACCGTCAACCGTCGCACAAACGCATCGGGATCCTTGGCCAGTGGCAACAGGAACGGGAGCACCTTGAGGTTCTTGCTGTCTACGAGGACATCGACAGCCTCGAAGCGCACGGCCGGATCGGCGGCGGCCAACTTGCGCACGTGCTCGGCCAGTTCAGCCGGCACTTCCGGTCCAACAACCGGGACCGGATCACCACCATCCGCCACGGCAACGACCGAGGCCGGCACTGCCGCCACCTCGCTGCGCATGCCTTCGATCGCGGCCATCGCACGCGTGTGGCGCTGGCGCAGATCTTCGAACAGCGGACGGTAGTCGACGAGCTTGTTGGTGGTTTCGGTAAGCCGACTGCCAAGGCCGCCGACTTGTTGCTCTAGCACCGTTTGCCGCTGCTTGGCTTCCTTGGTCATCTCATCGAGTGATTTGCCCAGCGCGATCGTCTTCTTCTCAAGCACATCGAGATCCGAGCGAGCCGCCAGACCATCGGCCTTTACGGAAAGCCCTAGCAGGGCTTCACTGTCCGCTTTCTGGCGCTTGGCGGCATCACTCGCCGAATCGGTCCAAGCAACTTCAAGGCGCGACACGCGGCTATCGAGAAACATGATGCCGCCGGCAAACGCCGCCAGCAACACGATTGCGACCGTCAACAGTCGGCCACCGTCTCCCCCAGACTTGTCGCTCACGGCCCTGCCGGCAGAAGCCACCGGCGTCAATACCGCGGCAGCGGGGCCAGCGCCTCCTTCGCGCAGCACCGTCAGGCAGCAGGCGCCCACCGTCTTGCCCTGATGCTGAACCGCTTTGCGGCCTTCGATATCACCAGCGGGCACGGAGGTGCCGCACAGATCACAAAAGGAGACTTCGACTTCTTGCTCTTGCATGACAACCTCGCCCCGGATTCGCTCGGGTTCGCATCCATCAATAGTCGCGAACAACCGCCGCGAAACCAACTTCCAGCCGGAAACCGGTTATCGGAAGTATGGAAGGCGGGACCGCAGTCGGCCCAAGGTTGTCAGCTACCAGCCGAAAAAAACGGCCTCAGGCCCCATAAGGCCCGAACAACCGCGAAGGTCCTAACCGAGGATCTTGCGCAGTGCGTCAACCCGGTCGGTGTTCTCCCAAGTGAACTCGCTGCGGCCAAAGTGACCGTAAGCGGCCGTCTGACGGAAGATTGGGCGCTTGAGCTTCAGGGCACTGATGATCCCGGCGGGACGGAGGTCAAAGACCTCGCGGATCGCGGCCGTCAGCTTGTCGTCGGGCACCTTGCCCGTACCGAACAGTTCACAGCGGATGCTGACCGGCTCGGCAATGCCAATTGCGTAGGCGACCTGCAATTCGCAGCGGTCGGCGTAGCCGGCGGCGACCACGTTCTTGGCGACCCAGCGGCTCGCGTAGGCAGCCGAACGGTCGACCTTGCTCGGATCCTTGCCCGAGAACGCGCCCCCACCGTGGCGGCCCATACCACCGTAGGTATCGACGATGATCTTGCGACCCGTCAGGCCACAGTCGGCCTTCGGACCACCCTCGACGAAGCGACCGGTCGGATTCAGGAACCAACGCGTATTCGCATCGACCATGTTTTCCGGCAGGACTTCGAGCGACACCGACTTGAGGGCCTCTTCGAGCTCTTCCTTCGAAACGTCGCCCTTGTGCTGGTGAGAGATGACGACCGTGTCGACCCGCTTCGGGTTGCCCAGGTCATCGTATTCGACCGTCAACTGGCTTTTGCTATCCGGACGCAAGAAGGGGTACTTGCCGTTCTTTCGTACCTGAGCCAGCTTCTCGAGGATGCGGTGGCTGTAGTGCACCGGAAACGGCATCAACGCGTCGGTCTCGTTGCAGGCGTAGCCGAACATCATGCCCTGATCGCCGGCGCCCTGCTGCTTGCTCTGTGACGTAGTCTCATCGACCCCGAGCGCGATGTCCGGCGACTGCGCCTGGATCGAGGTCAGCACGGCGCACGAGTTGGCATCAAAGCCAATCTCGGGGTCGTCATAGCCGATCTCCCTGATCACCTGCCGGGCCGTCTCCTGGAAGTCGACGTAGGCCTTGGTCGTGATTTCGCCAGCGACGACGGCGAAACCGCGCGACACCATGGTCTCGCAGGCGACCCGAGAATCCGGGTCTTGTGCCAGGATGGCATCGAGCACGGCATCCGAGATTTGGTCACAGACCTTGTCAGGATGGCCTTCGCTGACAGATTCGCTGGTAAAGAGTCGCAGTTCCTTGCTCATGAGACGGTGGAGGGCTATCGTTTTGTTACGCGCCGGCGAAACCAAGCGCGCATGGATCGGCAGTGGTCCTACCGAGAAGCACACATTTAGCCGAGTAATGTAGCCATAATGGGCCGAGAAACACTTTCAAACTGACGTGCGATTGGCTTCGCCTCGGTCCTAACTAGGTACAACGATTGAGAACCATTCAGAACTTTCCTGCGTTGCTTAGACGTGTGCTGTCTGCAACCAGAACGGAGCTTCAGACTACCTAAGCATGTCCTGAGAGAGTCACCACCACCCAGTATCACCACACTGGAGACATTCTTGCCCCACCACCACCACCACCACCCCAAGCCCATGCGAGTAGGAACCACCACTACCTCGACCGCTGGCATGAACCGCACATCCGTGACGCTGACTTTGTTGGCGCTCGGCATGCTGTTCCTTCTGGCCCTGCTGAACGGCTAGATCTGCTATTAGGCACGGGATCGTAGCCACATCACCAAATCGCGCGAACTACGCAGCGATGAGGCGTATTCAGCCACGGACCGCGCGAACTACCCGTCAAGACTTCGATTTGCCCGTGAGGATCGAGCACGGAAGGTTCGTAGGTTGGAACCCGGTAGGGCGTCTACGCTGTCACCAGCACTCGACGTCGTGCAGGTCGAGCAGCACGAACAGGTTACCACGCCAGCCGCGGACCCAGTCCGAACTGCTGCTCGTCACCTCATGCAGTCGGTCGGGAGAGACCCCAGGCTGATCGCACGACCTAGTCCGGCAAACCGCGCAAGTCCCAGGTGATCCCTACAGGTCTGCCAACCGGACACAGAACGCGTCCTGAAGATCGTGCCAAGGAGACGCCCGACTGAGAGTCGGATCCCGACATATGTACCTAGCTACTTGCACTGGACCAAGTTGCAGCAACAATATTCGACTTGATGTCCTCCAGCAACCTGTGCACTTCGCCGCACTTCTTGCGAGCGCTTCTGGATCACGCGGCAGTGAGCGTATTCGTTCATGATGTGCGCGGTCGCTTCGTCGACGTGAACGCGCACGCCTGTGCATCGGTGGGCTATTCGCGAGAGCAATTGCTCGAATGCAACGTCTCCGACATCGAACAAGAACACCAGATGGTCTTTGAAGACCACGGGCAAGGCGTGCTCGATTCCGGCGAGGTTGTGAGGCAAGGGGTGCACCGTCACGCGGACGGCAGCACACATGCAGTCGAGGTTCACGTCAGCGCGTTTGAGGTCAATGGCCAGCAGCTGTTCTGCGCAGTCTCGCGGCCGCTAATAGATGATGCGGTGCATCAAACGCAGAGTCGCTCCGATTTAGAGCAATCACACACCTTCGAACGCGACCTGTTCCAGCGGATCTTCGAGAACGCCAACGAGGCCATTGCGATCATCGATCATGAAGGCCGCTACCTCCGACAGAACCAAGCACACCTTGCCATGTTTGGGTTCTCGGATGAGGAACTGGCCGGCAAGACACCGGCCATTCACCTTGGCCCCGGCGTGTTCGCAGACGTTGGCAAAGCGCTAGCAGATGATGGCGAGTACCGCGGCGAACTAACGTCGCGGGCAAAGAACGGCGTCGAACGCCAAATCGATCTTTCGGCGTTCGCCGTGGAACGCGGCGATGGCCTGCCCCCCGTGTTTGTCGGCATCAAGCGCGACATCACCAAGATGCGGCAACTGCAACGTGAGGACGTCGACCGCGAACGCATGACTCTGGAAGAGAGCCTGCGCCAGGCGCAGAAGATGGAGATCATCGGACAGCTCGCAGCCGGCGTAGCCCACGACTTCAACAATCTGCTTACGCCGATCTTGTCGTACTCCGACCTGGAGGTATCGAGGCCAGGGTTGCCTGACGACACCCGCAGTGCCCTACAAGAGATTTGCACCGCAGCCAAACGTGGTCGAGACCTGACGACTCGCCTGTTGGCCTTCGGCCGCAAACAACGACTCAACCTACAACCGCTGGACCTTGGCGACCTGGTCGCTCACACGATGAGCATGCTGCGTCGCCTCGTACCCGATGTGATCGAGTTTGCCGTGTCCATCGAAGAGGGTCTGCCGGCGATCTTGGCGGACGCAGCTGCTGTTGAGCAGGTCCTCATGAACCTCGCCACCAACGCAGCCGACTCCATGCCCGACGGGGGCATTCTGCGGATCGCCGTCAAGCAGCTCGCCGTGGCTGAAGACAATCGCCTGGCCCGCGTTCTCGGCACCGCCGGAACGTTCCTGCAACTCACCGTCGCGGACACGGGACACGGCATGGAGGCAGCCACTCTGGAGCGCGTCTTCGAACCGTTCTTTACAACCAAGGACGCCGACAAGGGAACCGGCCTGGGGCTATCCATCGTGCATGGCATCGTTCGCCAGCATGACGGCTACATCACGGCTGAGAGTGAACCCGGTCACGGAACCCAGTTTCAAGTCATCCTACCGCCGAGCGACGAGGCCGTCGTCGCGCCCGAGGCCCCCAAGCCGGTGCCGCATGAAGCCGGCACAGCGACGATCCTTGTGGTCGAAGACGAGCAACAGGTTCTGAGCCTCGTAATCAAGTTGCTGATGGGGTCGGGCTATCATGTGCTCGGCGCATCGAGTGGCTTACGAGCCCTGGAGGTAGCACGCGAGTACGAGGGCGCGATCGATTTGCTTCTTTCGGATGTCGTCATGCCAGGCCTCAACGGCCACGAACTGTTCGAGCGACTGCGCCCGGAACGGCCCGAGCTGTCGGTTCTGTTCATGTCCGGACACCCACGTGACGGCCTGGTGCCGCAAGGCCAGCTGGCTTCCGGGGTGCGCATCATCGAGAAGCCATTCACGGCAGAGGAACTTGACGCGCGCGTGCGAGAAGAGCTGGCAATGCGCAAGGCATAGGCTGTAAGCGGACGGGCTGCGAAGGGAACTCGCTTCGACCCGCACGGGCATGACGCCAACGGCTTGGGTAGCATGCCCAACATGGACCGACGACAGTTCGTAGCAGGCGCCAGGTCATGAGCAGCAAGGACTGAGCCTGCAACCAGCTGGTCGAAGCGGTGCTCGGCAACGAACGTTCATTGCTGCAAGACCTGACGCGCCAAGACCTCGACATGCTGCTGCGTTGATGCAACGCGCGGCTCTTGCGTGGCACCGTCAGACAGCGCCGCAGCATTACCGGACACCGAATCCATGTCCCAGGAGAATGACGTGCGCCCCCTTTGGCATCCGCACAAGAGCCCGTATCCTCCATGACCGTTCGGTGGGAAAGCACGCAGGCCCTTGCGTTCTTGCCGCATCGATCTCACCTGATAGTCAACAACCACAACCCCTCATGCTTAGCACAGTTCTGCTCAACGCACTCTCGCTCCTACCGCAAGGCGGAATGGGAACTTCTACGGCCCCCGTCGTCATCAACGAGTTCAGCTATGACGACTCGTCCACCGACGACCTCGAGTTCGTTGAGCTCTTCAACCGCACCTCCAGCGCCGTCGACATCAGTGGCTGGTCCCTGGTTGGCGACGATTCGAATGGCGTCAACTTCACCGAGGTGTTCCCGCCCGGCACCTTCATCGCCGCCGGCGGCTACTTCGTGCTCGGCGACACGCTGGTCCCCAACATCGACATCCAGCGCTCGTCTGGTTTCCTCCAAAACTCCAACGAGTCGATCACGCTGTTCGACACCAGTGGCACGACGATCATCGACACGCTGATCTACGAGGCCAACAAGGGCGTCTTCAACGCGGCGCTCGCCGAAGGCGAGGGCATCTGGGCTAACCAGACGATGATCGAGGGCATCAATACAACCTGGTCACGTCTGCGCGACGGCTTCGACACAGACAACAACGGCAACGACTTCCGCCTCCAACCTTGGTCGCCTGGCGCCAGCAACAACCTGGCGGCGTCGATCCCGAACCTCGAGACCTTTGACGGCCTCACCATCGGTGATGACCTAGGCGGCTGGCAGGGTTCGTTCGTCAACCCACACGTGATCGACCCGACCATCCTTGACTCAAACAACCCGAGCTCCATTGCGCCGTCCCCGCAAGGCGGCCTGGCCGTGACAATGTGGGACTCCTCAGGTGGCGGCAACCACGCGATGCAGCTCTCGGACCCCGGCATTGAGAACACCGCAGAAGCTTACGTCTACATCGACGCCACACCGTTGGCCGCTGGCGAACTTGAGATGTGGTCCTTTGGCTTTGGCACGTCGGGCACGTTCTACAACTTCCCCGATCCGACCGGAGCCCTCGGCTTCACCGCCAACGGTGACACTGGCTTGGTATGGACCTACGTTCGCGACGACCAAGGCGCCAACATCTACCTGTTGGACCGCAATGACGGTGGCATGGGTGCCAACGCAATCAGCGGACTCGTAACGATTGGCAGCGTGCCGATCACCGCTGGCGTCAACGACGGCTGGCAGCGCATCCTCGTGCGAATCAGTGGCACGAACGGCGAAGGGCGCTTCGGTGGCAACTTCGGTGCACCCGACGGCACGCACTTCACGGCCACGGTCGATCGCGTGGACCGCGGCCTGTTTGTCGGCTACCGCGAAGGCGTGTCCGGCACGCTCGGCGCCCGGCCGTTCACGTTCGACTTCCTGTTCTCGGAGTCTTACGGCTCCGCCCAAGCCAACGCCTACGGCACCGGCTGCGACAACCTGACACTGACCAGCACCGGCCTGCCGGGGCTTGGCAACGCGACCTTCGCCCTCAACGTCAACAACGCGTCCATCCCGCTAGCCTTCGTTGGCTTCGGCTCGGCAGTCGTGAACCCGGGGGTCGACCTGACGCCAGTCGGCATGGCCGGCTGCTTTGCGTACACCAACCTGGACATCGGCCTGTTCGCAACCGGCGCGGTGGTCGGCGGCACTGGCACGTTCGTGCTGCCAGTCCCCGTCAACACCGCACTCGTCGGCTCGACGATGTCGACGCAAGGCGTGGCGCTTTCGGCCGCGACGGTGCTGCAACTTGCCACCAGCAACGGCATGGAACTCGTCTTCGGGTTCTAAGACCTGAAAGACCCAAACCGGCGCCACCGAACCCCGG
>JAPYTD010000007.1:3297-10143 GCA_029936315.1 Planctomycetota bacterium | reverse complement strand
GGTCTGGTGGGCTCGTTTTTGTGTATAAGAGACCGCCCCGCACCACTTGCGGGGCCCGCGATGGCGGGCGCACCTGCCAAACTCGCGCCCCCCCCCCGCCGGCCGCGATGCCGTGTAAATCAGCCGATTCCTGGCAGATCCTTTGCAGCGATCTTGCGCCTGTCCCTTGCCTCACCCGCAAGGCAACGACAATCTTGCCCGTCATGCGGCCACCTGCCGCACTCGCTACATGGACCACGCTCTCATTCTCGACGGCGTCACCAAACGGTTCGGTCAGTTCACGGCGGTCTCCAATCTCTCACTGCAGGTTCCCACAGGTTGCATCTATGGGTTCCTCGGTCAGAACGGCGCCGGCAAGACGACCACCATCCGTATGGTGATGAGCATCTTCCACCAGGACTCGGGCACGATCTCCGTGCTCGGCCATTCTGACGCTTCTCAAGTCAAAGACCGCCTCGGCTACCTGCCTGAGGAGAAGGGTCTCTACAAGAAGATGAAGACGGTCGACATCATTGCCTACTTCGGCAAGTTGAAGGGCATGGATACTTCGACCGCCAACCTCAAGGCCAAGGAACTGCTGACGCAGTACGGCCTCGGCGAATGGATGGACAAGAAGTGCGAAGCGCTGTCGAAGGGCATGGGCCAGAAGGTCCAGATCCTCGGCACGATCATCCATGAACCGGAACTGGTCATCCTGGATGAGCCGTTTTCGGGACTCGACCCCGTCAACCGCGACGTCATGCGTGACACGATCCTGCAAATGAAGAAGGAGGGCCGCACGGTGATCTTCTCGACGCATGTCATGGAGCAGGCTGAGCAGCTATGCGACGCGATGATGATGATCCACAAGTCGGAGCTCGCGTTCGCAGGCAAGCTTGCCGACATCAAGCAAGGACTCGATAAGGGCATCCGCCTCGAATACGACGGCGACGGCAGCGTGCTGCAGAACCTGCCCGGCCTCGACCGCATCAACGACAACAACAAGTCTGCCGAGATCTACCTCAAGCAAGGTCACGATCCTCAGGACGCGCTGCGATGGCTCATCGATCATCTAACCATCCGCAGCTTCGACCTGAGTGAACCGTCGCTGCACGAAGTGTTCCTGCGCACTGTCGAAGAACGTGATGCCGCGCTCGCAGCCGTCGGAGTGACTGCCTGATGGCCAGCAAGACCTTTCTTGTCGCGCAACGCGAGTATCTCGAGAACGTGCGCACCAAGACGTTCTGGCTCGGCATCATCATCGTGCCGGTCCTGATTGCCGCTTGTGTTGGCGTCGGCGCACTGATCAATAAGTTCAAAGAGGTTCAGCGCTACACCGTTGTCGATCTCGGCGACGACGAGCTAGCTGAGCGGGCCGAGAAGCAGTTCCGCACCCGCGACATGCTCCAGATGTTCAAGCTCATCGCGGACATCAAGGAGAACGCGAAGAACCAGAGTCCGGAGGCGCTTCGAGAGCTCGGCAGACAGTTCGAGGGCATGGACCCCGAGAAACCAACGGGCGAACAGAAGCTCGCGATGTTCAACTGGATGCAGCAGCAGTCGCCAAAAACGATGGCGACCTTTGCCGACATCAGTGCCAGCAAGAAGTACGACTTCGTCTCGCTCGAAGAACTTGAGGTCGCGGAACTCGAGCCGGAGGCGCAGCAAGAAGCGCTGAACAAGATGATCACGGACGGCGAGCTGTTCGCCTACTTCGTGCTTGGCGAGGATCCGAACAAGACGGTTAACGGATTCGAATACGTCGCAAACAACAAAACCGACCCCAAACTACGCGAGGCCTACGAACGGGCGCTGACCAAGCTCGTGCAAAACGACCGCATTCGTGCGGCCAACATCAACAGCACGGTTGCTGCGCACATCAAGAAGCGGGTGGAGTTCGGGCAGAGGCAAATCGGGGCGGACGGCAAGAAGTCCAACGTTGAGAAATCCGACATCGTCAACCAGTGGGCCCCCATCGGATTCGTCTACTTCCTGTGGATCGCGATCTTCAGCATCGCGAACCTGCTGTTGACCAACACCGTCGAGGAGAAGAGCAACCGCATCATCGAAGTGTTGTTGTCGTCGGTCAGCCCGACCCAACTGATGAACGGCAAGATCTTCGGAATCGCCGCCACCGGGCTAACCATGGTCGGCGCCTGGGTCGGCTTCGCCTTGCTGGCTGCGTGGCTAGCCCCCGTCCTGCTCGGCGGCACGGGAGAGTTCCTCGACGTGCTGATCCCGGCCTTGAGCAACATCAGCTATCTGGCTGCATTCCTGGGTTACTTCCTCGGCGGTTTCCTCCTATACGCGGCCATGCTTGTCGCGATCGGGTCCGTCTGCAACACGCTCAAGGAAGCGCAGAACCTGATGCAGCCGGTGATGATGATCCTGATGGTCCCGCTGATCTCCATGGTGTTCATCACCCAGGAGCCGAACGGGACCGTCGCAAAGGTCCTCAGCTTCATCCCGCTATTCACTCCGTTCACGATGATGAACCGCGCCGCCGGTCCACCGGAGGTGTGGGAGTACGTCGTCACCACGATCCTGCTGATCGCAACCATCTGGTTCGCGTTCAAGGCAGCCGGCAAGGTCTTCCGGGTCGGCGTATTGATGACCGGCAACCCACCGAAGCTGAAGGAGATCCTCGGCTGGTTGTGGAAGTCGTGACGCCCGGCCCCCAAAGCGCTGGGCCTGACGAAACCAGCCCCACCATCCCCGAAGGCCAGCTCCTGCTGGTCGGGGGTGGCCAAGGAATCGGCCGCGCCATCGCCGCAGAGTTCCCGGACCGCAGCACAATCTGGACCCGCAAGAACGGCGTCGACGCGACCGACGAAGCGGCCATGCAAGATGCCTTCGCGACCTTCCGCGAGCAGCACGGCGCCCCCTACGCGCTCATCCACACGATTGGCGATTTCGTCGAGCAACCGCTGCTCGAAACCAGCGAGTTCACCTACCACCACTTGTTCGCCAGCAACATCGACAGCGTCTTCCAGACCATCCAGACGGTCGTGCCGAGCATGGTCGAACGGGGCGTCGGGCGGGTGATCCTGTTCGCTGCCGCGGGCGCCGACCGCCAACGCGCGATGCTGCGCGCCCCCGTCTACTTCGCCGCCAAAGCCGCCGTGATCCAGTTGGCGCGGTCGCTCGCCGCCGAGGTCGCCCCATCAGGGGTCACCGTAAACGTCATCTCCCCAGGCCTGATTGACCACGACAACAGCCATCGGGAGAGCCAGGCGCGCATGCTGCCGCGGGTTCCCGTCGGCCGCGTCGGCCAGCCCCAGGACATCACCGCAATGGTGCGGTATCTCCTTTCCGCAGAAGCCAGCTACGTCACCGGCCAAGTGCTCACGATCGACGGCGGCTTGCAGGCTTAGGGCCATCGGCGGCCGCCTCGGTGGCAGCAATGCAGAGACGGCCCGCAGAATCGCCTTGTCTCGGCCCGGGGCGCGACGGTAAACCGTTGGCTCCCAAAACGGTTATCCAACCAGGACCACAACGATCGAACCTACGATCCTATCCCCAACCGGCCACGATCTGTCCGTGCTGGACGTCGACGCCGTACGCGCCGTAACACGTCTCATTGACAAGGGCTTCGAGGCCTATCTCGTCGGCGGTTGCGTGCGCGACCTTTTGCTGGACCGCACGCCGAAGGACTACGACATGGCCACCGAGGCACGCCCGCCTCAGGTCAAGCGAACGTTTCCTCGCAACTGCCGCATCATCGGACGCCGCTTCAAGCTCGCGCACCTGCACTTCCACGGCAACACCAAGATCCTCGAGTGCTCGACGTTCCGTCGCACGCCGCAGGAACGCCCCGATGGCGAAGGTGACGAAGCCGACCTGCTGATCACGCGCGACAATGAGTTCGGTACGGCCGAAGAAGATGCGCTGCGGCGTGACTTCACGGTCAACGCGCTGTTCCTCGACCCGACGCGCGACTTGATCGTCGACCACGTCAACGGACTCGAAGACATCGAGGCGCGCGTGATCCGCACCATCGGCGATCCCGTCGTGCGGTTCCGCGAAGACCCGGTGCGCATCCTGCGCGCCGCCAAGTTCGTCGGACGTCTCGGCTTCACCGTCGAGAAGAAGACGCTCGCCGCGATGGCCGAAACGGCCGAAGACCTTGTGCGTGCCGCGCCACCACGGGTGCTCGAAGAAATCTTGCGGTTGATGCGCTCCGGACACGCCCGCCGCAGCTTCGAACTGTTGCAGGACGTCGACGCCATCGTGCACCTCGTGCCCGTTGTCGGCAAGTTCCTCAAGACGGCCACAAAAGAACAGAGCGGCGCCTTCTGGAGCCTGATCGACGTCCTCGACCAACGCATGCAATCGCAGCCGGCCAACAGCGAACCGCCACCCAACGGCGTCTTACTGGCCGTGCTGATGTATGGCGCCGTCGAGGCCGAACGCGAACGACAACCAACTCGCAGCGTGTCGTCGGTCGCTGAGAGTCTGCTCGGCTCGCTGGCGATTGACCTG
Source organism: Planctomycetota bacterium (assembly GCA_029936315.1). Taxonomy (GTDB): domain Bacteria; phylum Planctomycetota; class UBA1135; order UBA1135; family UBA2386. Next base: position 5,682 of record JAPYTD010000007.1, on the reverse strand, counting down.
CGCCTGCCGCGCCGCGACTCAGGTTGCCTGAAGCGCATCTGCGGCGTACAGCACCGCTTTGAGCAGCCTGAAGGCGAACGCCGCTTCCGCACCGAGAGCTTCGTACACAGCCCCTACTTCGAGGAAGCTCTGCAGCTGTTTGCCCTGCGGACCGCGTCAACTGGCAAGGATCGCGAAGTTGTCGACCACTGGTACGACACCGCCGGCACGCACCCGATCGCCGCCGAAGACGCACCCGCAGAAGACGGTGTTGCGACCGAGGCCGAAGATCGCGACGACAAGCCGCGCAAGAAGCGTCGCCGTCGTCGTCGCTCAGAAACCACCGTCGAGGGCACCGAAGAACCTAGAGTCGTTGCGACGGAGTCTGACGCGATCACTGCCGACGAGACCACTGCCGACGAGACGAACCATCCCGAAACCGAGCGGGACGAAGACGCTGTTCCAGTAGTGAAGGCAAAAGCCAAGAGGGCAAAAGCCAAGGGGGCAAAAGCCAAGGGGGCAAAGAAGGCAAAAGCCAAGAAGACAGCCCGCGCCGACGAAACGCCAAGTCGTCGCCGCAAGAAGCCTGTGGCCGTCGCAGAAGATCTCAGCGACGTCACGTTCCCGAGCAGCGACGAACCGTCCCCGCACGGTGACCCGTTCCAGGGTCGTGCCACGCGAACCGAGCAGTCTGCCGCCGACAAAGGCGCGGCGTTCCCCGTCGACCGCGGCAATGACCATGGCGAGGAAGAGCGCAGTCGCGACGACAACCGCAGAGAGCACGACGACCGAGACAACGACCACAACGACGCCGAAGCAGAGCGCACTCAGCCTGCCCGACGCCGACGCCGCAGAGGTCGCGACGACGAAGACACCAACCGATCGCGAGACGAGCTCCAAGACGACTCACAAGACGCGCCCCGCGAAGATGCGGAGCAAGCTGATCGAGGTGGCAACGACGAAGGCGATTCAGAAGCACGTGGCGCCAAACGCCGTCGCCGTGGTCGCCGGGGCCGGGGCCGGTCCCGCACCGACGACGACCGCGAGGAAGGAGCCACCACGGCAGTCGCGCGCTCGCACGATGACGGCGACCAACCCGAGGCTCGCCAAAGTCGCAAGCGCGGCAGCCGCGAACCACGCGGCGCCAAGGTCAAGGCCAAGAAAGCAGGCGACGATCGTCAGCGTGACGCCAAGAAGCGCGGCCAGCGTGGTGATGCCAGACGTGACAAGAAGCGCAGCCATAGGGGCAAGTCCGGTGGCAATCGCGACGTCGATGTCGTGCCGCGCTACCGCGACCGCCGCGGCAAGGTCGAGGTCATCGAACCGGTCAGCCTCGACTTGTCCGCTTTCGATGTCGAATTGGATCCGAAGCGCGTGCCGACGTTCGGCACCATCGTCGAAGGCAAGAACCGACCGAAACGCCGCGGCCCGCGCCCGCCCGAGCAAGATCAAGACAGCTACCGACCGCCACCGCCTCCCGGCGGTAGCGACCGTCCGGACGCGCAACCCCCGGCTCCTCCGGCAGACGGCTCAGATACGTTCGGAGACTGGTAGTGGCCGACAGCCAAATGCCCGGCAAAGGCAAAGTCACGACGGCGACGTTGCGCGAACGCAAGCGAGCCGGCGAGCGCATCGCCGCGCTGACCGCGTACGACAACCTTTTCGCGACGTTGCTCGACAACGCTGGCGTCGACGTGATCCTGGTTGGCGATTCGGTCGCAACGGTCATGCAGGGCCGCCATACAACGGTCTCGGTGACGATGGACCAGATGGTCTACCACTCCGAATTGGTCAGCCGTGGCTGCAATCGCGCGCTGGTTGTCGGCGACCTACCGTTCTTGAGCTACCAGGTCGGCATCGAAGAGGCCCTGCGCAACGCCGGCCGACTGCTCAAGGAAGGCCACGTCGAAGCGGTCAAGCTCGAAGGTGGCCGCGCGTTTGTGCCGACGGTCGAACGCCTGGTCTCGGCCGGTATCCCGGTCATGGGCCACCTCGGCCTGACCCCGCAGAGCATCAACCAATTCGGCTCCTACAAGACGCGCGGCACCGAGGCAGAAGAACAACGCGAAATGATCGAAGACGCCCAGGCACTCGAAGCCGCCGGCGCATTCGCAATCGTGCTCGAAAAGGTGCCGAGCAATCTCGGCAAGCGCATGTCCGCAGCCACGACGATCCCGATCATCGGCATCGGCGCAGGCCCCCACACCGACGGCCAAATCCTGGTAACGCACGACATGCTAGGCATGTTCACGCGCTTCAAGCCGCGTTTCGTGCGCCGCTACCTTGAGCTTGCCAAGGACATCGGCTCAGCCGTCGAAGGCTATTGCGGCGACGTGCGCGGCGGTTCGTTTCCGAACGCCGACGAGAGCTACTAGGCCCTCAGGCCCCTTCCCCTCAGGCCCTTCC
>JAPYTD010000007.1:0-3197 GCA_029936315.1 Planctomycetota bacterium | reverse complement strand
CCCTCAGGCCCCTTCCCCTCAGGCCCTTCCGCGCGATCTACTGCAGATCGATCTGGTAGCCGGCGCTGAGCGCCCAATCCGTCGCCAACCCGATCGTCGTGAAGTAGATCACCGCCCCCTGGGCATAGATCGTCGTCGGCGAGAACGGGGCACTCGGCAGCGGGATCGTAAACTGGCCACTCGACTGCTGGAACAGGATCACGTCAGGGGACACGAGCAGGTCGCAATTGACTCCGAACTGCGGCACGGGCACCGAAATCTGGGCCAGGCCCAGAACGAGGATCCGGCCGGTCAGGAATGTGTTGCAGCAGCCCGGGGATGCCATGACGTCCAGACCCAGCGTGCAACTGGTGCCATCGAACTGCACCCCGAGCGAAGTTGGCGGGGCCGGGCCCAGCCAGATCGAGCAAGGCTGGCCGTAACTGCTCACCGAGACGCTGGCAAACGCGCACTGGCCGAGCGCGAAGCTGGCGGAGAGTGCGATCGCAGACAGAAACTGGATGGCTCGCATGGTGGTGCCTGGATCAGAGACTCAGGAGGGTCAGGGACTCTGTGTGGAAAGATGTTGAGACCGCCACCATAGCCAGCTGACGACCAGGTAACGCCTCATGGGCTTCGTCCGCTCTTGCACCGCTCGCATCCGACCGGCATCGTGGCTCGCACATGCAGGCGTGGCGAATTGACGTTCTGGCCAAACAAGGCCAATTGGACCCCCTCGGGGCCGCTGCGCAGCGAACGCTGACGGCCGCCGGACTCAACGGCATCACCGGTGTTCGCTCGCGACGCGGCTACCTACTGGGCGCCGAACTGACCGAGCAACAAGTCGAGTCGTTTGCCCGGGCGGTGTTGTGCGATCCGGTCATCGAAGACTACGTCGTGCATGCGCCGGGTACGCCGGTCGGCGGCCCCGAGGGCGCACACATGGTCACCATCGTACCGAAGCCGGGTGTCACCGACCCCGTCGCGCACTCGGTGCAAAAGTCGCTCGGCGACATGCAACTGCCGATCGTCGCCGCGGGCACCTACAAGACGTTCGATGTGCATGGTGACCTGGCCGGCGACCTGCTGCTCAACATCGCCAACAAAGATCTCGCCAACGACACCGTGCAGCAGATCCTCGTCGACGCGCTGCCTGATGGTTTGCCCGGTGAGTCCCCCGCGCCCGACTTGGCCGTGCATGAAGTGCCGCTCGCGGGCCTCGACGAAGCCGCCCTCGTTGCCATCTCGAAGCAAGGCGGGCTCGCGCTCGACGGCCATGAGATGACGACGATCCAGGCGCACTTCGCAACACTGCAGCGCGCACCTACTCGCCTCGAGCTTGAGACGCTGGCGCAAACTTGGAGTGAGCACTGCAAGCACAAGACGTTGACCGGCACCGTCGATTTCGATGGCCGCCGGATCGACAACCTGCTCAAGAGCACGATCGCCAACGTCACGCACACCCTCGATCGCGACTTCTGCGTCAGTGTCTTCGTCGACAACGCCGGCATCATCAAGTTCGACGACGTTGACTCGGTCTGCATCAAGGTTGAGACCCACAACCGACCATCGGCGATCGAACCGTTCGGGGGTGCTGGCACCGGCATCGGCGGCGTCATCCGCGACGTGCTCGGCACCGGCCTCGGTGCCCGCCCCATCGCCAGCTCCGATGTGTTCTGCTTCGCGCCGCCAGACATGTTGGCCAAGGACCTGCCGAAGGGTTGCCTGCATCCGTTGATCGTCATGAAGGGTGTCGTCTCCGGAGTGCGCGACTATGGCAACCCGATGGGCATCCCAACCGTGAACGGCAGCGTGCACTTCGACGACAACTTCGTCGGCAACCCGCTCGTCTACGTCGGCAACGTCGGCATCCTGCCGACGGCACGCGGCCTCAAGAAGGCCAACCCAGGCGATATCATCGTCGCACTCGGTGGCCGCACCGGCCGCGACGGCATCCACGGCGCGACCTTCAGCTCGCTCGAACTCCACAGCGACAGCGAATCGATCAGCGGCGGCGCCGTGCAGATCGGCGACCCGATCACCGAACGCAAGGCGGTGGACGCTGTGATGGCGTGCGCCGACGAAGACCTGTTCTCGGCGATCACCGACTGTGGTGCGGGCGGCTTCAGCTCGGCGGTTGGCGAGATGGCCGAAGGCCTTGGCGCCATCGTCAACCTCGAGGCCGCCCCTCTGAAGTACGCGGGCCTGGCGCCGTGGGAGATCTGGATCAGCGAAGCACAAGAACGCATGGTGCTGGCAGTTCCGCCGGCCAAACTCGATCGCGTGCTCGCGGTGTGCGAAGCCGAAGCCTGCGAAGCATTCGTGCTCGGCACGTTTACCGACGACAACCGCCTCATCGTCAAGCACGAAGACGCGGTGCACTGCGACATGGACCTGCACTTCCTGCACGACGGCTTGCCGTCCCGCGTGCTCAAAGCCAGCTACGTGCAAGCCCCATGCAGTGAGCCAAACCTGCCGGCCGAACAGGACCACAAGCAGGCGCTACTCAACGTCATGGCGGATTTCGGTGTCTGCTCGAAAGAGTGGATCATTCGCCAATACGACCACGAAGTGCAGGCTGCCTCGGCGGGCAAGCCACTGTGCGGTGTGCATGAAGATGGGCCGGCCGACGCGGCGGTGGTCGCGCCGAAGCCCGGCTCGATGCGCGGCCTCGTGTTGTCCAACGGACTCAACCCGCGCTACAGCAAGATCGACCCGGCATCGATGGCCGAGTGCGCGCTCGATGAGGCGATGCGCAACAGCGTCGCCGCCGGCGGCGACCCGGACTACACCGTCATCCTCGACAACTACTGCTGGGGCAATACGCGCGACCCGCAGTGCCTCGGCGAACTGGTGCGTGCTACCGAAGCGCTGTGCGACCTCGCAATGAAGTACCGCACGCCGTTCGTGTCAGGCAAGGACTCGCTGCACAACGAGTTTCGGTCGACCCTCGCAGATGGCGGCGAAAAGCTCATCCGCATCCCCGGCTGCATCCTGGTGTCCGCGATGAGCGTGATCCCCGATGTGCGCCGCACCATGACCAGCGACTTCAAGCGCGCCGGTAGCCTGCTCGTGCTCGTCGGCACCACCAAGGATGAACTCGGCGGCAGCGTTTACTACAAGACCAAGGGGGAACTGGGCAAGAACGCTCCACGGGTCCAAAAGCACGCGGCGCATGACACGCTACTCGCCGTGTCGCGCGCCATCCAGGCCGGCTG
>JAPYTD010000148.1 GCA_029936315.1 Planctomycetota bacterium | reverse complement strand
CGGTCGCGTTGTTGAGGATGTTCGCGGTCTCGGTCATCTCGACCATGAACGTCGACGCGCCGCGGCTGATGTCATCGGCGCCACCGACGCGCGTGAAGACGCGGTCACACAGCCCGATGTGGGCGGCCTTCGCCGGCACGAAACCGCCGATCTGCGCCATGATCACGATCAGCGCGTTCTGTCGGATCCACGTCGACTTACCAGCCATGTTCGGGCCGGTAAGGAGCACCAGGCGCCGGCTTGGTGGGCAGAGGTCGGTGTCGTTGGCGATGAACGAGCCGGCCGCATGCGTTGCTTCGAGCACCGGGTGGCGGCCGTCTTCGATCTTGAGCGTGCACGAGTCATCGAGCTGTGGGCGGCAGTAGTCGCGTTCGATCGCGACGGTGGCCAACGAGCAACACACATCGACGTCGGCAACAGCGTGCGCGGTTGCCTGGAGGCGATCTACGGCGGCGGCGACCTGGTCGCGCAGCGTCGAGAACAGGTCGTATTCGAGCGCCTTGCTGTTCTCCTCGGCCTTGAGGATCTTGGTCTCGAGTTCGCGCAGTTCGTCGGTGACGTAGCGTTCGGCGTTTTTGGTCGTCTGTTTGCGCACGAACTCGGTCGGCAAATCGACGCTGCTGTTGGCGTGCGTGATCTCGATGTAGTAGCCGAAGACGCGATTGAAGCCGACCTTCAGCGTATTGATGCCGGTTTCTTCGACGAGGCGTTTCTGGTAGCGCGCCAGCCACTCCGTGCTGTTGCGCGCCAGTTCGCGCAGCTCGTCCAGCTCCACGTGGTAACCGGTCGCGATCAGTCCGCCATCCTTGATCGTGGTCGGTGGCTCGTCGACCAGGGCTTTGGCGATGGCGACGGTCAACTCGGGCAGTGGGTCGATCTTGTCGGCGAGTTCGCGCAACAGTTCGCTGTGGCACTCCGCGAAGCGCGCCTTCAGTGGTGGCAGTTGTTCGAGGCTGAGACGAAGAGCAACGAGGTCGCGGCCGTTGGCGCGGCCGAAGGCAGCACGCGACGATAGGCGTTCGAGGTCGAGCACCTGCGATAAGTGCGATTTCACCGTCGCTCGTAACTTCGAGTCGGTGTGCAGTTCGCCGACCGCATCTTGACGCTGCTGGATGGCGTTGAGCTGCGCCAGCGGCGAGAGCAGCCAGTTGCGCAGGCGGCGCGCGCCCATCGGCGTGTCGCAGCGATCGAGAATCGACAGCAGTGGCGTGCCCTCGCCTCCGCGCATCGTCTGCACCAGTTCGAGGCTCTGGCGGGTGGTGCGGTCGAGGCCGAGGAACGTGCCGTCACGCCAGACTTCGAGACGTCGTAGGTTGGGCAGCGCGCCCTGCTGGGTCTCTTTGAGGTAGGCGAGCAGCGCGCCCGCGCAACCGATCGCGAGCGGCGCATCGTCGATGCCAAAGCCGGCCAGCGTTGACACCGCGAAGTGTTCTTGCAGCAGTCGCGTACCGCCGTCGCCACCAAAGTCGTAGCCGGCGCGATAGGCGATCGGCGTCGCGCTCTGCGGCAACCACAGTTGCTCCTTGCCTCGTTGCTCTTCGGCCAGCAGCAGCTCGGCGGGTTCGATGCGGGCGAGTTCATCACCAAGTCGATCGGCAGCAACTTCGGTCACGAAGAACGCGCCGGTCGAAAGCTCAACCCACGCGATGCCGCAGCGGTCCTTGCCGAACGAAACCGCTGCGAGGTGGTTGCTGCGGCGTACGTCGAGCAGGCTGTCTTCGGTCAAGGTGCCCGGCGTCACGACGCGCACGACGGCGCGATCGACGATGCCCTTGGCATCCTTCGGATCCTGCATCTGCTCGCAAATCGCGACGCGATGGCCTATCTGCACCAATCGCCGCAGGTAGCCATCGAGAGACCGCACCGGCACGCCGGCCATCGGCACGGCCGTTTCGCCTTTGCCTCGCGCCGTCAGCGTGATGCCGAGCGCCTTCGAAGCCACCTTGGCGTCGTCATGGAACAACTCGTAGAAGTCGCCCATGCGGAAGAACACGATTGCGTCGGGATGCTGCGTCTTGGCCGCATCAAACTGCCGCATCGCAGGAGTTTTCTTGGGCTTGCTCACCGGCGCTTCGCTCCCTCGTCGGCGCCTGCGCCTTTGCTTTGCTTTGCTTTGCCGTGAGTCTCTCTGCGCGGTGCGGACTTGAGCAGGCGCAGCGTTTCCTCGGCCACAATGTCGGCTGCGTATTCGGCGTCTTCGATGCTGGTCTCGCCGCTGAACGACAGGCGTACGACTTCGCGAGCCTGGGCCTGATCGAGGCCGATGGCCGCCAGTACGGGGTTGCTCGGCTTCTTGCTCTTCTTCTTCTCGCCGGTGTCCGTGGCATGGCAAGCCGAACCGACCGAGAACGCGACACCATGCGCGCTGCAGCGGGTCATCAGGGTTTCGCCGGCTACTCCTGGCAACCGCATCGAGAGGATATGTGGCAGGCGACGATCCGGGTTGCCCAATCGAGTTGCGTTTGGCAACGCGTCTTGCACGATGTCGAAGACCCGTTCGCAGAGGTCACGCGTATGCGTTTCGGTCCACGCCTGGTGGCTGAGTGCTTCTTCCGCGGCGGCCATCAGGCCGACCGCGCCGGCCACGTTCTCGGTGCCGCCGCGTAAGCCACCTTCTTGGCCGCCGGCTTCTTGAAGTGCGCCGATGTTGGCCGTGTTCGACAAAGCCAAGAAGCCTGCGCCGCGCGGCCCATGGAACTTGTGACCCGAGACGGCAATCGAATCGACATCGAATGTGTCGAAGTCGAACGGCAGTTTGCCGTAAGTCTGCACGATGTCGACATGGATGTGCGCTTCCGGCGCGGCACGTCGCGTCAGTTCGATCAGTTCGTGCAGGTTGCTCAGTGTGCCGAGCTCGTTGTGGCCGTGCATCAAGGCGACGACGCGCACGTCGTTGCCGAGGGCATCGAACAACGTCTCCGGCGCAAGGTCACCGTGTTCGGTCACGGGCAGCTGTGATACGTGGTTGCGGAACCGCACCAGTAGCTTGCTGCACTGCAGCAGGGCTGGGTGATCACTCTCGCTCATCAGCACGCGACCAGGCGTACGCTTCGCGGCGGCGCCGACGATGCCGAGGTAGTCGGCTTCGCTGCCTCCCGAGGTGAACACGATGCTGCCGGCAGCGACTGTGCCGCGCAGGAAGTCGCGGGCGTCGTCGAGGGCGTGTTTGGCGGGTGGGCCGAACGTGTGCGAGCTGCTCGGGTTGCCGAAGCACTCGTATTGTGCCTCGGCCATGCGATCGATGACGAGACGCGTCGGGCGGGTCGTCGCAGCGTTGTCGAGGTAGATGCTGCGGGCGCCGTTCATCTCACGGATCATGGCGAATCCGCGGCTTGCAAAAAAGCCGCGGGTTGCCAGTGCGGGCGTTAGCGCAGTGCGGGCGCCAGCAAGGCGATCCTGCTTTCGGTCGCCTGGAGTTCGCTTGCGCTGATGAATCCCCGGGCCAGGAGCTTCTTGCCGCGGGCGAACTCCGTTTCCGCGCTGGCCAGTTCGTGCCTCAGCATTGACGAGATGGCCTCGTATTGCAGCTTCTTGGTGCGCAGGTGGATGCGCGCGATCTCCATTGCCTTGTCGCTTGTGGCGTGGCGAACCTCCACTTCCTGGATCTCGACGTCGCCGCGTAGCTCGATGCAGCGCGTCACCAGTTCGGCGAGGCTGCTGAGTGGACCGTTCGAACGGGTCGGCTTCGGAGCGCTCGGAACGGCCGCTAGGCGTGGCGGGGTGCCAGTGGCTCGCAGGGCATTGGCTCGAGGGGCGCTGGGGCCGCGCGGCACCGCAGAGCGCTTACCCAGGGCCGCGCGAGGTGAAGCGGGGCCACGACGCGATGAACTGGCGCCCGGTGCGCTTGGGGTTGTGGCGCCGCCGGTGCTTGGTCCTTGCCTCGGAGCGCGTGGGCTGGAGGGCCTGGCTGGGCCGGCGCCGGGACCAACCCCACCGCCACTCGTTGCGCCAGCTGTTGGCGCACGGCGTGCTCCCTGCCTTGTTCTTGGCGCTGGGTGACCGGCTGTAGCGCACGATCAGCGCAAACGCCGTCAAGATCAGAGTCGTGCCGATGAGCAGGGCGAAGCCATGTTCGCGCAGCACTTCGGCAAATCCTTGAAGCACCGAACTCATCGCTTCCTCCACTGGTTCTGCTCGTGTTGTGCAAGCAGTTCGCGCAAGCGTTCGAGTTCACCCTTGCTCGGCGGCTTCAACGCGAACGCGCTGGCGACCAGCGCATCGAGCGCGCCGTCGAAGACATCATCGAGCATGCCGGAGAGCAGATTCTCGCTGGTCTCGGCGCGCGGCAGCTCGGCCCGGTAGACAAACGACCGGCCGCGCGTCGTGTGCGAGACGAGTTCCTTCTCTTCCATGATGCGCAGGAACGCCTGCACGGTGTTCTGCACGATTGGCAGCTGCTCGCGCAGGCTCTCGTAAACTTCGCGAACAGTGGCTTCCTCGCGGTCCCAGAGAACCTTCAGGATCTGCAGCTCGCGTGCAGTTGGTTCCATCTTGTCCATCGACGGTGGCCCTCATCGGGTTGGGGATGATTATATGCTTAAGCTTAATCAGTTAAGTGTATCGGTCAAGAGGTTGGCCGGGGTTGTTTGCCTGTTGGGTTGACCGACCTAGGCTGCTCTAACTACATTCTGGGTCTCGACGAAGTGGAAGTAGGTGTCAAGTCGTCCGTTGCGGGGCAGCCCCGGCTCGGTGGTTCGCCGGCCTTCATGAAGGGGGATGTGGCTTTGCAGCCCTTGCCCACAACATATTGAGGGAGGCGGTCGTTCGGGACCTGGGCAGCTCGAAGCCCTGAAGCTGGGTCCACAAACGGCCGATAGC
>JAPYTD010000054.1:25399-31193 GCA_029936315.1 Planctomycetota bacterium | reverse complement strand
GGCAGGCCAAACGTGGCCGCGACTCCGATGCTGTTGGCAGCTGCAGGCAGTTGATCGCCCAAGGCACTCTCGCACCAGTCGAGCATGTCGTCGACGGACCAAGCCGCGACTGTGGACTCGGGGACGTTGCCGACGAGGCCGTTGCCGAAGTAGAGCGCGATCGAGTAGGCGTCGGTCTTCAAGTGCGCGTCATTCCACGTTAGGGCGGAAGTGTGTGCACTCGTGGAGCCGCGTTGGCCAGCCAATACGCGCTTGACGCGTGACATGTTGGGCGTGCCGAATACGGTCTCGAAAATGTCGAAGACCTGAACCGATCGATCGGAGTAATACAGGTGACGCGAGGTCTCAGTGCCCTCCGCAGGATACAGGAGCAAGCCCTCTTGGCTGGCATAGCCAGCCTGCTCGAACCCCCAGTTCCACACCTCGTTGCTGTATTCGATATGGCAAACCAGCGTCGGATCGAGTTCGTCCCTAATCAACGTCGCACATTGCGTGATGTAGTCGACGTCTGCCAGGTGTGGGATGCAGATCCAAGGGTCCGCATGCAGCGTATTGGCAAGCTGGATCATATATTCGACCGCAACCCCCGTGGTGATTGTCTGCTGCGCAGTTTCGGGCCGCGTGCGGTCCGACCACTGCACGAGCTCCGAATTGTTGGTTTCCGCCCAGTCCATGAATCGCAACGTGCTGTATTGAGCGAGTCGCTGTAGGAATAGTGGATGGAAGGGCTGGGTCTGATAGGTGCTTTCAAACCCGGGCATCACGATGCGGATGTCGCGCATTGGATTTGCGGCGTTCGTGGCAGTCTGACGCATCGAGATCCCGCTGTTCGCAACCACGTCAATGGTCATCATGCCTGGTGACGAAGTGAGTACCGTTGCGTCTTGACCGAAATCAAGGGCCCCTTCTCCCGCATAATACACCGTGTACGTGCCGCTCGGGTAGCGAGCTTCAGTGTAGGTGAACATGTAGGTGACGGCACGCTCGTTTGCGTTCAGCTGCGCAACCCAACCGTCGTCCGTCAACTGGACGGGATTGGAGCTTGATGATCCGTTCACTTCGAGTCGCCACGGCCGCGACACCTTAAAGATATCAACGAAGGGCCAGTTGCTCGAATGGTAAGTGACAGGACTCAGATTGACCCCAATCGTGGAGGTCGCATTGGGAAGAGCTGCCGTGACGGTGAGTCCGACGTCGCAAGTCTGTGCAGCTGTCTCGAGGTCGTTGCGGAACTCAATGACCGCCTGGTAACTGCCGGGCGTCATCGCGCCCACAATCGCCATGTCTAGCTCCACCGGTATCGGCACGGTGGCGCCAGCAGCAAGTGGGCCCTGCATGGGCCCATCCACTTGGAGCCAGTTCGCCGATAGCTGAACCGACCAGGTCGCTAATTCGTCAAAGCGATTCTCGAGCGTGTATTCGCGCTGGGTTGGGAAGAATGAGCCACCGACAAAGCCAGATATGTCGAAGTTGCCAGTAGGCGTCAACACGACGCTGCCACCTGGGTCGCCGATTGGCCCAGGCTCCTCAGATGTCTCCACTTCGCCACTGCCGGAAGAACATCCGGTTATTAGCACCGTGCATACGGCGGCAGCCCAAAGCGCGCTGATGCGTCGGTGACCAGTCGGATTCGAGATGTCAGTCATATTGCTACCCAAGGTTGTCAGCGGTCGGCTTGCGCCGCGGAATGGCGGTCGCCAACGGGGGTATCGTGTCGGGCTGGCCGGCAGGTTAGCCGAAAACGAGGCTGCCGCAGCGGGATGTTCGGCCGTCAGGTCACGTGTTTCGGGATGCGGCCACATCATGGGCTGATTCCGTTACTTCGAGGTCCTGCCCTTGGGCGCTGTATCTCTCAGAAAGAGACCAAGCTGCGACATCGCGGCGGAATTCTGCGGCGCTCAAGCCGCGTAACCGGCAATCGTTCAAGAGAGCGATGCCAAGGGGCATTGGGCGAGGCAATGGTGGGTTCGACGCGATCAGGAGCTACGGCGAGCTCGTTGCCACGGGCGCGGCCATTGACTCGATGTCACGGTTTGGGGAAGGTTCTTGCGGCATCCCGTTCTCTGGGCGGCTGCTGTATCTCGCCTCTACTTACGCCCTCCTCCATGATTCGCGATAAGCGCTTCCTGCTGTCTATCATTTCGCTTGCGGCCCTGGCGATCTTCTTCTGGGCAGGTAGTCGTGTTCCGCAGCTCAACGAGAAGGCGATCATGGGCGAAAGCGCCGACCTTGATGCGATTGGCTTCGATGTCGTCTTGGCAGTGAAACCTGACGACAGCGCCGTTACCAAGGTGCTCTACACGACGGTCAATTGGCTGCAAACGAATAAGAAGGGCATGATGTTTGGCGTCCTGTTCGCCGCAATCATCATGGTCCTCTTCGCGCAATTGAAGAGGCGCCGCTTCAAGAGTGGGATCGCGAATAGCGGACTAGGAATGATCATTGGTGCACCACTTGGTGTGTGCGTTAACTGCGCCGCACCGATTGCACGCGGTATCCACTCCGGCGGCGCAGCTGTCGAAACAACGCTCGCGGCGATGATCAGTTCGCCGACGCTCAACGTCATCGTTTTGACGATCCTGTTCTCGCTGTTTCCGCTGTACATCGTGGGACTGAAGCTGGGGATTACGATCTGCTTCGTCTTGATCGGAATCCCACTGATTGCGCGGTGGTTCGGCCAAGATGTGCAGGTTCCATCCGACGACAAGTCGTGCCCCTTGCCGTTCGCTGTCGCTGGTGACGCACCGCCCGGGGAATCGTGGCTTGGTGCGGGCAAGTGGTTGACTACGAACTACCTCAAGAACCTCTGGTTCATCTTCAAGCGCACCGTGCCGCTGATGTTCGTGGCCGGTTTCCTCGGCGCCGTGCTCGTAACGTTCGTGCCGTGGGATGCCCTGGCCGACATCGTTCCAGGTGGCGGTCCAGTGATCGCGCTCGTCGGCATGAGTGTCGTGGCGTTGATCGGGATCATGCTGCCGGTGCCGATTGCGTTCGACGTGATTGTCTCGGCGATCCTGCTCGCCGGCGGCATGCCGATTCGCTACGTCATGGTGCTGCTGTTCACGCTTGGCATCTACAGCATCTACTCGTTTTTCATCGTCTGGAACGGCATCTCGAAGCGCATCGCCGTCGTGTTGTTTGTGACTCTCGCCGGGCTGGGTGTGGTTGCCGGCGGTGCCGCCCATCTGTTGCACAAGCAGGAGTTGAAGGATCGCCAAGAGTTGTTCTTCTCAACTTTTGGCGAGAGGGCTAATCCCAACGGCCCAGCGGCTTACGCACTTGAGGTTGCGGCACCGACAGATGTCACGTTGCCGACTGCTCTGGTGCCCGAACTGGTTGCTGACAAGGGCGGCGACGGGGTCACCGTGCAGCGCATCGGCTTCAGCGATCGAGTTGGCAACGAGAAGGTCCGGTTCAGTCGCTTCGAGGGGCGCGGCTTCGGTTTCGACGAGGATCACTCGTTCTCGGTCCGTAACTACCTGACGTTCAGCCGCTTCCGCGGCATCGCTTCGGGTGACGTGCACAACGACGGCTGGACCGACGTTCTACTGACTTCTGAGCACGGGTTCACGCTCTACGCGAACGACGGCGGCAAGAGGTTCATGAAGCAGCGGGTCGACATTCCCGGCCTGAGCGAGCACTACGTCGTCAATGCGGCGCTGGTCGACATGAACAATGATGGCTGGTTGGACATCGTCTTCGCCAGTTATCGCAAGGGCATTCAGATTGCCTACAACGAAGGTGGCCAGTTCTCCGGCGATCGAATCAAGATCATTCCGAACCTTGAGGGAGCACCGATGCCTGGTGCTATGGCGTTCGGGGATGTTGATGAAGACGGCGACCTGGATGTCGTGCTTGGCAACTGGGCGATCGGCGTTCAGGGTCAGGGGCAGGAACCCGATCAACGTGGCACTGTCAAGATCAGCCGCAACGCGATCGTGCTTCAGCAAGATGGCGAGTTCGTCGCGAAGGAACTCGATGGCTACATCGGGGAGACCTTGGCGGCGCACTTGACGGACATCAATGGAGATGGCCACCTTGACCTCTTCGTTGGCAACGATTCCGACCCACCCGATGACTTCTGCATCGGTGATGGCAAGGGTGGATTTAAGCGCCTGACTCTCGCGGATGGGATGTTCCCCAGTTCGACGCGCGCGACGATGAGCATCCACTCAGCGGATGTAAACAACGACCTCTTGCCGGAATTGTTCTTTGCACAGCTCACCGGACGTCTCGGAGGTGGCTTTGAAATGATCGCGGCGGACCGGACGATCGCGTCCGAGATCGTCGACCCGACCTACCGAGAATACGCCGAGCGGATCTTTGAACTTCATGAGTATATGACCAAGGCAGTGCGCACTCAAAATGTCGCAATCTGCGCCAAGGTTGATCCCAAGTTTCACGAAGACTGCGTTGCGGTCATGTTGTTCCACGCCGGGACCCGATGGCAGCGCAATGCAGACCTGTGCGATATGTATCCCGAGAACTGGGGCGACTTCTCGTACATCTGCGACATTGCGTTGTCGGAACGCGTTCGCCTGACTCCGGCAGAGCGCGAGAAGATGATCGATCACCCCGGTGACGGCACGAATGCGCTGTTGACGCAGACTGGCGACCAGCGCTTCAGCGACGTTGCCAAGAGCAAAGGTATTGGCGTGACTGGGTGGAGTTGGAACTCCAAGTTCGCGGATCTCAACAACGACGAATGGCAGGACCTGTACGTCGTCAATGGTGAGTTCGTGACCGGCTCGCGCGAGTCGAACCAGTTCTATGAGAACCAAGGTGGCGAAAAGTTCGTTGAGAAGACCAAGGAGTATGGTCTGCGTTCATTCCTTGCGGCCAGTGCCTACACCTACCTCGACATGGACAATGATGGCGACCTTGACATCATTGCCGTGCCGGTGATCGGTCCGATCTACACGTATCGGAACAATCTTGGCGACGGCAATGCGATCGCGTTCAAGCTCCGTGACCACGCGGGAAACCGGTTTGGCATCGGCAGCAAGATCACGATCCACTACGGCGACGGCGCGCAGCGTCACCAGATGCGCGAGTTGCAGGCGAGCGGCGGCTTCATCTCCTTCGATGCCGCGATCGCCCATTTCGGTCTGTCGACCCACAACTCCGTGGAGCGCGTCGAGGTCTCGTGGTCGACCGGCGGCAAGACCGTTATGCAGGGACCGTTTGCAGCTGGCGCCACCTACTTGATCGAGCGAAACACGAAGTAGGTGTCGGGTGGACACGTGGGGCGAGTTGGGATCGTCGGGATTTCAACTGGGCCTCCCTTGCGGTCGCTGCTCGCACCCCCCTATGGGTTGACTCCACCTATGCTGATGGCGTCGGTGGCACCGTGAGCCCTTCCGTTGGCCTCAGGTGGCCGGTATTCTTGACTCCGATAGGTCGCTTCCATGATCCAGACAACCTTCGTCGTCCCGTTCGCATTGATGCTCGCCGCCGGTGTTTCGTCGCAGTCGGCCAGTGCCGAGCGCGAGGCAGTTGCGGTCACCTTGCCGGACCAGGTCCGGGACACCGCCCCCGTTGTGGTGACAGTGCCCCAGAAAGCGGACGGCAATTGGGCGTCCTGGAGGGGGCCCATGGGCTCTGGTGAAGCACCGGGCGGTGACCCGCCGGTCAAGTGGAGCGAGACCCAGAACATCAAGTGGAAGGTCGAGATTCCAGGTCTCGGTAGCTCGACACCGGTGGTCTGGGGGGACCGGATCTATCTGACTACCGCGGTCGAAACTGACGAGGAAGGCAAAGCTCCGGCGCGCAGGTCTTCCGGTCGTCGTCGCGG
>JAPYTD010000054.1:20568-25299 GCA_029936315.1 Planctomycetota bacterium | reverse complement strand
TGACAAAGGTCTACGACTTCCGCGTGCTCGCTCTTAGTCGCAAGGATGGCTCGGTGGTCTGGAGCAAGAGTGTCAACAAAGCGGTTCCCCACGAACGTGGGCATCGCACAGCGACCCAAGCCTCGGCCTCACCGGTGACCGACGGGAAACACATCTATGCCCACTTTGGTTCGCGCGGCATCCATTGCCTTGACATGAAGGGCAAAGTCATCTGGTCGAAAGATTTTGGCCTGATGAATACCAAGAACGGGTTTGGCGAAGGTAGCTCGCCTGCACTGTGGGATGACAAGGTGATCGTCGTTTGGGATCACGAGGGTGAATCGTTCATCTGTGCGCTCAACAAGCGCACCGGTCGTCGGGTATGGCGCACTCCGCGCAATGAGCCGACAAGCTGGTCGACTCCAGTCGTCACGAAGGTTGGCAAGCAGATGCAGGTGATCGTCGCCGCAACCAGAGCGTCGCGCGGCTACAGCCTCAAGAACGGCAAGCCCATCTGGAGTTGCACCGGGATGACCGGGAACGTCATTTCGACACCCGTGGTGCAGGATGGAGTCGTTTGGTTGATGTGTGGCCACAGAGGTTCGATGCTGCAAGCAGTCAAGTTGTCGGGCGCGAAGGGCGACGTGACGGGCGGCAAGAACCTGCTCTGGAGCCACAATCGCCAGACGTCGTACGTCCCTTCGCCGTTGGTGCACAAAGGTCGAATGTGGTTCTTGCGCATAGGCCAAGGCGTTCTGAGCTGTCTCGACGCTAAAACCGGCGAGCCATTTTATGAAGGCCAGCGGCTCCGCGGATTGAAGAGCATCTACTCCTCGCCGGTAGCTGCTGCGGGACGGGTCTACCTGACTTCTCGCGAGGGCACGACCATGGTCATCAAAGCCAGCGACAAGTTCGAACAGCTCGCCACCAATCGACTCGACGATTCGTTTGATGCCAGTGCGGTGATTGTCGGCAAGGAGTTGTTCTTGCGGGGACGCGCTTCACTTTACTGCATCGCGAAGAAGTAGGTTCGCGTCGGCGTCGCGCTGGGCTACCCGCGACGTGCTACGCTGGTGCCGTTACGGGTCACTGTCTCCATTCGGATCCCTCGCCATGCCGCCTGATTCGCCGCTCAAGCTCAGGATCATCAACCGAATCAAATACCAGCTCCTCGGGATGACTGACCGGAGCAAGGAGATGGTGATTGGGGTTGGCCTTCCCAAGACGGCGACCACATCACTGTGCGATGCCTTGACGATGCTCGGCTATCGCACGATCCACTATCCGGCGATCTTCAAGTTCGAGGGCGACGATGTTCGTCTGCACTGGCCCTGGTGGATGTCCGGCTACGACGCGATGGCGGATCTGCCAGCTGCTGTGCTTTACCGGGAGCTCTCGGAGCGTTTCCCGAACGCGCGGTTCATCCTGACACTCCGTGACATGGAGTCATGGCTTCGCTCATCAGAGAAGCACTTCACTCGAGAGCATCACGAAGCAACCGCAGCGCAGCCCCAGTTCCAAGACGCGGTCGCACTCTACTGTCATAAGTACGGTCGGCCTTGGTTTGATCGCGAGTCCTTCGTCTCTGTCTATCAGCAGCACGAACAAGAGGTGCGTGAGTACTTTGCGGGATCATCGCGATTCACGGCGATCGACTTCGGGGCCGGTGATGGGTGGCAGGAGTTGGCGGGGTTCTTGCAACGAGACATCCCCGACAAGCCGTTTCCCAAGTCCAATGAGTGGCAACCGGGTCGCGTAGGCCGGTGACCTGATAGGGCCAGCGGCTAGGACGAACTGCGTCGAGTGCGCGCCAATTCCAGGATTCGGTTGAAGCTCTCGGTGAGATGCATGCCGTCCAGATACTCTTGCAATACCCGTCGCGCTCTGTTGCGGATGCGCTCGCACTCCTCTGGTTGTTGGAGGAGCACTCTCAGGCGATCGGCCAGATCCTGGTAATCCCAGCGCACGGGGACGTATGTCTCGTTGGGAACGAAAACGTTTGGCACCGTCTCCACGTGTGACATGTCCGGCTTGACTAGAACGCAGCCGCAGAGGATCGCTTCGAAATCCCGCCAACAAATCTCTCCGTAGCCGAATGGGCTGAAGCAAATCCGGCTGCGCAACATCTCTTGGTAATACACATCCTGCGTCACGTGCTGATCAGGTGTGAGCACCGCATACGAGTTGCGCAAGGAGTCAATCTGCGGGATGACCGTGGATCGCAAGCTGTGTAGCCACGTGTCGGTCGGTACGGAGGCACGGCAGACTACGTCGATGTCCTTCTCTGCCGTCGGCGGCGGGCTGCGGTGGGCGGCACGCAGGGTGCGGATCTTGTCATCGAGGCCGATGTTCCATCCCAATTGGAGTTTGCCGATCTGATCGTCTTCTAATGGCCGAGTCGTCGGAACGATGTTGTCGGCGAACTCGACACCAAACGTGCGGGCCACGTAGTCCGTTAGATTCGTCTTGCCGATGCGTGACTTCGTGTATTCGGAGCGATCTGCGAAGAGGTGCTTCTTGACGTATAGATCGACCAGCGAAACGAGTTCCGGCCATAGCACGCACAGGTCGTCGTCCCCATCGAAGTACACAAGTGCCGCTTCGGGCGGCATTGCATTACGTATCGTCTGCGCGGTGCGAAGCGCCTCTGCGGGAGGAGTTCGGTAGTAGAGTTTCAGGCCGACGACGTCGTACCCGGCGAGGCGCTTGGCAGGCATGGACATCACGTCGGCGAGCCTTTGGTAGCGGAGCGCGACCCCCAGATGTTTGCGCAGCCCGGAGCGATGGGCTAGCAGAGGGGCGTACTGTTGCTCGCTGGTGTAGACCTCCTGGTCGCCGACGAGCAGCACCTTGCGTGAAGCGCGTCGGCCATGTGTCCATGCCGCCTTGATCGCATCGACTGCACAACGAAGCGGTTCGACCACCCGGAACCGCATGGCAGTTCGAACGGATCTAGTGAGGTCGTTGGGCATCTTGCGATTCGGGGCCGGGCAAGGGGACAAGAATGTAGGAGTGGCGGCCGATCGCGTTCAAACATTCGGATCTTGGTACCTTCGTGTACGCTGTCGCGTGAATGGCGACAGCATACCTCGCAGTTTGCCGGTCATTCCTGATGCAAGTTCTTCGCTGACGAAGGGTGGTGCTCTAAAAGTCTCGTCATCGTATGGCAGGACTCCGATCATGGCGCCGACACATCCGCGGCATCGTCGACCAGGCGGCGCGCGCGACTCTGCTGCTCTCGCGGTTCGAGCGGCGCATGCGCCGTCGGCCCACATTGTTGATGTATCACCGGGTCTTGTCGGAGGCGCTGTGCGAGGGCTACCCGTTTCCTTCGCTGGCGATTTCGGCGGATGCGTTTGAGCAGCAGGTTGCTTGGTTGGTGCGTCGGACTGAGGTCGTGACCGCAGCCGAAGCGACTCAGCGAATGCTGTCGCCCGGCGAGCCGACCGCTCGACCGGTTGTCGCGCTGACGTTTGATGACGGCTATGCGGACAACTATGACATCGCCGCGACGATCCTCGAGCGCCATGGCGTGCGTGGCACCTTCTTCCTCGCTTCGGACTTCGTCGGCGAGGGCCGGCTGCTGTGGTACGATCACACTGCGCTGTTGGTTCTTGCCAATGAGGACCAGCGGCTGTTCGAATGCGCGGCTTTCTGTGGGGTCGAGCGACCTTCGGCGCAGGATCTGGCCGCCGGCAGGGTTCTGGCCTGGGTTGAGCAGCTCAAGCGAACCGAAACCGATGTGCGCACACAGTGGATCGCCGCGGTGGACGCTGACTCTCCATCGCTTGATCGCCAAAACTACCGCGCGATGCGACCCGAGCATGCCGCAGACCTGGCGCGGCGGGGGCACGAGATCGGTGTACACTCGGTCACTCACGAGATCTTGCCGCTGCTTAGTGACGAGGCGCTGGCCTTCGAATTGGAGGGGTCGCGCGAGGCGATCGCGAAGTGGGCAGGCGTGCGTGGCTCGGGGTTCTGCTACCCGAATGGATCGCACGACGAGCGTGTTGTCGCGGCGACTCGGGCTTCGGGCTATGCGTATGCCTGCACAACGACCCATCCCAAGGACGGAGCGATCGAAGACATGCTGCTCCTGGGACGTGTCGATGTGCAGCGCAGTCGCGTTAGCCGACCCAACGGACGCTTTGACCTCGTTGCCTTCCGTGCCGAAGTCTGCGGCTTGCACGAGTGGTTGCGGTGAGCAAGCCGTCCGGTGGTCGGCAGGCTAGCGAGTTGGCCGCTCATTGCGGGCCAGTGCCGTGATACTGAAGATCCAATCGGCGAAGTTGACAGCGAGATTCGCGGCCTGCATCATCGGCGACACTGGGGCTTTTGCGTAGTAGACACAGTCGTCTTGCGTGCAAAACCCCCTAACGCAGAGACCGTAGCGGCTGTGCTTCCCTACGGCTCGCGCGACAACAGGCTATGACTGAATCCGACTCGATCAAAGATGCGATCCGCCAGTTCCTCTTGACCTCGATTCTCGAGGGGGTCTCGGCCGATGAGTTGACCGACGACACCGAGCTTGTGACCTCGGGTGTGCTCGATTCGCTATCGAGCCTGAAACTCGTCAGCTTCCTGGAAGAGCACTTCAGCATTCGGGTGGAATCGCACGAAGTGGACGCCGAGTTCCTGAACACGCTGGATCTCATCGCGAACCTTGTCGTCAGCAAGAAATCGGGCAGCTAGAGCCCGATCCAGCGAGTGATGATGTTTCGCTGCATCTCGTTCGTGCCCGAGTAGATCGTG
>JAPYTD010000054.1:0-20468 GCA_029936315.1 Planctomycetota bacterium | reverse complement strand
CCAACCCTAGCTCTAGTGCTCGGATCTTTGGTGTTGCTGACAGCGGCGGTGCTGGTTCTTTCGCGTTTCGTGGGTGAAGACGCGGCGCCACCGAGCCAACTGAGCGGGACAGAGTCGCACAATGCGAGCGGCGTCGGCACCGCGAACGGCAGCAAGGTCGACGGGAGCAGAGCACATGCAGGCGCCTCTGGCTCGACGCGTGCTGCTGCAAATGGTCCCGGTCATGCCTCGGCGGGCGACCGAGGCTTCGTCGCAGTTGGCGGGCGCGTCGTCAATGAGACGGGTGATCCCGTCTCCGGCGCCATGGTCTTGTTTGCACATTCTCGATTCGGGCGGGGCGGCAGTCGACCCACTCTGCCGGATCCGGTTGCTACTGGCGCCAGCGGTCATTTTGAGGTCGCGAGTCGAGCGCTTCTTAGCGGGCGCATTTCGATTCAGGTGAAGCACGCCGAGTATGCGCAGGGGTTGTTCGATCGTCGCCCTGGCAAGGAAGGCGCGGCCGGCGATCGCAGTTCGCCTGCTGGGTTTGGTGACCTCGTGCTATTGAGAGGCGGCGAGATCGTGGGGCGTGTGACGGATTTGAAAGGCCACGGTATCGTCGCTGCCACGGTCTGCGTCGTCCCACAGAATCGAAATCGCTGGCGATTCGCTCTGGGCACCAACGAGCCGCTTCTGACACTCGAGACGGACGACAGTGGTCGCTATCGGATGATGCATATGCCCGCCGGGGAGTGGCGCACTGTTGCGAGCGCATCGCAACGCGCCATGGCGCAGTCAGGAGCATTCGTGACCAATCAGGGGGTGACGACGCAGGTCGAGGACATTCGGCTTGCACCGGGATTCGAACTGGTGGGGCGGTTACAGAACCAGCGGGGCGAGCCAGTAGCCAACGCGACAGTGGTGGTGCGCGGCAAAGCCACGGGCTGGAACGCTCGAGGTTCGTCAAATGAAAGCGATGGTGGCGTGGCCGGTCGGGATGTCCATACAGCACTCACTGATGCGAACGGCGGCTTCCTTGTTCCGCATCTGCCAATCGACACGCTGCATTTGGAAGCTCGTGCCAGGGGCTACTTGGATCACGTGCAAGAGGGACTCGCGGTGACGCCGAGCCGACCTGTATTGATCACGATGCAGGATTGCCTGCGCATTGGCGGGAAGGTGTTAGACCGTGCTAGCAACCAGCCGGTGGCCTCATACGCAATCCGAGCTATCCGCCTGCGGAGACTGTCTGAGGATGGTGCGCCGGCTGTCGAACGCGCTGCCCGCGGCTTTGCCATGGCCAAGCCGCAATTACACCGCGACGGCACGTTTGTTCTCACGGACCTGCAAGAGGGCATCTACGAAGTCGCCGTGCGCTCTGAACGGCACGCTTTCCTTCGCAGCCAGGAGTTGGAACTTCGTGCTGGCGCTGCCGCGCCGGACCTAACCCTGTTGCTCGATCGAGGCTTCTCATTCGCCGGCGTAGTGGTCGCAGACGATGGCCAGCCGATCAGCGGTGCAAGGGTGCAGTTGGGTCCGCTGACCGACGATGGTTTGGCGGCTGATGATCGCGCCAATGGTGGCCGCGTCGGCAGCGGGCAAGGCCAGCAGGCGAATGCCAGGAGGGGGCCATCTCTGGAGGCGCAAACCAACTCGGCGGGCAAGTTCACTATCGAACAAGTCTCGGCCGGTGCCCATGCGTTGAGTGCCAGCGCGGATGGTTTTCGGTCGCCGCAGGTGGCAAAGGTCGAGTTGCTCGCCGAGCGCATGGATGGCCAGATCACGCTGACCAGATTGGGTGGTTTGACTGGCAACGTGAGCGGGCTGAGCCCAAGAGACTTCGCAGCAGTTGGAGTGTTCGCCATTTGCATGGACAGTCGCAATGCCGACGCCACAAGCAAGGGGCTGCCGCCTACCTTCGGCCGCGCCAAAGTGGAAACCGATGGCACGTATTCGTTCCGAGACCTCGAGCCTGGTGATTACCTCGTGCGCGCTTATCTCACGGCGCGGCTTGACATGATTCAGTCGCTGGTTGGTCAGGCCGCGAATGGCAAGTTGCCAACTGACATCCGCGTGGTTGGCGGTCGATCCTCGAACTTTGACTTGCAGCTCACGGCGCAACCATTCGGAGTGGTCACCGGATCAGTTTTGCACAACGGTGGTATGCCTAGCGGGTTCCGTGCGGAGTTGAGCCCTGGGGATGCCACCAGCGCTGGCCGCATGCCCCACCTGCGAGCGCGCGTTGGTAGGGGCGGCAACTTCAAGATCGAGAAGGTCGACGTTGGCAAATACACACTGAGGGTACTATCAGCCGCCGGAGCGACGCTGCACCAGGAGATCCTCGACGTCGTCGAAGGTGTCACTACCGATCGCGATATCCGCGTATTCACGATCAGCGTGAAGGGCGCTGTGACGGCAAGCGATGGCACCAAGACGAGCGATCTAAGCGGTGAGGTCTCCCTCTTGGCTGGCTTGACTGAGTTGCCGCCGACCGATCAACCTGGTCCACTCGGCTCAGGCTTGATTCGCACGCGGCTGCATGGCGGAGGATTCGAGTTTGAAGCCGTTCCGCCAGGCGACTACTTGATCGTGGTCGCCATCAGTGGGCGCGAGCGTAGCTCGGCTCGAGTCACCGTCGGGACCAGCGGCCCACAGCAGGTGATGGTGCCTGCCGGGGCGATCATGGGCGGCGGTCGGCGCTAGTCGCTGCCTTTAGTTGGCTGAGAGTATTTGATTGTTGGCTGAGGGTATTTGACGCGGTTTCGGCCGGTGTCAAATCAGGACTGACCGCGCCTTGCCAACGGTGTCGTAGGCGCCATCGTTGTGCTAGGCTTTCGCTCCTGGTCAGAGTTGGACCTAATGAAGAAGGCCCACCAGTCTCACTGCTTCGCAACGATTGATTCATGCATATCCGATTTAGCCTGTCTCTTGGTCTCGGACTGGTCGTTGCTGCGCCCCACTGCGCGGCACAACTCAGCACGGTGCATTTTGACAACGTTGCCTCCGTGCCTTCGGGGCACTTGCCTATGACCGGCGGTTTGTTGCACCCCACTAGCCAGAACTTCCAAGAAGAGGGCCTGCATGTTGAGTCCTTCTGGGTGCCCAATAACGCGCGCACCTTCGTCCATGGCCACTTCCATCACGTTGAGAACGGCTACGAAGGCACACACGGTTTTGCAACCGCGGCAGGTCTCGGGCCAGATCGACAGGGGCTCTACATTCGGCGCCAGGACGGAGCGGCGTTCGATCTGTTGGGTCACAGGTATCGAAACCGACATGGTGCAGCCACCGTGATGTACATCACGGGTTCGCTCGATCCGGCAGTGCCCGGATTTGGCCAGTTCACGGCGGTGCCGGTGGGGCGGGGCACCCTATGGCAGGCAGCTGAAGTCACCCAATTCCAAGACATCACCGAACTGTTCATGACGTCCGATCTCGGTACGTCTTCTTCACAGCATTTCTACTGGGATGATATCCGAACCGGGGTGGCCTCTGATCTGGTTGTAGACCCAATCGAAGGGTCTGCCTTGGCGGGCGGGACGGGATGGTTGAGCGATTCTTGGGAAACTACGGGTTTGGTTGGAGTTGGCGTGCCAACTACTTCCGGCGCGCCCCGCAGGGTTGTGCGGATCAAGAATACGGGCTCGATCAGTCGGGTGGCAACCCTCGCCGGTGCGCTCAATCCGCGACTCTCCGTTGACGTGATGATTGCAAACTACGAAGGAGCTGACAAAGCCACTCTGCAAGTGAGTGGCGACGGCATCAATTTCACAACGCTGCGCGAGTTCACCGAAGCCGACAGTGATGGCGAGTTCTACGAGTATAGGTTCGACCTGAGCTTCCTGGGAGCGCTCCAATTCCTCGACGTCGCTCTGGTCACCGAGACCACGGGGACGCCCGACTACTGCTTCATGGACAACTTCCTCATCCGTGGTGTCGATAGTGGCGGTGATGCGCCCGTGGCCGACGCCGGTGCCGACCGGGTAGTAGTTGACCCCACTGCGTCTGGCGCGGTCGATGTCGTGCTGGACGGATCCGCCTCATTTGACCCTGATGGCACGATCGTTAGTTACGAGTGGACCGAAGGCCAAATCTCGCTGGGTAGCGGCAGCGTGCTCGCGGTAAGCCTGGCCTACGGCGATCATCTCCTCACGTTGACGGTCGAGGACGACACTGGCAGCGTCTCAACGGACGACGTCAGGGTCTACAGCAGCCCGGGCTCCCTTGCCTCCGACGGATTTGAATCCGGCAACTTGCTTGGCGGGATCGGTGATTGGTCCGGCACGTGGGACTCGACTGGGTTGGTTAGTGTTGGCGCGATCGCCTCGCGGTCGGGGTCCATCTCCCGGATCCGAGATATGGGGTCCGTGACCCGTGTCGTCGATCTTGATCAGGCTTCATATGCACGTCTGTCATTCTGGTATATGGTGGCGGACTACGAACTCAGTGACGAGGCGTTGATCGAAGTCAGTCCGGACGGAGTGAGTTTCACGACGATCCATGCTTTGACGTCGGCGGACAGCGATCGGGTCTGGCACTTCCTCGACCTGGATCTGAGCGCGTTTGCCATGACCAGCAACTTCGTGGTCCGCTTGCGCGCGGATACGCAGATCACGAACGCGCGGGACTACATCCACATTGACGACATCGAGGTGTCGGGCAGCAAGCTCTGATCCTGCGATCCATGGGCGCGTGAGGTCGCGTTTGGGTGTTCCCTTGTGCCGCTGTTGAAGAAGTGTCGCTCGCAAGCCATGCGGACGACGCTCCCGGTGATAGCGGGAGTAACCCCTTCGTCGTGCACCATTGTCGCTTGACGCAGTGCGATGGTCCGAGGATCGTGGCGCAGTGGGCCAAGATAGCACTGTCGCAGCGAATGAGTTGATTCAAAGCCTGGGAGACGTGCTCCGTGCCGGACTCGGGCAGCTTGATATCGGCGAGCTTCGGCATCTGCCGGGTCCAAATCGGGTAGTGGATGAGACGACCAAGGTCCTTGTAAGGGATCGCAAGGCCAACCCTGTGGCGTTCGTGTTGATCTCGCCTGCCGTGGATCCCGAAATCGTTGTGCGTGGGATGCAACTTGCCGCGGAGTCCAAGGCGCGACTCGGTGCGCGTGCTGGCCGCGTGATCTTCGATCCGCTCATGGAGGGCCGACTCGATGGCCTCAGCTATGCTGCACTTCCTTACTGGAGGCCCATGGAAAGCGGCCGGCTGCGCCGCCGAGTCAAACAGTTGATCTTGCGACGCGGTCTACTCGATTGGGTCGCCGAGGTTGCCGAGCGCACAGCCGAACCGGCGGCGAGCGAGAACGTGCAGGAGAGCTTTGAGACCCCGCTTGCGCATATGCAGGATTCAGAGCATGCGGAGCCTGCGATGCGGCGCGCTGCCGAAGTGAGCCTTGGGCGACTGCAGAAGTCTGCGTGGCGCCCCAGCAACATCCTGATGCACGGCGATCTGTGGCAGGGCAACATCCTGACGGGGCCGGCCATAGTCGAAGGTCAGAGACTGCACGCACGCGATCGCTTCTTTATCATCGATTGGCCGGGAGCGGTCCCGCACGGTTACCCGATCTTCGATCTGGTGCGCTTGAGCCTTGCACTTCGGCTCGGCACGCGCGCAGCATCCAACCAGATTGCGCGGCATTGCCGGATGCTCAAGTGTGACGAGATCGATGCGGTCTCATACCTGTTGGCAGCACTGGGCAGTATCGGCTTGAACCTCGGGCATTTTCCGCCGGAGCTCTACGCGAAGATGTCCAGTAGTTGCTTTTCGATGGTCAGTCGAGCGATTGCGCCTGGCTAGGCTGACATCACTGATGTTGGCGGGCGGCGGTCAGACCGACCATTCGGGGAGGTCGCGTCCTAGGAATTTGGCGAGTTCCGCATTGGGGCCCTCGAAGAACTTCAGATACTTCGCGCGGACTTGGGGTGTTAACGGAGGAGGTGTGAAGGACTGCGCTGCTTTGCGACCGTATCTTGTCTTGGCAAGGATGGCGTAGGCGCGGTCCTTCCACGACTGAGGCATGCGGCGGGCGAGCGAGCCAACCACGGGGATGCGGCTGAGAGGCCCCGTGATGGCACCGCGGGTTTTTGACGCACGCAAGGCAGAGGACTCGTTGGATTCTCGCGCGGACTGCTCGCCGAGGTTCAGGCCGGCCGGGTCGATGTCGAGGAACTTGCAGACCCCAGTCAGGGTGTCCTCCGGTTGCCGTTTGAGATCAGAAGTCAGCACCACGTGCAGTGCGGATCGCGGGAAGTGTTCGAGGTAGCGCTCGATCTGCCTCATGTACAGGCTCGAGTCGATGCACATCGGGTCGACCAAGATGTGCTCCTCGAAGGAGGCAAGGATCGGCCTGCCGGGGTGGAGTTCGCGCGTGTATCGGTGCACGTAGTGCGAGTAGGCGCGATCAACCGGGTGACGAACGAGGTAAATGAGGCGGGCGTTCGGGATGTGCCGCGCGATCCGCTCAGGTGTCGCGGGCAGCTGCGGCCAACGCGTGTAATTGGTTGAGGCCTCGATGCACAGCTGATCCGGCTGGGCCTTGGTGAAGTGATCGGAGTACCACTTGAGGCCCTTCTCGTAGTTGTGGTCATCCGAGAAGAAGCATACTTCCTTGTCTTTGCTGCGAGTAACCGATGCGCCCTCTTCTCCTTCTCCTGCACCACCGAAAATCCCCGGGTGCCGTATCAGGCGAAAGAACAAGCTTGTCGTCGCCGACTTTGCGGCGCCGATAATCAAGGCTTCAGGCAGCCGGCCCGAGGCGCTGTGGCTTGCTTGCGCGCCATCTGTTGGTGTCACGATGCGTTCTCTGCGTCTGCGATGGTCATTGGGTGCTGGCGGTCGCAGACAATAGCCCGTCTATCGCAGTGTGTCCCCGCGTGATCACATTTCCGTAGGGCTAGCTTGCCGCGCACCAGTGTGTTTTGTCGTCGTGGCAAGATCTCGAAAAATGCGCACTCCGACGATTCGTTGACGCAAGGTGAGGCGCCCATTGGCATCGATGAATCCTCCGAACGGTATCCAGCCTGTCGTCGTGTTTTCGAGGGGCTGCTTGCGGAAGTAGCGGCACTGCCTAACGCCGGCAGAGCATGCGTGCCCGACCTATCGATCGAGTTTGAGGTCGCTCCAGGCAATGGTGTGCACCGCCCATCCCTCGCGCTGCATCGGCGCATCCCCGCTCGGAGCTCTCAATCTCACTCATTGGCGATCATATTCCGCACGCCACGTTCTGAATGTCTGGCGAGATGCGCACTGCTTCAATGACTGTATTCGGCGCGGCTGGGATTGGGCGGTTCGTATGTCGGCAAATTCTACCTGCTGGCTAAGGTCAAATGCGATGTCACTTGGTTGCACCATTGGTTCACAAGGTGTTTTCGCTTCAGTCATTAGGCATTGGCCGCACACTCAGTTGGATCGGCAATTGCTAGGCCTCAGCCGTTTCGGCTAGTATCCCGCCGATGCATTGTGCAAAGGTCCCCACAACTTCACGGTCAGTGCAATTGCTAGTCGCGAATCAAGCAGGCTGTGTCGAGGGCTCTGGCGAGGGCCTGGCTCTTCTCATTGGGGATCGTTGCCTCTCCAACCACAAGGAGATGATCGGAGCGCACCCCGATCCCATCTTGCCCGAGGCGCACGTTTACCGACGGTTCTGTGCGGTTGTGCGGCGGCACACCGACCGCATTGCGATTAGCTTTCAGCATGGGGAGGATTGGAGGGAATGGACTTATGCGCAACTCATGGAGAAGGTCACTCGCATAGGGGAAAGGCTCGCGGTGCTCGGAGTCGGACAAGGCGACGCAGTGGGCATTATTGGACGCAGACACCCGGATACCCTCGCCGCAATGCTTGGCATCCTTCACGTTGGGGCTCACTACGTGCCGTTGGATCCGGCGCAACCGGATTGGCGCGCGAGGATGATGTTCGATGCGGCTGGCGTCGAGCTCGTGATAGATGCTGTCGGCGGTGACGACGACGCGATCCCTTCGATTCGTGCGGTCGATGGAGCCAAGGTTGACCGGCCACAGCCTCTAAAACTGTCTGACGTGGCTTCGCAGTCTTCCGATGAGCCCGCCTATGTGATGTTCACTTCGGGATCGACCGGCAAGCCCAGGGCGGTAGTGGTTCCGCATCGGGCGATCACGCGACTTGTGGTCGACCAGGACTACCTCCGCTTTGGCAGTGACCGCGTCTTCTTGCAGGCAGCATCCATGGGGTTCGACGCCTCAACCTTCGAAATTTGGGGGCCGTTGCTGAACGGTGGCAGAAGTGTCATCTACCCCTGCGGCTTGCTGCCGACATCAAAGGGACTTCGTTCGGTGATTGCGGCCAGGGGTGTGACCACGGCTTGGCTGACGGCTTCATTGTTTAATGCTATCGTCAGCCGTGACGTGCAGAGTCTCGCCCCGTTGGAAGAGCTCATCATCGGTGGCGAGCCGCTGTCGGTGCCACACGTCCGCAAGGTTCTGGCGGAGCTACCCGGAACGCAGCTGATCAATGGCTACGGCCCGACCGAGAACACGACGTTTTCGGCGTGCTACCGGATCCCCAAGGAACTGCCGGACTCGGTTGTCAGGGTGCCGATCGGACGAGCGATTCGCGGCACCACGTTGACGGTGGTGGATGAAGATCTGCGGCCGGTGGAGCCTGGTACGGAAGGCGAACTCGTGGCCATGGGTGATGGCCTGGCGCTCGGCTACCTCAATGATCCTTGCATCACTAGCAAGAAGTTTGTCAAGGTGGTCTGTGCGGATGGCGTTGCTCATGCCGGCTACAGAACCGGCGATCGCGTTGTCGAGTTGCCCGATGGATTGCTCGACTTCGTCGGTCGCCGAGATGACCAGGTGAAGATCCATGGCAATCGCATCGAGCCGGGAGAAGTCGGGGCGGTAATCGGAAGGCTGGCCGAGGTCAATCAGTGTTGCGTCTATGCATTGCCGGATCCGTTGGGCCGCGTCCGACTCGCCGCCTACGTCGTATTGGCAGGCGGCACTACCGTGGAGGGGGTCAGGCAGGCGCTTACTGAGATGCTGCCGCCGTTCATGGTGCCGCACCAGATCGTCGCCTTGCCGGCACTTCCGATGAACGCCAACGGCAAGATCGACAAAGAGTCCTTGCCGGATCCGTGGCTGACACCGGTCACGTCCAATAGTCGTTCCGGCCATCTTGCGATGGTGGAGCAGGAATGGATTGAGGTCCTTGGCTATCTGCCCGAATCCGCTGATGTGAACTTTTTCGACGCCGGTGGGCGATCGCTCGATGCGATCCTCCTACACGGCCTGCTTGAGCAGAGGCTGGTGCTTAGTCTGGAGCCAACGTTTGTGTTCGAGTATCCCACGGCGCGACGGCAGGCGGTGGAGATCGCCCATATCCTGGGCAAGGCAGGTGTGGGACAGCCGGATTCGTCTGTTAGCTTCGAGTCCGTTAGATCGAGTTGATGACACGTTCCTGCGAGCAGCCGATGCCGCCGCACGCAATCGCGGTCGTCGGGATGGTCGGCCGTTTCCCGGGGGCGAGTGACGTCTCCTCGTTGTGGGCGAACGTGCTCGCCGGGCGCGAAGGCATCACGTTCTTCGCCGACGAAGAACTCGACGCTGGCATCGCGCCGAGCCTGCGCAATGACCCTGCCTACGTGCGAGCCAAGGGACTGATGCCGGACTGCGACTGCTTCGACGCTGCCTTCTTCGGCGCTGCGCCACTGGAAGCCCAGGTCATGGATCCGCAGCACCGAGTGCTGCTTGAGCTGGCCTGGTCGGCGCTCGAGAACAGCGGTCATCGTGCGGCTGACTTCGGTGGTCGAATTGGCGTTTACGTTGGCGCTAACTGGAATCGCTACCTGCCTGCCAATGTTGCGACTCGCCCGGAGGTAGTTGCGAAGTTCGGCGAGCTCAATACAGCCCTGGCCAATGAGCAGGACTTCCTCGCGACGCGCATCTCCTACAAGCTCAATCTGAAAGGGCCGAGCTACACGGTCAACACAGCGTGTTCGACCTCCTTGGTTGCGATTACGCAAGCCGCACGAGCGCTGGTTTCTGGCGATTGTGATTTGGCTCTTGCCGGTGGTGTTTCGATTTCGGTGCCCGTGCGTAAGGGATACCTGAGCGAGGTCGGGGGCATGCTCTCGCCAGATGGCCATTGTCGTCCGTTTGATGCAGGATGCTCGGGCACGACCTTCAACGATGGTGCAGGCGTTGTGGTTCTCCGTCGACTCGCCGACGCGGTAGCCGATGGCGATCACATCCACGCGGTGATCCGCGGGTTTGCCGTCAACAACGATGGCTCCGACAAAGTGAGCTTCACCGCGCCGAGCGTGGCCGGGCAAGCGGCGGTGATAGCAGAAGCGCTGGCACACGCGGCTGTCGACCCCGGCACCATCGGCTACGTAGAGGCGCACGGAACCGCCACGTCGATGGGAGACCCGATCGAGTTTGTGGCGCTTTCCCGCACGCTCCAAGGCGAGGACCTTTCGCTGCCGGCTTGTGCAATCGGCTCGGTCAAGAGTTCGGTTGGCCATCTGGTCCATGCCGCTGGCGTCACCGGTTTCATCATGGCCGTGTTGACTGTGCAAAAGGGGATCATCCCGCCGACCCTGTTCTTTCGCGCGCCCAACCCGCTGTTGCGCATCGAACGCACTCGCTTTTATGTGCCCGATTCCCCACGGGATTGGCCGGAAGCCGAGCATGCGAGGCGCGCCGGCGTGAGCGCGTTCGGCGTGGGGGGTAGCAACGCGCACGTCGTGATCGAGCAGGCGCCATCGGTGGCCAGCGACGATCAGGTTGCGGAGTCAGGCATGCACTTGTTGTGCCTTTCTGCGAAGACCAAGGAGGCTCTCGCTCGTCAGGTCGAAGCGATGTCGCAGTTACTGGGCTCGCCACCAAAGGAGCTGTCGTTGCCGTCCGTGGCGTGGACTCTTCAGCAGGGTCGCGAACCGATGCGGTACCGTTCTGCGGTCGTCGCTGCAACGCTATCGGATGCTGCGGTGGCTCTCGGCAAACGGAGTAACCTGCGAACGGGTGAAGCCGCGCGATCCAGAAGCACCGTGTTCATGTTTCCGGGCTTTGGCGCTCAGCGGGCCGGCATGGGGCGATGGCTCTATGAACAGTCGCCGGTGTTCCGGCAGTGCATCGATGAGGGCATGGGGTATCTGCGCGACATGGGTGGCGCGGACCTTCGCCGCGAATTGCTAGGGGATCCTGCCGCAAGCGAGAACGAGTTGGCGGATCTGCGTGTCGCACAGCCTGCATTGCTTCTCTTTGAGTACGCCTTGGCGATGACGTTGGAGAGTGCGGGGCTCCGCGCAGATACGTTGGTTGGCTGCAGCCTCGGAGAGTTTACCGCGTCAGTCGTGGCTGGCGTCTTTTCGTTGAAGGACGCATTGCATGTCGTGACGATGATTGCGGGAGCGGCGGCTCAAACGCCGGTTGGTCGTATGATCACCGTCTTGTGTTCAGAAGCTGAGGCGCGCGATCTTATGGGGGCTGAGGTAGCGATCGCCGCGGTGCACGCCGTGGACGTCGTGGTGCTATCGGGAACTCCCGAAGCTATTGAGACCGCTCGCACGTTGTTTGCGCAACGCGGCGTGCGCGCATACGAGCAACCGACCGATCGCGCCTACCACTCGCCACTAATGGCGCCGGTTGCAGCGCAGGTCGAGAAGGTCTTGCAAGGGATCGATCGCTCCGCGCCGCGCCGCAGGATGGTGTCCTCGGTGTCTGGCCGAGAACTAACAGCCGAAGAGGCCACGGATCCCGCATACTGGGCCAACGTCGTGTGTCAGCCGATTCGTTTCGCCGATGCGCTTGATCGATTGGGCGATGGTGGCGAACACGTGCTGGTAGAGGTCGGGCCCGGCAACGCCCTTACAGGTTTCGCTCGCATGCACCCTGCCGCCCGTACTTCGATTCCGGTCGCCTCGCTGCCAGGATCGGGCCTCGATCGTGGGGCTTTGACGCAAGTGTACAACGCTGTGGCACACTGCTGGGTAAACGGTGGCGAGGTCGACTTCGAGTCACGTTGGCCCACGAGCCATCCGCGGCGGGTGCCGTTGCCCACCTACAGCTTCGAGCGAACTCGGCATTGGCTGGAACCGGCGATCGCTACCACGTCCGTTCTGTCCGAGGAGGGGGCGGCTGCGATCGCGAAGGTTCGTTCGGCCGGTGGCTTGCAGGCCGTCAGAAAACTGGTCGAGCGGCAGATCGCATTGATGCAGTCGCAGCTCGAAGCAATCACCGTTGCGGAGCAGCGCGAGCAATCAGGGGGCGATGGTGCCCACGTCAAGGCCTAGTGAAGTGCCTCTGGTCACACGCGAACGCGGCAAGGGGAAACTGATCTTGCTTGTCGTTTCGCTGTTGGCCGTGTTGATGTTGTTGATCGGTTTGGTGGCGGCCCTGATGCAAGACGGTCGTCGCACCGGCGAGCGCCGCGACGTTGTGACCTCTACTGTGCCCTTCGGCATGCTGGGGGATTCTGATACCGCGTGCTATCAGGACTCGATCGCGTTCCCGGCCAATGGGCCGCAGCCCGGCGGGAAGTTTCAGGCGATCACGCTTCAGTGGCCAGAAGTGTTGGCTCGTATTCGAGATCACCAGGTCGATCTCGGCGAGTGGGCCGTTTGGGGCGTTCCAGCGTGGTTGTCGTTGGCGCGCGTTCGCGATGGCTTGGGTTTGAATTGGCGTGGGCCTCAGCGAGAAACCTATCAGCACAACCTGGCTTGGCCTTCGACGTGTGACTCCCTGACGGAAGGAGCCTGGCGACAGGCTCAAAGACTCGTTGACGTCATGGACGAGCAACCCTCCTGGTGGCGTAACGGTGTGGTGGTCGTTCGCTCGGGGGTCAACAGCTTTGGTAAGGCGAAGACGTTGGATGTTCTTGCGCGAGACCCCGACGATCCTGCGGTCGTAGAGGTGATCGCGTCCTGCGTTTCCCATGTGCGAGATGCTGTGCGGCTGATTCACTCGCGTCACCCCGAGACGCGAGTCGTGCTCGTTGGGATCTTGAACAACTCGGACTGGCCCACCTACTTCAGCCGTTGGCAGTCCGGCGCCGAGCAGCGTAATCTCAATCGAGGGCTCGATCATTACGATGCTGCACTCCGCGCGATGGCCGATGGCGACCGGCGGCTCGCGTTCTTTGACGATCGAGCTTGGTTCGCCAAGCACTGGGGACGACGCAACCCCGACACGGGCATGCCTGATTACCACGCAGCACGTATTGGCAAGGGCTTGTCTGTCTTCAACACCATGGGGGACAGTCTGGATCACGCGGTCCTGGCGAATGGGCATGCCGGCCTGGTTTGGAATGTGCTCTGGGTTCAGGAACTCACCCAGCTGGTGCGGGCACAGTTCGGTTTGCTCATCGACGCAATCCCCGACGCCGAGGTTGCCCGCTTCGTTGAAGAACGTGTTGCAGAAATGGATAGACTCAGGGGCGGTGGACGATGACACGAGAAGCATGCATGCCTGAACTGCCAGCATCCGACGATACGTCGCGCCAACGGGCCCTCCGGCAAGATGTGCTCCTAGTCATCGATGAGGCGACTGGGCTCACCATTGACACTGCGGACTCGTCTGTGCCATTCGTGGAGCTGGGCTTTGATTCGCTGTCGTTGACGCAGATGGCCATCGAGATTCGGCAACGATACAAGGTCGAGTTGACGTTTCGGCAGCTCATGGAGAACCTGCGGACGCTGGACAGCCTGATTGAGTTTCTCGTGGACTCGATGTCCGGAGAAATCTCCGCCGTTGTGGATGCGAACGACGGCGGTCTCGCGTCTGGCATTGCCGCACAGTTGCCTGGCAAGGTGGCGGTTGCTTCTGCTCAGCTGGTCGAGCAGGTCATCCATCAGCAGATGGAAATGATGGCGCAGCAGTTGGCTCTCTTGACCGGAGTGCACAGTGGCGTGCCCGGTGGCATGCAGAGTAGCGCGTTGCCTCCGGTGCCAGCGTTGCAAGAGTCGGCGGACAACCAAGCTTCAGACGATCTGAGCGAGCCCGATTCGAAAGCTGCATTCGGAGCAATCGCCAAAATTCGAACCGATGTCGGTGATGGAATCACCGAGGGGCAGCGGTTGCGGTTGGATGCCTTCATGCGGCGCTACATTGCGCGCACTAGAAGATCGAAGGAGTTCACGCAAGCACAGCGATCGCGCCTTGCCGATCCTCGCGTCGTAAGCGGCTTCACGCCGATTCGGAAAGAGATCACCTATCAGATCGTGATCGAGCGATCGCAAGGCAGCCGCCTTTGGGATCTCGACGGCAATGAGTATGTAGACGCCTTGAATGGCTTTGGCATGAGCTTGTTCGGTTGGCAGCCGGAGTTTGTTGTCGACGCAATCCAGAAGCAGATTGCTCATGGCTACGAAATTGGGCCGCAGCATCCGTTGGCCG
This sequence comes from Planctomycetota bacterium, assembly GCA_029936315.1. GTDB lineage: Bacteria > Planctomycetota > UBA1135 > UBA1135 > UBA2386. The sequence goes on along the minus strand of JAPYTD010000054.1, from coordinate 6,111 downwards.
GCGAGGTTGCCGAGTTGCTCTGCGAAGTGACTGGATTTGATCGCGTAGGTTTGTGCAACACGGGTTCGGAAGCTGTCATGGGCGCGATGCGTATCGCCCGCACCGTGACTGGTCGCAAGACGATCGTGATTTTTACGGACTCATACCACGGGATCTTCGACGAGGTCGTTGTGCGTGCTGCCAAGGAGGGACGCGCGCTCCCCGCCGCACCAGGAATCATGCCGGGCAGTGCCAGCAACATTCTGGTCCTGGACTACGGGACCCGAGAGTCCTTGCAGGTCATCAAGGCGCGCGGGCATGAGTTGGCCGCGGTTCTAGTTGAGCCAGTGCAGAGCCGTCGACCTGACTTTCAGCCGCGGGACTTCCTCCGTGAGCTTCGAGAGGTAACGCAAGACGTCTCCGCCGTTTTGATATTCGACGAAGTGGTTACCGGATTCCGCTGTCACCCGGGAGGGATCCAGGCCCTGTTCGGCATCTCGGCCGATCTGTGTACGTATGGCAAGGTCGTCGGCGGAGGCTTTCCGATCGGGGTCATCGCCGGCAAGCGCGAGTTCATGGATGCGCTCGATGGTGGGGCCTGGCAGTATGGTGATGACTCGATGCCAACGGTAGGCGTTACCTACTTTGCGGGTACGTTCGTGCGGCATCCGCTAGCGCTTGCGGCTGCGAAGGCAACGCTCGAGCACCTCAAACAGCGCGGCCCCGAATTGCAGGTTGCGTTGACGCGCAGCGCAACGGAGATGGTGGACTCGCTGAATGCGTTCTGTCACCAGGTGGGTGCCCCGATCCAAGTAGTGTCGTTTGCTTCGATGTGGCGGATCCGTTTCGCGGAGGAGCATGCACTGCAGGATCTCCTGTTTGCGATGATGCGGATGCGCGGCGTTCACATCCTCGACAACTTCCCGTGCTTCCTGACCACTGCTCACAGCGCCAGCGACATCGAGTGCATCGTCGAGGCGTTCCAGGAGTCCGTTACCGAGTTGCAAGATGGTGGCTTCCTGCCCCGACGCAGGGAGGCAACCGTCGCGGTGCTGGACACCGCCAACCCACCGGTGCCGGGTGCCCTGATTGGCAAGGACCCGGAAGGCAACCCGGCCTGGTTTGTTCCGAACCCAGACAAAACAGGTAAGTTCCTGAGGCTCGACGGATGAGCGGAGAGTCTCTACCGGGCGGCAAGCAGACCCCTGTCGATTACGATCCGTTCTCCGGTGCGCCGCTGGAACGCGTCGTGCCGACTACGGAGCCACAACGTGAGATCTGGTTGGCCGATCGACTGGGGCGCGAGGCTTCGCTTGCCTACAACGAGTCGATAACCATCCGGCTTTCCGGGCAACTCGATCTCGTCGCGCTGCGCTCGGCATTGCAAGATCTGGTTCAGCGCCACCAAGCACTCCGCTGTACGTTTGGCACCAACGGAGAGGAGTTGTGTATCGCGACCCATGGCATCTTGGACCTGACCGAAGTGGACCTCTCGGCCTCAGGCGAATCGGCTCAGCAGACCGCCATCGCGGCTGCGAAAGAGCGCGCCGTGCATACCCCGTTCGTGCTTGAATCGGGGCCGTTGGTTCGCTCTGAGATCCTCCAGCTTGGCAGTGCCGAAAACCTCGTGATCCTCACGGCTCACCATGCCGTGTGTGACGGGTGGTCCTTTGGCGTGTTAGTGCGCGACTTGATGGCGCTCTACGCCCACAAGGTTGGAATTGCTGCCGAAGCACCTGCTCCGGCGCCGTCGTTTGGTGATTACGCCGTTGCTCAGCACTCTGCGTTGGCTGGCAAGCAGGCTATGGAGGACGAATCGTACTGGCTCGCGCGATTCCACGGCGCAGTCCCCATTCTCGATTTGCCCGTGGATCATCCACGTGGCGCCTGGCGCACATTCGAGTCCCGACGTGAGGACTACACACTGGACGCCGCTCTGGTCACGGAGTTGCGCAAGTTGGGGGGGCAGAACGGCGCCGGGATCTTTGCTACTTCGCTCGGTCTGTTTGCGGCGCTGTTGCAACGCCTGTCGGGCGAGGAAGACCTCGTCGTAGGGATCCCCGCCGCTGGCCAATCAGCGGAAGGGTTCGGCAGCTTGGTTGGGCATTGCGTCCATCTGTTGCCTTTGCGACTGCAACTCGATCCGTCGCAAACGGTGGCCGAGCTGATTGCGGCAACCCAAGGGGTCGTTCTCGATGCCTACGAGCATCAGGCTTACACCATGGGCAGCCTGTTGCAGAAACTCGCCGTTGCTCGAGACCCAAGCCGGCCGCCGTTGATCAGCGTCATGTTCAACATCGATCGTGAGATGGATACGGGCCATGACTGCCCAGGATTACACCTCAAGATCGAGGGCAGTCCGCGCGCTTATGAGATCTTCGATATCTTCGTGAATGCGGTACAAGAGAATGGTGAACTGCGTTTCGAGTGCCAATACAACGCCACTCTCTTTGACGCCGCGACGATCCGGGGTTGGCTCCGGTGTTTCGAAACGCTGCTGAGATCGGCCTGTGCAGCGACGCATGCGGCGGTTGGCACCCTCGTGGTTGTGAGCCCCGTCGATCAAGAGTTGCTGAAGGATTGGAATGACACCCGGTGTGACTTTGCCGGAGGTTCTCTCGTTCACGAGTTGTTCGAAGAACAGGTAGCACGCGCTCCGTCGAGGTCTGCTGTGATGTGGCGCGATGCCACCATGACGTATGCTGATCTCGACATGCGCGCGAATCAGATCGCTCATGCCCTGCAATTCGTCGGCGTGAATCGTGGCGAGTTGGTCGGTTTGCACGTCGAGCGTTGTCCAGACCTGATTGCTGTCATGCTGGCGGTTCTGAAGATCGGTGCCGCGTACTTGCCGCTTGATCCGACGTATCCGCGAGAGCGGCTCACGTTCATGGTCGACGATGCTGGACTCGCTGCAGTCGTGTCGACCGATTCCGCTGGGCGTGGCCTGCTTCCCCGCGAACGCTGCTTGCTGCTCGATGCAGACGATGAGCTCATCGCGGGTCAGTCCAGCGCACCGGTGCTTCTCGATACCGGTGGCGCGGAGCCTGATGACCTTGCCTATGTCATCTACACGTCGGGATCAACGGGCATGCCGAATGGTGTCTGCGTCCCGCATCGGGCCGTTGTGAACTTTCTCAAGTCGATGGCACGCGAACCTGGGATCGCCCCGGATGACCGACTCGTGGCCGTAACGACGCCGTCGTTCGACATCGCCCTCAATGAGCTCTTATTGCCGCTCACAGTCGGTGCGACGACTGTGCTTGCGACACGTGAAGAGGCGACCGACGGAGCGATGCTCTGTAGATTGATCGAGTCGAGTGCGGCTACGATGCTGCAGGCGACGCCGGCCACCTGGAGATTGTTGATTGGTGCCGGATGGCGCGGTACCCCACGGTTCAAGGCTCTCTGCGGTGGTGAAGAACTCACGGCGAAGCTGGCCGAGCAGTTGCTTGAGGTGACCGGTGATCTTTGGAACATGTATGGCCCGACCGAGACGACGGTCTGGTCCAGCGTTGCGCACATCGCCGGCCCCCATTCTAATATCAGCATTGGGCGGGCCATCGCGAACACCTGCATCTGGATTCTCGACGACCAAGATCGGCTGTGCCCGATCGGTGTTCCCGGCGAAGTCTGCATCGGCGGGCAAGGTGTGGCACAGGGTTACCTTGATCGCCCGGAGTTGACGGCAGCGCGGTTCGTGCCCGATCCGATGTCCAGCACTCCGGGTGCGAGGATGTATCGAACAGGCGATCGCGGCCGTTGGCGCACAGGCGGGGTGTTGCAGCACCTCGGCAGGTTTGACTTCCAGGTCAAGGTTCGTGGTTACCGCATCGAACTGGGCGAAATCGAATCGCGCTTGGTGAGTCATTCGTCCGTCGACACAGCGGTCGCGATCGTTCGCGAGGATTGTCCCGGCGATGTGCGGTTGGTGGCGTACTACGTGGCCAAGTCGGGTGGCGTGCCGGCAGTCGGCGAGCTTCGAGCCCACATGGCAGAGGCGTTGCCGAATTACATGGTGCCGCAGGCCATGATTTGCCTGCGGGAATTGCCGTTGTTGCCCAACGGGAAACTCGATCGCAAGTCGTTGCCAGCGCCGGAAGCGCAACGCCAGTCGTGGACCGATTTCCTGGCGCCAGCTAGCGACAGGGAGCGCGGTGTCGCCGAGGACATGGAGATCGTGCTCGGCATGAGTGGCATTGGTCTTCACGACGACTTCTTTACTCTGGGGGGGCACTCGCTACTTGCTGCCCAGTTGACCTATCGCCTCAACAGCCGCTTCGATGCGGGCCTATCGATGCGCGCGGTGTTTGAAGGGCCTACCGTGGCGCAGCTCGCGGCATTCATCGAGGAGAGTCCCGCCGCGGCGACCGAGCACCGCGAGTGCATTGCGCGGCTCTCGGACCAGAGTCGAGCGCCGGCCTCCGTTATGCAGGAACGCCTTTGGCTGTTGGAGCAGCTGAACCCTGGGCGGGTCGTGTATCACACGCCGTCGGCCCACCGGTTGACCGGCGCGTTGCAGGAAGACGCATTCCAGCGAGCGTTCGACACCGTGGTCTCGCGGCAGCCATCACTGCGAACGGACTTTGATAATCACAGGCACGGGCTGGATCAGCGTGTGCATGACAACGTTTCGGTTTCGTTGATTCCAGCGGAGGATCTGTCTCACGTTCCATACCCGGAGCGCGAGGCGCTGTTGCGTCAACGCCTCGACGAACTGACAGCGGAGACCTTTGACCTGTCGTGCGCTCCGCTGTTCAAGGTGCGCATGTTTCGGTTGGAAGACGAAGAGCACGTCTTCTTCTTCATGCCGCATCACATCATCTGGGACGGCTGGTCGTTTGATCTGCTCTACCACGAGATGTCTGAGCTTTATGCAGCATACGCGGCGGGCGGTGATGATCCGTTGCCGCCGCTCGAAGTGTCCTACGGCGACTTTGCGGCATGGCACAGGGAGTGGCTGATGGGCGCCGAGTGCCAACAGCAACTCGACTTCTGGCTGAAGCGGATGTTGCAGGCTGGCTCCGCGCGGCCGCTGCCAGCGGATACCGCACGCGGGTCGACCATGTCGGGTGAAGGCGCAACCGAGTGGTTGTCGATCGCCAGGGATAAGTCGGAAGCCCTGCATGAGCTGGCAACTCAGTCCGGTGCGACGCAGTTCGTTGCGACGTTGACGGTGTTCAGCGTGTTGTTGCACGACTTCGCCAGAGACTCCCACCTCGTCATCGGGACGCCCGTGCGCGCACGCACGGTCGCTGAGGTGGAAGCGATCATGGGCTACTTCAACAACCTGCTACTTCTCCCCATTGAGGTGAAGCCCAGCGAGTCGTTCGTCACCCTTCTGGAGCGCGTGAAGGCCTCTGTCGTGGAGAGCTTTGCCATGCCGGGTGTGCCGCTCGAACAACTCGAGCGTGCGATGACCGAGGCCAACGGCAAGAGCCAGCAGTCGCCGTACCAGGCGTTGTTCTCGTTCCAGGATGTGCGGCAGCGCGCTACTCGGTGGGGGGGGCTACAGCATGCCATGATCCCCTTGTTCCAGCGGGGAGCAACGGAGGACCTTGGCATGTGGTTCGTCGAGTCAGTCGACGGGTTGCAGGGTGGGCTCACCTACAACACGGATGTGTTCCAAGCGTCAACTGCACAGTGGCTCGGGCAGCGCTACACCTTCTTGCTCGATAGGATTCTGGCGAAGCCCGAGGCCTCGGTGGCAGAGATCGTCGGCACTCCGCCGCCCGCCGTCGCGAGGCGCATTGCCGCGAGGGACGCGGCGGAGGTTGTTGCCCCGCCCGTCGAGGAAGGTACGGCGCAGCCGCAAATGGTGAGTGCCGACAGACAGGCCATTACTGGGGATCTCGAAGCACAGATCTTGGCAATCTGGCGGCGAGTTCTTGGTGTCGACTGCGTTGGGCCGAACGACAACTTCTTCGAGCTAGGTGGCAATTCGTTGTCGGTGATCAACATGGTCACCGAAGTCGAGCGGTCGTTGGGGATCAGAATTGATCCGGGCTCATTGGTTCGAACACCGACGATTGCTGGTCTGGTTGCTTCGCTCGCCTCCCCGTCTGCGTCGCGCCTGCACGAGATCGTGGTGCTGCGGCCCGGCGGGCCTCGCAAACTGTTTTTGGTTCACGA
>JAPYTD010000147.1 GCA_029936315.1 Planctomycetota bacterium | reverse complement strand
GGCTATCCCCGCTTCGTAACAGACAAGACGGTCTTCAACGGCTTCATCTTCATCCCGATGTCTACGGGCAAATCTATGATGATGATCATGATTCCCATCATGGACCAGTACGACATCTATGAACTGACGGATGATTCGAGCTCTGCAAAGACCTTCATCGCCAATGTGCGGGGTTCTGAGAAGTTGCCTGTCGAGCTGTCTCGGTTTGGCGGGATTCTCAAGGAGACCGCAGTGGACAAGGAGGGAAAGGAGAAAGACCGCTTGTTCCTAGAAGCCCTTTATTACACGCGATTGTGAGGCAGTGAGTGAGGTGGGGGACGCTGCTGTTCGCGCCTCGCCCAGAGCATCAGTTGTCCCAAGTGCATTCACTTCGCTTGAGACCTGCACCCAGTGGTCAACAGCTGACGAGTGCAAGGAGCCTGCGCCTCGTCGCGTCGGGGTTCACTTGCTCTTCTTTATCTGCAAGCTGACGGCGCGCGCTGAGACATTCGGGGTGATGCCCTGCTCATCTTTACCTTCCACATAGCCGAGCTCTTCTGGAGAAGGACCGACCCACTTCGAGCGAACCCCCTCGATCCGGATCTCTCCCTTGGGATCAATCGTGACAAAGGACCAGAGCGGATCCGCATACGGCGAGGTGTATTGGATCCACGGGTGTTTGGCGTGAACCTCTGCCGGGTAGCTCTCGTGTTTCTTCGAGCCGCCCACCCAGAAGTAGGACATGGAGTTCACCTGGATGTAGGGGATGCCGTTGATTTCAACGAGATCGTCGAGGTGATGGTGTCCGCTAAAGCAGGCAAGAACGCGACCCCAACCGGCGGCTTTATTGGCGGCCTCAAGGATGGCGCGCACCTCGGCGCCGTTGTCGACGCCTAAGGCGTTCTCGAGACTCTGGTGGACTAGAACGACCACGGGTTCAGTCGTAGAAGCGAGAGTCTTGGTGAGCCAGGTGCGCTGTTCTTCGCCGACGTGTCGGGCGTAGCCGCTGGGCGCGCCCTTGTGGCGGTCGTTGCCATCGAGGACGACAAAGCGATAGCCCTGTTGAAGGAAGGTGTAGTAGCCATCCTCCATGCCGAGGTACTTGCGGAACTTTTCACGGCTGGCGCCGCCGTCCATGTCGTGGTTCCCAACCACGTTGTATTGGTCTCCCTTCCAGCTTTGCCAGACCTTGCGGAAGGAGTGGTTGGCCGCTTTGGGCTGGCAGAAGTCTCCCATTTGCACGACGAAGTGCGCACGCTTCTTGGCCATGCATTTCAGGTAGGCCCCGAGGCGCTCATCGGCGTCGTGCATGACGTCTTTGTGTACGTCGGCGCACATGCCAAAGCGCAACTCCTTCAACGTCTCAGTGGACTTGGTCGGCGGACGAAAGCTGATGACGCAGACACCTGCGGCGGCGGTCTTCAAGAACTCTCGGCGGGTGTTTTTCACAGCGTGCAAGCTACCAACTTCTCTCGACTTGGAGTGATGATTCGGCCCCAGACAGTCGCATTCGCCCCTTTGGTGGCTAGGCGCCACGGCGGTTTCGTGTCACAGAAGATCCAGGCCACCCGAGCACACAAGGCGCTTGCGTTGCCCGACCTTCCTCCAACAGATTACCAACCATGAAGACCCTGCCGATCCTGCTGCTTGCGTCGCCTGCAACGTGAGCTTGTCCGTCAACTTCGTCTGCACGCATCTCGCCGGCAATAAGAACGGCGCGATGCTCTCCACGTGCGTGCCAGCGACAGCACTCGATGGCAACGGATACACCTCTTGAGCAACGAGACTGCTGGCGAGACATGCACCAGCCAACGTAGCCGCGAAGCTGTAGGTTGGTGTGGCCGTTAAATGCATCGGAGCGAGGAGCGACGGACAGGAATGACCATGACTGTGGACTTTCCAGACCGTGCAATGGTAATGGAACCAAGCACGCTACACGTTTGCCTGGCCGCGGCAATTGGCAGCGGTCTGGCCACCAAGACGCCGATGCTATCGGCGGTTCACGATGCCAACCCGGTTTGGGCTTTCCGCGCGACCTGACCGCCCGACCTGACCGCCCGCTAAGATCAACGTGCCTGAACTGGTCAGAGTTCGGGCCCCTGCACCTGTGATCATACCAATCGGCGGAGTCCCCGGAGGCATCGATGCAGCCTTGCGTGCACGCAAGGACCACGATCGCCGCGCGTGCCCAGCGTACGAACTGCCGCTCCGAATGATCCAGCAGCGCGACACCAACCTAATCGTGCAGTCCGAATGGGCGACGTCCCAGTCGCGCTTCCTGTTCATACAGTAATCGGAAGCGCTCATTGACCTCATTGGACATGCGCGCCATTTGGTCCTCGACGGTCAAATCCGCCGGCGGCTGGATCTCAAGGAAGTCCAGCACACCGAGCAGGGTGTTCTCTTTGTCCTTGGCGAAGTCTTCGTAGAGCACTTCATGAATGGGCTGCGTCGAAGCCGCGAGCACGCGATCCCAATAAGCCTCTTCGTCGGCAATGTTGCGGACCTGGGCATCGACACGATCGAAGTCAAAGACGACGTCCTGGTTGTAGCCCTTGTCCTTGTGCTGCAGCTCACCGCCCAGAAACGCATTGTCGCCGTCCCCCGCGTCTTCGGAGGCAATGTGGTAGACATTCGTCTGCAACGCGATGTAGCGCGATACCGCCTGCCGCACCCGATCCCGTCGTCGAATCCGGATGATGCGCGGTGATTCGAACGCTCGCTGACTTACGCCCCAATCATCGAGGTCTTTGACCTCGGGGGCACACCGAAGCTGCTTCATGCAACCGGGGAAGTAGTTAGCCATGACCTTGGCACCCCATTCGCCGTTGTCCGTGCGCCCGAGCTTGAGGGTGTGCTGTACCGCGAGCCGCCAAAAAACCGCGTCATTCTTGGCAGCGTGCTGTTCCCACAGCAACAGATACTCGTTCGGCGCCCCAGCAACACCAGTGCGGGCCAGCAACTCGGTCAGCAAGGTGCTGCCGCAGCGCTGGGTCGCGCAGATGAGGTAGTTCGCCATGCACCACAACCTATTACAGGGTGCGCAGAGTGCCTAGCGTGCGCCGCCGCCGCCGACCGACTCCCTCGTTTGCCAACACGGAAAGCCCAGCCTGAAGGAGTTCGAGAAAGGCAGTCACCGGACCGCCCACCCTTCCTCTGCCTTGATGAACGGGCGCCGAAACAGAACGCCCGGCGCGACTCCTGGCGAAACGACTGTTTCAGGCACGTTGGACCTGACCGGCCCCGACACCGCCATCATCGGTGACACGCTCACTGGCGGAGATGTGGCACCGCTGCTTGGCCGCGCCGCGTAGGTGATACGAAATGCACGAGGTGGCACGCGGTGAAGCGAAATCCGCGAGGGTAGAGCAGGCCGGAACCGTCGTTGGCGCGCAAGTTGTTCGTAAGTGCCTTGTTGCCATGTCAGGCACGAATCGCTGCTTGTTATCGTGCGATTCGTAGTCGTCAGTTCGGCTGCGCCTGTCCTCTATATTGTCAGTCCCCAAACGAACACCGTGACGTACACCTACTTGACCCGAACTGCCGCTGTGCTCTTGAGCACTACCTCCATGGCCATCGCCCAATGGAACCAGGCGACTCCTGCAACGTCCCCGAGCGCACGCTCGGGAGCCGCGATGGAGTTTGTCCCGCAGAACGCAGGCCTCGTGATGTTTGGTGGTGGTGCGCCGTTCATCAATAACGAGACCTGGATCTACGACGGCGTCAATTGGGCGCAGCAGTCGCCAGCTACGGCGCCGAGCGCACGTGCCGGGATGGAGTTGGTCTACGACTCGGCGCGGGCGGTCGCGGTGCTCTACGGCGGGCTCGCTTCGCCCATCAGCATTCCGCCACCCACGAATGAGACCTGGGAGTGGGACGGCACCACCTGGACACAGGTGTCGCCACCGACGAGCGCGGGGCCGCGCTACAAGTACGGTGCTTGCTTCGACTCTGGGCGTAGTCGACTCGTCATGTATGGCGGTTCTTCCACGCAGTTGATCAGCATTCCTAACAGTCAGACCTGGGAATACGAAGGCACGACGTGGTCGCTGATCTCGACGACTGGCAACCCAGGCCCGCGCGATCGTCCGTCGATGTGCTTCCATCCGGGGCTTGGTCAGAGTGTCTTGTTTGGCGGCTATAATGGCTTTTCGCTGACGGATGAGACGTGGATTTACAACGGGGCCGCGTGGACGCAGGTGGCGATTACCGGCAGCAAGCCGTCACCGCGCAACGCGGCGAAGATGATCTACGATCCGGTACGTGATCTCTGTGTGTTGACTGGTGGCCAAGACAATGTTGGTCCGTTGTCCGACACGTGGACGTTTGATGGCACCAGTTGGACCCAGCAACCCGGTTCGACCCAGACGATCCGTGACCACGCGTTCGCGTTCCTCCCGACGACTGCTCAGGCCGTCAAGTTCGGTGGATTCGCGGCGGCACCTTTCACCTTGTCCAACCAGACGTGGGAGTTTGGTGCCGGTATCTACGGCAGTGGTTGTGCCGGCACCTTTGGTGTGCCATCACTGGTGGCCACGAGCGCGATGCGACTCGGCCAGGGTTGGACAGTCGATGTTGATAATCTCAACCCGACGTTCAGTCTGGCCTTCGTCGTCCTTGGCTTGACCAGGTTGCAGGGAGTGGATCTGACGGTTCTCAATATGCCCGGGTGCTTTGCATACACCACTCCGGATCTGTTGGTCAGCGTGACCGGTGCAGCGGGACAGGCGAGTTGGAACTGGCCTGTGGTTGCGGGCCCGATCGGTGCTGGACTCTATGCGCAGGCCCTCTGTCTCGATCCGTCTGTCAACGCATTCGGATTTGCCGCGTCAAACGCAGTCTTCGCGACGATCACCAACTGATCGCGCGCTACATGTTGCGTCGGTACTGCCCACCGACGCGAGCGCCGCCTGGTGGCGAGCAGGAGTGGTTTGGGGCGTGATGGGGTGAGGCTGCGCCGGCTA
>JAPYTD010000146.1 GCA_029936315.1 Planctomycetota bacterium | reverse complement strand
ACTTCGGTGCATCGCCTCGTAGACAAGCGAAGGTGATTCCCCGGCTCTTGATCTCGTAGGCGCATAGCCGCCCTTTGATGCCGAGCGTCTTCTGCAGCTTCTTCAGCTTGCTGGTCACGTTGCTCGGCCTCAGAAGCGACTTGCGGTCCTGCATGTTCGGGAATAGGTACGCATCGGGGTCATCCAAGTGTGGATGCCTTGTGAACCACTCCAGGAAGTAGCTCAGCGTGTCTTTGATGACGATCGTCTTCGTTCCTTTCTTGCCGTGCGAGCTAACGCGGATCTTGGCGTACCGCGGTATACCGTCCGTTCTGAACACTTCGACGTCCTTGATAGTTCGCCAGACGAGTTCCTGTGGCCGGGCGTAGGCTTCGAGAATGGTCGTTAGGTAAGCGCGAAACAGGTGGTCGTCTCGAAGGTGCCTGATCATGCGGCAGATATCTTCGAAGCTCACTCGGTCGACGTCGGCTTCGATCGATTTGTCCAATCGCTTCTCGACCTTGAAGCGGCCGGGCGCGAGCCCTTTGAGTATCACCCCCAGCATCGTCAAGAACGTCTCTTTTGATCCTCGGGTTCGGTACGCCCGATGGCTCGCTGCAACGACCGCATCGATGTCTTGCTGAGTGCAACGCGACAACTCCTTGTCCGTGTGCGCGAACAAGAACAAGAGAATGTCCAGGTAGCGGTTTCGTCGAATGTAGCTGAGGTCTCGCGAATCCATGATCTCTGCAAACCTGCGGAAGCAGATCAGGTTCGCCGCGTTCTTGATGAAGTACTTCCGGCGAAACGTCTGCGGGCGCCCCACCAATCGGGTGCTTGAGGGCTGCAGCCACGTCTCGAGTTCGCTCATGCGGCGCTCGAACTTGCCCTTGCTCCTGTGTGCGTCGTCTTCTGCCATGCTGTGAAGGCGACTGCGCTTATCAAAGGTGAGCCCTAAGGGCCCCTGAGGGACAAGGAATCGAGCTTTCCGTCCAAACGCCCACACCCGGCGGGCTAGCGGATCACTCGATTTCGTCGTCGCTGGAGGGGCCTCTCGAACTCAAGAAGCGCCATCGCCAAACAACACAAGGTGGCGCCCTTTATATGTGTTTCGGCATCCGCGGCAGGCCGATGCACAAGAAGTGCGAAGTTCCTTGGCGGCCTCGATCTCACCGCCTAAGACGTGCGAAGAAATGCTCCAGGTCTTGTTGCCTTGACTGCTTCGCCATAACGTGCTCGCGGTGCGCGTCGAAGTATGCTGGCTCCTGAAAACGCGTAAACCACACGACAACTTTTCGCTGGACTCCGTCAGGTTTGCTTGTGCCAGTGACTACGAAGCGCCAGTCTTTCTCAGCCAGTCCATGCTTTTCGCGGATCCGCATCATTGTGGACTCGAGCTCAGCTTTCTGTTGATCTCGCCACGCTTCATGCGCAACTGGCGACAGTGATAGAAGAGATGAAACCTTGTTGGCAACATAGCGTCCTTCTCGAGCAGCCCTTGCCATCCCCGCCTGTCGAAGGTCACCAGCTCGCTCATAGGCCGCGCCTATGGTTTCGTTGTGCCTCCCGATAAGTTTCTCCAATCTTGCATAGTCCTGTTCATTCAGCGTTACTCCGCTCCGGTCGATGAATGGACTTCGCAACACTCCACTGACGGTCTTGAGTATGTCATCGACTCTTGAGTAGTCCCCCCAGTTCTTGGTCGCATATCGCTGCTCTAGACTGCCGCTCAAAGTCACGAATGACATCGCCAGCGTACGTCCAGCAGCCGGAACATCGCTAGTATCCGCATCCGCAACGGAAGCCCTCTTGGTCGGAATAGGTTTGGGGGTACTTTCATGGGCACCGCCAGACGTCTGCGTGACCTCAAGATTCGTATCGTCAACTGGAGGGGTGGGAGCAGAACTGTTCCACCCTAGAGCAACGATCACCACGACCGCCAAGATGGCCGCCACCACAAGGACTTGCCTCATCAAGAACCTAGTTGCACGAGCCACAAGTCAAGACGAGATCGGCGATCGTAATTGCCCCAAGGCCGGGGTTCCAGCTCAGAATCGTCTGGAGGTTACTGCCACACCCTATTTGGAAGTTGTCGGTAATCGACTCAAATATGTAGACATAGGGCGGCGGATTGACGCCAACCTCAGTAACAAGTGCGTCCTTGCAGATCGGTGTCGGTGCCGTAATACAGAGTTGAATGCCACCCGGCCCCAGCGGGACTGGTTGCGTGAACTCGACCTCAACGGACCAGTTGTAGACGCACGGTGAACACGGCTGACTGTCGGCCGGAGGCGTATACGAGCAGTCGGATTCAACTCCGTACCCCAAGAACAGGGGGATATCAATGCAGACCAGAGACATATTCGCAGCGCACTTTTCTTGCGCCCTGGCAATCGGTGAAATCACAAGCAATGCCAGAAAGATTCGTATGTACATCCCTGTCTCCTCGCCAGTTCTAGTGGCTGATTTGTCCTTCGATTTAGCCAACGGTAGCTGAAACGTAGTTTATGGGGTCACGCGCGATGCGTCAAGCCGGAGTTTCCGTCACTCGTCGATGACCAATGAGTCGTTGATGTCATGGCGCGATTCGTCGGGCAATCAGTAGGTCGCTTGCAGCACCTAGCGTCTGACGCGTCATCGAGGAGAACCGACAGCGGAGCGCGGCTGTCGCCAAGGACTCACTCGTCCGGCGCCTCGAACTCAGGAACGTGCTGTGGACTAGACGAGTCAAGCAGGGGTTACAGAGATCGTGACCGTGAACAGAGTAGCGACGGCCTCCATCAACCGGGTCAAGGCAAGCGACTGCACTTCACACACATCGAAGTCATCGCGAGCGACTTCGATTGAGACAACACCACGCCAGATGTGGCGAGTCCCTGACCAACCCAGTTTTGAGGTCGCAACCGGCCACTTGTGGCTAGTCGCAGCTCGAACTACTTCGATTCGTAGCGAAGCGATCCCGTGGAATCCACGCCAGGCGGTCGGAATGAGCACAAGCACGCCTGAGAGCAAGCCCGAGGACGTGCCGCAGAGGACTGCGACATGCCCCGAGAAGCTACTTGAACACCATCGTTTGGAAGGCAGTGTCGCCTCTCGTTGGCTATCAACGCCTTGAAGACTGAGAAGCAAGAGCAAACCCTTGCGCTTGCGCGACTTGGGCGGTCGCCCGTCGCATGCGCGGTCTCTGGCCTTCGAGCGCGATGGAGACTGCTATTGCTGGAATCGTGCGCACCGAACACCTTCAGCTACTGCAGGGGAGGCCTCATTTCTTGGACACCACGCGCATGAGCAAACCTCATCACGGACACACGTAATCAGAACAAGCCGTACACTCAAGTTTAAACGTCATCGTGCACGAGGTAAACATGTTGTCGTTACAGTTCTGGGGCCCCGTATCTGGCCTGCTTGATAAGTAGGCACGCTGCTCGTCTATGTCACCGCACGTAATCACGCTGCAAGTAACAGTTGTCGCAGCACCATACCCTTGGCCACCGTAGGTGGCGGGCGTGGCGGGGTAGTTGGTCCAGTGGCACACCTGAGTATCAGCGTCTGCCGGTGTGATCGTGTAGTCGATGGATCCTGTGCAATCCGAATCATCAACAAAACACACTGTTCCGTCACAATCGCACGCCCCGTCGTCACCCTTCAGTGCCCCCTCGCTAACATATTGACCACAGTTGTTCGCAGCGGGAGAGTACACCGGGAGCCCAACTACTCGCTTGCATCCATATACGACGCATTCGGTGGCGTCATCGCGCGCAACACTTGCAGCCTCAACGACTTCGCCCCCAAGGCAAACACCGAAGAAGGCTCCGCCCCCCCCCTATTGCGATTAGAGTGGTCATTGCCAAGAAGTTTGCCATTACTTGTTTCTCCGTTCAAAAAACTTAGAAAGCAGGGCTTGTGTTGACATGTCATCCAAGCAGCCACAGCCCACAAAAAACAACACAAGCTCGCCAAAGAACTCGCTCGAAACGTAATCTTCGAACTCGTCGTAGGACGACATCACCTTGCTCAGATCACCATTGCCAGCTATGAATACCTCGCCGGATGGAGTCGTAAGAGCGGCATCTCCCAACAGTTTCCGCATGAGCGCATTCTTTAGCTCGAATCGCTTGGACACGTTCGGGTCGGAACCGTTCGCGACATTGCGCGCAACCCTGTCAGCAACAACCTCTAACTCATCTGGGGTCAACTTGTGCGCAAGCTCATCTACGGACTTGAGTGCCCCTGCCCTTAGGCGTCGAAGCATTTCATCGTGACGAGTCGCCCCCTGCTTCTGTTTCAGTTCATGGATGACCTCCTGATGATTGTCGAGGAGGGTCTGCAACTGCAGAAGCTGTCGCTCTGTCAAAAGCTGATCATATGGGTTTAAGTGCTTGTTGCGGACAAGGTGCTTGAGCTTGATCCCCAGCGGCGCAGAGGTAACCATCGAACCTGGAGATACAGCGATCTGAGAGAACCTCGAACCGCTCCAATCCTTGGCATTCCCAGATGTGGAGGAGGCACCTTCGTGGATAACCTTCCGGACTCCAGCCTCGTGCGCAATCTTGGGCACCGAGGGGTGACCAGCCTCCAAAGTTGCGAACTGAGGTGAGGAATCTGCCATACGCATGGAGTGATTCGTCGAAGATGCTCCCTTGCGCTCAGAGGCTCGGGACCAGTGCAGAACGGAGAAACAACACGCGACAAGGGCCACGAGTGCTGCGACAAACCAAATTCGCCTAGCATTCTCAATCTGCATGATTCTCTTATCCTGATGACGGGTTCACATGACATCCTACACCTGCATTTCACACACATCGAAGTCATCGCGGTGACTTCGACTGAGACAACACCACGCTAGATGCGGCTAGTCCACGACCGATCACAGGTTTGGGGCCCCAACCAGCCACTTGTGGCTAGTCGCTGCCCGAACTACTTCGGATTCGAGCATAGGTGAAACAAGCAGCGGCTCGGACCACCCGAACCCCACCACCCCACA
>JAPYTD010000006.1:90526-106037 GCA_029936315.1 Planctomycetota bacterium | reverse complement strand
CAGCTTGCACTCGATCACCGCGGGGCCGGATGGCAAGTGGTATTGGAACTCGGGTAACTGCGGCGCAGTGTTCACCGACAAGTCGGGCAAGACGTTCCGCATCACCAGTTCCTACATGGACCCGAAGCGTGTTGCTGGACAGAAGAGCGACGACGGCCATGTCTACGTCGGCGGCTTCACGGCACGCATGGACCCCGATGGCAGCAACGTCGAGATCATCGGCCACAACTACCGCAACTGCTACGAACAGGTCGTCACGTCGTTTGGCGATGTGTTCCAAAGCGACAATGATGACCCGCCGGCGTGTCGGGTGTCGCATGTCATTGAGTACGGCAACGCGGGCTTCTCATCGCGCGACGGCAAACGCAACTGGCGCGCCGGCCAACGACGCGGTCAAGACACGCCGACTGCTGAGTGGCGCCAAGACGACCCCGGCACAATGCCGGCGGGCGATGTCTACGGCGGCGGCTCGCCCACCGGTGTCGCGTTCTATGAGAACGGCGCGCTCGGCAAGAAGTGGCGCGGGCTGCTGCTAACGTGCGAACCGGCGCGCAACGTCGTGTTTGGCTACCAGCCTGTTCGTGACGGCGCGGGCTTCAAGCTGGAGCGCATGGATTGGATGACGTGCAACCCGGAGCACAAGTTCAACGGCGGCGACTTCTCTGGTCGCTGGGACGGCAAGCTCAACACGCAGTTCCGACCGTCGGATGTGACGGTTGGTGTCGATGGCGCGATCTACGTTGCGGATTGGTTTGATGGACGCGTTGGTGGCCATCAAACGTTGGACAACAGTTTGTCTGGCACGATCTATCGCATCGCGCCAAAGGGGTTCGTTTCGAAGGTGCCGGAGATGGACCTAGAGACGGTTGATGGGCAAATCACGGCGCTGTGCAGCCCAGCGGTGAACGTGCGGCAGCTTGGCCGAGATCGCTTGCGTGTTGCAAGAGGGAAGGCAGTTGCTGCAATCGACGCCCTCTACCACGGCGAGACCCCCAAGCATGACAACCCGTTTCTCCAAGCGCGCGCTCTGTGGCTGTCGATTTCCCCCCAATGGACCGGCAAAGCTCACGCACGCAGCCTCGACCCAGACCTAGAACTCGTGCAACTGAGAGCGCTTCTTCGCCAGAACGCCATCCTGACAGATGCCATGTTCTCTGCATCCCCTAACCCGTCGACCCTAGCAGCGTACGCAACCTCACTGCGCGATGTTACAGCACGAGACTCCGTTGCAGCTCTCACCTCCATCGGCTCCGAGTTCGACGGCAAGGACCGCAGCTACCTCGACGCATTCGGCATCGGCTGCACCGGCAAGGAGTCGGAGGTCTACCTCGCGCTGCGAGAGAAGGCCAACCCCGACCCGGTGCAGTGGCAGCCAGCAATGGCATGGATCGCCTGGCGGCTCGGCGCACCAGAATCCGTTCCCGATCTCGTCAAGCGCGTCAAGTCGACCAAGCTCACGCACGAGCAGCGAACCCACTCCCTGACCGCCATCGCCTTCATCAAGCACAAGGATGCGATGGATGCGATGGTCGCCATCGCCGACGACTTCGATTGCTCGCTCTGCAACGACGCGCTGCTGTGGTGCGTCAAGCGCATGGGCAACGAGTGGAAGCCGTTCGGCCTGGCCAACATCCTCAAAGAAGTCGGCATCTACGACCCGGATGCCGTCTTCATCCAACCGTTGACCGTGCCGCCCGAACCCAAGGTGAAGCAAACGATCACCGTCAAGCAGGTACTGGCGCTCCAAGGCGACGCGCAACGCGGCTCTCTACGAGCCGGCACCTGCTACCAGTGCCACAAGATCGGCAAGCTGGGCATCGAGTTCGGGCCAGACATCGTGGCATTTGCGAAGGCGCAGTCCAAGCAGGCCGTGGTCGAAGCCATCCTGCACCCATCCAAGACCATCAGCCACGGATACGAGGGGCACACGGTCGAGACGGCCGAAGGCAACATCGACGGCGTCGTATTGTCGCGTGGCAACCCGGTCATCGTGCAATCGCAAGGCGGCATCATCCAGATGATCCCGAAGAAGCGGGTCAAGAGAATCCACAAGATGCGCCGCTCCCTGATGTGGCCAGCGCAACTCAACGCGCTCGATGCGCAAGGGATTGTGGACCTGATCGCCTTCTTGAAGTCCCAATAAACGTCGCGGAGAAGCCCATGCGGATCCGAATCTCACTCATCTTCTTGCTGTGCGGGTTTGCCGCCGCCCAAGAGCGCCCCAATGTCATTCTGGTCATGGCCGATGACCTCGGCTGGGGCGACCTGGGCTGCCAAGGCCACCCTGACCTACAGACGCCGCACCTCGACGCGCTCGCCGGCGACGGCATCCGCTTCACGCGTTTCCATGCTGCCGCGCCAGTGTGCTCACCAACGCGTGCTTCGTGTTTGACCGGCCGACACCCGTATCGCAGCGGCATTCGCGGCGCGAACTCGGGCCACCTCGGCGAGCACGAGGTCACGCTGCAAGGCCTGCTCGGCAAGGCTGGTTATCGCACCGGTCACTTCGGCAAGTGGCACCTTGGCACACTGACCAAGACCCTCAAGGAATCAAATCGCGGTGGCCGGCGCGGCATCAAGCACTTCGCGCCACCCTGGTTGCGCGGCTTTGACGTCTGCTTCTCGACCGAAGCCAAGGTGCCGACGTTTGACCCGATGAAGCATCCCACCACGGGCAAGCCCTACGGCACGCACTACTGGGATCAGCAAGGCACGATGATCACCGACAACGTCGGTGGCGACGATTCGCGAGTGATCATGGATCGTGTGGTGCCATTTGTACGTGCATCCGTCGACAAGAAGAAGCCGTTCTTTGCCGTCGTCTGGTTCCACGCACCGCACCTCCCAATCGTCGCTAGCGAGGCGGACCGTTTGCCGTACGCCGCGTTCGACGAAACCACGCAACACTATTACGGCTGCATCACTGCACTCGATCGCGAAGTTGGCAGGCTGCGGGCGACGCTTACCGAACTTGGTGTCCAGGACAATACGATCCTGTGGTTCTGCAGTGACAACGGCCCCGAAGGCAAGGCCGGCAAAGCCCCCGGATCTGCTGGCAACCTGCGCGGCCGCAAGCGCAGCCTGTACGAAGGCGGCACGCGTGTGCCGGGTTTGCTGTCGTGGCCCGAACAACTGCCGAAGGGACTCATCGTAGACACGCTGGCATGCACCAGTGACTTCGTGCCAACCATCGCGAGTTGGCTCAGCCTCGACCTGCCGGAAGCGCTGGACCTCGATGGCGTCAACCTCGCCCCACTTATCGGCCAGACAACAACCGGCAAGACGCCTCAGCGTGGTCGCGCAATTGGCTTCGAATCGAGGCGCCTCGCCACGTGGACGAACGACAAGTTCAAGCTCGTCGCCAACCTGGAGAAGGGGGTCTCAGGCAAGATCCCGGCAGCCACCAAGCTGCAGCTGTTCGACCTGCTCAGCGACCCTGCAGAGACCAAGGACCTGTCGGTCGGCAAGCCGCTCGTCACGATTCGGCTCAACGCCGAGCTAAACAAGTGGCGCGAAGCAATCCGTAAGCGCCTTTGATTGCCTGCCCGCGTGCAGTATCTCGGGCCAGGATGACTTTCGCCGCGGCCACTAGAACCAGCGCGCTCAATATGGTGCATCTCATCGCCGGATCGTAGGCTGTTGGTCAGCTATGCACAGAACGCTCCGACCGATGTCCCTGCTTGTCCTCGCCTGCGCCGTGCTGACGCCCGTCGTCATGCAAAACGCCCCGCTGCAAAAGGCCTTCCTCGACGGCGAAGGCTGGACGCGCCTAAGTCTCAAGGACTTTGAGAACGTCAATGGCAATGCCGACACGTGGACCGAGAAAGACGGCGTCATCATCTGCAGCGGCAAGCCCAACGGCGGGGCCCGCATGAAGAAGGCGTTGACCAACTTTGAGATGGTCGTCGAGTGGAAACACCACGTCTACGCGGGCAACGCCGGCGTGTTTGTGTGGTGCCCCGAATCGGCCTTCACCGACTTGCCACCCGGCAAGCTGCCACGCTCAGGGATCGAAGTGCAGGTGCTCGACCTCGGCTATGAAGAGCGCCACCTGAAGTCGAAGGGCAAGCACTCGAATTGGTTCACGAGCCACGGGGACGTGTTCCCAGTCGGCGCTTCAAAGATGACGGCGTTCACGCCCGAGATCACCTACAAGTCCGACAAGGGAGTCGAATACAAGGTCGGCAACCCGAAGAGCAGCCGCAGCTTTCCGACCGAACGCCTCAGCAACGGCGTCGGCGAGTGGAACCACTACTACATCCGCGCGATCAACGGTGAGGTGCGCCTGTGGGTCAACGGCAAGGAAGTCAACGGCGGCAAGAACTGCCAACCAGCGACCGGCTTCCTGGCACTGGAGTCCGAAGGCTCCAAGGCCGAATACCGCAACCTGATGATTCGCGAGCTGCCTTAGCCCCCTGGGCGGCTCGCCGGCGCTACCATTCGCGCATGCGCCGACTTCATTGCGTCTTGGTCGGATCGAGCATCCACCAGAACCCCGCCGAATCGACGAACACCAGGTTGCGACTGTGTTGCGAGTACCAGTCCGACCAACTGACACCCTGCTCGGGCCGAATCGGTTCGTGCACGTAGCGCTGCAAACACCGCACAGCCATGGCGCGTTGCTCTGCTTCGGTGTCCTTGCCGTCGGCCAACGCTATCCACTTCTCGAGACTCGCGCGTGAGTTGTTGGGCGTCGCCAACTGCTTGGCATCAGCGTCGACCTCAAAGATCGTCTTGTAGCGCGTGCCTCGGTGTTGCGCGCTCTTGCCGCTGAACACGTACGGCAGGTTCTCCTTCACCCACGCTTCGGCGCCTTCGAACGTCGGCGTGTAGGTCTTGCGCCATGCCGGCGTCAACTGGCCGAGGAAGTGCTCTTCGACACCGCGCTTGTAGCCCTTTTCCTTACCGAGAACGGTGTATACCCACAGGATCTTGCGCGTCTTGCACGCAAACGGCGTCGTCTTCTCGCCACGGCGACCGCGCATGTAGTGCAACACGTTGATCAACGTGTCCTGCGCGCCATCAGTCATCTCATGAGGGTCCGCGGAGTATCCCCAGTAGAAGTAACGACCTTGACGCGCGAGCGACAAACTGCCGAGCATCTTCGAGGAGTTGCCTTCGGCAAGGCTCTCGAAGCCAGGCACATCGGTGAAGAAGCCCTCGTGGCTGACAATCGTCGGATTCGAGCCGTCGGGTTTGTTGCGCTCGAACTGCGCCAATCGATACATCTCGGGCACACCCTTCGGCCACAGCGGCGACGTCTTGCCAACGTAGTGCTTAGGCCGTTCTTTCTCGACCCAGTCGAAGGTGGCCCGGTTCGGCTTCGTGAAGATGTCATGGCTGAGGGCCAACCCGTGGCCCTGGTGATCCATGCAGATTCAAATGTAGCCCGACGTCATCGCGACAGTGTGCGCCTCGATCAACTCGGTGCCATAGAAGCCAACGGCAATGATCGGCGTCTCGGTCTGCGGGAACGCCAGCACCTCGTTGCGCACTCGCTTGCCTTTGCGAAACAGCTTGGAGTCAGCGAGCACGAGATCATGAGCATCACAATCAGCGGCCTTGACCTCTTCGTAGGTCGTCACCGAAACCTTGCAGCCGCGCTCGGTAAGGAACGTCTTGATACGAGCACTACGCCCATCCGCTGCATCGACGACGACCAAGACCGCGATCGGCTTCGGATTGCCCGACAGGTCAACGCGAGCCGGTGCGAAGCACTCAAGCTCGTCACAGATCTGGAACCAAACGACAGCGCGCAGATCGACGCCTTCCCCGCGCGTCTTGATCGGCAGTTCCCAGCGGACCTTGCCAGTGACCTTGCCGTCGTGCGCCGCCGGCACCTTCAACTCACCAGCAACGACAAAGTCGCAGTCGTCAGCGAGTTCGATCTTGACTGGGTTGCCGCCGCCAACGTCGCGTGAATAGCCGTGCCAACCTTCGGCGATGGCAAGCTCTACGACCAGCACATCGGGCGTCGCCGAGGCCGTCAGGGCCACTTCGCGGATCTCATGATCCGACGCCACAAGCGGTATCTGGGCGACCGCACTTGCGCAGGCCAGCAGCAGACAAAGCACCGAACGGAGGGGGAACATGCCCGCACGATACCTCAGGGCCTGTTCGCAGAGGGAAAGGCATCGCCGATCTGCTAACCTGTTCGCCCGTAGTGCACTCCGCGCACCCTGACACCCACCCGCAGAGCCCTTTCACGGCATCCATGACTGACGCCCCGAAGATCATTTACACGCATACCGATGAGGCCCCAGCCCTCGCGACCTACTCGTTCCTGCCGATCGTGCAGTCCTTTGTGAAGGGCTCCGGCATCGCAATCGAGACGCGCGATATTTCGCTGGCCGGCCGCCTTCTGGCGCACTTCTCCGATCAACTGCCGGCCGAGCAACAGGTCAGTGATGCGCTCGTCGAGCTGAGCGAACTCGCCACGAAGCCGGAGGCGAACATCATCAAGCTGCCGAACGTCAGCGCGTCGGTGCCGCAGTTGAAGGCCGCAATCAAGGAACTGCAGGCGAAGGGCTACGCATTGCCGGAGTATCCGGATGATCCGAAGAGTGACGCCGAGCACGATGCGAAGTCACGCTACGACAAGGTCAAGGGCAGCGCGGTCAACCCAGTGCTGCGCGAAGGCAACTCCGATCGCCGGGCGCCGGCAGCCGTCAAGGCCTACGCGCGCAAGTTCCCGCACCGCATGGGCAAGTGGAGCAGCGAGAGCAAGTCCCACGTCGCCAGCATGAGCGGCGGAGATTTCTTCGCGAACGAGAAGTCAGTCACGATCGGGGCTGCGACGTCGGTCACGATCGAGCACACTGCCAAAGATGGCACGAAGACCAAGCTCAAGGGCCCGCTAGCGCTCGAAGCCGGTGAAATCATCGACGGCACGTTCCTGAGCAAGAAGGCGCTGGTCGCGTTCCTCGATGAGCAAGTCGCAGATGCGAAGCAAAAGGGCGTGCTGTTCTCAGTGCACCTGAAAGCAACGATGATGAAGGTGTCGGACCCGATGCTATTCGGCTACGCGGTCGAAGCGTTCTTCAAGGACGTGTTCACAAAGCACGACACGGCGCTCGCCAAGGTCGGCGCCGATTCCCGCAACGGCTTCGGTGACCTCATCGCCAAGATTGCCGGCATGCCTGAAGCCGAGCGCACGGCCGTACAAGCCACGATCGACTCGTGCTACGCAAACGGTCCCGGCGTCGCGATGGTCAACTCCGACAAGGGCATTACCAACCTGCACGTTCCGAGTGACGTCATCATCGATGCGTCGATGCCAGTCGTCGTGCGCGACTCCGGCTGCATGTGGAACGCCGAAGGCAAGCTGCAGGACACCAAGGCGGTGATCCCGGATCGCTGCTACGCCGGCGTTTACCAGGCGGTCATCGACGACTGCAAGAAACACGGCGCGCTCGATCCGACCACGATGGGCAGCGTCGCCAACGTCGGCCTGATGGCGCGCAAGGCCGAAGAATACGGCTCTCACGACAAGACCTTCGAAATGCTGGGCAACGGCACCGTGCGCGTCGTCGACGCAAACGGCACCGCACTGATCGAGCACACCGTTGAGCGCGGCGACATCTGGCGCATGTGCCAGGTCAAGGACGAGCCGATCCGCGACTGGGTCAAGCTCGCCGTCAGCCGCGCCCGCGCATCCAACACCCCAGCAGTGTTCTGGCTCGACAAGGATCGAGCGCACGACGCCCAGCTGTTGCAGAAGGTCGAGGCCTACCTCGGCGATCACAACACCGGGGGACTCCAGTTCCACATAATGCCGCCGGTCGGTGCGTGCACGTTCTCGCTGGAACGCATCCGCAAGGGCGAGGACACGATCTCGGTCACCGGCAACGTGCTGCGCGACTACCTGACCGACCTGTTTCCGATCCTCGAAGTCGGCACCAGTGCCAAGATGCTCTCCATCGTGCCGCTGATGAACGGTGGCGGCTTGTTTGAGACGGGCGCCGGTGGCTCAGCTCCGAAGCACGTGCAGCAGTTCGAAAAGGAAAACCACCTACGTTGGGATTCGCTCGGCGAGTTCCTCGCGTTGGCGGCTTCGTTCCAGCACATCGCAGACCGCTACGACAACAAGGCAGCGGCGCTGCTCGGCCGCACGCTCGATGAAGCGAGCACCAAGTACCTTCTGGAGAACAAGTCGCCATCGCGCAAGGTTGGTGAGAACGACAACCGCGCCAGCCACTACTTCATCGCGACCTACTGGGCGCAGGCGATGGCCAACCAGACCGAAGACGCAAAGCTAGCCGATCGCTTTGCTAAGGTTGCCAAGCAGCTGGCCGACAGCGAGGACAAGATCGTCGCCGAACTCAACAGCGTGCAAGGTCCAGCGATGAACATCGGCGGCTACTACCAGCCGGATCCAAAGCAGGCTGCTGCGGCCATGCGCCCAAGCGCGTCGCTGAACGCGATCATCGACGCGTAGCAGGCTGGAACAGCTACCGTTTTTGAATCGTCGTCGTATCGAACAACCGACCTTCGAGGTCGTACGACTTCAACTCAAGCGTGTTGCCGTTCACCGCGACGTAACAGAAGTGGTGGCCGCGCTTGACCGTGTTCTGAAAGAACGGACGGATCGGCCCGGGCGTTTCCAAACCCCCGCCCCCGCCACCGGTAATCATGTAGACCGTGCCGTTACCCGGCGACGTCGCATGGTCTTGACGGAGTGGCCAGGTGCGTTCGTAGCTGTGGATATGGCCGTTCCAGACGATGTCGACACCGTAGCGGTCAAACAGCGGCACGAGCTTGCGCGTGCGCAGGTCGCCACGCGACGACGGGCCCGACCACGTATTGCCGTAGTCGTTCTCATCCGAGCTGTAGGCGGGATGGTGGTAGCAGACGATCTTCCACTGCGCTCGCGACTTCTTCAGCTCGCGTTCCAAGAACAAGAACTGCTCCGAACCTGGCCCTACCTCCCGATTGGAGTCGATCAGGAAGAACTGCGCGTTGCTGTATGAAAACGTGTAGTAGTACTCCGGCGCCGGCAGCGACATGTAGTCGTAGTAGAAGCGCGCATCGCGTTCGTGGTTGCCGAGCACCGGGAAGAACGCAACGCGTTCGAGCAGCGGCTTCATGCTTGAGAAGAAGTGCCCCAACCACTGCGACTTGACCGTGCCCGTGCTGACAAGGTCCCCGGGATGCAGCAGGAAGTTCGGACGTAGCGCCCACGCATGCTTTGCGACCGCACCGGAGACCTTTGGGTTGCCCTGCGTGTCACTGATGACCGCGAACGCGAACGGCTCGCCGGCGGCTGGCGCCGTCTGGAAGCTGAGCGATTCGCCCCAAAGCCTGCGGCCTTGATCGTCAACGGATTCGACGCGGTAGTAGTAAGCCGTGTTCGCCGCGAGGCCAACGATACGCACCTCGTGCAATAGGTGCATGCCCTTGGTCACCTGCTTGTTGGCGAAGACCGGCTTCTTGTTGCCCTTCTCGCCAACGAAGTCGACCTTCGTGCCCCAGTGCACAATCGAACTGCTCGGCCGTGATGATTCCCAGCGCACGGTCATGCCATCGGTGGTCGCCCACTGAAGGTACGGGTGCACCAACCACTTGAGCTCAGGATCATAGACGACATGTGGCTGCTCCTTGGTCAGCGCCGCACCATGCGTGAACATGTCCTTCACAGCTGCCGGCTTCGCCGTCTCATCGAAGATTCGCACCGAGTAGATGCGGCCGTGGTGCAGCGTGTTCTCGTCGCGATCGCGGTAGGCGCCGATCACCAACGGCGCCGACTCTGCATACAGCAAGCTACCGGATTGCACCTTGCTCTCGCCATCGAGCTTGCCGTTGACGTAGAGGCGCTGCACCTTGCCGTCGTAAGTGCCACACACGTGGTAGTAACGACCGACTTCATACCGGGTCTTGCCGGCAAGGTATGTCATCTGGCCGTCGCCATCGTCGGCACCCTTACTAGCTAGACCAAACGTGAAGTGGTGTTGGTCATAGCCAAGCACCCAACCAGCTTCGGCTTTGCCGTTGTCTTGAACACAACCGAGCACGCCGCCCCACTGCACCGGCTTGTTGACCGCTACCCAGGCCGTCGCCGTCATGTGCTTCTTCGGCAGTTTCTGCTGCGCTTTGGCGAAGTCGTCCGCCAGCACGATGCAGTTGGTCTTGCCATCAAACAGCATCCCGCCGCCTTGCTTGCCGACGACAAACTGTGCCTTGCCTTCGATGCGTCCGTCGACGCCGAGCAACGACACCAACTTGCCGTTCTTGACCTGCCCCTCGCACAAGCGCCAACTGCCAATGGGGTCTGGACCATCGTGAGGACCACCGCCGGGACCATCGTGCAGGGAAGCGAGGAGACTGAACGCGACGAGCGAGCGAAGCAGCATCCCTGCATTCTACGCGAATCGGCACGACCAAAGAAACGTGGCTGCCCGCCTAACTGCGAATTGCTCGCCCAGTTGCGGACTCCCGACAACCCGCCAACTCACTCGGCACGCCCGCGAAGACGATGCGGCCACCATCCGCACCTGCCTCCGGGCCGAGGTCGAGCACATGGTCAGCAGCACCGATAAACGTCAAGTCGTGTTCGACGGCAACGATGGTGTGCCCAGCAGCAAGCAGACGTTCCAAAGCCGCGAGCAGCTTATCGACGTCATCTGGATGCAGACCGCGCGTCGGTTCGTCCAGCAAGAACAACGTTGCACCCCGCGAAGGCGTCGCGAGATGCACGGCCAGTGACAAGCGTTGGGCTTCGCCACCCGACAACGAGTCCGCTGACTGGCCGATGCTCAGATAGCCCAGCCCGAGTTCTTGCGCGACCCGCAGCGGCTTCGCCAACTTGGTGAGCTTGGCGGCTTCCGCGTGTTTGACGACTTCGTCAATTGTCGCCTGCAACACATCCGCGATGCTGAGACCGCGCCACCGAATCGCAAGCGTGTCGTTGTCAAATCGACGCCCACCGCACTGTTCGCAGAGCCCCCACGAATCGGTGCCCAGGAAGTCGAACTCGCTGCGCAACCAGCCGAGGCCGCTACAAGCACGACAAGCACCGCCGGTCTTGCCGAGGTACGCAAAGTGCGCCGGTTTGAACCCTGCCTGGCGAGCTTCGTCGGTGGCGGCAAACAGCTTTCTCAGTTCGACGTAAGTCGGCAGCAACGTTGCCACACAGCTGGTGCGCACGCGGCGCTGCCGGGCATCCGCGTCTTGCACGACACTTGTGAACGCACCGAGCCCAGTGATCTCTTGGCAACCGAGAGCCCGCCCCGCCTGCGCAGATGCGCCAATCACCCGACGAAGCAACGTGGTCTTGCCACTACCGGAGACGCCCGTCACCGCAGTCAGGCAGCCGACTGGCACGTCCGCATCCAGGCCATCAAGGTGATGCGCGTTGGCGCCACGCACGGCTATGACTGTTTTCGACGCAGTGCGCGGCGAAGTTCGCAGAGGCTGCGCCGGCTGCAGCAAACGGCGACCCGTGCGCGAATCTTGCGGCATGGCATCCGGCGCACCAGCCGCCACCAGCAAACCACCGTGCTCCCCAGCTCCAGGGCCGATTTCGAGCACGTGATCCGCGGCAGCAACGATGCGCAGATCATGTTCGACGGCCACCACCGCATTCCCCGCGTCCACAAGACCGCGAATCGCCTGCAAGAGTGCGTCGGTGTCACGCGGGTGCAACCCCAACGACGGCTCATCCAGCACGTAGATGCAGTTGGTCAATGGCGCAGCCAGCTGCCGGGCGATGCGCAGGCGTTGCCGTTCGCCGGCAGACAACGTCGACGTCACACGATCGAGTTGCAGATGGCCAAGCCCGAGATCCATCAGGCGTTCTAGTCGTCGCTGCAACTCAGCCGTCGTGTCCGACGCAACCGCCTGTTCGCGATCCGGCAAGTTCATGCCGGCGCGAATGCATGCCAGCAACTCGTCGACGGACATGCGGCACAACTCGGGCAGCGTGTGCCCCGCAATGCATACCGAACGCATCGGTTCAGCCAATCGATCGCCGTCGCATTGCGCGCAAGGCTGCGCCATCAACAACGCCACAAAGTCCTTTCCACGAGTCACGGCACCGCTCTGCTGGCGTCGCGCGTATTCACGATCGATGTCACCAGCGATGCCCAACCACTTGGTGCGCCAGCGATGCGGCTCGCCACCTTCCGCGCCCTCGTGCTGCCAAACCGCTTCGAACTCTTCGTCGCCTGTGCCGTGCAACAGTGCTGCCTTGGCGACTTCGGGCAACGCGCTCCACGGCAACGCTACATCCCAACCACGTGCCTGAGCAACGGCTTCCAAGACAGCGCGATAACGCTTGCCTGGATCGACATAATCAAACACGACCTTGTTGCGCACGTTCAAAGCGCCATCAAACAACGGCGCGTCGACATCGATGACGACATGCGAAGGATCGCAGCGTTGCACCGACCCAACGCCCGCGCAGTCCGGGCACGCCCCTTCGCGCTGAAAGAACGAGAACGCACCGGCTGCCAGATCCGTGCCGCCGAGCCGCGACCACAGCGTGCGCAACAACGGGTGCAATTCGCCGGTCGTCGCTACCGTCGCACGCAGATCGTTGCCCCCTGCCGCGCCCGTGCGCTGTTCCAACGCAATCGCCGGCCGAAGTCCATCGGCATCGCGCAGATCCCGAGCACGTACACCACCGCCTCCCAGCTGCCGCTGCACGTAACCCGACAGGTGCTCGGCGAAGCGCGCGCGCGACTCGCCAAACAGCGTATCGAACACCAGTGAGCTCTTGCCGCTGCCCGACACACCGGTGACGACGGTGAAACCTTGACTTGGGATGTCGACGTCGATGCCCTGCAGATTGTGAGTCGATGCTCCTCGCAATCGCACAACGTCATTCGCACCGACTGCTCTTGGGGAACGCGCAACGGGTGCGACACCATCTCGCAATGCTCGCCCGGTTGGCGTATCGAGCGCGGTGATCTCGCTAGGCGCACCCTGCCCACAACATCGTCCACCCGAGGCGCCCGCGCCGGGGCCCAGGTCAATCAGATGATCCGCAACTCGCAAGACATCGAGATCGTGCTCGACCAACACGACAGTGTGCCCCCTGTCGATCAAACCATCGAGCGCGGACAACAACTGCGCGACATCGGCGCGATGCAACCCAATCGTCGGCTCTTCGAGTACGAACAACGTCTTCTGCCGCCCACCGCGCGCCAACTCGCCTGCCAATCGCACGCGTTGGGCTTCGCCACCGGACAACGTCGTTGCCGGCTGTCCGAGCGTCAGATAACCAAGGCCCACGAGGTGCAGCGCTTCGAGCACGGCCAGGATCTTCGCGTGGCCAGCAAACATCTCACGAGCCTGGACCACCGTGGCTTCGAGCACATCGAGCACCGAGAACTGGTCTCGATACTGCACCTCAAGCACATCGTCGCGAAAGCGCCGACCCTGGCAGTCACCACAGGTCAGCTCGACCGGCGGCAAGCCGTGCATACCAACGACTTCCCGGCCACTGCCCTCACACGCCGCACAGCGCCCACCGGTACTCGTATTGAATGAGAACGTCGATGCATTGAAGCCCCGTTCCTTGGCCTGAGGCGCCGCTGCAAAGCACTTGCGGATCTCGTCGAACACACCAGTGTAGGTCGCTGGGTTGCTGCGTGGTGTGCGGCCGATCGGATCTTGACCAACGCGAACGATCTGGCCAATGGCGTCCGCATTCCGTAGTTCGCGCAAGCCGGCTGGCTGCGGCTTGCCATCGAGGTGCGCCCGCATTGCCGCCGCAAGCACGCCGCTCACTAGCGTCGACTTGCCCGCACCGGCAACGCCAGCGACGACGTTGAGTCGCCCGATCGCGAAGCGCACATCGATATCCGCAAGATTGTTGGCGCTCGCACCGACCACTTCGAGGAACTCGACACCTTCCAACGGACGCGCCTGCCGCAACGGTTTACCGGTGTGCTCACCACCGACGGCGTAGTGCGATTTCGTCACAGAGAGCGCGTCCGCACCGACGGCCAACTGATCCGGCGGGCCGCTGAACATTACGCGGCCACCGTGCACTCCGGGCCCCGGACCAATGTCGATGACGTGATCCGCTGAGCGCAACGCATGTTCGCTGTGCTCAACGACGACGACTGTGTTGCCCGCATCGCGCAACTCCATCAGCAACTCGAGCACGGCGGCTTCTTCGCTCGCGTGCAAGCCCACGGACGGCTCGTCAAAGACAAACGTAACGCCAGCGAGTCCACCGGTAGCGATGGCCCCTAACCGAAGACGCTGGTACTCACCGCCGGACAACGTTGCCGTAGCGCGATCACAACTGAGATGGTCCAGGCCCAATTTGCCGTAGGTTGCCAGACGCCGCTGCAACCTCGTGCTCTCATCGCAGGCGAACCCGGCAGACCAGGCAACAAGATCACGAAACGAGTAACCCGCAACCTCGGCGATGCTCGCGTCGCCGAGGCGTGCCGAGCGAGCCCGCTCACCAAGGCGGCTGCCATGGCACTCGCGACACGGCACCGACTTGGCAAAGCGCAACGCGTTCTCATTGCGACTGCGGCGCAGCGTGTCCTCAATCGTCGGAATGATCCCCTTGTAGAACCCCAACTCGCGCGGCTTGGCAGTAATGCCCTGCCACCGCATACGCGACGCAAGCGGGTGCTTCCCAAACGGCACTTCGACGCGATCCGAGCCGTAGAAGACAATGTCCTGCTGCTCGCGTGACAGCTCACCCCAGGGCGTGTCGACGTCGAAGCCGTTGGCTTGGCACACGGTATTGAGCACGTCAACCGTTACCTGGCTGTAGACGATGTAGCCGGTTGGTGTCGTCGGCACGAGCGCGCCTTGCCGCAGCGTCTTGGCCTCATCGGCGACAAGCAGTTCGCGGGATACTTCATCGGCACTACCGATGCCACGGCAAGCAGGGCACGCGCCCGCGCTGACGAATGAGAAGTCTCGCGCTTCGAGTCCAGACTCACGCGCAAACCAGAATCGCAGCAAGTCGTAAAGTCCCGACAACGTGCCAACGGTAGAGCGCGCGTGATCGCCGGCGCGTCGCTGGCCGAGCGCGATGCTCGGCGATAAGCCGCTAGCATCCGCCATGCGCGGCGTCGGCAACCGCTGTAGGAAGCGGCGCGCATGCATAGAGAGGGTCTCGAGGTAACGCCGCTCACTCGCAGCGTGCAGCGTGTCGAAGATCAGCGAACTCTTGCCGCTGCCCGACACGCCAGTCACAACCGTCAGTTTGCCGTGCGGGATCTCGACCGTGACGCCATCGAGATTGTGTTCCCGAACATCCTGCAGACGAATCGATGGGGTTGGCACGCTGGCAAGAGCGTACCGCCAGATCGACTCGGTAAAAGGCAGCTAGTTGATGCTGCCCTTGTTCTTCGACTTGCGTTCCTTCTTGGTTGGCGCGACTTCGAACTGCACGTCCACTTCGATCTGGCGACTAGCGCCTTTGCCTCCGCGCCCGCCACGCTCGCCGCGCTCACTGCGCTCACCGCGCTCACCGCGCTCACCGCCCTCACCGCGCTCACTGCGCTCACCGCGCTCACCGCGCTCACTGCGCTCACCGCGC
>JAPYTD010000006.1:11375-90426 GCA_029936315.1 Planctomycetota bacterium | reverse complement strand
CTCACCGCGCTCACTGCGCTCACCGCGCTCACCGCGCTCACTGCGCTCACCGCGCTCACCGCGCTCACTGCGCTCACTGCGCTCACCGCGCTCACTGCGTTCACCGCGCTCACCGCGTTCACCGCGCTCACTGCGACCATTTGCTCGTTCGCCGCGACCACCACGTCCACGTGCCTGCTCGCGGCCGCGGTTGGCGCCACTACCGCGGTTGCTTCGTGACCGCGTGCCGCGGCTGCGCTCACCACGCTGGCGACCAGCGCCTTGTTGACTGCGTCCGGCACGACCGCCACGAGCCCGACCATTGCGACCCGAACCATTACGACCCCGACCGTTGCGACCCCGACCATTGCGACTTTGGCCATTGCGACCTTGGCCATTGCGATTCTGGCCCGAACGGCGCTGCCCGGAACGTGCGCGCTCCGAACGCTCGCCACGGCCACCGCGCCGCGTCATCGGACGCCGCTCCGAGCCACGCTCGCGACGTTGCTGGAACCGCTCACGCATCTGGTGGATGCGTTCCTGGATGCGCTCACGCATCTGGGTGCCGCGGGTGCCGCGTTCGCTGCGCGGCATCACACGCTCAGCGCGTTGTTCGTGTCGTTCGGACTGCCCGCCACGGCCACCGCGTTGCGCCGTCAAGGAGATCGAGAACAGTAGTACGGCCATCGCCGTTAGAATCGTCGTTGCTTTCATTTGGGGTCACCTGTCAATCGAGACGCTCCAAGAACGCTTTACCGCCCGATTCCCCACCGCAATTGCTTCCATGAGACAATTGACAGCGGGGACAGTGTCTTTGGTCAGATCTTGGTCTTGTTTCACTTGGCGCACGTGCGGTGTCATGGCGTTTCTTCCACGCACGTCGCCAGCCACCCGCGCAGACGAACCTCCACCCGTGACCGGCATGCACCTGTTCCACAAACTCGCGCCCATCCGCCTCGTAACTCTGGCTCTGGTGCTACTGCCTTGGCTGCACGCCCAAGAAGCAGGCGAGCAGCCACACGCCACCAGCGGCCCGCGTTTCTCTCGGCTCGAAATCCGTGGTTCGCAAGCCATCGTGCACTGGCAACATGCCGACGGCCTTCGCACCAAAGACAACAAGCCCGCTCGCGAGTTTTCGATCTCGGGATCGGGTAAGCGGTTCTACCCGGCACTTGCGACGATCGTCGGCTCGACGGTCGTCTTGACGAACACCTCGGTAGAAACTCCCGTTGCCGTGCGCTACGCGTTTGCGAGTGACCCTGACACCAACCTGGTCAACCTCGCGCTACTGCCAGCGGCTCCGTTCCGCACCGACAAGTGGCAGAACGCAACAGAAGTTGCCGCGACCATGAGCGACAACGGTAGCTTCGAAGGTGCTCCGGCCGGCCCCGTGCTCAAGACCAGACTTCGCGAAGGAACCTGGCAAGCTGTGGCTGGTCACGCCGAGTTGACGAACAAGTTCGCGCGCTCAGGCAAGCAATGCTTGCACCTGCATGGCGGCGAGCAACGCACGGCAACGATCACGTTGGCCAGGCGCGGCGCCCGCCAACTGTCATTTTGGGGCGAGCGCTGGACGAGTCGGGGGCCGTTCTTGTTCCGGGTCGAAGCACGTGCCGGCAACAGGTGGTCGGAAGTATTCAACGGCGACAAGTTGCGCGTCGGCGCGCGCTTCTTGAGCCACGTCGTCATCGACTTACCCGAGAAGGTCACGGCACTACGCTTTTCCAGCACTTCGCCGAAGAACAGCGGCGTCTTGATTGACGATCTCGAACTCGCCAATGGCAAGCCCATGCAAGTGCTCGGCGCGCATCATCGCCTGTGGCTTGCGCCCGCCTTACGTGGCAAGACCAGCATCATCACAAAGGTCGCCGTGCCGACGACCGGTCATGGCAAGCCGCAACATGTCACGCGGTGCTCGGTGACCTTCACGGCTGACACCGACCTGGCGGCGCTCGCCAAGGTGCATGCGTTGGGCCAGAGCAGAGCGCCGAGTCGCACAATGGTCTTTGACGGCAACGTCAAGCTAGTAAACGGAACCAACGAGATCTCAATCGCCGTCGACCTCACTGACAAGGCAGACCTCGCCGGACGCATCACGGCAACCGTGACCCTACTCACCCTGGCAAACGGCAAGAAGCTGCAACCAACCGGCAACGGCACTGCGCAACGCATCGGGGTTGCGTTGAGAACCGCCGGCCAAGACAACTGCCACACCTATCGTATTCCAGGGCTGGTAACGAGCAGCGCCGGCACGCTGATCGCGGTCTACGACAACCGCTACCGCGGTGGCGGCGACCTGCCGGGTGACATCGACGTCGGCATGAGTCGCAGCACGGACGGCGGTGCAACGTGGCAGCCGATGCGTGTCGTGATGGACATGGGCCGGGATCCGAAGTGGCACTACGACGGCATTGGCGATCCCGAAATCCTCGTCGATCACGTCAGCGGCCGCATCTTGGTTGCGGCAACGTGGAGCCACGGCAACCGTTCGTGGAATGGTTCGGGCCCGGGCATGCAGCCAGAGGAGACAGGTCAGTTCATGCTCGTGCACAGTGACGACGACGGCCGCACATGGTCGAAGCCGCGCAACATCACCTCGCAAGTCAAGGACCCGAGTTGGCGGTTCGTACTGCAAGGACCTGGCCGCGGCATCACGATGCGCGACGGCACCCTGGTGTTTGCAGCGCAGTATCGCAGCGCGCCCGATGGCCCGCACAAGGGCAAACCGTTCTCGACGATGATGTCGTCACGCGACCGCGGCAAGTCGTGGCAGATCGGTACCGGCGTCAAAGTCGACACGACGGAGGCACAGCTCGTCGAGCTCGAAGACGGAGTCTTGATGATCAACTGCCGCGACAACCGCCGCGGCAGCCGCGCGATCTATACGACCAACGACCTCGGCAAGACGTGGCAGCTGCATGCAACCTCGCGCGGCGCGCTGATCGAACCGACGTGCATGGCGAGCCTGCTGCGCGTCGATCACGAGAACTTTGGCCGCATCCTGGTGTTTTCCAACCCGAACACATCCGCTGGGCGGTTTGACATGACTCTCAAAGTCAGCACCGACGATGGCAAGACGTGGCCCACTCGCTGGCACACGCGCTACGACCAACGGCCGGGCGCCGGCTACTCATGCCTGACGCGCATCGACGACGAACACGTCGGGGTCGTTTACGAGGGTCGGCGTGAATTGTACTTCCTACGTTTCTCGATCCGCGAACTGGTCAACCAGTAACGAGGCAACCAACCATGACCTTTCTGCACCGCACTCTGCTGACGACACTGCTTGTCTTGCCGCTAGCCGCCCAGGATGCCCCGATCCAACAAGCACAATTACAGCAAGGCCCGTTCATCGGTCACGCCGAAAGAACCTCGGTTCGTATCTGGGCACGCACAAGCGCCGTCGGTGAATACGTGCTGTCCGCGCATCCTATCGACGACGATGCGACGCCACTCACGGCCAACGCCAAGGCCCAACTCGAGCATGACCTCTGCGTCGTCTTCGACCTACAAGGCCTGACCGCGAACCAACGATACAAGTACAGCATCGCCACCAAAGACGGCACCAACGTGTGTGGTGGAGACGGCTATGAGTTCCGCACCGCGCCGGAGCCAACTGCCGACTGCGACGTGCGAATAATGTTTGGTTCGTGCTGCTACGAAGATGAAGGCACCGGCGATGCATGGCAGCGCGTGCAGATCGAACAACCGGACACGGTCGTGCTGCTCGGCGACACGCCCTACATCGACAACACGCGACTCAGGCAACAACGCAGACGATACGCCGCGTTTGCAGGCTTCGCGCCGATGGCCAAACTGCTGCGCACGACGTCGTGGTATGGCACTTGGGACGACCACGACTTCGGCGCCAACGACACCGACGGCCGCATGCGAGGCAAGGCCAACTCCCGCCAAGCGTTCCTCGAATACCACGCAAACCCGTCTTACGGCGACGGTCAGCGCGGCATCTACACCAAATTCCGCCGCGGCCCGATTGAGGTCTTCGTGCTCGACACCCGCACATTCGCGGCGATGGAGCCATCGCCGTTCTTGCGCCACCACGCTTCGCTGCTAGGCGCCAAACAGTGGCAGTGGCTGCTCAAGGAACTCAGCGCCTCCACCGCGCCCGTCAAGGTGCTCGCCTGCGGCATGATCTGGAACGCGGCAACGCGCCCCAACAAGCAGGATCACTGGGGCAGCTACGCCTACGAACGCCAGAAGCTGTTCGAAGAGATCGGCCGCAACAACATCTCCGGCGTCGTGCTCATCGGCGGCGACATCCACCGCTCCCGCGTCATCCGCCACGACACCAAGAAAGCCGCCGGCTACAGCATCATCGAACTGATCAGCTCGCCGATGCACCACAGCATCATCAAGAGCGCCAACGCGCCGCACCCCGGATTGATCAAGGACATGGGCGAGCCGCACACGTTCTTACTGCTTGAGGCGTCGCAGAAGGATGGCAAAGCAACCGCTGTCCGAGCGCGGTTTGTGAATGATGAAGGCACGGAGCACTTCGCCATCGACCTGCTGAAGCAGTGACATCCCTAAGACGTGACTAGTGCAATCCAAACTGCCAAAGAGCACGCAATGAGCAAACCCATCAACGACCCGGGTGCGTTGGTCGCGCAGATCCAAAACTGCTTCCCAACCAACCCGATCCCCCCATATCCACCACAGATGGGTTTAGATCCGCTCGGCAAGAAGGACGAGTACGAAGGCTTCGCCGACACCGCGTGGGATGCCGTCGAACCGCAGCACTTCGCGACTTGGGGCTTCGACATCAGCCCAGCGATCGGCTTCGCAACACATTCGCCACCCCACATGTGGAACTACCACGTGCCCGGGTTCATGACGGCGTCACTGCTGCACGACCAAGAACACGACGTCACAGATGGCTTCATGTGGCGGATGCGCGAGATGGACTCGACTGCCAGGGGCTACATCGGCGATCTACCGTGGTGGCAGGGGTACCGCCCATTCGAACTCTACAATCGCGAACAGACGCAGTGCGTCGTCAAGTACCTGGAGTTCATCCGCGAGTTTGGTGCAGCGAGCCCAACCGAGTTTGACTGGGAGCCCACGGACGAACTGACGCTGCAACGATGGCTGATGCGAAGCATGCTGCTTGGTGAACCATAGTCCGCCCAAGCGTCGGCATGACCACCAGCTGCGCCCAGAGACCGGGCGGTGTATTGTGTTGACCATGAGATCTCTGGGCCTGCTCTGCCCTCAAGCATCAGCATGGCTATTGATCGCCGCCGCCTCGTGCACGTCTGCGTGGACACCTGGATCGCATCACAACGAACGGATCCTTGCCGGCACGTACAACGCAATTGAGCCGCGTCGCCCGGGGACTCTGCGGCTCACCAACGACCACTCCTTCACCATCACTCTGCCAACCGGGTTGCTTGACGACGGCACACCGTTCCTTGCAGAGGGCCAGTGGCGGCCGGTCAAGAACCGCGCACCCGCAGACAACGCACTGCAAACGGTCGCATGGCTTGAGGTGTCACGTTGGGGCCCGGTGACAATCGAAGGCTCGGACGACATCCCGCTCTACGCCGACGAAGATGGGCTCGCACTGATGAGCCCTTGCATGACCTGGGTGTTCCAGAAAAAGCAGTAGGCCCTCGCCTACTGCTCTGCCTTCCACCGGTTGTTGCCGCGTTTGTTGTCGGGCAGCATGCGCTCGGGATCGAGGCGCACTGAGACGATTGTCTTGTCCGACTTGACGAGGTGAACCACCTTGTCGGACTTGAACCAGACCTGAACGGGCAGGCGTTGGATTTCCTTGGTACCGTCTTCGTATTCGACCTCAAAGGTCACCGGCATCACCATGCGCTCCTTGTTTAGGAACGTGATGCGAGCACCTCGACTACTGACGCGCACCCCATCGATGGCCTGATCCAGCAAAGCGTCCTCAAGAAACCACCCGCGCCAGAACCACGCCAGGTCCATGCCGGCGGCGTCTTCCATTGTGCGGAAGAAGTCGGCGGGTTGCGGCGACTTGAACTTCCAGCGTTGGATGTAGGTGCGGAAGGCAAAGTCGAAGCGCTCGGCGCCAAGGATATGCTCGCGCAGCAACTGCAAGCCAACGCCTGTCTTTTGGTACTGTAGCAGGCCTAGCTGCAGACCATTGAGGCGGTCCGCTTGGGTCACAACCGGGACTCCCGGCATGCGCATCATCATCGCGTAGGTCGATGGCTTCGACGGCTTGTTGTTCTTGTCAAACCAATCGGCGGTTGAGTACATGTTGATGAAGGTGTTGAAGCCCTCATCCATCCACGCATGCCGCCGCTCGTCGGTGTTGATCATCATCGGGAACCAGTTGTGCCCGATCTCGTGCGTTGTCACGCCATAGAGGCCGCGTTCGTTCCGCTTGTTGCGACCCGAGCAGAAGATGATCATCGGGTATTCCATGCCACCCTCGATGCCGGCGACGTTGGTCGCGACCGGATACGGGTACGGGTGCAACCGTTCGTTGTAGCCCTTGATCGCTGCGCACAGCATCGCCGTCGACTTGCCCCAGACGGGCAACGAGTCTTCGGCGTAGACCGACTGCACGAGCGTCTCGCCGACCGATGCCGCGTCGAGAATGAACGCCTCACTTGATGCGAATGCGACCGTGCGCACGTTCTCGCTGTGGAAGCGCCAGGTCAGCGGACCGTCGCCCGCCGGCCTACTGTCGAGCTTGCCGACCTCGTCCTTGCTGCGGATCATGACTGGCTCGGTGCTCTTGCGCGCCTGGGCCAGACGTTCGCGTTGCACGCCTGTGTAGACCTGCTCTTCGTTTTGCAGCACACCCGTTGCCACAACAATGTGGTCGCGAGGTGCGGTGATGTTGAGTTCGTAGGTGCCGAAGTTGGTATAGAACTCGCCGGTCCCCATGTAGGGCAGCGTGTTCCAGCCGTGTACGTCGTCGTAGACCGCAACTGCTGGGAACCACTGTGCGAGTTCCCAGATGGTACCCTTCTTGACGTTCATCGTGCCGTAGCGGCGGAACACGCGCTTGGGCACATCAAACGCCCACGCGATGTCGCACTCGAACGTCTTGCCGGGCACAAGCGTGATAGGCAGGCTGACGCGCATCATCGTGTCGTAGACCTGATGAGCAATGTTCTGGCCGGCGGCGCTGACCTCGGTGACGCGCACGCCATCATTGTGGTCGGTCGGCCCGCCCATCGCCGAGGTACCATCCGCCAGCGACCCGATACTGTCCTTGCGCAGAACATTCTGCTCGAGGTGCACCCAAATGTAGTCGAGTGGGTCCGGCGAGTTGTTGTAGTAGGTTACGTGCTCCTTGCCGGTGATGGTGCGCGTGATCGGCTGGAGGGTCACATCGATGCGGTAGTCGACGCGCTGCTGCCAGTAGTCAGCGCCTGGCGCGCCCGAAGCCGTGCGGAAGCGATTGGGCGCGGGCAAATCGAGTGGACTGAAGATCGTGTGGTCCGGGCGAACGCCGCGGGACCGGGCGTGCTCATCCATACCGCGGCGTTGCGCCGGCAGGCTGGCAGCGAAGACCAGGAGCAGAAGGGAGAAGACCAAGAGGCCCGCAGGCTCTCGACGAACAGGGAGTTGGCGCGACATACAATTAGGGAATCGGAACGTTCGCCAGTAGACGAACCGCGGCGGTTTCTTTCCTCCGATTTGTGCAAGATCGGAGACCGGACGCCAATACGGACGAATCGGCCCCCTCGCGAACTACTTGCGTGACCGGCGCGGTTTCGCCGCAGCGGCAGCCGCACGCCGAGCGACTTCCTGCATTGCGGTCTGCACGGCCGGCGCGTTGACGACAACCGTCACCATCTCGGGCCCACCGTCCAGTGACATTCGCACGTCCACTTCGCCGAGCAAAATACTCACCAAGCCGCCGCGACGCTTGTTGCCCAACCTGGCGAGCACGCGATAGCGACCATCCCGAACCGGATTCAGCCGCGCGGTGTCGTTGTTTTCCAGCGCTCCATGGCTCGCCGTGGAGCGGCGCACACTGCGTGCCATGCGTCGACTGCCGCTATCAAACTCGGCGATCTTTGGCCCGCCAACGAGCTCTAGCGAGATCCACACAGACTGCTCACCTACGAGTTGCCGCATCCCTGGTGCGCGCACCACGAGCGGCGGGATCAGCGTGAACCGAACTTCGCTGCGACCGGCAACCAACGTCGTGCGTTCCGCGCGGAAGCCTTGTGCCTCTGGCAGAATCTCCAGTGACGACTGTGCGCTAAACACCTCGACCCGGCCACGACGCCAGCTGAAGCCAAGCAACGAGTACTGCCCATTCGGCCGCATGACACGCGCCAGCAACGGTGACTTGGGCGTCATCGACTTGCCGGTTGCATCAACGGCAAGAACTTCAAAACGGAAGATGTCGCGACCGAGATCGATGTTCTTCAGGCGTGAATGCTCGCCCATCTGGCCGCCCTTGATTTCAAGGTTGTCGATGCGCGCAAACGAATCCGGGAAGCCATCGATGCGGAAGGTCAGGCTGTAGATGCCTGGACGCGTCCAATCGAAGTAGATGAGCTTCTTGCCCCTATAGTCGTGGATCTTGTCTTCGCGGTTGCTCTTGGGGTCGAGATGCGACAACAACTGCACCTTGACTCGGCGACTCGGCAGCCACTTCGGCAACAACACACTGCCCACGACTCGCGACCGGCGCGGCAGCTTGATCACGACACCTTCGCGACCCGGCAGACTCGGTTGCTCAAACGGAAAGTGTTCGGCAGCTGTCACGCGCAGGCGGTAGCGCGCGGACTCGAGATCGCCATACAGCCAAAAGTTGCCGGCCTCATCGCTGCGCGTCTCGGTGAACGCTTCGTCCTGCCAACGCTGGCGCGACCTGCGACCACCGACATCACGTTCGCGCTGCAGTTGCACGCGAGCGCCAACGACGCCTTCGCCGAGATCATTGACGACTCGGCCAAAGCTGATCGGCGGCATCACGCCCAGCTGCAGTTCGCCGAGATCGACAACACCTTGCTTCGGCAACACTCCGAGCGTGCGCGCAAGCCCGGGCACCGGCAGACGATCTTGGTGTCGCACCTGCAAGCGGAACGGCGACTGATGGCCATTGCTCAGTTGGAACGGCAAGTGGAAGCGGCCTTCGTCGTCGAGCAGGACATCTTCGCCCTCAAGTCGACCACGCATGCTGTTGATCAAGAACGTCGTCTTGGCATTGGCCAGCGGCGTGCCGGCCA
The DNA here is from genome assembly GCA_029936315.1 of Planctomycetota bacterium. Classification (GTDB taxonomy): domain Bacteria; phylum Planctomycetota; class UBA1135; order UBA1135; family UBA2386. The sequence continues at coordinate 81,250 of JAPYTD010000006.1, read as the reverse complement.
CGTCGAACACGCGGCCATGCAACATCGCGTCGCTGGGCGCGACAACCAGGTCAACCGTGACGCGATCGCCAGCCCGCTGCGGCCCATCAAAAGATGGTGACGTCCACCGGAAGTCCTCATCGTCTAAACGGCAGGTCGACTGCATCAGCATGCCAAGGCCGACGAACGGAAAGACAATTTCGCGCTCGTTCTGCTTCTTCCGAATGGGGACTCGCATCCACCTCGGATTCTTGCCGTCGGCCATGCGCAGCGTGCCATGCACCGGGTGCGTAAACGGTCGACCATCGCGATCCACAGTGCGCAACGCGATGCTGCCGGTCGCCGGCAACTTCATCTCGATAATGCCTTCCGGCACCGGCTTGCCATGGAAGGACTCCCGCACCGCTTCGGCAAACGGCACCATCACAACGGCTTGAAAGCGATTCTGATGCTCCTTCGGCCACCAGCTCTCTCCTCGTTCGCGATACAGTTGGAAGTGGCGGAAGACCGCGAGGCCGCGTTCGTCGGTCCTGCGTCGCGCCTTCAGATCCATGCGCGTCGTCACGGCTGGCTGCGCCTTGGCCACCTTGCCCTTCGGCTTCTTGGATCGAACACTCTTCTTCGACGGAGCCGCGGAGGTACCACCACGTTTCTTCCCACTCTTTGCCGAAGCTTCTTTGACCACGCGCCACTGAGCCACGAGTGCCACCCGGTGCTTCTGCAAGGCCGCGAGCTGTCGTTGTCGCTCAACCTGCGCAGGGTTGGCAGCAATGCGACGTCGCAAGGACTCGATCTCCCGCTCGACATCCTTCCATTCTTGCGCCAGATTCTTGACCGGCACACGACTGGCAATGCGCTGCTGAATCCCTACGGGCACGCCAGCTGCGGGTCGACCTAGGTAGTTGACCACGCGCACAGTGACAGTTTCATCTGGCTGCAGCACGACTGAGCTTTTGGAGTAGTGCTTGCGAACGCTGACCATGCCAGCCGCGCCTGGCAGCCGCGCCGCGACGATGGCGTCGGCCTTGAGCCTTGGCACAGCAACTCGCCCCTCGGACGACGCGCGGTAGCGCTTGCCGAGTGTGATCGCCAATTCACAACGATGCGGCTGAAAGGCATCGCGCGGTCCGGAGCGCTTGTACCCTTCCAACACGAACACCTCGGCCTCGGGCGCAACGACACCACGCTTGCCGGTCCATACCTGGATGAGGAGCTGCGGCGAGTCGTCCATCTCGATGACGACTTCTTCGCGGGCTTCGTCATCGACGACGTCTTCCGCTTCGTCATCGGGGTCAGCAACCACAAACGCCGCTTCGACTGCTGAAGACGCAACCTCGCTCGCAATCTCAAGCGCTGGGCCATCGGTCGCCGGAGGTGCCGGCGGCACACTCTGCTCACTGCCCAGCCACATCATGACCGCAAAGGATGTGAGCATCAGGCCCAAGACGGATATCAGCAGTGACGACCTATTCATTTGCACAGACCTCACCGCATGCCCCGGTGAACGCACGTAATCCTAGTCTGCACATCGGTCCGTCACGGCGCTGAGCTCTGCGCCTGACATTCTTGGGACGGAGATTGCTCAGCCGCGCTTGAAGGGGATGACCTCGATGAAGTCTACGTCCCCGTGCCGTCGCGCCTCTGCGGTCATGCCATTCACCTTGAGCATGGTGGCCACGAAGTCATCAAATTCCGCGCGTTCGACGTTCACGGTGCCCACCCACTCCCAGCGCACCCCGCCAGGGACCGGGCTCTTGAAGATGTACACCCTCCCGGTTACGGCCTGAGCCATCTTGAGGAAGTCCCCTAGTACCATCGGCCGCCTGCACGTCACCTCGACCTTGCTGCCTTGGAAGACAACGCTGTAGGCGTCGGTGTTTACGGTCGCTGACGGGTCGCCGTTCGTGGTCGCGCAACTCGTAAGAGCCGCGCCTACCAACGCAAGGCTGACAGAAAGCAGGTGCCTGTAGATTCTCATTTGGCCTCGCGGGACGGAGTTGGCAGGACTGTATTCCAGCCCACCCCACGCCGGCGCATTATTGCTCGCTGTCAGCGAATGTACGACGGCCCCTTCTTGCCAGACTTCTTTCGGTCCGACGTGGTCTTGCCGGCCTTCTTCTTGGCGGGCTTATCCTTCGCTGGCTGCTTCGCCTCGATGCGGAACAACTCGTCCTCGATCGCCTCAGCAAGTTCGCGCGGTTCGAAGCCAGAGGGTCCGCGGTCGCCGGCGTAAGCAACCAGACCATCCTTGCCAATCAGGTAGAGACGATCTGGGTGGGATGCGTAGGCCTTGCCTACGGCATCGTCGACACCATCAAGCAACGTCGGGATCTCCAGGTTCATATCCGCAACAAACTTCTTCGCGACGGAGCGGCGCTCCGCGTCACTGATGGGATCTTCGACCGGCTTGCTGCCTGGATTCTTGCCATCGATCGCATGGGCCTCACGGCAGTAGACGAGGAAGAACTGAACGTCCTTGGAGAACTCCGCGTAGAGATCGCTCAGCTGACCAGCTGAGCTCACGAACGGTCGTCAAGTACAGCTCCCGAACACCAACGCGACGGGCTTCTTGCCGACGTAGTCCGACAGCTTCATGCTCTTCTTGGCGTCACCGACGTAGGTCAACGTAAAGTCTGGTGCGCGATCGCCCGCTTCGGGCGCGGAGCTCTTGGCGTTGCGGTCTCGATTGCCGCCGCGCGAACGACGCTCGCCTGGCACGTCCCAATCCTTCTTGGTCAGGACTCCATCCTTGTCCTTGTCAAGCCGCGCGAACGTCGCCTTGCCGCGTGTGTACTCCTTCGCACTGATCTTGCCGTCTTTGTCGCCGTCGTACTTCTCTTGCAAGAACTTCCACGTCGCTTCGCCGCCGCGACTGCGACCACCGCGGCCGCTCGTCAACGATTCCATCTCCTTCTTGGTGACGGCACCATCCTTATCCTTGTCCACAGCAACCAGTCGTCGCCACATCGACGCGCTTGCAACCTCATCCTTGGTCAACTTGCCGTCGTCGTTGGCGTCGTATCTTTCGAGCATGCGAGCGACGTTGACGCCGCGCTGGCGACCGCCGCGGCCCTGCGCAAGCGCGTCACAAGAAAGCAGCAGCACGCAAGCAGCTGCACCGTAGGAAATGCGGTTCATGAATGGCGAAACGGTAGATTGCCGAGCAATCCACCGCTAGCCCCACCTGATTCGATGCTGGGACACATCGTTACGAGTACAGGCGTTCCGCCTAATTGCCGAGGGTTGCCGTTGCTGCCGATGAAACGACCGCGCCAAACGCGTTAACTGCGCCATCGAACACAACTGCCTGTGTATGTAGCTCGAAGCCCGCGAGATTCGCAGTCGCCGGAATGGCAAGGCTGTAGGACGCAGTACCTGCGGCACCCGTCACCAAGCTCAGCAAGTCAGGCGTCACACGCGCTGGGCAACCGGGCGCGCCGATCACGCCCAGGTCAATCGACGGGCTTACGATGCTGAGGCCGACGACCATTGCCATGATTTCGGGCGCCGGCATGTTGGCGACGTCGACGACCATGGTCTGGCCGAGCACGGGTAACGCCGAAGCGCTGTTGGTCGGAACACCAGCCGAGCCAGCGCAACCTGCGCCAAACACCACGTAGGATGCCGAGACCGGAGCACTAAACTCCCACGTCTCCTGAAACCACGTTTGGAAGTTGCCGGTCAGGCCACCGTAGATAACCGGCACGCCGCGAGCCATGTCGAACGCCATCGAGTTGCGCGTGCGCGAACTCGGTGTGCCGCTCGCGACAACCCCCCACGAGCTGCCGTCGTATTCGAACGTATCGGTCGAGAACGTGCCGTTCGGGGTGCGTCCGCCGTAGAGCATCGACACGCCGCGTGTCGAGTCATAGACCATCTTCGCGTTCTGCACGCCAAGGCCCGGGATGGCACTCGGTGCCGGACCAACCGACACGGTGCGGTCGACCCAGTTGCTGCCGTCGTATTCCCACGTCTTCTGGTCGGGGGCGCCAAACAAGCTGGTGCCACCGGTCAAGACACAGACGGCGCGTGCGATGTCGTAGCACATGCACGAAAAGGTCGGTTCGTTCGGCGTGCTGGCCGTGACGACTTGTGTCCAAGTCGTGCCGTTCCACTCCCACGTGTCCATGAAGACCGGCGGAAGGTTTGGGTTACCGGTGCCGCCAAAGAGTACCGTCACGCCACGCGCGACGTCGTATGCCATCACGTGGCCAAGGCGCGCCGGCGGGCTGCTCGCAGGTGTGACGTTGCTCCAGTTGCTACCGTCAAACTCCCAAGTATCGCCTAGTGGGCCGGAGCCACCAAACAGGACGATGACACCTCGAGCGATGTCAGACGCCATGGCGAAGTCACGACGGCCGGGCGGCGACGTCGCCGACGCGGCGTTAGTCCAGTTGCTGCCGTCATACAGCCAAGTGGCATTGAGTGCCGGCCAACCGCCAAACAGCACGCAATTGCCACTCGCGTTGTGGAAAGCCATCGACGCATCGCGGACCTGGCCCGGGTTGTTGATGGTGGTTACTTGCGACCAGGACTGGGCAGCGAGAGCCGTAGTCAGCAAGGATAGAAGAAGAGGCAGTATTGCAACGCGCACGTGGCTGATTCCGAAAGGAGGTTTCTGGTCTGTGTGATGACGATCATAACGCGTGCACGCATGCATCGAGCAACAGACAAAGCTGATGCATTCGCCGCCGCTATGACCTTGAGCCCACCACACCACCGCGCAGCACTAGCAGACACCGTGCGGCGTAACCCTCCCAGGAGACTACGTGCCCAAGAAGCGGCGACGCCACAACCGCACCGCGGCGAAAGACGCAATGACAACGAACCCCCACTGCACCGCCATCGCGCGCAGCATGACCGGATCCGTCAATGGCTTCTGGTGCCAAAACATGCCCTGGAAGCCCTCCATCGCCCAAAACGTCAGCGTCGAGCGCGTGATCACCTCGCCGTACCATGGCAACTCGACCATCTGGACCGGGAACCAACAACCACCGAGCGCAGCCATGACCAGAATGAGGAGGGTCGCCAAGCCTTCAGCCTGCTTGGTCGACTTCGCCCACACCGAGATCAAGATGCCAAAGCTCGTCGCCGCGGCAACCCACGTCGTAGCCAACGCGAGCAACGTCAATGGATCGCGAAAGGCACCAATCGAGAACACCAATTCGCCAAAGGCAAACAGCACGATCAGTTGCAAAAAGCCAACCACGAAGCAGAACAAGAACTTACCGAGCAGCAACGCGTGACGCGGTGCGCAGCTAACCAACAGACGACGCAAGGTACCTTGATCGCGTTCGACCAGCAGCATGCTGCTGCAAGCCATCAAACCGAACATCAACATCATTACGCACATGCCGGAGACGCTCTGCGCCAACTGGAAGCCGAGGTTCTTGGGGCGATCCGGTGGTGCGACGTCTTCTTTGGTGACCGGCACCATGCCCTCGAACATCGCCGTCATGTCGAAGTTGTCCGCAGAGGCGGCGGGCGCCGTCTCGCTGCGCAACTCTGGATCCGAGCCGCCGGCGAACATGCCGATGACGCTCTGCACGGCTTCCATGCTGGCTTGCAGCCGCTTGACTCCTTGCTCGCTCATGCCGTTACGACGCATCATGCTGCCCATCATCCAGGACATGCTGCGACCATCGCCGGCCGACATCATCGCCTGCATCATGGCAATGCCAATCAGGCGGTCCTCCATCAGACGACCTGGATCGCGCACCAACACCAACGGCGGTTCCTTCGCCTCGGATAGCGCTTCGCCAAAGCCCTCTCCGACCAGCAACGCGTGGTGCGCTTCGCCGTCGTTGACCTTGCCGCGCAACGCTGCTGCAGTCGCCGGGTCCTGATTGGCGCGCGGACGAACACTGATCATCGACACGTTGCGAAGAGCACCGACGAACTTCTGACTCTCGGGACTGCCGTCTTCGTCAGCGACCCAGAGAGTCACCCTCGGCATGCCTCCTTCGCCGCCGAACGCGAACTTCATGACGGAGCCAAACACCGCCACCAGCACAACTGGCAACAACAAGCCTAGGAGCAGACCAGTGCGGTCGCGCCTGTACAGCGACAGGTCCTTACGGGCGATGATGAGTGCTGTAGACCAAGTGTTCATGCTTCATCCCTCAGCGAACGACCAGTCATGGCCAGGAAGGCTTCTTCGAGGTTGGCGCCGGGCTTGCCAGCTTGCTCAGCCAATTCGGCGGTCGTGCCAATGCCGATGACGACACCTTCGTTGACGACGACGATGCGGTCGCAGAGACGCTGCACCTCCTCCATGTAGTGCGACGTGTAGATGATCGTGCGACCGCGGTCGCGCAACGCGTGCAGGCACTCGAACAAGTGGTTGCGTGATTGCGGATCCACGCCGGTCGTCGGCTCGTCCAACAGCAGCAACTCTGGGCTGTGCAGATCGCCGACGGCCAGGTTCAGGCGTCGCTTCATGCCACCCGAGTAGGCGGATACCCGGTCAGAGGCGCGATCGACCAGGCCCGCGAGTTCGAGACCGCGTTGCACCGCGCCGGCGACTTGTGCCGATTCGACTCCCTGCATGCGCGCGAAAAACTGCAGGTTCTCTGCACCGGTCATGTCGCCGTAGAGCGCCAGTTCTTGCGGCACGAGTCCGAGACGGGAACGACTCGGGGCGTCATCCGCGGGCCAGAACGGCTGACCATCGAACGTCAGTTTGCCGCCGAAGCTCGGCAGCAGGCCGGCGATGCACGACAGCAACGTGGTCTTGCCCGCGCCATTTGGGCCAAGTAGACCGAGGATCTCGCCGCGCCGACACGTCAGGCTGGCGGACTTCACGGCGACTCGATCGCCATAGGCGTAGCGAAGCTCCTCGACGACGAGCAAATCCGCGGATTCGGTCATAGGCAGATCTCAGCCCATGAGGGACGAGAAAGCAACTTGCGTCACGTTCGCGCAACATCCCGCCCGCATACCGGCGGCCTGAGCGTGGATCCCGTGCGACTCCGGGTATGCTGCCGCGCCCGTTTTCGAGTCATCGCCATGAAGAAGTCGTCGCTCCCCCTCTCGTTCGCCACGCTGCTATTCGTTGCTGCGTGCACCGAATCCCCCGCCAATCCACGCAAGTACCAGCTCGACCGCGTCGGCAACACCGTCGTCGTGCAGTTGTACGCAGATGGCTTCGAGGCGCTGTCGCTCAACGACAAGATGTTGGCCTACCACCTGTCGCAGGCGGCGATCGCAGGGCGAGACATCTACTTGGACCAACGCTTTGAATACGCGCTGCCGCTGCGCTGGGTGCTTGAGTCGCTTTGGCTCGTTCGCGAAGACCTGCCGGCAGACGTCGCCGAAGAAGTCACGCGCTACTGCAAACTGTTCTGGGTGCACTCGGGCATCCACGACAACCTGACAACCAAGAAAGTGCCGCTGAAGCTGACCCTCAAGCAGTTCACGGCGGCCTGCGACGTCGCGGTCACCAAGGGCCACAGCATGTCGGCTGAGACACTGGCGCCAATCAATAGCCCTCGTCACGCGTGGGAGATCATGACCGAACCCAACACGTTCGTGTCGGTGACGAACAAGAGCACCGAGCACGGCAACGACCCGGTCGCGGCGAGCTGCAACAACTTCTACGTCAACGTCACCACTGCGGACCTCGAAGGCTTCACCGAGAAGAACGCCCTCAACTCGCGCTTGGTCAAGAAAAACGGCAAGCTCATCGAAGAGATCTACCGCTGCGGAGATGGCGCGAGCATCCCCCCAGGCCGCTACGCCAAAGAGATCGCACAGATCAACGTGCACCTGACGGCCGCGTTACCCTACGCACCAGAGCCGACCCAAAAGGCGATCACCAATCTGATCCGCTACAACCAGACCGGCAGCATGGCGGACTGGCGCGAGTTCAACATCGCATGGGTGCAGGACAACGATTCGACAATCGACTTCATCCTCGGCTTCATCGAGGTCTACGTCGACGCGCGCGGCATGAAGGGTTCGTGGGAATCCGTGATCAGCTTCCGCGACGAGATCAAGAGCCGCAACATCGCCAAGCTCGCGCTCGAAGCGCCGTGGTTCGAAGCGCGCATGCCGTGGGCAGAAAAGTTCAAGAAGGCAGATGTCAAAGGCATCTCGGCGCGCGCCATCTCGGTCGTCACCGAAACCGGCGACAGCGGCCCAATCACGCCAATCGGCATCAACCTTCCCAACGAGGCCGACGTGCGCGAGCAATACGGCACCAAGTCGGTCAACCTCGCCAACGTCGTCGAAACCTACAACTTCGTGAAGGCGTCGGGCAGCCTCGGTGAGTTCTCTTTCACCTCGGCAGAGGAAGCGCGCGCGCGTCTCTACTCGGCCGCGATGAGCGACATGCACACCAATCTGCACGAAGTCGTCGGTCATGCCTCGGGCCAGCTGATGCCGGAGATCAAGAATCCGGCGCAGCGCCTCGGTTTGTTCTACAGCACGCTCGAAGAAGGCCGCGCCGACCTGGTGGGCCTCTACTGGATCGCCGACCAGAAGATGAAGGACCTCGGCTTTGTGCCCAACGACGAAGCCGTGCTGGCCAAGTATGAGTCCTACGCCCGCAACGCACTGGTGCAGCTGCGCCGCGTGCCGCTCGGTGAGCGCGTCGAAGAAGATCACATGCGCAACCGCCAACTGATCGTGTTGTGGCTGCTCGAGAACAACGCTGGCGTGCACGCCGAGAAGAAAGACGGCAAGACGTTCTACGTCGTCGATTCGGCCGACAAGTTCCGCGAAGGCTGCGGCAAGCTTCTCGCCGAGATCATGCGCATCAAGGCCGAAGGTGATTTCAAGGCCGGTAAGGCGTTGGTCGAGAAGTACGGCATCAAGATCGACCCCACCCTGCACAAGGAAGTCATCGCCCGCATGGAGCGACTCAACCTGCCGTCGGTTACCGGTTTTGTGCAACCAGAGCTGCGAGTCGTCGAGAATGACGGCGTTGCCACAGACGTCGAGGTGCATCACTGCATGGACCTCGCTGACCAGATGCTGCGTTGGAGCGGTCGCAAGTAGGCGCATGCGCTACGAAGGCAGCATCTACCGCCCGCCCAGCGAAGCTGACGCCTACATTCTGCAGGCGACCATCGGCTGCAGCTGGAACAAGTGCACCTACTGTGACATGTACCGCGACAAGAAGTTCGTGGTGCGCGCGCTCGATGAGGTGCTCGCCGACATCGCGTTGGCGGGCAAGACCTACGGTGCGAATACGAAAAAGGTGTTCGTCGCCGATGGCGACTCGCTGATCCTCGACATGCCGTCGTGGCGCGCGATCCTCGCGGCCTGCAAGAACACGTTTCCGTCGTTGCGCCGCGTGTCGTGCTACGCGATGGCGAGCAATATCCTCGAGAAGAGTGAAGCCGAACTGCGTGAACTATGCGGGCTCGGCCTGACGCAACTGTACATCGGCCCCGAAAGCGGCGATGACCAAACCCTCAAGCGCATCGCCAAAGGCAGCACCGCGGCGGAGCACGTCGAAGCAGCCCAGCGCGCCCACGCGGCGGGCATGAAGACCTCGGTGATCTTCCTGTTAGGTGCCGGTGGTGTCGAACGCAGTGAACAACACGCACGGGCATCTGCCGAGCTGGCAACTGCGATGAATCCGCGCTTCTTGTCGGCACTGACGTTGACGGTCGTGCCCGGCACGCCGATCGCGCGTGCCGAAGAGAAGGGTCTGTTCACGATGCCCGACATTCCGACGGCGCTGCGCGAATTGCGCACGTTCGTCGCCTACGCGAACCCGAGCGATGCGATCTTTCGGACCAACCACGCATCCAACCGCCTGGCGATCGCAGGCCGGTTGCCGCGCGATCGCGGCGACATCGTTGCGGCGATCGATGGCGCCCTGAAAGGCGAAGTGCCGCTTCGGCCCGAGTGGCTGCGCGGGCTCTAGTGGTGTGATGCAGCCAGATCCGGGGCGCGCGTAAGGCGCTGAGACACTGCTGCCACAACTCCCGGCATGGATGCCGCACACGGCATGGCTTACGTGCGCACCTACGAACTTGCTTGCGTGTGTTCCCAATAACTCGGACCGATTCGCGGCGCGCCAATTGTCAGGATTCGCGCAATCATCGCCACCCGTTCGCTAGACTCTTGCCCCACTTCGACACCACTACTGAACGAAAGGATCCAATCATGATGAAGTCTGTTATCGCACTCACCTGCGCCGCACTGATGACGTGTGGCCTGCAAGCTCAAATCAGCGGCAGCATCAACCGCGGCGCGCCAAAGGTCTCGAACACCATCGAGATGGGCCAGAACAAGCTGGAAGTCAACTACACGGCCATCCGCTTTGGTGAAGGCGCCTGGCAGAAGATCAAGGACAACGCCGATCGCCACGAGCGCTTCAACAAGTTTGCCGCCAGCACGCCGATCGGCAGCGTCAAGACTTCCTGCGATCTAGCAGCCGCTGGCCGCAAGGTCCCGGCGGGCGAATACTCGATGTACTTCACGGTGCACAAGGATGCTGGCTGGTTGCTCAACCTCAAGCCCGCCGATGGCGAGCCGATCCGCTGGCGCATGGCATTGACCGACATCAAGACCAAGAGCGCATGCCTCAAGGTCAGCCTTGAGCCGTCGGCCAAGAAGGGCACGTGCTCGATCGCGATCACGTTTGGCGACAAGGCTGTGACCGTGCCGGTCACCGTCGCCGCCAAGAAGGAAAAGTAGGAGTTCGCTGAGTCGACATTCGACTCGCCTCCACATGCATGGCCGCGCCAGCAACTGGCGGCGGCCGTGGCAACAACCCACGCATGATCACGAACTTATCAGAGTTCGATCACCCGGATTCCGCCTGGAACCGCGCCATCGATACGGCCGCGCACGCCGAGCCATTCTGTTGTCGTACCGAATGGCAACTGTCGTTCCACGAGACGTTCGCGCCCGGCCGACAACTGTGGGTCGCGCACGATGACGACAGCGTGGTCGCGCTCGCGCGTCACGCCGAAACTACTGCCGGACCGTTGTTCGAACCAATCGAATCCAGCTGGCTATTTGGCTGCCCACTGCTCGGTCCAGGAGCCGTGCCGATGCTGGCCCGGTTGCTCGAATCGCATCCGCATACGCCTGTAGTCCTGAGTGGTATTGACCTCGAGGGAGAGGTGATGCGGCAGATCGTCGCCACGTTCGAACACCGCTACGACATCCTGCACATCATGTCCGAGACGGCTTGCCGGGCCGACCTGAGTGATGGCTTCGATTGCTACTTGTCTCGTCGTTCGGCCAAACTGCGGCGGTCAACTCGCAATTCGGAACGTCGCGCAAACGAGCGCGGCGTGTCGTTTGAGCGGCACGCCGCGGGCACTTCCGAAGAGGTCGACGCGGTCTACGCGCGCATCCAGGCGGTGGAACAACGCAGTTGGAAAGGCATCGGCAAGTGCGGAATGAACAACTCGCCGTCACGCGAATTCTACGCGGCGATGCTGCACCGCATGGCTGCAAGACGCACCAGTCGCGTGATCTTCGCACGCCACGAGGACAGCGACATCGGTTTCATCCTCGGTGGCCTATGCGATAGCTCGCCGGAGGGCAGCAGCTATCGCGGACAGCAGTTCAGCTTTGACGACGAGTGGCGGTCAGCATCCATCGGCAGTTTGCTCCAGATGGAACAACTACGCTGGCTGTGCGAAGAGGGAGTCGCCCGCTACGACATGGGCCCCGCCATGGATTACAAACACCACTGGGCGGAGACCCAGGTGCGCTTCGATGCGATTGCGCTCAGGCCTGCGTGACCTGCGGAGAGTGCATCAATCACAGGACACTACGAACACCACGACCACGCACCATCGCAACCTGCTCGCTGATCAGCATCCTGTTTTCGGCCACACAGGCCATCGCCGACGGTCCGCTGGGCAAGCAGGTCTGGCACCTGCGCATGCAATGGCCGCGCCGCAACTCTGCATCGCTCTGGCAGTCGCAGCCACTACGTGGCTACGATCTGCCATCGATGTCCGCAGAGCAAGGTCAAGGCGAGTAGTTGGTGAGCACCACCAACAACATGCTCTCGCGCATGCTGATCTTGCGGCCGTGGCGCGACACGTTACGGCGGCTCCCGCAAGTCGTACTCGGCCTAGGACTGTTTGGCGTAGGCATCGCCTTGATGGTCGCCGGCGGCCTCGGCACGGCACCGTGGGACGTGTTCCACCAAGGCCTCGCGCGGGTCAGCGGCATCAGCCTCGGCGTTGCGATCATCGTGACCGGCATTGTCGTGGTGCTCGCGTTCATACCACTGCGCGAGAAAGTCGGCCTTGGCACTGTCCTTAACGCACTGCTGATCGGCATCTCAGTCGACTGGACACTCAGCTGGTTACAGCAACCGGAAGCGATGTGGGCGCGCATTGCGCTAACAACCGCCGGTCCTGTGCTGATTGCAATCGCATCGGGGCTCTACATCGGTGGCGGCCTCGGCCCGGGCCCACGTGACGGCATCATGACCGGGTTCGCCAAGCGAGGGTTTGCGGTGTGGAAGGTGCGCACGATCCTCGAAGTCAGCGTCATGACGATCGGCATCTTCCTCGGCGGCTCGATCGGATTCGGCACCGCATGGTTCGCGATCAGCATTGGGCCTCTGGTGCAGTTTTTCCTGCCGCGCTTTGCCAGAAGCGACCGCCGTGCTCACCGACATCGGTGACTTGCACATCGCTCCGCAGAAGTAGACCGCTTAGCGAGAAGTACGGGGCTTGACGCTACCGGGGTTCTCGGCGGCGGACACCGCGTGCATCGCCTGCGTCGTGCCGACAATGCGCTCGATGTTGGCGATGCGATCACTCGCCTGGTGGGCAGTCCACAGCTTCTCGAAGTTGTCCGGCAGATTGGCGATCCCATCGAGCGCCGCCAGGATGTCCGTATCGAGCACGCTGCCAGTCAGGTTCTCGTTCGCCAAACGATACGAACGTTCCGAGACCTTCTCGATCAACGACGTGTTGGCCAACAACAAGCGCATGCCGCGCGTCGTCAGCAAGCACACCACAATCGGCCGATCATCGTATTCACACAGCTTGTGCAAGGCGGCGACGGCGTAGGAGTCGTCGCCGGCTTGCTGCATCTGGTTGATGCGCAGCACGCACTCAGCGCCGACCAACAGTGCCTTGTCGAGACGCAGATCAGATTGCGCAGTCACCGCCGCAGCCAACGCCTTCTTCGTTCCATTGGGGTTCGTATCCCGCCACTTAAGGAGGAAATCGACAAGCTGAGTCAGGTTCATTGGGCGAGCATGGTAGGGCGCAAACGCGCGCGTTCCACAGCAGACTGCCAGTTCACGGCTTAGTTGCGCAACATCGTGTAAGGACCGTCCGGAATGATCGCGATCCGCGCATCCGGCGCTCGGGCAACGTAGGCATCGATCAGCGCCTGCGCTCGCTGCGGCGCATCGCCACTGCCAACAGCCGGCGTCACAGCGAGACCCTGCTGCACGTCCAGCGGCAACCCATCGTTCGCCATCACAAGCCCGGTGACACCGACGCGATCCAACACGCGCGTCTGCATCTGGAACTGCCACTGGTCCTTCTGGGTAACCTCGGTCGCCTTTATGTGATCCAAGAACCCGCGGTAGTCGCTGCCACGCTGCAACATCAACTCGGTGTATTCGGGCGAACCGACCTCCGTGCACGCCGAGCACATCAACAACGTCGAGCCCTCGTGCAGCGCGGGCAATGCCGTGACCATGCCTTTGACCGTCTGGTAGAAACTCTGGTCGAGCGGGTAGCCACCGGCAGACTGCACCACCAGATCGTAGGGTTGTTCGACCTTTGCCGACGTCCACACAGAGACCTGCTTGCAGCCTTGCTCGTGGGCGGCAAACAAGTCGCCGGCAAACACGCCGGCCAACTCACGGTTGTTGGTGATCGCCGCGTTCACCAAGAAGTCGCAGCTGGTCAAGGCAACGACCTGCATCGCGATCTCATGGCATGGGTTGCCGAGCAACTTGCCCTCGACGGCATCCGGGTCCCCCATCGTCTTGTGGCCGTGGAAGCGTTGCACCGTGCGCATGTCGACCAACCCAGGACAGATGCCCTTGCGACCGCCAGAGTAGCCCGCCATGAAATGCGGCTCGATCAAACCAGTCACGATCTTGAGGTCCGCATCGGCATAGATGCGGTTGATGCCGACCGGCGGTTCTTCGCTGATCTGCACCAGGGTCTCTGGTTGGTCCGACTCGTGATCGACGACCCGACACCGGCGCAACAGATCTTTGCCGAGCATGATCTCACGCTCTTTGCGTGTCGACGCACGATGCATGCCCGTCGCGATCAAGATCGTGCACGCACTGTCCGGGATGCCGGTCGCATTGAGTTCCGCGAGGATCGCCGTGATCAGCAGTTCGTTCGGAACCGGCCGCGTGATGTCACTCATCGTGATCACGACCGAACTCGGCTGCCTCGATTCGGCAATCGCACGCAGCGACGGGCTACCGATTGGGCTGCGCAAAGCTGTTGTCACGGCGTCTGCCGGATCCGCGAGAACAGGGATGACCGGCCCGGTCAGGATGTCCGCCGACGATGGCACACGCAGCGAAAGCCGGCCATCGCCAAACAGAATCGGTACATCTCGGGCAGTCATCGGCATGCAGTGGATCTGATCCGACCGCGAAGTCAACGTGTGACGAGCCATCTCACGGTAGGATCCCGGCATGAGCTACTTCGGCCGAGACGATGAGACGCTACTTAGCGACGATGAACGCTGCGCGGTCCAGGACACGGAATGTGGTGTCGAGATCGAAGACGGAGTCGTCATCGAACGGCGCAGCATCCTGTGGCTATCGGCCGCCGCCGTGAGCTCGATGCTCGTCGGCGCAGTTTCTCTGCCCGCCCAAGACCCCAAGCCAGCGCCAACGCCACCAGACCGCACGGGGCCACAGGAGGGCATGGGCAAATTGACGCACGCCGAGTTCCTTGAGCAGCTCTACCCGCAAGCTCGTCGCCTGGTCGACTCGAAGGGTGAGGACGAACAGGCCTACCTGATGACGGTCGCCGCAGCGATGAGTCGGTTGCGCGATCCCAAGGCGCCGATTCGTGACGCCATGCGCAAGTTCTCGAAGCAGCATCGCAAGCAAGGGGAGCGCTTCCCGATTGGTGTCATGGCGATACACCTCAAGCCAGGCAAGGGCTTCTCGCACCACGACCACCTCAACTACAACGGCGTGATCATGGGCCTCGAAGGCGAAGCGCGCATTCGCAACTACGACTTCCAAGGCAACGTGCCAGCGATTGATTCACCCGACACCTTTGAGATTCGCGAGACGCGCGACGACCTGATCCTTCCGGGCCGCTTCTCGTCACTCGGCAAAAAGCGCGAGAACATCCACGACCTCGTCGCCGGCAAGAAGGGTGCGCGCGTGCTCGACGTGTTTACGTTCTTTGCCAAAAACGCGACCTCACGCTCTCTCATCGTTGCGGACAAACCGCGCGATGCGGAAACGCGCACGTTCGAAGCAACTTGGAGGCCGAGGCGTCGCCGCCAACGATGAAGCTGCTCTGCTTCCAAGCGCGGCACTTCGGCTGGAAGAGCTTCCGGAAGACGCTCGACGAAATCGGTGGCGACAAGGTCGCCGATGTCACCATCGATGACGAGATGCACGACTGCGTCGTTGTGTTCGCCCACGCTGAGAGCCAAGACGAGCCGCCCGAAGAACGCGCCCGTGTGTTTCGGCACACGCTGAAACACGTCAAGTGGCTCGCGAACAAACGTGACTACAAGAACATCGTGCTGCACTCATTCACGCACCTCGGCGGCCAAAACGCCTCGCCTGAGTTCGCCCAGGCGTTCTTGGTGGAGTTGTCCGAGCGCCTGACCAACACCAGCTACACGGTCAAGAACACGCCATTCGGCTACTTCTGCGAGTGGCAACTCGACGTGCACGGCGAGAGCCTCGCCAAGGTCTACAAGCAGGTCTGATTGCGACGGCCGGGCCAACAGGATTTGCCGGTGCATGCGAGTCGCTGCGCAGCAGTGGCACGCGACATCCCCAAAGCCTGTCGCGCCGTGCATACCGCCTTTGGCGGAATGGTCGGAGCGAGAGGATTTGAACCTCCGACCACCTGCCCCCCAGGCAGGTGCGCTACCAGGCTGCGCCACGCTCCGACTTATGAGCCAACTTGAGGAGCCCAGCAAGGCTCCATGGGGGACGCGGAATGGTAGCAACGGAGGCCCTTCCGGCAAGCATGAACAGGCGATGCCGACAAGTTCACCGCGGCGCTCTGCGGATGGCCTCGACGGGAGTGCAGGCAACAGTTACGAGCTTGCGGAAGCGTTTCCGGGCTGGCGCGAGGGCCTTGCTGCCCTGAGTCTGGGTCAACACCATGCCCACCAGATCGCGCGCCGGATCGCACCAGATAAACGTCCCGTCGGAGCCGCCGTGGGAAAACGCACCGTCCGGATCGATGCGCCAGCCGAAGCCGTAGCGACCACCTTCGATGTGTGGGATCTGGTTCTTGGTGGCCTCGTTGACCAGTTCGGTCGACAGCAGGCGTTTGGCGCCGACGCTGCCGCCGATCAGAACCATGCGGCAAAACTTCTCGTAGTCGGTGGCCGTTGAGATCAGTCCACCGGAGCCGCGAACGAACGGCATCGTCGCACGATCGCCGGGTGACCAGCGTGCGTTCCAGCGTGCGTTCCAGCGTGCCTTGCTGCGGCCGCGCACAACGACCGACATGCGATCGAGGTCGGCACGCGACTCGTGGTTGTTGGTGTCGACCATGCCAAGCGGTTTGTAGAATCGCTCAGTGCAGTACTGCTCGAAGCTCGTGCCAGTGACGACTTCGACAAGTCCCGCGAGCGTGTTGTAGCCAGGGTTGCTGTAGCTATAGGTCGTTCCGGGCTCTTCCTTCGGACCAACCTTGCCGAAGCGCGCGCACTCGAGCACGAGGCTGGGTGCATCAGGATGCTTCTCGGACTTCTTCATCAACGGCCGCATGAACAGGCTGCTGATGCGCAGGCCACTTGAGTGCGTCAACAACTGCCGCACAGTGATCTTCTCGGCTTCGCCTGCAACCCACGTCGGGAACCACTTGCTGATCGGGTCGTCGAGCCCGACCTTGCCTTCGTCGACGAGCGTCAACACAGCGGCTGCAGTAATCGCCTTGGTGTTGGACGCCATGCGAAACAGCGTGTCCTTCTGCATTGGCGTCTTGCCGTGCACATCGCGAAAGCCAAACGCTTCATGCAAGACTGGCGAGCCACAGTACGAGACCATCACGACCGCCCCGCAGACTTCGTGCTTGGCGATCAGTTGCTCGATCGAAGCGGCGGCCTTGTTGAGGGCTTCGACATCGCACCCGCGGGCTACCTTCGCACCATCTCCTTGGCCAGCAAGTGACGCGCACAGGGCGGCAGCCAACAGTGAGAACGCCAAGCATCGTCTCTGCATCACAAAAGCGTAGACTGACGCCGTGCACACCTCAGCCAGTCATTTCGCCCTCGCTGCAATTCTGTTCGCGGCGACTCCGAGTTACGCACAAGAGAAGCAAGCAAGCCTGAGCATCCCAGCCTTCTGTGGCTACGCGTATCCCGATGCACGGGCCGCCAAACGCAATCACAAGACTGGCGTCGTGCGCGAGTGCAAGGGCGAGCTGCACTACTACTTTGAGTGCGCGACCCCCGGCCAGGTGAAGGTTGAGATCGAACGGGTCGGCAACGCCAAAGCGGCCACGGTCGAGATCAACGTCGGGCCCCACCCCGGCAACACTCCTGCCCGCGTCAAAACACAACTACCGCAGGGCGCCGGCAAGGCTTGGATCGGCACGTTTGGCCTGCATCTTCCCGGAGTGCACAAGCTCGTCATCAAGACAACCGACGGCAGTGCCCTACAGAACCTGCAGGCCATCGTGCTCAGCGGGTGCCCCCTTCGTGCAGTCACGGTCGAGCGCCGCAACGCGTCCTCGGTGCACTTGAGCTACAAGGCGCCAAGAGAACACCAGGACGACATCGAGTGGTTCTACTGCGAACTGACTCCGAAGACTGATCCGCTGTGGACCTACTACATGGCGACCGGTTGGCACCGCGGCTACTTCGGCATGCAGGTCAACTCCAAGACCGAGCGTCGTGTGATCTTCAGTGTCTGGGACTCCGGCAACGAAGCCGTCGATCGCAAGAAGGTGAAGGCCGAAGACCTGGTGCAACTTGTGCGCAAGGGTGACGGCGTCTACGCCGGCGGCTTTGGCAACGAAGGCACCGGCGGCCACAGTCACCTCGTGCACGACTGGAAGTTGGGCGACACGATTCGCTTCCTGGTGCATGCAGAGCCACAGGGCACGCACACGACCTACACGGGTTGGTTCTCACACATTCCCAAGGGTGGCAAACCGGACGCGGCTGATGCGTGGCAACTCGTCGCGAGCTTCAAGGCGCCGCGCGACGGCAAGCACCTGCACAGCCTCTATTCGTTTAGCGAGAACTTCAGCGGTGCCAACGGCGACCGCGATCGGCAGTGCGACTACGGCAATATCTGGCTGCGCGACAAGGCGGGCGAGTGGCTTTCGGTGCGCTCCGCCAGCTTCTCGCACGATGGCCACGGCAAGCTTCGCTCCGATCGGCGCGGCGGCGTGCGCAATGGCCGCTTCTTCTTGCAACACGGCAACTTCGCGATCCGGAGCACAAAACGCGGCAAGAAGTTCTCGCTGCCCGAGGACGCGACGGGCAAGCCGCCACTGCTGCCCCAGTAGTTGCCCAGCCAGTAGTCGCCCAGTAGGCGAACCAATCCGCAGGGAAAAGCGAGCAGACACAAATCTGTGTCGATTCTGGCGCGCGCCGCTCGTCTCGGATCCGCCGCCTCGACGAGAACTCCGCTCTCCCCAAACCACTGCTCACTGCGTGATGCCGACCTGTCCGAGCATCCACGCCATCTGGAAGGCACGGTCCTTCCAACGGTCGTAGCGACCCGACGCGCCGCCGTGACCGGCGGCTTCGAGTTTGCACTCAAGTAGCAGCTCGTTGTCGTCCGTCTTGAGTGTGCGCAGCTTGGCGATGTACTTGGCCGGTTCCCAATACATGACCTGCGAGTCGTTGAAGCTCGTCGTGATCAACGTCGCTGGATACGCCTTCGCCTCAAGTTGATCGTAGGGGCTGTACGACATCATGTAGTCGAACGCCGGCTTCTCATTGGGGTCACCCCACTCAAGATACTCACCGACCGTCAGCGGCAGCGATGCATCCATCATCGTGTTCATGAGGTCGACGAACGGCACCGCGCTGTGGATCGCGCGGAACAAATCCGGCTGCATGTTGGCAACCGCGCCCATCAGCAATCCACCGGCGCTGCCGCCCTCGGCCATCAGGCGATCCTTGCTGGTCCACTTGTCAGCGACCAGGTGTTCGCCGCAATCGATGAAGTCGGTGAACGTGTTCTTCTTCTTCATCAGCATGCCGGACTTGCGCCAGGCTTCGCCGAGGGTTGCACTGCCACGAATGTGGGCCGTGGCCCAGATGACACCGCGATCCAACAGGCTGAGGCGTTCGCTACTAAACGTCGGTGGAATCGAAATGCCATACGAACCGTAGCCGTAGAGCCAGAGCGGCGCCGTGCCGTCGCGAGACGTGCCCTTCTTATAGACGATCGACACCGGCACCTTGACCCCATCCCGAGCAGTGGCCCAGACGCGTTCGGTCTCGTACTGCGAAGGGTCGTAGTCGAACACCTCGCGCTGCTTCTTGAGCTCGCGATCCAGCGATTTCAGGTCGTAGTCAAAGACACACGGCGGCGTCACCATCGATTCATACGAAATGCGAAACGTGGACGACGAGAACTCCGGCGTGCCGCCACTGCTGGCGGAATAGACGGCCTCCGGGAACGCAATCTCCCGCCACGAACCATCGGCAAAGTCGAGCACTCGAAAGCGATTGAGCCCGAGCACGCGCTCCTGCACGACAGCGTAGTCGCCAAACACCTGGAAGCTGCTGACCAGGACATCGTGCTTGTGCGGCACAATGTCTTGCCAGTTGGCTTCGCGCGGGTCGTGCGCCGCAACCTTGACGATGCGGAAGTTCAACGCGTTACGATCGGTGCGCAGATAGAAGACGCCATCGCGGTGCGTCATCGAGTAGCGGTGACCCTTCTCGCGCGGCTGCAGGATCTTGAATTCGCCGTTCGCATCGTTGGCGTCGAGGTAACGCTGCTCGTACGTGTCCGTGCTAAACGCACCAACCGTCAGATAGCGCTTGTCCTTCGTGCGGCCAACACCGATGCGGAACAGCTCATCCGATTCTTCGAGCAGCAGCTCAGGCTCGCCATCGAGTGTGTGTCGCCACAGCTTGTTGGACCGCTTCGTGACCGCATCTTCAGTGACGTAGAACAACGTGCGGTTGTCCGCCGCCCACTCGACGGATGTCACTCGCTCGGCAAGGTCTGCCTGCACCGCGCCAGTGGTCAGGTTCTTGACGTGCAACGTGTACTGCCGAAACCCCGTCACGTCCGTCGTGTACGCATACAGGTTGTCGTTATCGCTGACCTCAATGTCACCGAAGCCAAGGTACGTCAAGCCCTCGGCCATCTCGTTCTGCTCGAGCAACACCTGCTCTTGGGCGCCCTTGTCGTAGCTGCCATCCGGTGACGCGGGTTTGCGGCAGTAGATCGGGTACTGCTTACCTTCAACGGTGCGGTGGTAGTAGTAGAAGCCGCCCATGCGCATGGGCACGCTCAGGTCGGTTTGCTGCACACGCGCGATCATTTCCTCATAGAGCTTCGTCTTGAGCGGCTGCAAGTGCCCGGTCTTCGCCTTGGTGTAGACGTTCTCAGCTGCGAGGTAGGCGCGCACATCCGGGTGCTCCTTCTCGCGCATCCAATAGTAGTCATCGACGAAGACCTCGCCGTGCCAGTGGTTTTGGTGAGGCACGGTCTTGGCGACCGGAGGTAGCGGAGATTCGTTGGTCATAACGGCAGTGCAGGCAGCAATCGAAAGCAGTCCGACGAGCACAAGCTTGCGCATGACGAAGTTTTGGCGTGAGCGGCGGTACAAGGCCAGTCTTTAGTCGCTGGCATTGACCACGATCTGCTGTAGGGGATGCTGTCACATCTATGGCGTTCGACATCCGTGGCCCCAACTCGACGGTGCGCATCGAGGACCTGGACGAACCGATCCTCGAGCTACCCGAACGGCTCGACATTCCTTGCCCGCAGTTTGCACGCATCTCGGATCAATTCGACCAAAGCTTCGAGATCGAAGGAGCCGAACTGCGCCAACTCGCAGACGAACTGTTCCGCTTGCTCGATGCCTTCCGAGCACGGAAGGAATCGCAACTAGAGAGCCTCGGCATGGTGACGGCCGATGACCCCATCGTGCGCGCCTCGGTATTCGACGGGATCGTGCGCCGCAATCCGGTGCACATAAAGCTCGAGGCCCTGATGGCGTGCTGCAAACAAGCCGTCTCCGCGGGCGAATCGATCCGCTGCCGGGGTAGCTGACGGTCGCACGACAACAATCGATTTTTCTGGGTACTCTGAGTCACGCCCCGGGGACTGTCATGTGTGCCAGCTTTTTCGCACCTGCCGCCCGGATCCAGTTCGCCAGCCAAGGACATGGAAGCCACCGCCTTCGTAAGAAAACACCAGGTCGGTCTGTGGCGCTTCCTGCGTTCGGCTGGCTGTGACGCGGCACTCGCCGACGAACTGACCCAGGACACGCTGCTCATCGCGCTCCGTCGCGACGTGGCCTCGCGAGAACAACGCACTGCGGCCGCGTTCTTGCGAACGACGGCGCGCAACCTGTGGATGAAACGACGCCACAGTGATCGCCGCCGCGCCGAGCGGCTAATCGATGCTGCAGAACAACTGTGGCAGCGCGACGCCGCACCCGACGACGGCAACCAGTTACTCGACGCGCTCGAACGGTGTGTCGCTGAGTTGCCTGAGCGCAGCAGAACGGCGCTCGAACGCAGCTACCACGATGGCGCCACTCGCCAAGAGCTGGCGACCGAACTCAACCTGACCGAACACGGAGTCCGGAACATGATGCAACGACTGCGCAAGGCACTTCGCGACTGCATCGAACGGAGAATCTGATGACTGAACCAAACCAGGAAGACGCCAAGAACGCCCGCATCGACTGGCTGCTCAAGGAGCGAGTCGGGGGCGAGACGCCACCCGATCTGCAACACGCGGTGCTAAGCCAGTTGCAGACGGAAAGTGAGACGGCCAACCCAGCCACGCAAAGTAGCCGGTGGCTCGCCGCAGCACTCGTCGTGATCGGCATCGGCGCGGTCATCGCCGTGTCCCAGATTTCTGGCGCACGACCATCTGACCAAACAGGCGCACACCAAGACGGCGAACCCAAGTTCATCGTATGGCACACGCCAACCATTGTCCGCACCCGCCAAGACATCGAAGCGCTACCCAAGGACACGAAGCAAGTGTTCGGCATCAACCTCAGCGACGATGCGTTGCCTGCCCTACTGCGGCTGCAGAAACTCGAGGCGATCGCGATGACCGTCAGCACGTTCGAAGCACTTCGCGGTGGACCTCTCAAGCCGAAGACGGCGCCGATCTTCGTCACCGATGATGGCATCGAACGACTTGCCGCCCTGCCAAAGCTGCAGGCGCTGATCCTGGAGGGCCAACTGAGAATCCAAGGGCCGGGCCTCGTGCGCCTGGTCAAGAACACGACGCTCCGCGAACTCAACCTCGTGAGCATGGCCATCCCCGACAAACTGCTCGCGGACCTGTGCGAACTGCCGCTCCTGGCACTTCGTTTGAACGGGTCGCAATCGTTTGGCGACGCCGGAATAAAGGCCATCGCTAGCTCGGCAACTCTCCGGGAAGTCTCGCTGCGCGGTTGCACGCACCTCGAAGATCACTGGATCGCCAACCTGTCCGGCATGGCGTCCCTTGAGGCGCTGAACCTCGGCGGGATCGGCAGCCACACCATATTCACAGGCATTCGACTCAACCCACTACCCGAACCGGCGCCCGGTAGCGGCGTCACCGATCGCCTGATGCAACAACTCGCCCCACTGCCGAAGCTGCGCCGCCTGAGCCTCTCCGCTGGCTCGGTCACAGACAAGGGTGTGCAGGCATTGCAGAAGATCCCCTCGCTGCGCGAACTCGACCTCGGCGGCGTCGGAGAGATCACGGCAGCTGGCATCGACGCACTGCCCGCAGGTATCTCATCACTGCATCTCATTGGCCATCAGCAACTCGACGCCAGCATGATGCAGGCACTGCTTGCGCGCACGAGTTTGCGGGACCTGCACCTGGGCTGGTGCAAGGGCATGGACCAGGACGCAATCGACAATCTATGTGCAGCCACGCACCTCAAGTCGCTCAACGTTGCCGGATGGGAACTGAGTGATGCCGATCGCAAACGACTGTCGGCACTGACCACAGAAGTGAATCTCGGCAAGAGCAAGCGCTAACACTTGCGAGCGCAGTGCCTGCTCTCATGGGTCTACCGATCGAGATTCACGGGCACAGCTATTCGGGCCGCTGCATTCGCTGGCGTTGACTCCGAACGACAGGAGAAACGTCGCTGGGCAGACTCTCATTGCCCCTGCTCCTAGCCAGCCAAACTCCGGCCGTAACGCCCGACCGCTCTGCCCAAACGCAATTTGACCTCACCGAACGCATTCTCTGGGGGCACAACGCTTCTCGCGAGCCCCCGTCCCGCCTACCGTTCTCTCCCCTATGGCTTCCGCTGGCACCCCTGACTTGAACCGTATCTCTGAACTCGCAACCAAGGCCGTCGATGGCGGTGTGCTGACTGCTGACGAAGCACTCGTGCTATACCGCGGCCTCGACCAACCGTCGCTCAGCCTGCTGGCCAACGACGTGCGCACGCGCCTCAACCCACCCGGTGAGGACGGCAAGCAAAAAGTCACCTACATCGTCGATCGCAACCTCAACCCAACGAACGTCTGCATCACCGACTGCGGTTTCTGCGCGTTCTATCGATCGCCGGGCGACGCCGACGCCTACATCCTGCCGCGCGAAGTCATCTACCAGAAGGTCGACGAACTGATCGCACAAGGTGGCATGCAGTTGCTGCTGCAAGGTGGACACCACCCTGGTCTCAAGACCGAGTGGTACGCCGAGCTGTTCCAGGATCTGAAGGCTCGCTACCCGCAGGTTTGGATCCACGGCATGAGCCCGCCAGAGATCACGCACGTCGCCAAGATGGAGAAGCGCCCTGTGCAGAACGTGCTTGCCGATTTGAAGGCGGCCGGTCTGCAATCGATTCCTGGTGGTGGTGCCGAGATCCTGGTCGAGAGTGTGCGCAAGATCATCGCGCCAAAGAAGGCCACGACCGACGAATGGCTTGAGGTCATGCGCCAATGGGGCCGCATGGGTGGCAAGGGCACCGCAACGATGATGTTTGGTCACGTCGAGAGTGACGCCGATCGCATCGAGCACATGACGCGCATCCGCGAACTGCAAGACGAGACGAACGTGTTCACCGCGTTCATCCCGTGGACGTTCCAGCCGGAAAACACCGAGAAGGGCGATGAGTTCTTGGCCGCGCGTGGAGGCCAGAAGGCAACGGTCGCCGAATACCTGCGCACGTTGAGCACCTCGCGCCTCTACCTGCAAAACGTTCCGCACATCCAATCGAGCTTCGTCACGCAAGGCATGAAGACGTGCCAGATCGGCTTGTCGATGGGCGCCGACGACTTCGGCTCCGCGATGCTCGAAGAGAACGTCGTCAGCTCCGCTGGCTGCACGCACCCGACCTCCATCCCCGAAATCGAACGCCACATCAAGGACGCCGGCTTCGTGCCGCAACGTCGCAACATGCTGTACGAGCACATCGACACGCCAGAGACCGACAAGTTCGGTGTCGACAAGAGTGCCAAAAAGAAGAAGAAGATCGTCTCCAAGGTCGAGGCGTAGCACAGGACGAACGTCATCATGAGTGAGAAGCTGACGGTGGCGTTGGCGCAGATTGCGCCAGTCTGGCTCGACCGCGACCGCACGATCGAGAAGGTGCGCGAGTGGGCAGAACGCGCTGCCGCTAAGGGCGCCGGCCTGGTCGCGTTCGGCGAAGCGCTGGTGCCCGGCTACCCTTGGTGGATCGAGCACACCGATGGCGCGCGCTTTGATGACATGCGGCAGAAGGAGTGGTTTGCGCACTACAGCGACCAGAGCTGTGAGCCGCAAATGCACTTCAAGGAGCTCGCCGAGGTGGCGCGCGAACACAACATGGCGATCGTGCTCGGCTGCATGGAGCGTGCGCTCGATCGTGGCGGCCACTCGATCTACTGCTCGGCGGTGACCATTGGGCAAAACGGCCTCATCCAACCGACGCACCGCAAGTTGATGCCAACCCATGAAGAACGGTTGGTGTGGGCCCAAGGCGACGGCCACGGGTTGCGCACCAATACCTTGCCGCCGTTCCGCATGGGAGTGCTCAACTGCTGGGAGAACTGGATGCCGCTATCGCGCGCCGCTCTGCATGCGCAAGGTGAAGACCTGCACGTCGCGATCTGGCCCGGCAACAAGAAAAACACCGAAGAGATCACACGATTCGCGGCGCGCGAAGGCCGCAGCTACGTCTTGTCGGTGTCGAGCCTGATGCGGCGCGAGGACATTCCGGACAGTGTGCCGCGCGCAGATGAGTTGCGGGCGGCGCTTCCGGCGATGAGTGGCAACGGTGGCTCATGCATTGCGGCACCGGATGCGACCTGGGTGGTTGCGCCAGTAGTTGGTCGTGAAGAACTTCTGGTCGCCGAACTGGATCACGCGTTCGTTCGACGCGAACGGCAGAACTTCGACATCTCGGGGCACTACTCGCGGCCGGAGATCATCCACCTCGAGCTCGACCAGGCGCGTCATCGCGGCCTCTGGACGAAGTAGCGCACGCTTGACGCGACGTCACTTGCGAAACAGCTGATCGGGATCGGCGAACGCTTTGAACTCCAACGATACTCGCCATCAGTTCGAGCGAATACCGTCGTGATCTTGCTATCGTGACCAACGACAATCATGCAACACATCCTCGCGATCGATCAAGGTACCACGGGCACGACCGTGCTCGTACTCGATGAACAACTAAACGTGAAGGGACGGGGCTACTGCGAGTTCGCCCAGATCTACCCGCAACCGGGATGGGTCGAACATGACCCCGATGCGATCCTTGCCTCGGTGTTCGATGCGCTCGGCACCGCGGTGCGGCAGAGCAGCGTCGCCGACGGCGATTGGGCCGGGATCGGCATCACCAACCAGCGTGAGACCGTAGTGCTATGGGATCGCAAGACCGGCAAGGCCGTGCACAACGCGATCGTCTGGCAGGACCGACGCACCAGTGACTGGTGTGCCGCGAGGATTGCTGCGGGCGAACAAGATGCGGTGCGCGCAGCGACCGGGCTACCGATCGATCCGTATTTCTCGGCGACCAAGCTCGCATGGATGCTCGACCAAGGCGACCTACGGCAACGAGCTGAGCGCGGCGAACTGGCCTTCGGCACGATCGACTGCTTTTTGGTCTTCTGCCTGACCGGTGGCGCACACCACGTCACCGATGTCAGCAATGCATCACGCACGTTGCTGTTCGACATCCACAAGATGGACTGGTCGGACACGCTGCTTGAGCAGTTCAACATTCCACGCGCGCTGCTACCCGAGATCGCACCGAGCGCCGGAGAGTTTGGCAAGGTGCGCTCGGTTGCATCACTTCCCGATGGCGTGCCCATTACCGGTATCGCGGGCGACCAACAAGCAGCCCTGTTCGGCCAGGCGTGCTTCACACCCGGCGATGCCAAGTGCACGTTTGGCACCGGTGCGTTCTTGCTGATGAACACCGGATCAACGCCGGTTCCATCTACGAATGGGCTCGTGACAACCGTGGCGTGGCAGATTCCCGGCGAGAAGGCCTATGCGCTCGAAGGCTCCGCGTTTGTCGCCGGAGCCGCCGTGCAATGGCTGCGCGACGGCTTGCAGTTCTTCGAGTCAGCGGCAGAAGTCGAGGCCATGGCGCAGAGTGTGCCAGATTCGGGTGGCGTCGTAGTCGTACCTGCGTTTGCCGGGCTCGGAGCCCCGCACTGGCGACCGAACGCACGCGGCAGCATCACGGGACTGACGCGCGGCACGACCCGCGCCCACATCGCCCGCGCCACGCTCGAAGGCATCGCCCTACAAAACGTCGACGTCCTGCGTGCAATGGAAGGCGACTCTGGCCGTTCGCTCGCGATCCTGAAAGTCGATGGCGGCGCTGCTGCCAATAACCTGTTGATGCAGTTCCAATGCGACGTGCTCGGCGTCGCGATCTCGCGACCAGAACTGCTTGAAACAACCGCGATCGGTGCGGCATTGCTCGCTGGGCTCGGCTGTGGTTTGTGGCCCTCAAAGGCCGC
This sequence comes from Planctomycetota bacterium, assembly GCA_029936315.1. Taxonomy (GTDB): domain Bacteria; phylum Planctomycetota; class UBA1135; order UBA1135; family UBA2386. Next base: position 54,019 of record JAPYTD010000006.1, on the reverse strand, counting down.
AATCGCCAAGACACTGCCCGAAGAACGCGCGTTCCGCCCAACGATGACCCCTGAGCTTGTCCAGGACCACCTCGCGAGATGGGCCAAAGCCATCGACGCGAATCTCTGAGCGACAAGCATGCGACGAACCCCCTCAAGATGAGCGATCAACCGAACTGCCCGAAGTGCGACTCGAACTACACCTACCTCGACCGCGACATCTACACGTGCCCGGAGTGCGCGCACGAATGGAGCGAGGCAGACGCCAAAGCTGCAGCCGAAGCCAAGTTGGTCAAGGACTCCAACGGTACCGTGCTTGAAAGCGGCGACAACGTCACCGTCATCAAGGACCTCAAACTCAAGGGGTCATCGCAAGTCGTCAAGGTCGGCACCAAGGTGCGCAACATCCGTCTCGTCGACGACGATCACAACATCGACTGCAAGATCGACGGCATTGGCCAGATGGGCCTGAAGTCGGAGTTCGTGCGCAAGATCACGTAGGCGAAACTCGCATGACCGAGGCGAGCTAGTGCACGCCGAACGCAAAGGCGAGCACGAGCAACACGCCCCCCACTGCCGCGACGATCAGGCCAGTGCGTCGCCGTTTCTTGAGATAGAACAGCATGCACAAGCCCGTGATCGACAGCACCGACAACAGCACGGCCGATATGTCGATCAATAGCGACCACACTGGCCCGCAATCTCGCCCCGTGTGCAGGTCGTCAATGACGGCAACCCAAGATCGACTCGCCACCTCGCCAGCGTAACTGGCCAGCTCGCGGTCGATGACAACATCGGCGGAGTAGCCCGGTCCCTTCCACAGCACAAAGCACTCGTGGTCGTCGACGGTGAACTCCTTGACCTTGCCCTTCAAACCATGCTTCGCGCGCAGTTCTTCGGCGATCGCGAGCTTGTCGACTCCGCCCTGCAGCATGACGGCGTCAATCTTGCCCTCGATCACATGCACCGAAGGCTCACCGCCCTCAAACCAATCGGCGTGGTTCAGCGTCAGACCCGTCACCGCAAACAGCAGGATCGCGGCAAACGCGAACATTGACAGGTAAGTGTGCAGCCACCGCACCCAATGCGGCAGCCGCCGGCGTGGGGCGGAGCTCATTACCGCGATCCTGCGGACGCGCGAGCAAAGCGCAACGACGCAGTTCCGACTTCCTTGCTGCCACCCAGCCCAGTGCCCGACAAAACCGCTACGAGTGTTAGGGATGCGGCGCCTTAGCAGTCAGAATCAGGCGTCATGAGTCAGCCGATCCAATTGAGCTTCGTCGATGCGGCGACCGACTTCCAAGAGCTGCCCGATTCGCCGGCAGAGGTCGTGTTCATCGGCAGGTCGAACGTCGGCAAGTCCTCGCTGCTTAACGCAATCGGCGGCGACAAGGACCTCGCCCCGGTCTCCCAGAAGCCCGGTCGAACCAGAGCGCTCGGCTGTTTCCTCATGGACAAATCGGGCGGCACACTCGTCGACTGCCCCGGCTACGGCTACGCCAAGGTCTCCAAGTCGACGCGCGCCACCTGGCTCCCGATGCTGACCAGCTACCTACTCGGCCGCGAAGCACTGGTCATGGCGTTCTTACTGGTCGACGGCGAAGTCGGCCCAACCGCCTCCGACCTCGACATGCTCGGCTTCCTACGCGACAGCGACGTCGACCACACCGTCGTCGCCACCAAGCACGACAAGGTCAAGCCAGCCAAACGCTTCAAGCGCGAACGCGAGTTCGCCACCCAGTGCCACCTCGCCAAAGACGACATCATCTGGGTCAGCGCCACCAAGCGCACCGGCATCACCCGCCTCCGCGAAGCCATCCGCGAACACACCAACAAGTGAAGATACATCCTTCGACTTCGGCTCACTGAGCCCGGGAAGTTGGGCGGGGTCGACTTCTGCCTCGGCGCACGCAGACGTGCCAATAGGCGCCAGGAGAACCTAGGGAGGGTCTGGTCAGTCGCGCGCGAACCAGAGCGCGGACACAGATGTGCAGATGCTTGGCATTTTGGCCTCCGAGTGGCGCGGGAAGATAACGGCAGCCGGCAGGGCCACAACCCCCACCGCGAGGCAATTCCCACCTGGTGACCGCCGTTTGCAGGACAACCGGCGGTTTCGTCTCTCGTGCCCGGCGGTGCGCCGTTACCTTGTTCGCTGAATCCCCCAATGCAGAACTTCGACTACGACCACCTCGACGAATCCCTGGCCCGAAAGCTGATCGACCGCGCCGGTCTCGGCGAAATCGATCGTAAGGTCCGCAACGGCGAACGCCTGACGTTCGATGACGGCGTCATGCTCTACAAGACGCCGCACCTCGCGGCCGTTGGCTTGATGGCGCACCGCGTGCGCACCGAGAAGCACGGCAGGAAGGTGTTCTTCAACATCAACCAGCACGTCAACTACACCAACATCTGCATGTACTCGTGCAAGTTCTGCGCGTTCGCGGCAAAGGTTGATGAGGAGCGCGGCTACCTGATGACTCCGGAAGTCGTCGAGCAGAAGGTGCGCGAGCAAATGCACCGGCCGGTCACCGAAGTGCACATGGTCGCGGGCATCCACCCGACGATGCCCTACGAGTACTACATCGACGTCGTCAAGGCCGCCAAGCGCGCGCGACCCGACATCCACGTAAAGGCGTTCACGATGGTTGAGATCGAGCACATGCTCAACATCTCAGGCAAGACCGAAGAGCAGGTGTTCCAGGATCTGCGCGATGCTGGTCTCGGTTCGTGCCCTGGCGGCGGCGCCGAAGTGCTCGTTGATCGTGTGCACAAAGCGGTCTTCCGCGAGAAGATGGGCCCCGATCGTTGGCTCGAAGCGGCACGCAAGGTGCAGCGCAACGGCTTCAAGATGAATGCCACGATGCTCTATGGCCACATCGAGCGCGTCGAAGAGCGGGTCCAGCACCTGATTCGCTTGCGTGAAGTGCAGGACGAGTGTGGCGGCTTCATGGCGTACATCCCGCTCGCCTTCTGGCCGTACCACACGGACCTCAAGAACTTCGGGCATGTCACAACGGGCCACCTTGACCTGAGGTCCATTGCCGTCGGCCGCCTGATGCTCGACAACTTCCCTCATATCAAGGCCTACTGGATCATGCTGACCCAGGAATCAGCACAGACTGCTTTGAGCTTTGGCGCCAACGATATCGACGGCACCGTGACCGAGGAGAAGATCACGCACGACGCAGGCACCACCGAACCGGAGGCGCTCAGCGTTGACCAGATCGCACACCTCATTCGCGAAGCGGGCTACAAACCCGTTCAGCGTTCCACGGTGTATGAGGAAATCGGCGCCTAAGGCTTGGTGGTAGAACGATCAGCCCGATGGGCGACGCGAACGCAGTGCAGCGTCACCGGCTCGTGCCCGTATAGTTCACGCCGTCGATAAACGTTCCCAAGCAGTGGGTCGTGTATTCAAACGGGTCGCCATCAAAGAGCGCAATGTCCGCATCCATGCCCGCACGGAGAATGCCGACGCGATCGTCGATGCCAAGCATCTTGGCCGGGTTGACGGTCAAGGCACGCAACGCATCTTCGCGCCCAAGACCATGCATCACCGAGATGCCAGTCTCCCACAGCACGACGCGAGTCTTCGGCACGTAGGATTCAAAGCCACTCTGCATCGCGAACGGCACCTTGGCATCGAACAGCAGTTTGGCGAGTTCCATCGTGCCGTTTTCAAGATCACCGCGAGTGCGAGCCATCGCTGGATGCGGCAACACCCAAACGTCGGCCTTCTTGATTCGCGGCAACATCAGGTAGGCCTCGGCCGCACCATCGAGCACGATCAAGATTCCGAATTCTTCCGCCACCCGCAGTGCCGACGCAAGATCGTGTGCCCGGTGGGCAGTGATCAACAGCGGCACATCGCCACTGAGCACCTTCAACATCGTTTCGAGACCGAGGTCGGTCGCGGCATCTGCATCGCGCTTCTTCTTGGCACCATAGGCACGCGCCTCGAGCAGTTTTTCGCGCAGCATCGCGACCGACTTCGCCCGGGTACCAGGTGCCTTGCCAGTTCTCGAACGCCCCGAGTCCGCGAGTGTCACCGCGACCATCGCCAATGGCTTCACAACGTCCTGGTCGACGCTGCGGCCATGCGTCTTGATGACCATGGTCTGCCCCGAAATCAACGCACCCGGACCGTGGCCGGTGTGCAACGTCGTCACACCAAGACTGCGCACCCACTCAACCAGTAGGTCCTTCGGATGATACGCGTCCAGCGCACGCAGCTCCGGCTGCATCGGCGAGGACTTCTCCAGCTGATCCTGGTCATGCGGAATGTTGAGCAAGCCGGTCAAGCCAACGACCGAGTGGGCATCGATGAAGCCGGGAGTCGCGACCTTGACCTTGGTGATTGGCAGGTCCTTGGGCATCTGGTTCGCGGCGCCAACGCCGGCGATTTTGTTGCCGCGGATCAAGATGAAGCCATCTTTGATCGGCGGGCCAACCATCGTGAACAGCGTCTCTGCCTGGATGAGCGTCACCTTCGACGCGCTGGGCTTGCCGCCCTCTTGACCAAGGAGCCCACCCGAGAGAATTGCCACCGACAAAGAGGTCAGCGCAAACGTCAGCATGCGAACGCTCATTGGCCACCTCCCTGCAGACCGTAGCAGCACATCGACAATGCCTGGTCGCTGCTGGCACCAAAGCCACCGGTTGCCATCAAGCGGTCCTTCGGATCCGTCAGATCGAACACCTTCTTGCCCTCTACCCACGTCTGCTGCACGCGCGTGTAAACCGACAACGGATCGCCAGTCAAAATGACCAGGTCCGCATCCTTGCCGACCGTCAACGTGCCAATGCGATCCTGCATGTCCAGCATGCGCGCGTTGGCAATGGTCACGGCTTCGAGAGCCTTCTGACGATCCATGCCGGCGCGCACCGCGAGCGCTGCGGAACGCAGAAACAAGCGACTATCGGTGATGCCGTCATCGGTGTGGAAGCCTACGAGCACACCAGCACGATCGAGGATGGCGCCCGTCTCAAGCAACAGTCGAGCTGCCTCGAGCTTGCCGCCGGGAGAGTCGATCACGATGACCGAGCACGGCACCTTGGCTTCGGCGATCTCCTTTGCAACGAGCCATCCCTCACTGACGTGATGCAGTACGCAACGGAACCCAAACTCCTTCTGCAACCGCAACACGGTGAGGATGTCGTCTTGGCGATGCGTGTGGTGGTGCACAACGCGTTTTCCTTCCATCGCTTCGATCAGCGCTTCCATGCCGAGTTTGCGATCAGGCATCTTCTCGGGGTCGCCGTTGGCCGCCGCAACTTTGCGTTGATAGTCTCGGGCTCGATGGAACTGCGCGCGCACCAACGCCGCCGCCTTGCCACGCGTTCCGGGGAACGGCGCCGCCTTTCTCGGGTTGGTGCCGTTGGCCATCTTGATGCCACCCGCGATACTGCCATCGGCGTTGCGCACGGCGAGCTCTTCGACCGTATTCACATCTCGCAGCTTCATGTAAATGGTCTGCCCCGACAGTAGGTGGCCAGAACCGGGCATGACGTTGACCGTCGTGATACCACCCGCCTGCGCCTTTTGGATGCCAGGATCGCGCGCGTTGATCGAGTCCAACGCGCGCACTTCGGGTTGGATCGGACCGCTGCCGTCAGCTCCGGACACCGAACCGACATGCGAATGGCTGCAAACCAGCCCCGGCATGATCGTGCGCCCCGAGGTGTTGACGATCACCGCATCAGGATCAACCTCTACGTCGCCGGCACGACCAATCGCGACGATCTTGCCGCGGTGCACCACGAGCACGCCGTTCTCAATTGCGGGCCCATCACAGGGTTCGATCCGCGCCCCGACAAACGCATGGGGCTTGTCCTGGGCCAAAAGCACACCTGGGGCAAACACCAACGCCGAGCACAGCAATCGCCAGATCTTCATGAGACCAGACTACGCGGACGGCCCTAAGCCTCTCAACCGGGAAGAACAGAACTGCCGATGCGAGCGGTTCCGCAAGCGGCCTACAGAGCGCCCCTGCCAAACAAGTTCATCTAGAGAATCCATGTCGAAGCTCCTCCCCACTTCCCTCATTCTTGCCGTTCTGACCAGCTGTGGTGGCGGCAGCGACAGCGCTGGCGGCACTGTTCAAGGCCTGCAAGCTCCGCAGCAAGCGGAAGCGCGGCGCTAGCTGCCGCCATCGAAGAGAGGAACTTTCGGCGAGTAGTTGCCATATCCGCGCATACTGCGGGTGGCCGTGCACAGGCGCTGGCGAGAAGATCGCGTTCGATGACAGAACGCGAATACGTGCTCGGAACTGGCGACGACGAACTGGCCCGCCTGGCGCTGCAGAACCGCCTGTGGGGCGATGTCTCCGCAAAGGCCTTCCGCCGCGCAGAACTCAAGATGGGGCAGCGCGTTCTCGACGTTGGTTGCGGTCCAGGCTACGCCTCGTTCGACTTGGCAGACGTAGTCACGCGCTACGGCAGCGTGCTCGGGGTAGACGAGTCGGAGACGTTTATCGAACATGCCACCCAAATGGCCGAGGCGCGCGGCATCGCACACTTTCAAGGTGCCGTCGGCGATGTGCAAGAACTCGATGCTGTGCTCGAAGGCCAAGAACCATTCGACTTTGCCTACGCACGTTGGGTGCTGTGCTTCGTGCCGGACCCGGAAGCCGTCGTGCGTGGCATCGCCAACGCACTGGCACCTGGTGGCCGCCTCGCCGTGCAGGACTACTTCGACTACAACTCAATGACGCTGGTGCCGCGCCGGCGCAGCCACGATCTCGCAGTCGCCGCAACCATGCGTTTGTGGAGCGGCCGCGGCGGCGACCCAGACATTGGTCAACGCCTGCCCGCGATGTTTGAGAAGCATGGCCTTCGCCTCGACGATGTGCGTGCGCACCTGCGCGTCGCACGGGGCAGCGACACCATGTTCGCGTGGCCAAACACATGGTGGCACTCGTTCGGGCCAAAGCTGGTGGCAATGGGGGAACTCGCGCAGAGTGACTGCGATGAGCTGATCGACGACCTCAAGAAGATTGAGAACGGCGAGGGATTTGTCCAGTGCCCGGCCGTCTACGAGTTTATCGCGACCAAGATCTAGCGCAGCGGTAGCACTTCGGTGCTGTCGGCGAACGTGTCGTCCTTGCAGCCCATTGCGCGCATCACTGCGAGGTAGAGGTTGGCCATCGGGGGCTTGCCCTCGAAGGACACGTGGCCGCGCGCCTTTGCCACTCCACCGCCTTCGCCACACATCAGCATCGGAAGATCGTTGTGGTTGTGCCTATTGCCGTCACTGATACCCGAACCGAACAGCACCATGCTGTTGCTCAGCAAGTCGTGTTCGCCTTCCTGCTGCAGGGTCATGCGCTGCACGAACTGCACAAACTGCTCGACGTGGAAGCGATCAATCTTCGCGATCGCATCGAGTTTCTTGCCGATGCGACCATGGTGGCTCAACGTGTGGTGGCCTTGTGGAACACCAAGGAAACGAAAGCTGCGGTTGCTGCCGCCGTTGCCGAGCATGAACGTCACAACGCGCGTACGCTCGGTCGACAGCGCCAGCAAGACGAGTTCATACATCAGCTGCATGCGCTCCGCGAAGCCCCGCTTGCGTTCGAGCAAGCCAACGGGGACTGGCGTCTCAAGTTGCGGATCCACGTCAGCCTGCAGGCGTTTTTCTAACTCACGCACCGACTCAAGGTACTGCGCCAACTTGCGCTTATCGGCCACGCCCAACTTGCTGCGCAGGGACTTCGCATCGGCCAGCACGAGATCGAGCACCGAACGCTGCCAATCGCGATCCTTCTTCTGTTGGTCGCGGCTCAGCGCGGCTTCAGGGTCTCCAAACAGGCGGGCAAACACTGCCCGCGGGTCCGCTTCTTTGGCAACCGGTTGGTCCGGAGCAAGCCACGAAACGTTGTTGCTGTAGGCGCACGAGTAACCGGAATCACAGATGCCGGCGGAGCGCCCGCGATCCATGCCAACTTCGAGCGAAGCAAACGGCGACCCGCGCCCAGCTTGCTTGGCAATGACCTGATCAACCGAGACGCCAACGTGCAAGTCAGCACCGCCGGTCTTGCGCGGGTGCGCACAGGTCAGATAGGTCGCAACCGAGCGCGCATGATCGCCCGGTCCGTCGCCGTGAGCAAAGCCGGCGTTGATGCCCAACCCCGAAAACACCGTGACGCGCTTCCGGATCGACTCAAGCGGCGCCAACGTAGGGCCAAACTTGGTGTCGGTGCCGCCGCCGTCTGGCCGCCACTTCGCCATGTTCATGCCGTTGGGCGAGTAGATGAACACGGCCCGCGGCTTCGGCCTTACTGGCCTGGTCAGCGCTGGCAGCATTGCATCGAGCCACGGCAACGCCAGACAGGCAGCACCGCCACGCAGAAGCGTTCGACGATCCAGGGCTATTCGGCGCAGGGACGGCATGTGCTCATCATCGCCCAATGAGGGCCCCAGCAAAAGGACCGCGGCTCACAGCCCCACATTCGGGGGGAACGTTTGCTAGATGTTGATCGAAAACACGCACGTCTCGCCGGACGGCACGCCATCGATCTGGAAGTCGCGGTCTTCGACCGTATACGACCCGCGGCGCAAGCCAATGCCGGGTTCGAAGATCAACCGCAGGTCGCTGTTGCCGCGGGCTGGCACCATAGCTTCCGAGACGCGGCGGCCGATCTTGGCGGAACACTCACGCTCGTCGCCAAACATCAACCGCACACTGCTCGACGAGAAGGTCACGTCGTGGTCGTGGTCGTTCCAAACCCGAATGCGACAGTCAATCAGGCCACGCTTCTGCCTGGCGGAAGTGACGTTCACTCACATGCCAGCCGACTCGACCTGGGGAGGCTGCGCCACGCGGCAACTCGGCGTAGAAGAAATCACGAGCAAGAGAAGGGGAATCCCCCAACGAGCAGGGTTTCGCATCGGCATAGCGGAAGTGTGCGGCATGATCGGCCGCATGCAACAACGACTCCAGGGCCGAAGCGTTGATTGACGCTTGCCCTTCTGGCCAAGTAATTCCCGTGGCATGAGCAAGGCAGCTTCGGATCGACGCGCACTGGTAACTGGTGGTAGTCGCGGGATTGGTGCGGCGGTTTGCCGCCATCTGGCCCAGATGGGCCATCCCGTCATTGTCAACTTCGCCAGCAATCGCGAAGCAGCCGACCGCGTCGTCGAGTCCATCCGGTCAGACGGTGGCGAGGCAGATGCGGTGCAATTCGACGTCGCGGACGGAGATGCAACCGGAGCGGCAATCGAACAACTGCTCTCCGACAAGCGCCCGATCTCGGTGATCGTCAACAACGCTGGCATCGTGCGCGATGCGCCGCTGCCGGCCATGTCGTGCGATCAGTGGCACGACGTGATCGCGACGACTCTCGGCGGCTTCTACAACGTCACCAAGCCGCTGCTCATGCAGATGGTGCAAAAGCGCTGGGGCCGCATCATCAGCATGTCGTCGATCTCGGCGATCAAGGGCAACCGAGGCCAAAGCAACTACGCCGCCGCCAAGGCAGGCATCATCGGCGCGACCAAGTCGCTGGCGATCGAGATGGCCAAACGCAACATCACCGTCAACGCCGTCGCCCCCGGCCTGATCGAAACCGACATGACGGCGGGCGTGCCCGACTTCGTCAAGAAGATGATCCCGATGCAGCGCATGGGGTCGGCCGACGAAGTAGCTTCGGTAGTCGGGTTCTTGGCGTCCGAACCCGCGAGCTACGTGACCGGCCAGGTGATCGGAGTCGACGGCGGATTCTTGTAGCGCGCCGAATTGCTACTCAGCCCGAATCTCGCCAGGCCCATTGCCGATGCGCAGCAGATCGAACCCCGGCACGACGCCGAATCGATCCGCAAACGCCTTGCCGACGTGCGCAGCGACCTGTTCACGGTAGCCGGGGCGAATCAAAGCAATCGCGCAGCCGCCAAAGCCGGCGCCCGTTAGACGCGCACCGAGCACGCCTTCGCAGGCACGCGCAGCAGCCGTGATCACATCGAGTTCTTCGCAGCTGACGTCGTAGTCGGTCGAAGTGGAATGATGGCTCGCGTTGAGCTGAGCACCAAGGCCTCTGTAGTCACCAGCACGCAAGCACGCAACTCCAGCGGCGATGCGCGCCATCTCGGTGACGACGTGGCGCGCACGTTTGTACAGAACTTCGTCCATCTCGGCGCGGCAAGACTCCAGATCGGCAAGCGAGAACGCTGCCAGATTGGGGAGCCCGCGCACATTCTTGCAGAGCACTTCGTGAGCCGTTGCGCATTGCGCGACGCGCTCGTTGAAGCCGCTCACCGCCAGTTTGCGCGGCTTCTTGGTGTCCATCACCAGCACTTCGCAGGCGTCCGGATCAAACGGCACGTGCTCCCAGTGCGGTCCTTGGCAATGCATCCATAGCACGTGGCCGGGTTGGCCCAGCGCCGACGCGTATTGATCCATGATGCCGCAACGAACCCCGACGAAATCGTTCTCGGCGCGGTGTGCCATACTGGCGATCTGCTCGCGACCGATGTCCGTGCCATGCAACGTGTCGAGCGCGATTGCTGTGACCACTTCGATCGCAGCCGACGATGACAACCCGGACGCCATCGGCAGGTCACCGGCGTAGACCGCCTCGAAACCCTGCTGCACGCCGTGATCTCGCTGGAAGCCGCGGAAGATGCCAAGCGGATATCCGCCCCACCCCCACTCTGCCTGGGCCTTGTCGCCAACGTGCTCGACATCAACATCGATGGTTTTCTGCTGATCGACGCTGCGCAGACGGATGCGACCATCGTCGCGCAGCCGCACGCCGACCGAAATGCCACGGTCCACAGCCATGGGCATGACGTCGCCGCCGTTGTAGTCGAGGTGCGCGCCTACCAGGTTGATGCGGCCCGGGGCGAAAAAGTAGCGAAGCTCGCCTTGGCCAAAGTCCTGACGGAATCGCGTCTCGATGGCATCGAGCAATCGGGTGCGTTCAGGCGCTGTCACACTGATCATCGAACTGTCCATGTGGTCCCAGTGCAAGGAACTGCCCCAGGCCACAAGAGAAGGGGAACCCATGCCATCGGCCCGGACCACGCTGCAACCAAGGCCCATTTCGGGCATCGAGGAACTGCCGTAGCCACCGTCAAAGCCACGCAGCACCTGTTCGAATCGGCGCAGCCAATCTGTTGCCCGCCCCGGATGTGCCGATACCTTGCCAAGCCCGACAACTCGCGACACGCGGTGTCCAGACTCGAGACCAGATCCACCCGGGTTTCCGATGTATGCTGTCGAGCGCACAATGGTGTGACGCCCGCGTGCACGCTTGCTATTGACGATGATGCCCATGCTCACCCGCACAATCACGTTCGCCTGCCTTGCTATGGGACTGTCCGTCGCAACGCTCGCCCAGGACCGACCGAGCAAGAAACAGAATCCGCTAACCAGCAATGACGGGCCGCACCACATCGTTCGCAGGTACCCAGCGGACAAGGATGTGGCGATCGCGGTGGTCGGCAACAAGACGCTGACCCTGGGCGCCTTGGTCGACCACATCGACGCGCGCCACTACCCCGGCTTCAAGAAGCTGCTTGAGACGCAGCCAACGGTGCAGGCCTATCTCAGGTCAGACTTGATCGCCCCCTGGGTTCGCCAATTCGCCGACATGGAGGCACTGCGCCAGGTCTACGGCGATGAGTACATGGACCCCGTCGACCTCGAGAAGGCACAGTCCAAAGTCTTGAAGGAGAACTTCGAGGTCTACCTTGGCAGAGAAGTCGAACGCCGTCGCCAGCGCGGCTACCCAGAGATCTCGCAAGCACGCGTCAACAGCCTGCTGTCCGAGTACCAACTGCGCACCGGCTTGAGTTCGGAGCTACAGGGCCTGCTCAACATCATGGAGAAGGACACCTACACGGCCCGCCAGCTCCGTGACTTCTTCAACGCCAACCCACGCTTCATGGGCGGCCAGGTCACGCTGCAACACATCCTGATCCAACACCGCGATGGCGGCACCGGCATCCTGCTGAATGACGAAGGCGTCGCACGCGCCAACGCTCGCATCGCCGAAGTCCAAGCGCGACTGCGTCAGGACGGTTCCAACTTCGAAGAACTTGTGCGGCTCTACTCAGATGACACGCGCACCGCCAAGAAAGGTGGCGAACTGGCCCACGTGCACCGCTTTGACGATCGCCTGCCGGCGACGATATGTCGCGCGGCGTGGTCGCTCAAAGACGGCCAGCACACGACGGATGTGATCGAGTCGCAGTACGGTTACCACTTCATCCGCCGCGTCGCGTTCAACCAGAACATCTACATCCTGTTCACCAACGACACGATGGAGTCGGTGCGCATCGTCATGCAGCGCGCCATGCAAGAGCGTCTGCTGCTCGGTGCCCGCAGAAAGACCAAGCTGCGCCTGCTGCTGTAGGCCCAGCTAAATCCAAGCCGGCGAACAACTATGCCGCCGCCGGACCTTGCCAGGTCCACCACAACAGCGCCCAGAACGGGTTGATGACGGTCCACGTGATCGCATAGCGGCGGAACGGCTGCTTGACGGTCTTGTGCCTGAACCAGCCCATCGCCAGCCATGCCCCCAACCACCCGGTAGCGAACAGCATCAACAACAGCGTGCGTTCAGAGATGCGGCTGCCCTGCCCCTTGCTGCGCCACTTATCCCAGCCGTAGGTGGCCAGGGTGATGACGTTCCACAGCAGCACCAGGGACCAGATCAGTTCGCGCATTTGGCGCGATCTTAGCCAGCGGATAGGCTCGCCGCATCAATGCCGGTTACCCCACAGGACGTCGAGGCGGCGCACGCAGCGATCCGCGGCAACATTCTGCACACGCCAACCGTGCCGGCGCCTCGTCTCGGCGAGCCGTTGGGCGTGCGACTGTGGCTCAAACTCGAGAATCTGCAATACACCGGTTCGTTCAAGGATCGTGGCAGCTGCCACAAGCTGCAGATTCTCGCCGCCGCGACCCCGAGGCCTTCTGGAGTAATTGCCGCCTCGGCCGGCAACCATGCTCAGGGAGTTGCCTACCATGCCGGTCGACTCGGACTGCCGGCGAAGATCGTGATGCCGTTGACGACGCCGTTCGCGAAGGTCGAACGCACGGAGGGCCACGGGGCAACGGTTCTGCTGCACGGCGAGTCGGTGGCGGAATGCACCGTGCATGCGAAGGAACTCGCAGCTGCCGAACAACTCGTGTTCGTGCATCCTTACGACGACGAAGAAGTCATCGCCGGCCAAGCAACGGTGGCGCGCGAGATGCTGACAGACGTTCCAGAACTCGACACGTTGGTTGTGCCGATTGGTGGCGGTGGCCTGTGCGCTGGCATGGCGCTGTGGGCCAAGCATCAGAAGCCAGACATTCGCGTCATTGGCGTGCAGACCGAGAGCTGCCCTTCGATGCATGCGACGCTGCGCGGCGAGCCCATGCCAAAGCTCAACACGCACACGCTCGCCGATGGCATTGCCGTCAAGACGCCCGGGACCATCCCGACGCAGATCCTGAAGAAGCACCTCGACGAACTGCTGCTCGTCAGCGAAACCGACATCGAAGAGGCCGTGCAGATTCTCGCCTCCCAGCAGAAAGTCGTTGCCGAGGGTGCCGGCGCGGCCGGGTTCGCCGCGGTGCTGCGACACACGCAGACATTCGCGAATCACAACGTCGGCGTCGTCATCTGCGGCGGCAACATCGATCGACGCATGCTGGCCACCGTGCTGCTGCGCGGCCTGAAGCGCGATGGCAAGATCGCCAGATTGCACATCCACATCCACGACGTACCCGGCGTGCTGTCCAAGGTCACGCAGATGATCGGCGCCGCCGGTGCCGACGTGATCGACATCGAGCACCAGCGACTATTCAACGTGTTGGCGCCGCGTGAAGCAGAACTGCACGTCGTCATGGAGACGAAGGGACCCGCGCACGTCGAGAGCATCCTTGCTCGCTTGCGTGACGCGGGCTTCCCCGCGGAATCCGTTTCGTGAGTGAGAGCAACGAGAGTTGGAGCACCGAGACGGCTCGCTACCAGGACGGGCTGCCGCTCGAACGCCGCAAGCGCGACGGCATCTGGTTTACGCCCATGGAACTCGCGTTGCCAACTGCGCGACGCACGCTGGCGCCACTCACAGGGCGAGCACTGCGCATCTGCGACCCGGCGGTCGGAGGTGGCTCATTCCTGCTGGCTGCGGCGACGGCGCTACGGGCGCAGCACCCAGCTGGCACCCATAAATTCGCCGGCGTAGATCTCGACGCGGCGGCCATCGAGCTCGCGGTCAAGGCACTGAGAACGCAAGGCGAACCACGTCTATCGCTCGAAGTTGGCGATGGGTTGACGGACCTCGAGCCGGAGTCGTTCGACTGTGTGTTGACCAACCCACCATGGGAGACGCTGCAGGACGGCGATGATGCCAAGGCGCGCGTAGCCAAGCTTCGACCGCTCTTCCAACACCAGGGCAAAGGCAAGCTCTACACCTATCGCCTGTTCGTCGAACGCGCGGTGCAACTGCTGCGCCCCGGCGGCCGGCTTGGCCTGATCGTGCCAGCCAGCCTTTGGTTTGATCGCGACGCGGAGCCGCTGCGTCGGCTGCTACTCGACACGTGTGAGTGGCAATGGCTGTTTGGTTTCGAAAACCGCGAGCGCATCTTCGCCATCGACAGCCGCTATCGCTTCGGCGCGGTTATCGCGACCAAGGGCGGCAGCACGCAAGAGGTGCAGGTCGCGTTTGGGAAGACCAAGCTCGAGGACTGGGCCGCAAGAGCCCCCACGCACGTCGCCTACCAGCGCCAAGAACTGCAACACCTGAGCCCGCACTCCGGCACGTTCGTCGAGGTTGCGACCCGACGGGATCTCGACATCCTGACGCGCATGCATGCCCGCGGCCGAGCACTGCTCGGCGAGCACGGCTCGCTGACTTGGCGGCAAGGCGACTTCAACATGACGTCGGACAAGGATCAGTTCGTGCGACGAGAGCAAGCGGAACAAGACGGCTATCGTCATGACGGCACTGGTATCTGGCGGTGCAAGGGACAGGGCGACCTGATCGCACTGCGCCAAGGTGCGATGATCTACGACCTGCAAGCCAACTCCGGTGCGCACGATTGTGGTGTCGGCCATAAAACTCGCTGGCGCACGCCCAACGGGCCCGACGAACTCGTGCCGCTCTACCTGGTCGCAGCCGAGCCGTGGCGCAGGAACAAGACAACGCGCTTCCCGGCGCGCATCGGGCTAAGGGCGCTGTCGAACGCCACCAACGAACGCACGGCGATCGCGTGCCTGCTACCCGATGTGCCGTGCGGCAACTCGCTCGGCGTGCTGACGCCCCGCAAGCCGGGCGGGACCCCGCTGCGGCAACTGGCGGCGGCAACTGCGATGCTCGCGTCGCTACCGTTCGACTGGGCGCTACGCATGCGACTCGGCGGCACCAACCTCAACCGCTTTGTGCTGACCGATTGCATGCTGCCGGTCGTCGACGAACAACGCACGACCGAGCTGGCGGTGTTGGCCTTGCGCCTGTGCGCGACGACACGATGGACTCACGATCTGTGGCACCTGGCTCAAACTGAAGGCTGGTGCGGCGCGCGCGATCCAGTGACCAATGCACAGCAACGCCGCGAGTTGACGACCACGATCGACGTATCGGTCGGAGCAGCGTTCGGGCTGTCGTACAGCGACGTCGAGTGGTTAACGCGCGGCGAACCGTTCGTCAAAGGCTTCTGGCGCATCGAGCGCGAGCTACCCGAAGAGCAACGGCGACCGCGGCGTTGGCTCGCCGCGCTGCGACAAGACCTCTACAAGTAGGTGTAGGTCGTCGACACCTGGCAGCCATTGGCGTTTTGCACGACGATCGTGGCTGGCCCAACCGAGCCGGGAGGCACAACGGCGAAGATCACACTGGCCGTCTGCGTGGTGATCACCATCGGCACACCACCAATCGCAACCGTCGCGCCCGCCATGCCCGTTCCGACCAACACGATGTTGTTGCCACCAGCAGCGGGACCACTCGTGATCGGCACACTGTTAAGCACCGGCGTTGGATTGACCGGCGCAAACACCGACATGCCAGTCAGGTTGCCTAGTTCGAGCATCGCATCGCAGGCCACGCCAGCCGGCATCGGGAACGTTGCTTCGGTCGGCGACACGAGCGTCACTGGCACGACGGTCGCACCGATACGGCCCACGATGCCAGAGAAGAAGTTGCTGCCCGTGACCGTAACAACCTGGCCAGGCGTAGCCGCCGGCGGCGAGATCGTCGTGATGACGGGAGATGGCAATGCCGTCAATCGCAGGAACACCGCGTTGGTCGCCGCGATGCTTGCTTGTGGATCGACGATCATGACACCCTGCAGGGAGGCATCGAGCACGACCGGCAGGCCGGGCACGGTGAGGCTCCACGCAGCTGGTGACGATGGCACCACGCTGCCGAGGCCGAATGAATCGGCGAGCAACACGTTCGGTGCCGACGGCATCAACAACGACGGTGTGAAGCACATCGACCCGCCAACACCGCCGAGCGGCAACACACTGCCGGGCGTCGGAACGCCATCGTTGGCCCACAGCGCGAACATGCCGACTGGGAAGGTCCCCGGCACACCGACCGGTGCCTGCAGCGTGATCGTGAATGGCTGGCCATAACCGACCTCGACGACTCGATCGACACCGGCAGTGCCATTGATGCGCAGCGCTGCCAAGGCACCGCCTTGGCCATCGGGAATCGCACCAGCACCGCACGGGCCAAACAAGTCGGTCACTGTCACCATCGGGCGCGGCCACAGACCAACGCGGCCGAAGGTGTCCGTAGCGGCGATATCCAGAACGGCAACGCCGGACTCCAGGTTGCCCTGCATCGTGAAGGTATAGGTACCGTTCGCTTGTGGATTCACCGGGCCAAACGACACGTTGCTGACCGTGCTGTTGCCGGCGAGTGCAACTGTGAGCGGCAAACTGTTACCGACCGGAGATCCCTGCGCATCACGCAACTCGACGGTCGCGGTGACCATGTCGATGCCGTTGGCGAGCATGGTCGTGTCACTCAGCGTCACCACCGACTGGTAGTGATCCGGGCGACCAATCTGGTTGGTTTTCCAAGTGTTGTAGAGAGCCTGCAGCTGCAGCACGGGATCGAGCGCCGCCGCCGATTGGTTGGCAACGTTGAGATCGAGCCAGTAGTCACCGGCCCCACAACCGAGACCGCCAGTGCACGGCGAATCGACATCACTCGGGCGACTGACAATCATCAAGCCGATGTGCGCGGACTTGGTAAAGCTCGGTGGCGGCGAACCACACGATGTCGGGGCGCCTTGGCTGCACGAGCAACGACCATCACCGCCCATCAGGCGCGCAGCATCCATCGCCGCCATCAGCTTCTCCGGCAAGTCGCCGACCGTCGTCAGGATCGCTTGCTCGGCGGCCGCGACCACCGGCTGACCGGTAAGCACGTTGCCCTGGATCGCGTAGCGGTAGTTGCCGACCTGTCCAGTGACCCCGCCAGCCCAACCGCCAGCTCCCGAGCCGGTGAACGTCACTTCGCCGCCAGCCAAGCTGACGATGCCGTACTGGCGTGACTGATGGCCGGGATCGGCCGCCGCGAGGGCCGCGAGGATCTGGGTCGAAGACTCGCCGCTGAGGAAGCCATCGCGGATCAACTGCCGCAGCGACAGCGGACCGACGAACGACTGCGCCGCGGCCACGCCATAACCGGGAACGATCACCACCGTGTTTGGGCGAAGATCGAATCCGACCAGGCACGTTGCGATGCCGACTGCGACCTCACCAGTCGTAAGGTTGACGATGACGATCGACCAGGTCGCCGCGGATGGTGCCGCAAACAGCACCATGCCGAGGAAGAACGCGAGGACGTTTCGGATGGATGGCATGGGGCCACCATCTTGCGACCTGTATACCGTGCACGTCCACCCACCCGCGCGCAGATAGGCTTACTTCTTCTTTTCCTTGTCGCGCTCGCGAGCTGCCAACTCGGCCTCGACATCGATGTCCCACATCACAGTTTCGCCGTCGCGAATCGTGCGAACGATGCGAACTTCAGGTTGCCCGTCCTCCTTCAAGACCAGGGTGTAGGTGTCTGGCGGCACACTACCGAACTCGTACCAGCCCGAATCTTCGACGCTGTCACGGCTGTTCATCAGCCGCTTCAACACCGAGAACGTCGACACCCGACTCACGATTGGTTTGCCGCGACCATCGAGCAGCGTGATGTTGCCAAACGGAATCTGCTTCTTGCTGACGTTGGTCGCGCGCACCTTGAGGGTCGCGCCCGTGACGACATGCAACGTCACTTCGCTCGGCGAGTCTTCGTAGACTTGCACCTCGTCGAGCTTACCGGCTTCGAGAGCCTCACTTTCTACGCGCAACGAGTACTTGCCTGGCGTCAACGCGGCAATCTCGAAGCGACCATCTTCGCCCGTTCGAACCGGCTGCTGAGAGCCCAGCAGATCGAGCAATGGGTTGCTCTTCTTGCGGCGCTTCTTGACTGTCTGCTCGGCGTACGAAATCTCGGCGTTCGCAACAGGCTGGTTCGAGCCATCGAGCACGATGCCAGTGATCTTGCCAGCCAGCGGCACGTTGATCACCAAGCCCTCGACGGCCGTGAAGCCATCCACGAGAACATCGTTGAGGCTAGCCTCACCATACTGCGGCTCACCTTCGCGAGCACGACGGCCACGACGACCGCTGCCCATGCGACTGCCCGCCGTCAAGCGATAGGTGCCGGCCGCAACCGACTTCATCGTGAACACGCCTTCGTCGTTGGTGCGCGCCCGGCTGAGGCCGTTGGCGGCGATCATGCCAATCAGACCATTGCCCGACAAAGAACTGTCGTCGCTGCCAAGCGTCACCCGCATGCCCTTGACCGGGTTGCCACGCGTGTCGAGAACCGTTCCGGTGATCGTGCTCGTCGGCAAGGTGATATCGAGCGCGTATTCGCTGACCTCTTCCGGAACTTCGATCTCGAACGTCGTCTGCACCGGCTGGCCTTGGAAGCGCGTGACCTGCATCACGTAGTCGCCGGGCTTGATGCCGACCAACTCGTAGCGGCCATCCGTGCCAGCAGCATTCGCGCGCACGCCCATGCCAAGCAACCCCTGACGGTCGCTGCCTAACAGGGTGATCAGCGCCCGCGGCACCGGCACGCCGTTCTCGCGAACAACACCAAAGACGCGCACACCGTCTTCGCCTTCGTCATGAACGTCGAGCCGCGCGACCTTACCACGCCGCACCGTGACGGTCTTCAGGCGCATGTTACTCATCAGCTCGAGGCCGATGTTGTCGGCGCGCTCATCCAAGCGCGACTTGAAGACGATGTATTGCCCCGGCGGCAGACCGGCGATCTTGTAGTAGCCGTTCTGGTCGGTCGTGCCACTTCGCATCGATCCAGCCTGCAGGCTAAACGCGACCATCAATGCATCGCGCAGTGGACGCATGGCGAGACCAGTTACCGTTCCCTCGACAGCGCCACCCGCATCGATCGCGATCTCGACGATCGGCGTTTCGACGCCAGCTTCGACGACTACTTTCTTGGTCGACGATTTGGCCAGATCCGGGTGTCGCGCCGTGAACCGGTACTCGCCCGGCTCCAACGCAGCCACCGTGAACTCGCCCTTCGTGTTGCTCATCGCGCTGCGACGATTCGTCGACAGGGCAAGGAAGTCGAAGTCCTCAGGATCGATGGAGAAGCTCATCCGCATGCTGCGGCGGCCTCCATCGCTCGTGTCTTTCTTCTTGTAGGCCGTGATTTGGGCATCACTGACAGGGCTGCCAAAGTCATCGACAACGCGGCCAGCAACCGGTTGGCCGCCGACCAACTCGAAGACGAGTTCGTCGCTCTTCGTGGCCGGCGCCAGGTCCAGCGTCTGGTTCTCCGGTTCGATGTAGCCATCGGCCCGCACACGAACCCGAATGCGACCCGGGGGAATCCCGGTCAGCGTGAAGGTACCATCGCTCGACTTGATCTCGCGCCAATTGCCGCTCATGCCGCGCCCGCCCATCTTCTGGCCTTCCGGTAGTTGACGAGTGCGCTTGCCTCTGCGACCCCACCGTCGACCACCGTCACCGTCACCGCGATCGGACCGCGCGCGCGCACGACGGCTACTGCGATCGGAAGTCGTATCCGCAGCGATGACATTGCCGTCCTTGTCCTTCGGAACCTCGCGCGTGCGGGTATCTACGCGGAACCGAGTCACCGGCTTGTCGCCGGACATGACCCTGCCGCGAATCGTCACGCCGCGCTGCACCTTGACGATGATGTCCTTGTCGTCAAGGTCATAGCCAGAAGCGATCGCCGTCGTATAGCCAGGCTTACTCGCCTGGATGACGATTTGGTCGCCGGTCATGCCCTTGACCGCGAACTTGCCCTGCACATCGGTCGTGGTCTCGACGCGGCGCACCTTCAGCATCATCTTCATGAACTGCGGATCGTTCGGGCGCTCGAACGGGCGCATCACAATTGCCGCACCGGCAACGGGGTTGTCCTGGTCGTCGACGACCATCCCGGTGACCGTCGAACCTGCGCCAAGTTCTAGCAGCAGGTCGTCATAGACACCGCCATCGACGACGGCCAACTCGACGATGTTGCTCGGCGCGACGTCGGTCGCAGCGGCAACCACAGCCACGCGACCCGCGCCGACATGTTCGATTTCGAAGTAGCCCTCGGCGTTGGTGACGATGGCTTCATTGCGCCCATCGGCTGAGAACAACACGCGACTCAGATCGAGGTAGATCATCGCGATGTTGGCACCAGCCATTGGCTCACCCAGCGGATCCAACACCTGACCCGCGATGCGCGCGCCCTGATGGCCCTGGATTGTCAGCGTCGTGACCTGATTCGCATGTACCGCGACGCCATGCACTTCTTCGAGCGCGATCGACGGCGCCGTCGCCGACACCGTGTAGCCATTGCCTTGAGGCACACCAGGAATGTCGAAGCGACCGTTTTCGTCGGCAATGGTGTCAAGCCAGCGGTATTGGCGGTCCGTCAACTGGCCGAGGAACGCGTTGAGACCCGGTCGCACGCTGACGTTGGCGCCACCAGCCGGCGCACCGTCGGCACCGAGAACGATCCCGCGCACGCGACCACCTGGCGACGCGCGCAGCTCGACACCTTCCTTGATCTGGCCCTCTGCCAACCTCGTTGACACAGGCGTGCGCACAAACCAACCGTCACTGCGACCATCGAGGAACATGCGACCCGGCTTCAGGCCTTTGAGCTCAAACGTGCCGTCCGGATTGCTGACGGTGCGCCCCAACTCGCGGCGCGGCGCACGCGTGTCAACGAACATGCCCTGCTGGAACAAACCGCGAAAACGATCGATGAGCGGTGCCAGGGATGGCTGATCCTTGACCGCATACACTTCGACACCTCCGAGCGGCTTGCCGGTCTTGGCGTCGACAACGATCCCGCGCACACCAGTCGGTGCCCGGCCGTCACCGACCTCTTCGCGGTCAGCATTCGCCATCGATCCGCTCGCACCGGCTACTTCGGCAACCAAATCGCCCTTGGCAGCGTCGGCATCAGAGCTCACCGTCGGATCATCTGGGCCGGCTGGCAGGGTGACATCAGCACCGCCACCAAATCCAAACAGAGCGATCAGAACGATAGCGAGAATGAGCACGGCAAGGCCTGCCGTGACAACTACTCGGTTTTGCATGGGCGTGGGATGGTGGCCCCGCCAGGGCAAGCGGGGGCTCGTAGCTGGTAGCCAACCCGCATCGTAGCCTGTCAGGCCATTTATTTCCGGTGCGGAGGACCGTGTTCGCCGTGTTGGGCGATCAAGACGCAGCTAGCGGCAATTCGATCGCAAACTGCGTCTCACCCGCCCTGGTCGAGACCAGGCGAATGGTGCCGCCGTGGGCCTCGATGAGGCGCCGGCAGATCGCCAGACCGAGCCCCGTGCCCGACGACTTGGTCGTGAAGTACGGGTCGAACAGCTTGTCGCGAACCTCGCCAGATACCCCGGGGCCATCGTCGGTAACGGTAACGACAACCTTGCTGCCATCGATTCGTGAGGCCAGACGCACCTGGACCGCGCGATCAGCAGCTTCGATGGCGTTCTGCACGAGGTTGACGAAGACGCGCGCCATCGAACCTTGATCAATCGAGATGCGCACATCGGGGGCGTGCGCATCAACTTTCAGCGTCAGCGAACGATCCTCAAACAACCGCGCCGTCTGGTCGCGCAACTCATCAAGCCAAGGATCAACGCTCACGACCATTTTCTGGGCCGGTGAAACTCCGGCAAACGAACGGAAGTCACTGGCGATGCGATCGAGTGCTTCGGTCTGTTCCAAGACCGTGCGCGCGAGGCGATCCGCGACCTGATCCGCGCGTGGGTCGTTGTCGCCACGCGCGCGTCGCAACAACTGCGCGGTCATGCGCATGGGCTGCAGCGGGTTCTTGATCTCGTGCGCAACCTGGCGCGCCATCTCCGCCCACGCCTGATCGCGCTCGGCATGCGCCAGCCGCTCGCGGCCGACGGCCAGATCGTGCGCCATCTGATTGAACGCCAACGCAAGCTCACCGAGTTCGGGGCCGCCACTGGCAAGGACTTTGACGTCGAGGTCGCCCTGAGCCACCCGACGAGTCGCATCGACCAGCTGCTTGACGGGAGCCGTGATCGCACGCGATGCAATCAGCGACCAAAACACCAACACGATGATGCTCAGCACAATCGCGATCAACAGCACCCGTTCGAACGCGTTGCTGGCCGCGAACAGCTCCGCCTCGGGAACCGCTACGCCAATGACAAACGAACGCGCCTCTTCGCCGCCACCAGGGGCATAGCCGACGCGCCACATGCAGCCATCCGAACCGATCGAGGCGCAACGCCCCTGACTATCGGCCGACGCAAGCCGCATCGCCAGCTCCGGCGGGTCGAGAGGCAAGCCATAGTGTCTGCGGTCGGTATGCGCATGCACGGTGCCGCTGCGCCCGATCAAGAACACTTCCGCCGAAGGCAGCCGCGCTTCTTTGATCAAGACTTCCCGCGCGGCGTCGATGACGCTCTGCACTTCGGACCAGCGCAGCAAGGCAAACAACACGCCAGACTTGCCATCGCCCTGCGGCACATCCATCGCAACCCCGAGGTGGTGGCTGCCCGGATCCATCGAACGAAAGTTGCGGCCGCGGTGCAGGTACTTCGATCGGCCCCACGGTAAGAAGTGCGTGCCGCGCTGCGCCTGCGCGTGCCTGAACCAATCTGCGTCGGCGACGTTTTTCGGAATCAACTCGGCGCGGCGCTGGTGCGTGCTCGGATTTAGTCGGTGACCATCCTGCCAATAGACGACATCGCCATCCGCGTCGGCGAGCAGCAACAGGTCCAAGAAGTTGCTGAGCAGGCCGGGCACCAACTGCACGTTCTCTTCGAAGGCCTCTAGCTCTTCCTCTAGCTCTTCGGCCTTGGGCTCATCCAAGACACGTCGCGCAATCTCGCGAATGACCGCGCAGGCCTGGTCGGTTCGTTCGAGGCGGGTCTCGATCTTCTGCGCGTAATCAGCCGCCAACTGTGGCAGGAACACGCGAACCACTTGCTCGTCGATCTGCTCGCGCATGCCGCGCAGCGAGAACCAACCGTAAAGCAGGAGTGGCAGCACAGCCGACACCACGAGAGTGATCAGAAACCGGCTGGCCAGCGAGAGTGCGTGCACTACCCGATTATGCCGCGTGCGGCGAACCCCGCTACCTATGCAAACAAACTCGGAGTGCTATTCGCCTCCGCCAGCTGGCGGAGTGCCGCCGCTGGCCTCTTCGACTGCCTGCGCTGCAATCGCCTTGCGAAGGCGCGCAATGTGCACTTCGCCATCGCGCCATTCGGAGTAGAAGCGCTCGGCGGTCAGGTAGTGATCGAGTGCCTTGACGAGATCGCCATCGGCTTCGGCCTTCTCGGCCGCCTGCCACTCGGTCTTCGCACTGTCCACGTCAATCTGGAGGCCGTCGACCCGCGCAGCCTCATCTTCGAGACCTGCGGGCCATGCCTTGGCCAGCGCTTTGAAGGCCGCGAGGGCTTCAATCTTCTTGCCCATGACCTCGAAGTCGAGCGCATGGCGATACTGCATCTTTCCTCTGAGCCTGCGCGAAGCCATCATCAATTCGCTGATGGCGCCACGCGAGTAGGCCGACAGCTTGTGCGCATCCGCAAGCAACTGATCCGCTTCGTCGAACCGCTCGTTGCGCATTTGGACCTGGGCCCTCTCCAACATGCCGAGAGCCTTCAGCTCCTGGTCCATCTTGTCGACGGCAGCTTCGACGCCCTCGATAGTCGGATGGAGTCGTCGGGCCTCGAGGTAGAGCACGCGAGCCGCGCCAAACTGGTTGCCGTCCTCACACGCCTTGGCCCGCGCAAAAGTCGCCTGCGCGCTTTCCTTGCGCGCGGCCGTTCGCAACTCCGCAGCCTCGACACGCCGTTCATCCGATTCGTCCGGCGTCAGATGGATCACGGCCGCCGCGTGCCACGCAACTTCGATATGCCGGAAATCAGGCACCTTGCGCACAGCCTGCAAGAACTGCTGCTGCGCACGAGCGCTCAACCGAGCCATCTCATCCCGCACCTTGCGAATGCCATCGTTGGCCGGCTCAAAGCCAGCCACCAACACCTGGCTCGCGATGTATCCCTTCATGGCTGCCAGGAAGTCCTTCTGCGAAAGCTTCTCGTTGGCGAGATCGACGATGCGATTGGCCTTCTTCGTGAAGGCCATGAAGCGGAGTCTCTTGAGCCCGGGATAATCGGGATCCGTGGCCGCGATCAGATCGAGATCGTCCAGCGCCATGTCTTCGCGCTCCGTGAAGATGCGCTGCTGGGCTCGATCGCGCAGGTACTCAAGGCGAATGCTCTGGTAGGCAGTCTCCAGCACCTCGTCGACGCCGCCAGCCTCCAGCTGGCGCGTACGCTCCGAATCCAGCTCCTCGAAGGCGTGTTTGTAGTCGCCCACACTGGCGAACTTCCGGCTAGCTTCGAGCGCCGAGTTGGTTATGCAGCCCCCGAGGATGAGGAGACCGAGCACAGAAAGGACCGTTGGGAAGGATCGCAGGAGAATCATGACGTAGCAGCGGGTTGGCCAACCGGGCCAGAACGGGCCAGAATGCACGGACGACTGAGACCGCGGAAGCGCCCGCCATCTTCCCCCCGATCCCCACGATGTCCACAGCTACACCCAACGCCTTCGGCCTAAAGGACTACGTTGCCGCAATCGAGCAGGTGCTCGACAAACGGCCGGCCAACCGAGTCATCATTCGAGAGGTATCTAAGGCTACCAAAGAGCTTTGTAGCGATGATCGCTGGCTCGAAGAGCGCTTCCGGCTAGGCGAACCAGACCGCTACACCCGCCATTTGCTGCACCGCGATCCGAAGAACCGCTTCATCGTGCTGTCGTTGGTCTGGCAACCCGGCCAGATCACCCCGATCCACGACCACGCCTGCTGGGGCGTCATGGGCATCGTCGACAACACGCTCGAAGAGATTTGCTACGACCGTTTGGACGACGGTTCGCGCCCCGACTTCTGCGAACTGGAGCAGACCCGTGGCACCGACGTCGGCAAAGGCGGCGTCGCCTATCTGCTGCCACCGTTCGAAGAGATCCACCGCATCGGCAACACCAGTGACAAGCCAACGATCTCGCTGCACGTCTACGGGCGGGATCTAGACGAGATCAATGTGTTTGACCAGGCGTCGGGCAAGGTCAGTGCGATGCGGATCAAGTACTACTCGCCGGACATCGGGGACACGCCGTTCGTGATCTGACGGTGCAGGCTGTCCGCTGATCGCCTCGAACTGCCGGAAAGCGTGTTCGCGCTGTTCCTCGGCGTGTTTGTCGTGATTAGCGGCGCCGCTCTGATCGGCGTGCAACGCAACGACTGGCTCACGCGCAAGCCGTAAGTAAGCTTGCTCGCGGAGCGCGATCCCCGCGCTCGTTCTAAGCCTTGCTGATGAAGGCTTCGAGATCGGTCTGCAGCTCAGCGAGGCCGTAGTCGACCACCGTGATGCAGCGGTAGACGATGCGCTCCAGTTCTTCGGGCGTCTTCGGGTTGAGCGAGTTCGGCGGCGTGTAGCTAAAGAAGTAGCTCAACGACAAGCGCTGTGTCTCGCCACCGCTTTGGCGGCCAGCGAACTCCCACGGCACCTCATCGAACGGCAGCGTGCCCGTCAGGATCTCGTAGATCATGATGCCAATCGCCATCACGTCAGCCTTGCTGTCGGTCAGGAGCATCGGGTTGTAGTGCGGCGTCGTCGTGACGACCGGGCGATCCGGCATGCGCATCGCCGGGTCGAGCAAAACGACCTTGCCGCTCGGCTTGACGATGACGTTCTCCGGCTTGAGATCGCCGTGGTAGTCCATCGTGCCCATTTCCTTGAGCGACGTCAGTGCACGCACAATCGCCAAGAACCAATTGAGGTGGATGCCTTCGAGGCTGCGGATCTTCTCGCGCAACGTCTTGCCGCGCACGTAATCGAGCACCAGCACCGGGCTGTTGTCGACCATCAGGCGGTCGTGCACTGCTACCAGGTTCTCGTGATTGCAGTTGGCAAGCAGATCGCCCTCGGCGCGCAGCATCGCCGACACTTCTTGTTGGTCGAACAAGTCGATCCGCACACCGCCCTGTTCGAAGAAGACGGCTTCCGCCGGCAACTCATCCGGGCTGATGCCCTCCGCGGTGCGACGAGAAGTCACCTCGAGCAATCGAGTAACCTGACGACCGCCGCCTGAAATGCCGCCCACTTTGAGCGCCACCTTGCTCCCAGACTGCTCGTGTTGGGCTAGGTAGACGGAGGCAAAGCCCCCGCGCCCAAGGAGCCGAGTGATTCGGTACCCCTCTACTATCTCACCAACCGCAAGCTTCATCATCCGCTATATGTCCCAGTTACTCTTCGCGTAGTCTTCGCGAGGAGCGTTTCCCCCCGCGAGCCATGCTTTCGGTATCTCCTTACACAGAGTTGAGTTAGGACATGAAGTAGCTGTGGAGACGCGGTACCACCGGGACTTCCATATCACCGCCAAATGAAGGTTGAGAGCAGGCTTTTACCTTGCGACCTTCATGGGTCGCCAACAGGTAGGCCACGTAGCTCGTTCCCGGGCGTAGCGCCGCGGATGCGGCCTCTTCCGGGCGAAACGGCGATCGTTCGATGCCATCGAACTGAGCGATCGGGAGGTAGTCCTCAGCAAGCACGACGAGGCTAAACGGACCGGTGACGTCGCCGTCCAACCATCGAAACGCAGCCGCAGCGTCGACATAGTGTAGTGAAGGAATCGCGATGCTTGGGCCCGGCGGCTCAGGCACTGGCCCACCATGTGCCGATACCACAAGATGGGGTTGCACCCATGTCATCGGGTTTAGAGCCAACGCCACTTCGCCATGAACACATGATCGGAACTACTCCCCCCTCACCACAGCGGTTTCTTGCGGTGTCGTTCTTGGCACTGCTCGTCGGATGCAGCGGTAGCGGCGGCGGCGGTGTGGCGCCAACGGCGATACCCATCATCGCGACTGCATCCTTCGCCGGCGTCGGCGCGACCCCAGCTGCCGGCGACACGCTGCTACTCGGTTTCTCGACCGAGGTCGTGCTGCAGACCGGCGTGCTGATGACCGACGAGGACTTCACCCTGTCAGGCGGAGCCACGCTCGGCACGGTGACGGCCGTGCCAAGCGTCTTGAGCACGACGACGATCCAGATCACGCTCGGCGCCGGCGTCACGTTCACTCCGGGCACAACGACGATCGCGTTGTCCGCGGACAACGACGCAGCCGGCGGCCAGACGACGGCACCAACTGGTGGCGGCGACCCGGTCACGATCGGAACGAGTGATGGTTCCTCGCCAGTGATCCGCAACGTCACGATCGCCAGCATCGACGATGAACTCAACGGCACGGGCGCTGCTGGCGGAACGCTGCAGGTGCCGACCA
The DNA here is from genome assembly GCA_029936315.1 of Planctomycetota bacterium. Taxonomy (GTDB): domain Bacteria; phylum Planctomycetota; class UBA1135; order UBA1135; family UBA2386. The sequence goes on along the minus strand of JAPYTD010000006.1, from coordinate 26,203 downwards.
CCGGCTGGACAATCGACCTCGCGTACTCAGACAACAGTGCAATCGCGACAAGTCAGACCGTGATCAGTGCCAACGTCTCGGTCGGCACCGCTTCCGGGACCCAACTGCCCGGGACCAACCTGGTGCCGTTCTTGACCCAACTGAGTGCCACCAACACAACGGCGAGCTACCAGATTCCGGCGGCCGTCACATTCCCTGTCTCAGCGATCACGTTGACGTGCATCGTCGTCGACGCGTCCGGATTATCGTCGGCACCGGCGACGTTCTTGCTGACCGCGCGAGCATTCACCGACAATGTGCGTCCGTTCGAAACCAGCGTCAACGCCAGCCAAGTCTGGTTCCTCGACTACTCGCGCGACCTCGAGTCCTACTCGACGAGTGCACCCGGCGGCCAAACGCAGGTCGACATCACGAACGGCGCCAATGCCGCGAATGACTTCGAGGAGCTAATGCTGATCATCGGCCTGACCTCGCCAACGCCGATCCCGAACGTCAGTGGCGCAGACAACAGCAACACCGTCGTCATCAATCGCATCAAGAGCGAGGTGCTCACCAAGCTCGCCGCATACTACGCGGGCGCCAACGTCACGTTCACGCTGACTCAGCCGGCCGGCAGCTTCAACGGCAACACGAGTGTCAGCTACGCGTCGCTCGGTTTCTCGCAGATTTCGATCTCGGGTGCTTCGGCGACCACCGGCGTGTTGGGTTTGGCGATCTTCGATCCATCCAACACCACGCAAAACGACAACACGATCACGGACTTTCCGAGCGGCGGTGGCACCGAACGGCTCGGCGTCTTCATGCACACGATCATCGACAGTGGTGTCGGCCAGACAAACACGAGCCTGTTCCGCATCACCTACGATCCCTTCACTCCCGCGAACGGCGGCACCGCGATTGGCGAGGTCGCCCAGGATGAAGACCGCCTCAACAACACCGTCGGCGACAGCCGCGAAACAGAGATCGACGAAGCAATCTCGGCTATTGCGCGCTTCATCGCGACAGTGACTGCGCACGAGATCGGCCACTCGGTCGGCCTGGTCAGGAACGGCGCGATGCCAACGGGCCTTTACGCCAACGACAGCACCAACTTCCCCGGCTCGGGGGACTCCCACATCCGCAACGCGAGCCTGTTCCCAACTGGCGCGACCAACCTGATGAGTCCGGCCCTGAACTTCACCTTGGCGACGAGTCTCTTCTCCGCCTTCAACACCCTCAACCTGGCCTACCTGCGCGAGCAGGTCTTCTACAACTGATCATGCGCACCTTCCCCATTCTCGTTTCGGTGTTGGGCCTTGCGGCGATCGCATCGGGCCAAGGCCTTCGCAAAGGACTCGTGCGCGCGGACGCTGTGTTTGTCGGCCGCCAGGTCGGCAAGAAGGCGCACAGCGACGTAGTTGCACTGCATCGCATCCAGATCATCAACAACGTGCGCGGCGTAGCCGGCCAGAAGGCCATCACGGTGATCGATTGGCCCAAGCTGTCCCTGCACACGCGCCCAACGCCGCGCCAATCGCGCCTGTTCTGCCTGCAGGACGCCAGCGTGGTCGCCACCCGCATCGGTTTGCCGGCGGCCGGCGGCCCCTACTACAAGATGGTCGGCTGGGCCGGAAGCCATCCGTTGGTGGGCAAAGAACTCAACAAGGACCCAATCGTGCGCTTCGCCCGCGTGCTCGCCAACGGTGAGAGCGGCACGTCACCCGAGATCACGGCGGCGACGCTCGGCACGATGGCGATCAACGCCAAGGCTCCAGTTCGCACCGAAATCGCACGGTTTCTCAGCGAACGTAGTGACCTTCGCGGCAAGCTCTCGAGCGTACAATGGACCCAACTGGTCGCACGTGCAGCTGGCGAAGTCGAAGACATCGAATACAAGATCGCCCTCGCAGAACTGTGTGCGGCGCAGCGGCTCGACGGCCTGCTCGAGGCACTGGCTGTATCGCTCGGCCCAGTGACCGACGTGCGCTACGCGCGTTGCGTTGGCCGCATCGGCAAGGCCCTGCATGGCGAACAAGCGACTGGCAAGCTTGCCGATCGCCTACGCATCGTCGGTGGTGAGCAGGATCGCAAGATGCTGCTGCTGGCGATTGGTGCGACCAATACGAAGTCTGCGCTCGACACGTTGCTGCGCATGAACAAGTTGGACGCAGCCGTCACCGCGGCGCTGCGCGAACACCGTTCGCGGCGTGCCAAGGAAGCCGTCGACAGCCGGCGCCAGTAGCAGATTCGGTTCGCGAAAGCCAAAACGCTGCCAACCGACTATTCCCAGGCGGCGGATGAGGATTTGGGACGGGTTGTTTGGGGACGTTGACGTCAACGCCACGGGCAACGATGGCAGTGTCACACTGCCGGCGTGACAGAGGTTCTACCGCGCAAGCCGGTGGATCACCTTGAGCGCCTGCGGCAGTTCGGACAGATGGTCGCGCACCTGCAATTCGGGGATGACTACAGACAGCCGAGTGCCATTGCCGTGCCAACGCTTGCCGATCTGGTCGGTGCGTGGATTCGTCATGTAGGCGGCCGTTGACGGGCCCAGCAGCCATTCGACCATCGGCAACGGACTGTGGCCAACGAACAACTGCAGACGCGGCTTCGTCGACTTTTTGGTATCGAGTTGCAGTTCGAAGCCACCGCCCAACAACCAACGAAGGCGATCATGCTCGGCGCGACGCAGCGCAGCACCGGCAGGAAAGATCACATCGCCACGATCGGCAACGGCGGCAACCGCCGCGACTGCGCGACGAACTGGCGCATCCGTTTCGCGATGCTGGCGTGGCATGCGCGCGAGAGACTTGCGAATCGGATCCGTCAACACCACGAGGCGTTCTCGCGGCGTGTCGTCGAGTCTTGTCTGCGGAACGAGAACGCGATCGAGCACCAACAGTGGACCGATCGCCATTGGGCGATACAGATCGCCGCCATCGCCGCAACAGGCCAGACGGATACCCGACCAGTGCTTGGTGGCCCCGTCCTTCTTGGCCGGCTTGCCGCGGCGCCACGGCTGCAGGAAGCGCTCGCCATCGCAGACCCACACATCCCGCACGCGCTTCGTTCGGCTTTGTGCCAACGAGATGCGCACCGTCGATCCGTCGCCGAGCATCAACTCAAGCCCAGCGCGATACGGACCGGCGGCTTCCCCGCTACGCAGATGCACCGCGCCATCCGGTGCCACGAGCAACTCGCGCCCCGACGGAAACTTCAACTTCACCCCAACCGCACGACACGCAACGTGAACACCGCCCGGAGTCACACATCCATCGTCTTTATGAAAGCGAAGCCGACCGCGTCGACGAGCAATGCCGCCCTCGCCGAGACCAAAGTCACGAACCGGAATCGTCTTGACGGCATCCGAAAGCACGACCTCGGGCAACTTCTTCGCCAGCGGCCGCAGCCCACCCGTCTGCCCCGGCACCTGCGCCACAACAACCCCGCCCACCAAACCAACGCAAAGCAAAGCACGCATCGAATAGCCCATCACAAGGACCCTATCGGCAACTCACCCAACCAACCCGTAGCCAACCGAAGGGTATAGTACGGTGCCAGGACTAGAATTATCCGCTTCGATCCCGACTAGCTCGCGGGCACGGAAACGTCCAATTCGATGGCCAGGGCGGCCAAGAACGCCCCGACGTCCGTCACGATGCCCTGGCTCTGCGCCGAGCCACGATCGCTGAGCTTGCTCACGACCGCCGGGTGGATATCGACACAGACCGTCTTCACATCCGCCGCGATCATGTTGCCGGTTCCGATGCCGTGCAGCATCGAACTCAGAATCACCACAAGGCCAGCGCCTTCGAGAATGCTCGAGTAGCCAGCCTGTGCCTTGATCAAGTCCATCTCGGTGTCCGGCAACGGCCCGTCGTCCCGGATCGAACCAGCCAGACAGAACGGCACCTGCGCTTGCACACACGAGTGCATCACACCACTCGTCAACACACCTTGCGCAACCGCATTGGCAATGTTGCCAGCGCGACGAACTACGTTGATCGCACGCATGTGGTGCATGTGGCCATGAACCGCAGGCCTGCCATTCGCCAACTCAACGCCGAGGCTGGTGCCGTAGAGCGCGACTTCAATGTCATGAACGGCAAGTGCGTTGCCGCTCAGCAAGCCGTCGATCAAACCCGCCTCGAGAATCGCGCCGAGCACCGGCCCGGCACCAACGTGCACGACCACCGGACCAGCAACGATCACAACCTTGCGACCCGCGGCGCGAACGTCACGCCAGGCATCTGCAACCGCTTTGACTTGTGCTGCAAGCCGCCGTTCCGAGCTCACCCCGCCCTGCATGAAGCCGAAGTTGCCTTGCTGCAGCTTGCGAGTCGTATGCGGCGTGATGCGAATACCAGCAAAGCCAACCACGACCTTCTGGCCCTTGACCAGGTCCCGCAGTTTGACGCAGATCAACACGCCGTCGTCATCGACGACCGTCGCATCCATTCGTTGCCGCGTGACCTGCAGCCACGCGCCGTTGACGCGAATCTCCGTGACCAGATTGGTGGTCGAGTAGAAGCCATCAGGCGCGGTACCATCGAGGTCGACCTCACCCCAAACGGCGTCCTCGGTCTCGAGTTCACTCAGCCCCAGCGACATCAAGTCAGCGCGAAGCCGCTCGAACGAAGCCAGGTCGGGCGAAGTCACCTCCAGTTCCAGTTCGCTGTCGTCGGACCGCTTGCGGCCGATCTCCAGATGCGTCACCTCATAGGCTGCCCCGGCGGCGTGCACCGCCTCCATCGCATCAGACAGCAGTCCGGAGTCAATCAGGTGCCCGCGGGCCTGGAACTTCGCAACGATCGGCTTGCTCACATACCGAACGTAGCCGTCAAATCGCGGCGGAACCAGCGAACCTAACCCGGTAACTCGACGGATAGTCCCGGGGACGCCCAGCAACTTCGCGATCGGCAATGCATCGTGGCACGCCGCAAGCGGCGTGCGGCGACCACCGCAGCGATTGGCACAGCAGCGCATCCACAGTGAGGACTACGACCGCCCTCGATTACGGAACCGACTGGCGTACTTCAGGATCGGTCGCTCGATCAGCCAATACGATGTTGTGGCAGCGGCGAACGTTAGACCGACCGCCAGCAAGACACGCGATGGCCGCTGGTCGGTGTGAATGAGGATCTGAAAGATCGGTAGGTGGTACAAGTAGAGGCCGTAGCTGATGCGTCCAATGGCGCGCAGCGGGGCTGCTGAGAGGATGCCGTTGACCAGCCCGAAGCGCCTTGGAGCTACGAGGCAACACATCAGGATCCCTGTGCATAGGATGGCCGATTGCACGCGGATGAATGCAGGCGCCATGTCGAGCGGCCACCAGGATGCCTGCAACCAACCGAAAGGAACGTAGACAAACCAGATGTTCGGATGCAGGAGCAGGCCGACGGTTGTCAGCGCAATGCCCATCACGAGCAAACGTTTGGGAGAGGCGTTGAGGCGGGTTTCGCCGTAGGCAATCAGCGCGCCACAAGCGAGAGTCAGAAAGCGGATGGGTGATAGGCGTTGAACAGCCCATTCGGCAGCGTGTTTTTCAACGTACGCGCAGACGAGGAACGCGACAGCTATGGCCACTGGGATGATGAGCCACTTGAGAATGCGCAGCGCGATCTTGGGGGCGCAGCAGCCGACGATCAGTGGCCAGATCAGGTAGAAGTGTTCTTCGACGCACAAAGACCACGTGTGCCCGAGCGGCTTCAGGCCAGGTGTCGGCGCGAACACATCCGTGAAGTTGCTGAGGTAGAGCGCGTTCCAGGCGATCTCCCGACCCGGCCGCCAACTGGCCATGATGAGGAGCAACAGGTAGTAGATCGGGAAGATCCGCAGCAGACGTCGGAGCAGAAACCAGCGTACTTGTTGGCCTGCTTCGCGTTCGGCGAGCAGGATGCGAGTGATCAAGAACCCGCTCAGTGCAAAGAACAGCTCGACGCCGAAGTCGCCCGGGTTGATCCACCAACGCGCTTCGGCGAGCCACAAAGGGTACCCCTCCAGAGTCAAGGGCACGTGGCACCACAGCACCAGCATCACGGCGATGGCACGCAGGCCATCGAGGCTTGGGATATGGCGCGGCATTGCACTGGAACCATACCCGACTACTTGCAGTAGTCAGGACTGCCGGACCTTCCACAACTAAAGGCCAACGAGTTGGTAGCTGTGATCTCTGGGAAGCCAAGCAAGCGGCCCAAGCGCAGCCAAGGCGGTGAGGGTGGCCCCCTCCCAATCACGCCGCTCCAGAGTATTCACTCGAGTGAGGAATTCTCGGGCAAGGCGCGTCCGAGATCGCTCCGGACGGGCCGTTGAAACCGAGTGGGTAGCAATCACCGATCGAGGTCCCCGTGCTTTTTGCGTGCAGTGTTTGCCGGCAATGATTGACGCGCAGCAGGGCGACCGCTTGCAATGCTCCGCCATGATTACTCGCTTCGCTATGGTCGCCGCCTTGCTGGCAATCGCCGGGTGTCGAACCACCCCACTCACCACACGTTTGCCAAACGTCGTGCTGATCATCTCGGACGACCAGGCGTGGGGCGACTTCGGCTTCATGGGGCATCCCGTCATCCGCACACCAAATCTGGATCGGCTCGCAGCAAAGAGCGCGGTGTTTACGCGCGGCTACGTGCCGTCGAGCCTGTGCCGCCCAAGCCTCGCGACCATGATCACCGGGCTTTATCCGCATCAGCACCGCATCACTGGTAATGATCCACCGCCAGGAGTCAACCGCGATCGCATGCTGAAACACATCGCAGCAGTTCCGACGCTGCCCAAGTTACTTGCCACGCGCGGCTACCGCAGCCTGCAGACCGGCAAGTGGTGGGAAGGCAACTGCCGATGCGGGGACTTCACCGACGGCATGACGCATGGCGACCCGACTCGCGGTGGCCGCCACGGCGACGACGGTTTGAAGATCGGCCGCAAGACCATGCAGCCGATCTACGACTTCGTCGCCGACTGCGACCAACAACCGTTCTTCCTCTGGTACGCGCCGTTCCTACCGCACACGCCACACAATCCGCCCCAGCGGCTGCTGACCCGCTACCAAGGGCTCGGGCTAAGCCCACATGTCGCGCGCTACTACGCCATGTGCGAGTGGTTCGACGAGACCTGTGGTCAACTGCTCGATCATCTCGAAGAACGCGGCCTGCGCGACGACACCATTGTGCTGTTCGCTGTCGACAACGGCTGGATTCAACGAGTCGACCGCCGCGGGTATGCCCCGCGCAGCAAGCGTTCTCCCAACGAAGGTGGTGTGCGCACTCCGATCATGGTGTCGTGGCCGGAGCATGTAACACCAGGACTGCGTACGCATCTGGCTAGCACCATCGATCTTGCCCCGACGATCTTGCGCGCATGTGGGGTGCAGGCCTCGACCGACCTGCCAGGCCACGATCTCATTGCCGCTGCAGCAAACGAGACAACTACCGATCGAACGGTGTACGGCGAAATCTTCAGCCATGACGTAGCCGACGTCGACAATCCCAGTCGCAGCCTTCGCTACAGGTGGTTGATTCGAAACCAGTGGAAGCTGATCGCGCCGAGCGCGACGAACGCCAACGCGGAGCTGTATGACATTGTCGCCGACCCGACCGAAGAACACGATTTGGCTAAGCAAGCACCCGAACGAGTCGCGAAGTTGCGCGAAGTACTCGACCAGTGGTGGCTGCCACAGTGACGAGACGGTCGCAGAGCGATGACATGCTGCCACTGCTTGTTCCCGGCAGGCAGGCGGGCGACGAACCATGTGTGCCAGCCGCAGAGTTCGGTCAGAACATCCAAGTCGGATACCTCGGGCAGTTGTGCCAGAACCTTGTCGGGGAACTCCACGCGGTCCTTTGGCGACGCCCATGCCAAGAGCTCGCGAGACGAAGCCGGCAGCCAACTACAGACCGCGCAGGCATTGCGCCTGCCCATCGAAGGTAGCCACCTAATCGCGACGGAATCACCGAACCCAACCCGTTCGCCCACCGTTGGCTAGCCCGATGCGTCCGCCCAACTTCCGTGCAATGGTGCTAGCATGGTGCCTGCGTTCCCAACTCAGCGAATGACCCCACTCGCGCAGAAACTCATAGAGGCCGTCGGCCAGAGCGTTCACGGCAAGGAAGACGCCATTGAATTGGCCGTCATCACCTTGTTTGCCGGCGGACACCTGCTAATCGAAGACCTTCCCGGCGTCGGCAAGACGCTACTCGCCCGCAGTCTGGCGAAAGCGCTAGACCTGCCCTTCCAGCGTATCCAGTGCACGGCAGACCTGCTGCCCAGTGACCTGATCGGCGCGCAGATATACCACCCGCGAACGGGCGAACTGACCTTTCGGCCAGGACCTGTGTTTACGTCCGTGCTGATGGCCGACGAGCTCAACCGCACGCCGCCGCGCACGCAATCGGCATTGCTCGAGTGCATGGCGGAGCGCAGCGTGACGGTCGATCGCAATCGACACCAATTGGAGGATCCGTTCTTCGTCATCGCGACGCAGAACCCGCTGACCGCGGCCGGCACCTACCAGCTGCCGGACAACCAACTCGACCGCTTCTTGTTGCGTATCCAAATCGGCCACCTCGATTCCGAATTCGAGATCGACGTCGTCGGCCGTGAGGACGGCCACCGACTCGCCGATAACATGAAGCCGATTGCCAGCCGCGAAGAACTGGTCACGGCACAGCAAGCGATCGACAACGTGCGATGCGATCGCGAACTGGTTGCGTTCATGGTCGAACTGGCCAACCGCACGCGCACTTCGTCCGATATCGTGCAAGGCGTCAGCACGCGCGGCGCGCAAGCGTTGCACCGTGCCTGCCGCGCGCGGGCCCACGTTCATGCACGCGACTTCGTGGTGCCAGACGACGTTCGAGCCCTGCTGGTACCGGCTTGGGCGCACCGACTGACGCCGCGCTCCGGCGGCAACGCGGATGCCCTGCTGCACGAGATCCTCGCGGAGACGGCGCTTCCGGACTAGACCGCAGATGGCAACTCCGAACAGCTCGATCGAACTAACGCCACGCGGCAAGATCGTGCTGTGGCTGGCGGGTCTGGCCGCGGGTGCGGCTTGGATTGGCGGTGACGATAATGCCCGCCTCGCTGCTGCGATGCTGGCGGCACCGATCCTGATCGACTTCGTCGCCAAACAACGTCGACTGCACTTCACCCATGTCCGGGTTGCCTCACGGCGCACGATCGCCGGCGCCATCTACTTCCAGACAGTCGCAGTAGAACATCACGGCCGTCGCCCCCTGCGCTCGTGCCTATTCTACGAACCGCGATCGATGCGTGGCGAGCCGCCGACCATGCTGCCGACTTTACAACCGTTCAAGCCGGTCGAGATCGAACTGCGCCAACGCAGCCTCGTGCGCAGCCATGTGCTCGAACGCGTGTTCGTGCTGGAGTCGCAATGGCCACTCGGCATGTTCGCAACCCGCTCGGTCGTCAGTTCGCAGTGTGACCTGATCACCGAGCCGATGCGCGTCGCCCTGCGAGCGGACTTCTTGGACGCTGCCGCCGATGCCGAATCGGCGCCTGTCGATCGCTCGATGCTGCCTGGCCCTGAGTTCCAGTCGCTGCGCGAGTACCTGCCCGAAGAAGATGCCCGGGGCGTGCACGCGCTGCGCAGCGCAGCATTCGGAACGTTGGTGCGCCGCGTCACTCGCGGTCGCTTGCCGCGCACTATCGGCGTCGTGCTCGACCTACGCCGACCACCTGGACATACGCGCGGCCGCGGCCTGCGACGCTGCGAGTGGAGCCTCGGTGCTTGCGCGACGCTGGTTGAAGAACTGCACCGACGTGGCTCCGTGATGCGGGTGCACGTCATCGATACGGACTCCGAACAGATCGAAGTCAAGGGCCCAGCACAGCTGACCGATCTGATGACGCTGCTGTCCGAGGCAGGCATGTCCACCCACCGCAACCTCGCACCGGATCAACTCAGCGATTTGGAAGGGCTCGTGCACTGCTACTGGATCCCCGCCGGTGGCTACGCCAAGGCCCCGGAACTTCGCCACCTGGGTGACGTCACGGTGATTGCAGAGGACGTCGAATGACACGCGCCGATCACTCACCAAGCTGGCTTCGCCGCATCGCGTCACTTTCGCTGATCGCTGCGACAATCATCGCGTTGGCCAACCTGCCAGCCGACGAACTGCAAGTACCGTGGCTGCTCGCCTTCACGATACCGGGAGCAATCCTCGGTTCGTGGTCCCGCCTGGTCAGGGCTCCATGGCAACGTGCGGTCATCGCCATCATCCTGCAAGCGGGCGCCTGCTACGGCGCGCTCGAGTGGGTCGGGCCGATGACGCGACCCGCGGCGTTGGCGTGCACGATCTTGCCGCCGCTGGCGTTCGCCACCACGCGCAACCACGACGGCGACCCATCCCTTGCGCTGTTCCTGAGCTTCTGCGTAATGCTCGTCGGGGTCATTCTCGACGGCGTCGACATGAGCCTCATGGTGACCTACGGCGCGGCCGCGTTCTTATCGCTGCACACTGCGACCCTGCTGCAAACCCATCGCAGCAGCAACCCCAAGCGCAAAGCCGCGCCAATGCGGGCCGCGGATGCAATGGCGACCAGCATGATGATGCTGTCTTGCATGGTCGCGGTATTCGCAGTCGAGCGCACCCTCAGCTGCCTACCGTCCCCGAGCCGCAGCAACCAGGCCGGCGATGGCGGCGCATCGAAGAACAGCAGCGACCGCAAAGTTGGCCTTGATGATTCGTTCATCCTGGACGGCGCCAACGGCATTCTGTCGGAACTCAACGGCGAGCAGTTGGTGCGGGCCACCTGGCCAAACGGTCTCCAGGTGCCATCCGGAATGTACCTGCGCTGTGGCTTCTTCACGGAGGCGGGTATGGATCGATGGGAGATTGGCACGATCAACGTGCAGGATCAATCACACGCAAATGGGCACGAACTGCGACCGAGCAACTCCCGGTCGACCAGCCAAGTGCGCATCGAGCGCTTCGGCGGCGCCACCAAGTTCGTGTTCTTGCCGCAGTATTCACAACAGATCCTCGGCCTGAGCAATCTTGCGGTCGATCCACTACGAGAGTGGATCCGCCCAAGAGTTCCGAACAACGAGGTCTACGTCGTCACCTACCAGAACCTACCTAGGCTCCAACGTGCAGCGCGAATCGACAGACAATCGTGGCGCATGGGCCTGACTCTGTTGCCACCCGGCATCGATAGGGGACAGTTCGAAGAACTGCTCGACGAATGGGGAGTCGGCAACGATCCCCAACAGGCGATGGAGGCCATCGCCGACGGGCTGTCCCAGAACTGCCGCTACGCCCGCATCGAACCGGTGGGCCAATACCGTCACGCGATCCAGAACTTCCTGTTCGCGGCAGAGGACCGCCGTGGCTACTGCATGCACTTCGCGTCGGCGGCAGCACTGATGCTTCGTCTGCGCGGCATCCCGTGCCGCATCGCAGTCGGGCTGTATGGCGGCACTGCAGAAACCAACGGCGAAGGCAGTCGCATGTATGGCTCACAGCATGCACACGCCTGGGTCGAAGTGCCGTTCGAGGGCCGTGGTTTCGTCACGTTCGACCCAACGCCGGCCGATTTTCGCGGCGTCGCGTTCTCACCAAACAAGGGGCTAAGACAACCATCCAACCCAACAGTCGAAGTCGAACAGTCGATGCTGGATCCGGTAATTCGCGCCATCAGCAATGCGATCTCGACGTCGTGGACTTGGGCCATCGTGCTCGCACTTGTCGTAGTTCTGGCGATGCTGCCTCGCAGCGAACCCAAACCACCCGTTCGCAGCCAGCCAATCGTCGCCCCACAAGCGCGCCGAGCTCTGCACAAGCTGCTGCGCGCACTCGCGCATGCGGGCCACCGACGCTTTGCCGGTCAGACCTTGGAGCTCTTTGCCAACGACCTCGCCGAACGAAATCGCCTGGAGCCCGAAGTGCGGGCTGCGTTTGTGACCTACCAGGAAGTTCGCTTTGGCGGCCGGGCGTTCGACCAAGAACGCGCCCAACGCATGAAGCACGGCGTGCGCGCGGCGATTGCGATGCAAGCGGGCGAGCTATTGGACTCGTAGCAGCAGCTACTTCACAGCTGACGATTCGCGGCTGGCCAGATGTAGTCGAGGCGCAAGCTGTCTCCTTCGAAATTCGCCCGCAAGTCGCCGCCGAGGCGCTGCTGCATGAACACAGCAACGGCGAGACCCTCGAGATCGTCGGGGCGGTTGCGGACGTGTGTCCACTTGCCCGTGCTCCCTTGCACGACGGCAACGACGGGTTCCACTTCGGCGGCACTGACGCCTTCGGCATGACAACGCAACACAACACACGAACGTTGGCGGCCACCACCAACTGACATTGCAACGGTGGACAACTCGCACCGGATCTTCTTCGGCAACGTCAACTGCATCGCGACCAAGCCATACAACACGGCTTGCACGGCTTCGACATGCAGCACCCGCACCTTCGGCAACCCCTTGGCGACTTCGACCTCAAGTTCGATCGACGCCAGATGCACGTTCTTGCGAATCACCGACAGTGCGTCTGCAAGCACATCGGCAGGATCGATGCGATCGCGCAGGCTGCCGCGGCGAATGAGTAGGCGCGCAAGCGACGTAACCATGCGCATGCCGACTCTGGTGCCGCGCTCCAGCGCGATGATGGTCTTGCGATCGTTTTCGTCTTCGACGGCGCACGCGAGCGTGGCCGACAGTGCCAACGCGGCGTTGAACTCATTGTTGAGATTGTGCACCAGCGTAGCTGCGGTAGCGCCAAGCCAGCGACATCGAGCCGCGGCCAAGGATCCAGCGATGTGAGCCTCGCGATCCGTGACATCGTGCACGAGCAGCCAGCGAACCCCGTCTTGCTCAGTCAGTCGCAGCTCCCAGACGGCGTCCTGCCACGGCAACATGACGACTTCCTGGCCAAGCAATGCCGCACGTTCATGGTCGCTGAGTGGCAGCTGATCGAGATGACTTGCGACCCTTACCATCCACTCACGCATCGTGTCAGTGGCCGGCTGCAGCTGACCATCTGATGCGACGCACGCAATCGCATCGCGAATCAGGTTGCCGGGTATGGCTGATGGCAAGCTCATACCGCCCGTTGTAGCAGCACAGGGTGCTACCGCAACGCCGTCAAGCGGGCTCGACCACGATCGAGCGTGACCCGGCAACGACTCAGCAGGTCGACACCCAATACTCCGTGCACGGGGAACAGATCGCTTCTGCCGCGATCGACGACTGGCAGCGTGACTCGAAGGAACCTGGCGTTTGAGCAACGAATCACCAGATCGCGAACCTCACGGACGGCAACCAGGCCACCGCCAACGGTACGAACCCGCCGAAACGACGCTACCGCACGTGACTTACCATCAGGCAGCTTATCGAGCCCCAAGGTCGTCAGGCTCGAATGGCTCGCTCCGGTATCGAGCACGAACCACAACCGCTTGCCTTCGATCACAACAGGTACGAGACATCGCCCCTCGACCCGTACGCATTGAACGGAATCGACAATCGGCAATCCTTGCGGCAGTTCGAGCACGACACTGCCCCGCTCGGGATCGAGCGTCAGCCTCGCCGCTGCGATCAGATCAAGGCCGAGCACGCCGCGCGGCACATGCTCGGGCCCACCGTGCAGATCGCGCATGTGCAACGCGCGATCACTGACGACGAGCACCGGCACCGCACCGATGTCGACGTTACCGATCCGGAAGGTCGACAGTAGCCCGACTTCGATCGGCAGGCTGCGACCGGCGCCGTCGACGGCCACGCCTGCCGCCTGTTTGCTGCGAACCCCGAGTTCTTCGGCAAAACTACTGGCGACGGTGGTCATGGACGTGCCGGTATCAATCGCGAACGGTCGCAGCAGCCCGCTCGTGCCGCAGATAAACTCCGGCGACTGGCCGCTGAGCAACGGCTGCTCGGTCACCAGTGGACCAGAGAACCGGCGAACAAACGGCAAGGCAGACGCGATGATCGCGAAGGCTCGGCGCCGCGAAGCAACCTCACCGAGTGCGCCAGCGAGCAACGGCGAAGAACTCTCGCCCCAACGTCCCGCTTGAAACAACAGATCGCCGAGCTGACCGCGCAGCTCGGTAACGATCGCCTGCTCGCTGGCCTTGCGCGCCGACGTCTCGCTGGCCTTGCGCGCCAACGTCTCGCTGGCCTTGCGGGCCAAGCGAATCGCGGCGCTCTGTTCACGAATCGCGTCATCATCACGCCACAACAAGTCCGCCATCAAGGCACTCCAACGAGCCGCATCGATGTGCCATGGATCACGACGACGCGCCGCCACGATCAACTCAGACGCTTCGTCCAAGCGGCCTTCCCGCAAAGCTGTCGCTGCCAGCGCCAACTGTGAATCGATCGACACCGGGGCGCGACGAGTGACACATGAGCCGATCGTCAACACCGCGAGCGCGACGATCGGCAAGGACCGGTGGCGACCAGTCATTAGGTATCGATGTCAATCGACCGCCGCGAAATCCGCGTCACGCCCGTTTCGATGATCCCTACGGACTGCGCAAACGAAGTGAGTTCGGCATAGCCTCTCGGCGCCGGAAGGTTGGCCGGGCCGAAGTACGCCGTAACGGTCAGGGTGTAGATTCGCCCAGCGACCAACGGCGTCTCAGTATTTTCCGGCAACTGTGAGAACTCGAATTCCGTCGCATCAGCCGGCACAAACGCCTGCCACAACAACAGGTCATTGGCCGTCGACGAACGCAGCTCGACCGCGCCAGCGATCGCGCCAGCTGGCAGCGAGAAGTCGACGCTGAAGCCGGAGGCCGGCGTGGTCGCCGGTGGCGTCAGGGTAGGGAAACTCGGAAACTCGAAGCCAGTCGTCTCTGTAGTTGCGAGCGGGATCCACGACGCGTGCGACACG
>JAPYTD010000006.1:0-11275 GCA_029936315.1 Planctomycetota bacterium | reverse complement strand
CGGTCGCATCGATGCCGGCCTGGTAGGTGCCGTTGCCCGAGGTCGCGGGATCGATGTCGATCGGCAGCGAACTCTGCAGCGGCACGCCTTCGACGATGTCGTCCCACCACTCCTGACGCGTGATCCGGCGAGTAACGCGAAGGCCGAACTGCGCATCGGGAGCAGAACCCATCAGGGTTCCGGCCACCAGCCCGTGCCGATCGAACATGCCAACCGGGTTCCGCAGCACGCGCTGCAGTGGCAATTCGATCTGGTCCGCGTTGGGCGCGACCACGGACCTTGCATGCGTGATGCTCTGGCCACCACGCTCGGTTCGAATCGAGGCCGTCGCGCGCCCCAGAAAATCGCGGTCGGTAAACCCGGAGCCGTTCTCATTGGTAAACATGACCAACCCATCGGGTCGAGTGCCACGAATGATGGCCGCACCGAAGATCGGGCCACCGCCAATCGAGTCACAGGCGAACGCACGAGCACTGCGCGTGCCGACGAACCACGGCCGCCTCGCCAAGAACTGATTGGCCTCGGACCAGCGGCGCCCCGGCTCAAGGAAGTCGATCGCCTGACCGTAGAAGAGTTCGGATCCGCTGATTGGCCGTCCTTCGACGAAGCCAAAGAACGAAGCCGGCACATCCTCAAACATCAACTGGCCCGCCGCGTCGCTGGTCGTCGCCAACGCAACCCCGCCGGTCAACGAACTGAACCGCGCCGGCTGGAATGGATCGGCCCGCCCCCGCAGCACCTGTTGGATGCGCAAGTTGCCGGCCGGCTCGGTGTCGAGCACGATATCGCCGGCATCCGTCGGATCGCCGGCAATGGCAACCGCTGCAGTCGCAACGACGGGCAACCAGGAACCACCGGCGAAGACTTCGATCACCGCGCTGCGGGGCGTGCCATCGCCAAGCGTTGCTGCGATGCACTCGACGCAGAACGTGCCGTCAGCCTTGGTCAATGTGTGGCGTTGGTCGACGCGCACCATCACGTCGGGCACCCCACGCATCTGTATCGGATCCTCGGGAACATCGAGCACGCGCCCGCTGACAGACACGTGGTTCACCTCCACGCCAAACGCATACAGACCACCCGCCGTCACCACCCCCTCTTTGGCGATGCGGTCACCGGTAGCCGTAGCCGTCGCCACAATCCCCCACTCGCCGGTGTCCGGATCGAGCCGGTAGAGGTTGGCCATGTTGCCGCCGAGGGTCAGGTCATCGACGAGATCGATGTCCAAGCCCGGTGAGAACGTCGCCGTTGCCGGATGCACGAAGACCCCGTGGCCATACAGCACCGTGGCCGAACCGCCGAGCAGCAGATCACCGGGAAGGTGTTGCGGTGACAGCTCGCCGATGCGCAGGGTGACCGAATCCGGCGACCCTGCATGGGTGACGTTGACCGAGCTACCCACCGTCACGATGGAATCGCCGGTCGTCGACGTGAGCACCGTAGGCGTGCCCTGCACGCCCGAAGCCACCAGGCTCGAGGATGCATCCGGCAAGTCAGGCAGGTGGATTGGCGTCGGCAGGTCCAAGCCCTGCATGGTCAAAGCCACGCTCAGGTCAGCCAATCGATCGCCCGCGCTGGCAGCGCCGACGCTACCAGTAACGTCGAAGACCAGCCGGTCGCGTGGCGACGCCAGAAAATCACCGCGGCCGTTGCGACCGGTCAGCGCTTGCACCGTGGTTCCGGACACTGTGACACAGCCGGACACCACACCTCGGTTCTGGTCGTCGAGCAGCACGACCTTGGAACTCTCATCGGGAATCCGCGGCAACCTCGGGCCAATGTCGCTGCCTCTGCCACTGCAGGCAGACACAACCAATACGATCAACGAAGTCGCAAGTAGATTGCGACGGCACGCAGTTCCCATCATGGCACGTATCCTACTTCTTCTTGGCCGCAGGTTGCGTCTTACCTATCGGACGTTGCGCAAAGCGATCGGGCTCGGGCGGCGTCGCGACCCGGCTGCGGGCACCGTTCGCGGCAATTGTGCGCACGCCGACGACAACATCGTCGAGGCAGACATCCGGCAACCTTGCCATTGTCCTGCCGCCCCGGCTCGGTTTGGTGGTGACCTGATCCATGCTGACCACGTGCGACCAGTCCGCTTCGGTGGTCTCGCGCCAAACGAACTCGTACTTGTCGACGCCTTCGGGCAACTTGAAGAATACTTCGGTGTCGTACGCGTCGCGAGCTAAGCGCGCCGTCGCGACCAGCGGCGGCGGTGGCGCGGAGGCCAACTCGCCGAGGGTCGCTACCACCACGCGCGCGACATTGGCCGAGTAGGCATAGTCGACGAACTCCGGCAAATCCCCGTATGGCTTGCCGTCCCTTGGCCGAACGTTCTGGTGCTGCCGCGAGAAGTCCTCGCGCGGTTCCGTCATGCGAACGGCCGGGTAGCCCTGATCAAAGAACGAACGGTGGTCGCCGCCGCGCCCGTAGCGATCCCCTCGGTAGATCAACTTGACGCGGAAGTCGGGCACATACTGACGCGCGCCACGCGACACCGCTCGGGCCAGACTGCGACCAAAGCTGTCATTGCCACTCGGCGCATAACTGAAGCAGCGCACGAAGTCGCGGTAGCGGCGGCCATCCATGCCCAGCGTGTTGCCGACGATGTCGCACGTGATCATGCCATCGACCGCCGCATAATCTGCGGCCATCTGTTGCGCGTGCGCTTTGGATCCAAGTAGGCCCTGTTCTTCCCCGTCATAGGCGACGAACACGATCGTGGCGGCGAACTCGCGCGTGCTCAACACTCGACAGGCTTCCATCGCTACCGCCGTGCCCGAAGCGTCGTCGACCGCGCCCGGCGCCAGATTGACCCCATCTTCGCCGCGACCATTGCGCGAGTCGTAGTGTCCGCCAACCACGTAGATGCGGTCAGGATCGCTCGTGCCGCGCAGGGTCGCGATCACGTTGACGACCTCGATCTGCCGGGGCATAGAGCGCCGTCGGCACGGCACCATGGCGGTTTGCAAGGCGACCGTCAGGCGCCCACCGCTGGTCTTCGCGATCTCTTCATACGCGGCCTTCAGCCACTTGCGAGCGGCGCCCGTACCCTCGGTATCGCTATCCGTGCGCGACAACGGGTGTCTCGTGCCGAAGTCGCACAGCTTGCGCACCGTGGCTTCGATGCGCGCACTGCTGACCTCCTTGGTCGCCTCGGCCAACACAGAACGAATCGCGTCCTGCGAGAAACCAGGTGCAACGACAACGGCTGCGAGAACAACACCGAGACGGATATGGGTCATGCGAACAAATCAACTCCTTCCATGCCCTCGCCATTGTCGAGGCCGAGTATTGGCAACAGCGTGGTCGCGATGTCACACAGGCGACCGTCGTCCTTGAGGCGACGGTTGACGAGTGCATCGGAGCAAACAACGAACGGAACAGGATTGCTGGTGTGGGCGGTGTGCACGTCGCCCGTTTCGAGGTCGAGCATCTGCTCGACGTTGCCGTGGTCCGCGGTGATCGCGATCGTGCCGCCATGGCCAAGGACCGCCGGCACGATGCGCTCGAGGCACTTGTCGATCGTCTGCACGGCTTCTATCGCCGCCGGAACGATGCCACTGTGACCAACCATGTCGGCGTTGGCGAAGTTGAGGATCGTCACGTCAGCACAGTTGTCCGAAGCGAGATCCTGCAGCAATGCGTCGGTCACCAAGGACGCCGACATCTCAGGCTGCATGTCGTAGGTCGCAACCTTCGGACTCGGAATCAAGATGCGCCGTTCGCCAGGCACTTCCTGCTCATTGCCACCAGAGAAGAAGAACGTGACGTGCGCGTACTTTTCGGTCTCCGCGATGCGCAACTGCGACAGGCCAGCGGCACTGACGACCTCGGGCAACGCACCGCGCAAGTTCTGCGGCGGATACGCAACCGGGCACGAAAAGTCCGCGCGGTAGCGCGTCATCGTCACGTAGTGCACCACTGGGAAGGTCGCGCGCGGGAACGGCTGGAACTCGTGGGTAACGAATGCCTCGGTCAACTGGCGCGCCCGGTCCGTGCGGTAGTTGAAGAATACGACGGCGTCGTCAGTGCGCACGCGGCCGCGATCTGGCGAGCCAATCACGGTTGGCTTGACGAACTCGTCGTTCTCTCCACGCTCGTAGGCGGCAGCAATCGCCGCCTGCGCGGACTCCGCCAACTGGCCCTGACCGAGCGTCAACAGATCGTATGCGAGCCGAACCCGCTCCCAACGCTTGTCGCGATCCATCGCAAAATAGCGACCGATGACGGACGCGATGCGGCCAACGCCGAACTCCGCCATCCAGCCTTCGACAGCCGCGATGTACTTCTGCGCCGAACGCGGCGCGGTATCGCGGCCATCGAGGAACGCGTGCAGCGCAACCTGCTCGCCGGTCATGCCGGCATGCTTCGCCATCTGCAACAGAGCACGAACGTGGCGATCACTGCTGTGCACGCCGCCATCCGAAACCAAGCCGAACAGGTGCACCGTTGAGCCGCTCTTCGCAGCGTGCTGGAACGCCGAGAGCAGCGCTTCGTTCTTGGCGAACGCACCTTCCTCGATCGACTTGTCGATGCGAGTGATCTCTTGGTAGACGACGCGACCAGCACCAATGTTGAGGTGACCCACCTCGCTGTTGCCCATCAATCCGCACGGCAAGCCGACGTCTTCGCCACTGGCCGACAGCAGCGTCGACGGGTAGCGCTGACGAAGATCGTTCCAGAAGCGAGGTTCGGCTTGGGCGATTGCATTGCCAGGGCCGGCCGGCGCTTCGCCGAAACCGTCCAACACACAGAGCAACAACGGGGCGCGTTGACTCATCCGAGCTTCCTATCCACCGCGACTGCGATGGCATCCTGGTGTCGACGAATCTCATCGCGAACCGAATTGGCGCGAATCATCGTGGTATCCGCCAACTCGCGGTTGGTCAGGTAGTCGGCGTTGATGCGCACGTTCAAATAGGCGCCTTCGGCGGCGGCAAGCAGCAGAGCCGCGCCGGACGCAAGGTCGCTGACGATCGCCTTGCCGATGCACTCGGAGACCTCGTCCATCGCAACGAACACATCGCGAATCATGGCCTGCGTCTCTTCGGGAACAACCATGGCGCCAACCATTGCCTCTTGGATGGCCTTGGAGCGCAGTTCTTTCTGCTCGTCGGTTTCCTTGGCCATGCCGTAGGCGACGGAGACCAGGTCAAACGACTTGCAGTCGCGCTCGGCCATCGGCATCAGGCGGCCCAAGTGGTCCTGCAAGAGGGCCTCGACCTTGGCGAGATCATCCTCTCGATCGACATTGGCCTTTTTTCCCTGCGAGAATCGAACAGTCATCAAGAAGAGCGACGTGCCCATGCACCCGGCCATCGCCGCGGCGGCGCCTCCGCCCGGGGTTGGCGTCTTCTTGGCGAGGGAATCGACGAGCTGCTGGAAGGAATGTGTGATCATTTTCAGGGGAGCAGTGTCGGCAGGAGACAATCGGGATCAAGAGCGGATGCGCTTCCTTGCGTACAGACCGTCGTTTTGCACAGTTTCGGCATGCGACATATCTGTTGTCTGTGGCTGATCGCCCTGACCGCCTGCTCGGCGCCCCCGGTGAGCGCTGAGCGGTTGGCCGAAGCGGAGCCCAACCAGGTCGCCCGACTGACCCTCGCCGGCGACCGAGTGGTGTCCCTGGCGGTGCCGGTCGATTACCGCAGCCTGCCCGCCTTGGCGCGCACAACCTGTGACGCGATCGCCCCCAAGGGCCGTTTGCTGTTCTGCGCCCGCGAGCAAGGCCCGCGCGGCGATGGCTACCGAGTGGAGCGCGGCTATTCCGAACCGTTCGATCACTATCGTTCGGTGCTGGTCGACGCCCGCGGTGCTGTACTCGAGCGTTCCCACACATTGCCGCTCACCAAGGTGCCCCAACATGTGCTGGCACCGGCATTGACCAACGGCACCTCGATTGAGTCCGCAGAGATCGTCTCCGGCCCAGTACGAGAAGAGTTTTGGCGCATCATCGCCAAGGACCGACGGGGCCGGGTGTTTGTGGTGCTGGTCGACCTCGAAGGCAACGAATTATCGCGCTTCCGACGCAACCAAAGCCGCGTCGACAGCTGATCGCTCGGCACGCATCGCTATTGTTGTCTCATGCGCACACAAACGCGAATCGGCATCGCCATCGCCTGCAGCCTGCTCCTCGGAAGCTGTGCCGCCGGCCCGCACCAGCTTCGTCGAACGGTAGATGACTGGGATCAGAAGGTCTACGTCAACAGCCCGTGGCTCAACGCGGCGATGTGGATCGTGCCCGTCTACCCAGTGTCACACGCCGGCGCACTGGTCTTCGACTTCTTGATCACCGACCCGTACTACTTCTGGCTTGGTGATGCGTGGGATGGCAGCGGCACCGGCTACCGCCATCTCAAAGTCGACTGGACCGATGGCTGGGTCGACTGCCTGTTGAGTGATCGCTCACGCTGGACGCGCTCCGATAAGTAGTTGTCGCTCAGGACTTGCCCAGCAAGTCCTGCAACGCGGCAGACACATCGGGGAACGCGAACGGGAAGCCTTCTTCGGCGAGCCGGCGCGAAGCACAGTAGCGGCCAAGGATCGCGAGCTCTGGATCCGTTCGCATCAACAGCGGAGCGCCGATGCGTACCATCCATCGCGCCGCCGGCAGGCCGATCGGAATGCGCAGCGCACGTCGCAGTTCACGCATGAACACCGCGTTGCTCACCGGATTGGGAGCCGTCGCCAGGTACGCACCCGACATTTCCTGGTTCTCGATCGCAGCCACGAACAATTGGTTCATGTCCTGCTCGTGGATCCAACTGATGCCCTGACGGCCGTGGCCAATACGACCACCGAGGAACATGCGTGCCAACAACGCGAGTCGCGCCAACGCCCCGCCGCTGCGCCCGAGCACAAAGCTCGTGCGCAACACGACGCTGCGCATGCCCGGCAGCAGCCCTTGTTGATGGGCACCTTCCCACGCCTTTGCAACGATCGGAGCGAGACCGAGACCATAGGCCGCCGACTCGTCGCACAAACGCTCTGCAGGGTCGCCGTAGATGTGCGCCGTCGACATCTGCACCCAGACGGGCGGTGCGTGCTCGACGTCGCGCAAAGCACGACCAAGCACAACCGTCGATTCAACCCGCGAACGCAAGATCTCGTCCTGATGCTCCACCGTCTTGATGCAGTCAACCGTGCGGCCCGCAAGGTTGACGAGCGCAGAACAGCCATCGAGTTCGCGGCACCAGTCGCCTTGAGAGTGACCATCCCAACGAACGAACCTACCGACGACATCTCGCGGCTGCGAGCGACCGAGCACAACGACGTCGTAGTCGAGCCCGAGCAGGCAGCGCGTCAGGTTGGCACCGAGAAAGCCGGTGCCACCGGCGATCACGATGCGCCGTTCACCGTTCGTCATCGCCTTCCGCGTTGCCGCGCGTGTAGTCAACCAATTCGACCAGTGTGTCGCCGAGCAACTGGCGCACCTCGAGGCCTGCCTCTGGCGCATACCAGATCAGCTGCGCGCGCGTAAGCACGTCGTCACCGCCATCAGCGAGGCGCAGCGTGCGGCGGATGCGGAGCGCATCAAAACTACCTGCCGGCACCTTGATGCAATCCATGTCCTCCACCTCATAGCTCGCAACCATGACCATGGCCCTGCCTGTGCGCGTGCGATCCACGAACTCGCAGGCCCACTGCTTGCCGACCCACAGAGGCCATTGGTAGCGCGAATCGACCGGGACCAATTCTCGCATGGCTTCGCCCGTGGCGTCGAGCCAATGCCCCAGGTTGCCGAGGTCCTGGTCGCGTCGCAGCAGACTGCCGTTGCCCATATCGATGACATAGGCGCCATCGTCAATCGAGCGGACCGTGAACGTTGCCGTCATGCGCTCGCCGCGCACCAAAGTGAATCGATCCCCGACGCGCCACTGCGGACGAGCCCAACACTGAGCCCCATCGGGAGCCGTCTCGGACACGCTGATGATACCTCGGCCAACCGCTTGCCCGTTCGCATCGGTTGGCATTGCGGTTGGCATTCCGGTTGGCATCGCCGAGCAAGCTGCGAACAACCAACAGAACCAGGCATGCGCAACGCTGCGCTTCATGTCAGCTCGATCGGGATCGGACGGAAGTCGATCGCGTCGACGGACGCGAGGTAGTAGCGAATGCCATCGGCTTCGCCCTGGAACCCGTACTTGTGATCCTGGCCGTGCAGATGGCCATAGACGCACACTTGCGCGTGTGCCTCGTGCAGCAACGCAACGGCACCAGTCTCCCGACCATCGGTGTAACGCGGAGGATAGTGCACGAGAGCAATCGTGCGGTGCCCATCCGACGTGCAACCACCAAGCTTCTTGCCGGCCTGGATCGATAGCTTGAACCGTTCCAACTCGCGCGCGAACACCTTGGCCGCCTTGTCATCAGACCACGGCGCATCCGGCGGATCCCAAAGCCGCGTACCAACCACGACGGTGCCATCAGGCATTTGGATCGCATTGTTCTGCAGCAGCCGGACCGACGGATCGATGGCGCGCTCGACTTTGGTGCGGGACTGCCACCACGTGCAGTGGTTGCCTTTGATCAGGATTTTCTGGCCGGTGCGTTCGCCGAGCCAATCCAGGTCCGGTTGGGCCTCCGCGAGATTTAGCCCCCACGACGTATCGCCACCGACCAGGATCCAATCGTCGGGGCCAACCATCTCATCCCACGCCACGCGCATGCGCTCGGCGTGGTTGACCCACTGCTCACCGAAGATGTCCATCGGCTTATCGACGCCGAGGCTCAGGTGCAGGTCGCTGATGGCAAATAGACGCAAAGTTGGGTTCCTGGGTCGCGCGGGGGTATCAGGCAGTGAACGGCGCAGCCGGCCCCTTGGCAAGCGGCGCGTCAGGTTCCGCCAATGTGGCCAACCGCCGGGGCAACGCCACGAACGAGCAGCCATTGCAGACCACTGCCCACAGGTGCAGGCTGGCGGCGCCTAGAGGAGCATGTCTCCTTTGCTGATAAACCCTGACGGCAAGGACCTTGCAGGTGCACCAAAGCCCAGCTCGTGGAGTGCTCGCGACACAAACTCGTGCAGGCTTTCGAAGCTCGCGACGGTGATCACCGCCGGCGTCACCATCTGCCTCGCGGGATGCAGCAGGTTGCGCGACGCAAACAGGTGGAATGCCAGCGAACGATCCTTCGGCTCGACGCCTTCTCCCATCGACTGGAGCACTACCTCATGCAGCTTCCAGGTGTCTGGCGTACCGGTCAAGCCGAACTCCGCCCGTCGCGGAATCGCGTGGTCAAGGATCGCGGACTCCATGATCGAAGCCAACAACACGGTCGACAATCGGTAGTCCGAGTCACGAACGCATCGCGCCAATGAACTGAGGTCGATCACAACCAGCGAGCGAAGCCGTGGGTCCTTGAGCCTGTTTGGGGCCAGCAACGGCCGTAACGCAGGTTGCTGCTTAACTTGCTGCGGTGCCCGGAACTGCTGCCGCTGGTTGACATCGTCATAGACCTTTTCGGCGAGCCGTGCCGAGAGCGCCCGAACGGCCTCAGGCAAGACCTTCATGAGGCTGCGCAACGGCAAGTCGACTAGTGGCCGCGCCGCCATCGCAACCGCCCAATCCGAGAGTAGGGCGCGGTTCTTGACCAACCACTGGTTCTCATCGGGCGACAGTGCGGTGCCAGCCAGGCGGTTCTCGATGGCTTCGACCGAACGGCGACAGCAAGCGACCAGAAGGCCGGCGTCATCATCCGTCAGATCCAACGACACAACGTCTTGGTAGGCGCTGACGCAGCGTTGCATGTAATCGCGCACGCGTCGCACGTTGCCGTACAAACGCGCCAGTTCCTTGGACGAGTCAACAGAGGACTGCGACAACCCCAGACGGTGAGCAGCCAAATGCTCCAACGTCAGCTTGGCCGCTTCCAGGAAGCCGACGGCATCAGTTTTCTTAACCTGCAGTTCTGGCATGAATTGTCCTTCCTGGCAATCGGCAATAGCCGCAACGATTCTTGATCCCAGGCCCCCCAGCTATGCTCCTTTGCAATGACCCTGGCCAACTCGTCCTCCAACCTCGAACGAGACTTCGTGCGATTGCTTGGCAAAGACCGCGTCTTGAGTAGCCGGGACGCCCTGCTCGCCTGGGAATGCGACGGCTTCACCGTGCACAAATCGAGACCGCGCGCTGTGGTCCTGCCCGAATCGACCAGTGAGGTTCAGGCCATTGTGCGCCTGCTGCATGCAGCCAAAGTGCCCTTCGTACCGCGCGGTGCCGGAACCTGCCTGTCAGGCGGCCCCACCGCGGGTGCAGATGCCGTTGTCATCGACTGTGCGCGCATGCGCAAGGTATTGCGAATTTCAACAGAGGATCAACTCGCCGTCGTGCAGCCCGGCGTCGTCAACCTCAATCTGACCACGCACGTCACGCCGCACGGTCTACATTATGCGCCGGATCCGAGTAGCCAATCCGTCTGCACGATCGGTGGCAACCTCGCCGAAAACAGCGGCGGGCCGCACTGCTTCAAGTACGGCATGACCACGGATCATGTTCTGGCGGCGACGATCGTGCTGCCAAACGGCGACCTCGCGCACCTCGGCGATGTGGCCGGGCCGCGACTGCCGCACGGGATCGACGTGCTCGGTCTGTTCTGCGGCAGCGAAGGCACGTTCGGGATCGCCACTGAGATCACCGTGCGACTGTGCCGCAACCAGCAAGAAGTGCGCACGATGCTGGCGTCGTTCGACACGATGTCCGCGGCGTGCCGCAGCGTGGGCGACATCATCTCTGCCGGGCTGATTCCAGCTGCACTGGAGATCCTCGACCAGGCCACGATCCGCGCCGTCGAAGCATCGATCTATCGCGCCGGCTACCCAGAGAACGCCGCCGCCGTACTGCTCGTCGAACTGGACGGACCGCACCAGGTGGTCGCCGAAGATGCCGTCGAGATTGCTGCGATCTTCGCCGACCACGACGCCCTGCAGGTCGAAGAAGCGACCGACCCCAAAGAACGCAAACGGCTGTGGAAGGGTCGCAAGGGTGCATTTGGCGCGATGGGGCGCATCGACACGGATCTCTATGTGCTCGATGGCGTAGTGCCGCGCACGCGATTGGAGGAGGCTCTCGAGAAAATCACCGAGATCGGTAAGCGGCACGAGGTCCGACTGACCAACGTGTTCCATGCTGGCGACGGCAACCTGCACCCGAACATCAGCTTCGATGGCAGAGACGCCGACGCAACAGCGCGCACCATCGCTGCCGGCCGCGAGATTCTGCAACTGTGCATGGACCTCGGAGGCAGCATCACCGGCGAGCACGGCATCGGC
>JAPYTD010000053.1:20913-32316 GCA_029936315.1 Planctomycetota bacterium | reverse complement strand
TCTCGCTGGCGGCGTCGCTGCACCGCCGAGCCGGTCCGCAGCATCGTGTCTTCGCAGAGCTGCAGCAGATACTCGAACTGCGTCGCGTCGCACCGGGCCCCTTCGCCGGCCGCTGCGGTCGCGTGCCGCGCGACGAGGCCGATGCCGTTCCAGATCATGTCGATGAAGTGGCCGACCCAGCACGCCTGATCCAGCGAGCCTTCGTAGCGGCCGTAGCTCGACAGGAACGCCTCTTCGTCGAACGCTGCCAGGTGGCGGAAGTCGAGGGCCGCGGGCGCGCAGCAGGTCAGGTCGAAGTCGACCAGCCCGCAGACCTCCCCATCATCTCCGAACAGCAGGTTCGTCGGGTGCAGGTCACCGTGCACGATCGACGGTTCGCCGAGCGGCACGTCATGCGCCGCCTGCACGACGTTGTGCAGCCGCAGGTGGAGTTCGTGGGCATCGGGACAAGCGCCGGGCCAGCGTGCGAGGAAGTCGGCGACCGCGTGCAAGACTTCTGCCGCGTGGTCGAGCCACTCGTTCTGGGGCAGCGCGGCCGCCTGCGCGGGCAAGTCCGCCGCGTGGAGTTCACGCGCGAGCTGGCCGGCCGCTGCCGACATACGACGGCGACGCGCTGGCTCGTTCCAGTCGTTCTCTCTGGCTGCACGGCCGCGGAGCCGCGTCATGGCGACGTACTGCCGCCCATCGGCGAGCGTGCCTTCGGCGAGGATCTTGGGCACGGCGACCGACACCGCCTGGCTCACGGCTTCGTGCCAAGGGCGTAGGGGTGAGAAGAACGGAGCGATCGGGAACAGCCTCGCGAACGTCTGGATGCGCGGGTCCGTCGCGCCCTGAACGAACACGGGGATCGTCGGCTCGAAGCACTTGAGGATCGCGCGGCGTCCGTCGGCCTCGACCGCCGCCGTGCGCGCCAAGACGCCGTGCGCGAGGCTGGCGTCGTCGTCGATCCCGTCAGCGAACATCCTCGGCGCGAGGTTCGACCAGCTGGTCGAGCCGCGGCAATCGTCGCTCTCTTTGCTCTCGGGACTCGACATGGTGGCTGACACGTAGGTGGCGGCGTGGACTCCTTGTGAGCGACGATACCGTCAATTCCGCAACGGCGTCGGGGCAGGGGAGATTTCCGGTCAGGTCGGCACCGGATCGTCGTCGCGACGAAGCCGCCGCCAGCCGAGCACGATGCCCAGCAAGCCAATGGTCCATATCGGCAGCCACATCAGCCAACCCGGCACGCCGTAGAGATCGCCCCACATGCGCCACCAGAGGTGCCGGCCGCTGCGGTCCACCCAATGGGCCGGCACCTGCGCTTGCCGGGGTGTGGTCGCGGTGACGCCGTAGATCGGTTCGAGCGCGTTGACGCTGCCGTGGCGCGGCGCGCCGCGCTGGTCCTCGAAGCCGCCCGATAGCGAGCGCGCGAAGTAGCTCCAGTTAGTCACGAGCGGCGTGTAGCGGGGGTGCCAACCTGCGAGATCCGCGTAGTCGATGGTCACGGCGTCGGGCGCCAGGTGACCGGCCGCGACCGCGTGCGCGTCGCGTGCGGAGACTGCCTGGCTCGCGAGCTGCAGCTGTCCGCGCGTCGGCGCGACGACGCTGGTCAAGTTGACGACGATCCCCGCGAGCACGAGCACGAACCACAGCCGCGGCGAAGTCCGCCACGGCGCAGTCTGCGGCAGCGTCAGCGCGAGCATTCCGACGACGCCGCCGGTCACGTAGCGGGCTGCCCAGCAGCGACCACCTTGCCAGCCCTGCGCGAACATGAAGACGAGCAGCGGCGTCGCGAACAGGAACCACGCGAGCCAGCGCAGCTTGACCCGTGAGCGCGACGCGAGCGCCGCCGGCAGCGCGAGCCAAAGCAACGGCGAGAACCACATGACGCCGCGACCGGCGCCGAAGAGCAGCTTCGCGAGCCCGGGCAGCGGCGACGCCGTGAACCACGCGCCGATCTCCGGATAGCCGGTTTCGAGCGGGTCGCCGAAGCGCAGGTAGTTGGTCGTGACGAACACGGCGAGCGCTGGCAACCCGCCGGCGATGAAGCCCAGCAGCTCGCGAGGATCGCGGCGACGCACACCGCGAGCCGCCAGCGCGACGGCGAGCGCCAGCACGACGAGCGCGGTCTGATAGCGCATCAAGACGGCGGCGCCGGCCGCGGCTCCGGCCAGCAGCGCGGTCCAGCGCGTCGCGCGCCCCAGGTGCAGACGGACGAACGGCAGCAGCATCGCGAGCAGCAACACGAGCCCCGGCCCGTCCGAGAGCTGCTCACGGCCAAGCGCGAACGCCTGGGTCGCGAAGCCGACCGCCAACGCTGAGTGCATGGCGTCGCGGCTGCCGGCGCCGAGTTCGCGCGCGATGCGGAACACGAGCAGCAGCGACGTCGCGAGGCACAGCGCCGGCACGAGCAGGCAGATCGTGGCCTGCACGGCGACCGGCTGCGCCTCGAGCGCGCAGCGGGGATACGAGGTCGTGCGCGCGGCCAGCCGCTCGTCGGCGTCCGGGAGCAGCGCGCCCACCGCCTCGCCGAGCGCCACGAACGGCACGAGCCCGTAGACGTGGCCCATCGGAAACCACACATACGCGTGGCCGTTCAGACCGACTTTGCCGTTGCGGCGGTGGTTCGCGGCCTCGGAGAACTTGATGTCCATCGCGCCGGCGCTCTCGGACGCCAGCACCGCGCCCTCTTCGTGGGTCAGCAGCGCGCTGTCGCCGCGGTGCAGCAGCGCCCGCGCGGCGTGCATCGTGAAGGCGGCGTCCGTGGTCTCGAAGCTGCCGTGCGCGAGCGAGGCGAACAGCAGGAACGTTCCGGCCCACAGGAGCCACCCGTCACGTCGCTTGGGTTTCGATGCTGTCACGGATTCGTCGGCGCGCCGCCGCGCCGAGGATAGACGGCGGCGCTGGCGATCGGTGCGCGGATTCTTGGGAAGAACACCCGGGACTACGGTGGCCCAGAACGTGCGTGGGCTTTGCGGTGCTTCGCTGCGACCGACTGCGGCAACTGTAGTACACATAGGTCATGGCTCACGCGCGCGCTGCGAAGCAAAGGTTGCCGGCAGGGGCATCCCTGTGTGCAGCTCTGATCCTGGCTAGCGACCAACTGGTCTGTCAGGAGTTGGGGCCGTCGACAAACGAGGGGACCTGTGCGGCACGTGGGCCCAGGGCCTGAGGAAGATGGCAGTAAGGTTGCGGGTGTAGGTGATTCAAGCTGCGGTGCGGACCACCCGAACCCGAACCCGATTGCGAATGTCTATTTTCTCTTGTGCGTACGTGTTGATGCCATCGAGTGTTGACCGCGCGGGGAAAGTGCCTCGAGCATCGTGCGGCGGGTTGGATTCGGCCTAGGGTTGGTGCGACCTCGAGGGACCCTGCCACCCGCACCTGGACCCGGCTTGGATGCGACATCAAGGCGGGCACTATTTGTCAGGTGGCCCGCGTTCTGGTCCGGCATGAGCACTGTGGCGAACAGACAGTGGCAGGGTGACTCGCTAGACTCATGGCATGCGGTTCCCTAGACGTATTGTCGGTAGTGGCTGGTCGGTTTCGATCAGCGTGGCTGCGGCCTTGTTCGCGTTTGTGACCCCGGCGCTTGTTGCGCAGTGTGCCCCCATTTGGGTCTCGGGAGGCGGCGCGCCGGGCATCAGTTCTGGATCGGTCTCGGCCTTGACGGCATGGGATCCCGATGGTGCAGGGCCGCTTGGCGAGCACGTCATTGCGGGTGGCTCCTTCAGTGTCGCCGGCAATCTTCTAGTCGAGCGGATTGCCGCATTCGATCCGAGCTCAGGAGTGTGGTCCGAACTCGCTGGCGGCATCCCGGGTTCGGTGTTGGCGCTCGACGTCTTGCCGAGCAACGAGTTGGTCGCGGCCGGTGCTTTCACGGTCCTCGGGGGCGCACCCGGTAACCGCATTGCTCGCTGGAACGGCGCATCGTGGTCGTCCTTTGGCAGTGGCATGAACAACACCGTGCGCGCCCTTGCGGTGTTGCCGAACGGCGACCTTGTCGCTGGTGGCTCATTCACAACCGCTGATGGCGCATCGCGCAGTTATGTCGCTCGCTGGAACGGAACCTCGTGGCAGGCGATGGGCGCAGGCTTGCCCGGTCCCGTACGTTCGCTCGTGGTCTTGCCCAATGGCGATGTTGCGGCATGTGGCACACTCGTCGCCAACACGAGCTACGTGCAGCGCTGGGATGGCAGCAGTTGGCAGTTGATGGGCTCGTCGACGATCCAAGACGCTCTGTCCTTGGCAGTGATGGCCAATGGCGACCTCGTTTGCGCTGGCTGGTTTTGGCAACTCTCGTCATGGGTGGCTCGCTGGGATGGCATGGCGTGGCAACCGCTTGGGTCATGGACACAGAGCAGTCAGGTGGACGCGCTGACGACGTTGCCCAGTGGTGATCTCGTTGCTGGCGGGTCGTTCACGGTTGTTGGCGGCGGTCCCGCGGACCGCATCGCAATTTGGCAAGGTGCGGCGTGGGCTGGGCTCGGTTCGGGCATGAACCAACGTGTTGAGGCGCTCGCCGTCGCTTCGAATGGCGACCTCTACGCCGGCGGTGACTTCACCGTTGCCGGTGGCCAAGGCGCCTCGCGCATCGCGCGTTGGGATGGCAGTTGGCACATCCTGGGCACGAACTCAGGCCTCAACCAAACCGTCAAGGCGCTTGCCGAGATGCCCAATGGCGACCTTGTTCTCGGTGGTTCGTTTTGGATTGCCGGTGGCGCTGCCGTCAATCGCATTGTGCGCTGGGACGGCGATTCGTGGCATGGCTTTGGCTCGGGTGTGCAGAACGGGCAGGTGCGAGCCATCGCGGTGTCGCCGGTCGGAGAGGTGTTTGTCGGTGGCGATTTCTCGTCCGCGGGTGGCGCGCCGGCTGCCAGGGTTGCTTACTGGGACGGAGCCTCTTGGCAGGTGCTTGGCAGCGGTGTCAATCAGTCGATTCACGCGATGACGATGTTGCCTGGCGGTGATGTGGCGGTGGCTGGTCGGTTCACGGTTGCCGGTGGCGTGGCGGTCAATCGCATCGCGAGATGGGACGGCGCTGGCTGGCAGGCATTCGGCGCGGGCATGAATCACACGGTCGAGGCCTTGGCGCTTGCCGACAATGGGGATCTCTATGCCGCTGGGCGATTCACGACGGCCGGAGGCGCGGCAGCCAACCGCATCGCACGCTGGGATGGCAGTGCTTGGCAGCCGCTTGGTTTGGGCATGAACAACACGGTGTTGGCGCTGACGGTCTTGCCCAACGGCGACCTTGTCGCGCATGGTGATTTCATCATGGCTGGTGGGATTGCCGCCAACCATGTTGCGCGCTGGGATGGCACGTCGTGGCATGCACTCGGCGCTGGCGTGTTCAACGGCAGGGCGCTGGCGGTTCTGCCTAACGGCGATCCGGTGGTGCAGGATCTCATACCCGGCAATCCGACGCAGCGTTACTTGACGCGGTGGGATGGCACGTCCTGGCAGGCGATCGCGGGCAACATCAGCAGTACCGTGTATGCCTTGTTGCTTCGTTCGAGCGACGACTTGGCCGTGGGCGGGGAGTTTGTTGCCGTCGATGGCGAGGCGACGGTTGGGTTTGCTCGGTTGGCGACACCGTGCTCGGCCGTTGTGACCAACATCGCGACGGCTTGCGTTGGACCGGCGGGCCCGATCGATCTCCAAGTCGAGCAAGGATTGTGGACGGGCGGGACCTTCCGTTCGCGTGGCACCGGCTTGGCGCCGGTTACGCTGGCCGTTGGGGTTGCTGGTCTGATGCCGGTGATGACGCCGCTTGTGCAGTTGCATCCTTTGGGCTTGCCGAACTGTGATTTGCTCAGCGGGGCGGACCTGTTGTTGATCGGCGTTCCGGTTGCTGGGGAAGTGACCTTCGAGTGGTCGATCGTCAATGATCCGATCTTTGCTGGACTGGCGATATACCACCAAATCGTGCAGGTTGCGTTCGATGGTCTTGGCAACATTCAGTCTCTGAGCAGCTCGAACGGGTTGGCTTTGACGGTCGGTGTGTTCTGAGCTGAGCAGGATGAGGCGTTGTTCCCTTGCCAGGTGTCACGTTTCAGTTGCGGGTGGGTGATTCAAGCTGCGGTGCGGACCACCCGAACCCGAACTCGATTGCGAATGCCTATATTGCTCTTGTGCGTAAGTGGTGATGCCATCGAGTGTTGACCGCGCAGGGAAAGTGCCTCGGGCATCGTGTGGCGGGTTGCCTGATACCCAGAACGTTCTACGATCACCTGCGCCTCACGCCCGCGTAAGGCTCCTCCTCTCGTCCCTTTTCATCTGCCTCAGAGACAGTCATGCAAATCAAGATCGCCGCAGCAATGCTGCTTGGTGCTACTTCGCTTTTCGCGCAGTGCAACACCCAGAACACCGAAATTCGCACTCACATCCCATGGTCGGCTAGCTTCTATTACCCGAGTTCCAATGGCACGACCCTCAACCAGTACGTCGACGTAACCGTCGACGCGCCGATCACGGTCAACGAGATCTACTCGACCAGCTACGACCAAGCAGCTGGCGCCACGACGCCTCCTAATCAAGTTGGCAACATCGCGGAAGTCCGCGTCTATACGTTCCCGGTCACCCACATTGGTTCCGAAGGATCGCAAACTGGCTGGACACACGTGGCGACTGGCGAGATGACCATCGCTGCCTGGAACGGCGATTGCGTGACCCAGAACTTCAAGGACCCGGGCACTGGCGTGCTGGCTCCGTTCGTGATGCCCGCTGGCACCTACGGCGTTTGCATTGAGTACATCCCGACCAGTTGGGCGGGCACTGCTTCTCTGCCGCAGACCCAGACGCTGCTGAACCCGGGTGTGCTTTCCTGCCTCGGCTTCGTCCCGACGATCTACCCGACCGTCATGGCCGACGACCAATTCATGTCGATCACCAACGGCACCATCCAGACGGGTGGCTGGCAGGTCGTTGATCTTGCTGGCGTCTTGGGTCCGAACGCCGCGCCCGGCGGCACCGCTCCGAGCACCCAACCCAACATCGGTTTCGAATACACGCCGGATGCGAACTCGGGCCGCTGGGAGTCGACTGGCGACGGTTGCTACGAGCTCCCGTTCATGCTCTACGAGCAGATCCCCGGAGACACCACCCCGATCGACCTGATCAACACGCAATACACGGCGATCCTGACCCCATCGGCCAACGGTGGCTTCTACCAGATCATCCCAACTGGCATCCCGTACATTGGGCCGCCCGCTGGTGCGACGAACCTCACGATGGGTGGCACTGCTGCTACTCCGGTCGCGAACTCGTCCGGCAACCTTGACGATTGCACGTTCGGCTACACGATGCTCACGCCGCTGCCGCTGCCGAGCCCCGGTGGCGGTCTGATGGCTACCGAACTCGGCATCAACTCCAACGGTAAGATCTACTTCGACACCGTTGCTCCGAGCGCCACGTCGTACAACTACAATGGCTCCAACTACGGCGGCATCACCTCGTTCCGTGACTTGGCCACGCAGTGGGCGCTGTTCAACTGTGACCTCGACCCGTCGGTCGGTGGCGACATCTACGTGATGGAGCCGAGCCCGAACTTGGGCGGCGTCATGATCTGGTTTGACAACGTCCCGAACTGGCCGGCCGTTCCCGGTGCCACCAACAGCATGTCGATCGAGTTCACGATTGATGGCTCGGTCGTCAACATCGCCTACGGTGCTGGTTTGGCCGCCGGTGGTGGCGGCAACGACGCCATCATTGGCTTCAGCGCTGGCAACGGCGAGCCGGTCGGCGTCGCGATCGATTGGTCCGCCATCCCGGCCACGGGGCAGGTGTCCGGTGATGGCTCGTCGGCTCCGACGATGGCACTGTCCGACCGCCCGGTTACGTCTTCGGTCATCGACCTGGTCCTCGGCAACCTGCCGGCCCCGCTTGCTCCGGGTATCCCGCGCATTGGCCTATTCGTGCTGAGCGCGAACCCGCCAATCCCGGGCGGTTTGGACCTCGGCTTCCTCGGCATGCCTGGCTGCTCGCTCTACCAGGCTGCGGATTTTGTCCACACTGCATTCGAGAACGTGGCCGCTCCGGGTGACATTCGCTTGCCGTTCGCCTTGCCGGGTGCGGTCTTCTCCGGCTTCGACGTCCATGTGCAAGGCGCCGCGCTGCACGCTGTGCTGCAGCCGAACGCGCTGGGCATGACGGTGTCGAACGGCGTCTGCCTGACGCTCGGCACGCTCTAGTCCATCGGACATGAGCACCGGTTGCTGTTTCACGCAGCATCCGGAACGAACTGAGCTCCGCCGACTGGCGGGGCTTGGTTGCGCGCCCAACTGTGGCGCGCCGTCGCGCCTTTCGGCGTGGCCCCTCGGCGATCTTCGGATCGCCAGGTCTGCCACGTGGTGTCCGAAAATAGGATCGCGTTCCAGCAGCATGAGTTACGGCACGAGAAAACCGCCTGCGGTGCCGCGCAGGTAGGATGGGGACCGCCCGTACCTGTAGGATCAACAGAGGTAGCAGCGTGCGTTGTGTGCATCCCCGGTCGCCACCGTGCCTCGAGCCCGTGCCGTGAGGAGATCAAAATGTGCGCGCCCCCAAGACACCGCTTACGCCCCTCGTTCCTCCTGCTCGTCGCGCTCGCGATCGCGCCGATGGCGCAAGGGCAAGACGTCATCGACTGTAACTTCGCCGGTATCGACCCGGCTCTGAACACGCCGTGGACACAGACGTCGTTCCTCGCGGCGGGGCTCTCGTACTCGGGCTGGACGCACGGACCCGGGGCGACCGCCGCGGCGGGCGTCAACGACGCCCTCGGCTTCTCCGTGAACGCCGGAGCCACCATCAGCGATCTCGCGGCGGCGCTCGCGGGGCAGCACTACCTGTCGTTCACGCTCACGCCGACCGGCACGCTCGATCTCGGCGGCCGCCGGGCGCAGGTGACGACCCGGCGCATCGACTGGCACGCGCCGCGCACCTACGCCCTGTTCAGCAGCGTCGACGGCTTCGCCCTCGGTCAGGAGCTGTTCCGAACGCCGACGGCGGCGCATGGCGACACCGATGATCTCGGCGGCAGCTTCATCTTTCCGCTCACGGGGTACGACGGGCTCACCGGACCCGTCGAGTTCAGGCTCTACGCATTCGACGCGCAGTACGCGGGTCACCGCACGAGCTTGCGGGACTTCGCGATCGTCGATCCCGGGCCGGTGGCTTCGTTTGCGCTGCAGGCCGGACCCGGAGGCTCGGCATCGTCCGCTCCCGCGGGCGGTCTGGTCCCGGTGGGGCAGAGCGTGCTGGTGCACGCGACTCCTGATCCGGGCTACCGATTCGTGGGCTGGACCGGTGACCTGGTCGGCGTGGGCAATCCGCGCACAGTGGTGGTCGCGGCACCCACCAGCATCACGGCGACGTTCGAGCCCAAGACGACACCGTCGATGGAGCTCGGCACCAACCTGCCGTCGGTCGTGGACTGGGCCACGGCGTGGATCTTCGTCGACCAGATGAAGCTCGCGCGCGAGTGGCTGACGCGCAGCGTGGGCGGGACCGAGTGGGACAGCATGTTCGGCCACGAGGTCCCCCTCGATGGCGACGGCTGGCCGACCCAGTTGCCGTTCACGGCCAGCGACGGACAGCAGCACTACGTGCACACGCTGATGCCGGTGCCCGAGGCGGGCCAGTACACGGTGATCGTCGAGGGCACGGGCGTCATCCAGGTCGGGCACCCGGTCAACAGCGGGTCGATCAACCTCGCGGGCGGCACGACGACCCTCACCGCGAACGTCCCGGCCGGCCAGACCGGGAGTCTCCTCTTCGAGGTCCATGTCTCCGACCCCGCCGATCCGGTCCGAAATCTGCGCGTGATCCGCCCGGGCTTCCTGACCAGCTACCAGACGCAACCCTTCCACCCGCTGTTCCTGTCGCGCCTCGACCGGTTTACCAACCTGCGCTTCATGGACATGGGGAGGACGAACGGACAAGGACTCGCAACGTGGGCGAACCGGACTCCGCCCGGGCACTACACCCAGGCATCCAGTCGGGGCGCGGCTCTCGAGGTCATGATCGACCTCGCCAACACGCTGTCTGCCGATCCGTGGTTCTGCATCCCGCACCAGGCCGACGACAGCTACGTGACCAGATGCGCCCGGTTGCTCCGCGACAACATCGATCCGGCCCTGAAGATTCACGTCGAATACTCGAACGAGACCTGGAACGGGATCTTCTCGCAGACCGGATACGTCAACGGGCAGGGACTGGCGGCCGGGCTCGCCACGACAGCCCACGCCGCGGGGCAGTACTTCCACGCTCGGCGCTCGGCGCGGATCTGGGAGATCTTCGAACAGGAGTTCGTCGACGACACGCGGATCGTGAAGGTGCTCGCGGGGTGGGCGGCCAATTCCAACACGACCGGGCTTCGGCTCGCGGGCGTGGTCGATCCGGCGGTGAACCCCTCCGGCGTCATGCCCGACGTGATCGCCATCGCGCCGTACTTCGGCGTGGTCTACACCCCGGCGGACATCCCGCCGGCGGCGCCGGCGTATCCGACCGTGCTCGACATCTTCCAGACGGTGATCCCGGCGGAGTTCGCTCAGGTCCGAGGGCACGTCCAGGCCCACCGCGCCCTGGCCGACGCTCATGGCCTGGGTCTCGTCTGCTACGAGGCGGGTCAGCACTTCGTGGGTGCTTCGGGCGCCGAGAACGACACGACGTTGACCGGTATCCTTCAGGCGGCGAATCGTGATTCGCGCATGCAGTTGGCGTACACCACCTATCTCGACCTGCTCCGCGCCGAGGGTGCGTCGTTGACCTCCCACTTCTCCTACTGCGGGAGCTGGTCCAAGTGGGGTTCGTGGGGCGCCCTCGAGTATCAGGACCAACCGCTCGCGGCGGCGCCGAAGCACAGCGCCCTCGAGGAATGGCGCCCGCTCGTGCTCGCCGCCAACACCGCTCAGCTCGCGGTCGGAGCGCCGCTCATGGCAAACTTCACGCTGACCGGGGGCGCGGGCCACGCGGGGCGCGCCTACCTGATCGTCGCGGGCGTGTCGGGGAGCTTCCCGGGCACGATGCTACCCGGCGGGGATACCCTTCTCGTGAACGTGGACGCACTGACGCTGGCGATCATCGCGCAACTCTCGTCGCCCGCGTTTCTCGGGTTCCTGGGCACGCTCGACACGACCGGCACCGCGTCGGCGCAGATGTCGTTCTCCTTGACCGTGCCCCCGGCCCTCGCGGGAACGCGCATCGAGTTCGCCTACCTCCTCCTGAACCCGATCGAGGGCGTCTCCAACACGGTCTCGATCCTGTTCGGGACCTGATGTCATGATTGCTGGTTAGGGTTCGCGTCTGGGGTGTTGCTCAGCCGGGCAGACGCTAAGTGGACGGGGCGACTGCTACTGGTTGTCGCCTGTATGAGAGTGGGACTTGATTACTAATGGTTCGTAATCAGTAGGCCATTGCTGGCGACGAGGCCTGACGCAC
>JAPYTD010000053.1:0-20813 GCA_029936315.1 Planctomycetota bacterium | reverse complement strand
GATTACTAATGGTTCGTAATCAGTAGGCCATTGCTGGCGACGAGGCCTGACGCACTGGTTGCGTCGAGTATCCACGCCTGCAGCCAATACTGCTGCCCACTCGGAATCCCGTGAGGCCACACAAAAGACATGCTGCCGTGGCCTGTTGTGTTGGTCAGTAGAGTGAGGGTTGTGACTGGTGAAGGCGTCAAGGTGGCGCCAAACAGTGGACTGTTGGCGGGTTCGTTACCGAAGCCGATCACCGAGATGCTTGGACCCGCGTGGGTATTGAGGATCAACGACGTCATGGAGCCACCCGTCAGTGGTCCGGCACCGTCAAACTCAGCCACGCCGCCAGCACCGAGCGAACCGCCGGGTAGCGAGCGCCACCTTTCGCCTGGTCCGCCAGCCCAGAGTCTGCTGACTTCGTGGTGGCCAAGTACGCGCCGCCAAATGCGCAGCTCGTCGATCTCTGCTTGATTGCCGCTGCCGTAGGTGAGCGTGCCGTCCTGGCCGACGACGGTTGCCAGTGCATCGATCGTGCCTGGTGAATTGAGGGCGCCAGCCGTCAAAGCGACGCCATCCTGGTAGAAGCGCACGAGGCCGTCCCGGTCGTGGGTGACGGTGACAAGGTGCCATGCGCCATCCGCAATCTGACCTGCCATGTCGTAATCCAGGCGTGAGCCTGATGCGCCGCAGTAGTTCCACTGCCAGGTGCCACCGCTGTCGCCGGCAATGACCCAGCCGGTGTTGCTCCCGGAGGCCCAGTCCTTGTTCGCGACGAATGCCGGGTCACTAGAAAAGCCGTCGGAGCGAATCCAGAACGCGACCGAAAAGTCGGTGACCACTCCAAGCGACAACGCTGCCGGGGTGCCGTACGACACGAACTGGTTGGCGTTTTGGAGCGATAGCGCTGCTCCTTCTGGGCCAGCAACGTAGGCGGGGTTTCCCGACGCGATGGCGCTTGGAACGTGCAGGGAGCGATCATCGACGCGTTGCTGATAGTCCGCGTGCAGGACCAGGTCTTGTAGCATGGCTCCGGCGGTGCGGAACTCCCAGACCGGACCGGTGACCGTGCCGCTGCCGGTCAAGGCATCTATACGCCAATAGTGCACGGTGTCAGCTGGCAAGCGGCTGGGGTAGTAGTGCGTCAAGGTGGTAGTGCCCATCAATTCTGCCGGACCCAGTGCTGGCGTCGTGCCCAGGTAGACCTGGTATGCCGCAGCGTCTACTGCTGGGGCCCATGACATTGCGGGTAGAGTCGCGACATGCGGTTCGTGGTCTCGCGGCTTTGGCGCATAGGCTGTTGGGCGTGGCAACGCGAACGAAGGTACCAGAGACCACGATGGTTGCAGGGTGACACCGAAGTGTTCGAGCGCGGTCGTGGCGATAGATGCATGACCAGGGCCTGGATCAATGGTGGTCGTGGCTACAGCACCGCCGTTTGCGACCATCCAGATCTCACGTTCCGATGATGAGTGCCCGCCGTGGCTGGTGTTGCGGCCGCCGTGGTCTGTGGTCACCAGCACCAGCCAGTTCTCCGACCCGTAGTTGGGCCGCGCATAGAGCGCGCTCAAGATCGTGTCGACATGTGCATCGAGGACCTCGATAGCCGACAAGTAGGATGTCAGGCCAGGACTGAAGCCATACGTGTGACCTGCGTGATCGCCGTCATCGAGGTGCACGAACAGTATGTCAGGATCATCATTGGTCAGATAATTCGCGGCTTCCGTGGCGACGGCTGCGTCGGAGGAGAGTTCGGTTGAATAGGTGGCCAGGCCCGGAAATGGATCCAGCATCTGCGTGTTGATCGGCGACCAGTGCACGATCGAAGCTAGATTGGCGGTCGGCATCGCCGCCCGAGCGTGTGAGAAGAAGTGCGGGTAGTTCGCAAAATTACTACCGGCATAGCTGTTGTCTGCGACGCCATGGTGGTTCACCCAAACACCTGTCAGGATGCTCGACCATCCTGGGCCACTCGATGTTAACTGGTGTGTTGGGTCACTACTTGCCAGAGCACCGCCAGCGAACGCGGTCCAACTGACAGTGCCTGTGTCTATCAGTCCGTTGATGTTCGGCGTTGTTGCGAGTCGCATCGCATCTGAGCGAACTCCGTCAAGACCGATAATGAGCACGCGACCGGGACCTCCACCTCCCTGTGGAGTCCCGTGTAGCACGGCGAGGCTGGCGAGCATGGCAACTGCAAAGGACATTGGCCCAAAATAGCTGCACCTTGTTGCTGCAACAAGACCATCCACATCTCGTTGTGAGCGTACACGTGTTTGTGGTGCTTCGCCCCATGCTATGGGAGAGACGGGGCATGCACTCGAAGTCGGCGTGGACCAATAGATCCCTCAGTCCAACGCTGATGCCATGGGTCCTTCGCCAAGCTGGGGAGTGTAGGCGATGCAACGTGCGGTCCGGGCCACCCGAACCCAACCTGCCGACGGTCTCACCCCTCGGCGCAGCGGTCAACCCGCAAGCAGGCCGGCCTCGAGTTCAGCTGCAATACGTCAACTGCGCCGATGCGAAGCAGTGCTCAACATCCCTATCGTGTGCACCGCTCCGGACACCAGGAACCCGACGAACCACGCATAGGTATAGATCTGCTCCCACACGTCGGCGACCGAGTCGGCCTCGACGAATCCGGCTTGCACCAGAAACCCCGGAACGTTCGGGAGCACGCCCAGCAGCAGTGCAATGATCGCGATTGGATTGAATCCGCGGGTGTACCAGTAGGCCCCGCCACGACGGTACAATGCGTCGAGATCGAGCCGGGTCCGGCGCACGATGAAGTAGTCCGCGATCAGGATGCCGCCGATTGGACCGAGCAGCGCCGAGTAGCCAATCAGCCAGGTGAAGATGTAGTTGTCGGTCGTCTCGATCAGTTTCCAGGGGAAGATCGCGATGCCGAGCCCGGCGGTGATGAGCCCGCCGACCTTGAAGCTCATCCGCCGAGGCGCGAGGTTCATGATCGCATTTGCGGGTGAGACGACGTTCGCGGCGATGTTCGTCGACAGTGTGGCGACGGTGAGCGCCAGGAGTGAGATCGCGACTGCAAGCCCACCGCCCATGCGACCGGCGATGATCGTCGGGTCGGTGATGGCTTCACCGAAGATCACGACGGTCGCCGACGTCACCGCAACGCTGATGAAAGCGAAGAGTGTCATGACGAGCGGCAACCCGAGCGCCTGTCCGAGCATCTGGTCGCGCTGGCTCTTGGCGTAGCGCGTGAAGTCCGGGATGTTGAGGGACAGCGTGGCCCAGAATCCGACCATGGCGGTCAGGCTGGGGAAGAACACCGAGAGGAACTGCCCTTCCTTCTCGCCGCCCTCCGCGAACGCGGACTTTGTCGAAAGCATCGCCCCGAACCCATCGGCTTCGAGATAGGCCCACAGCAGCAGCGCGAGGCCGATCGCGATCAGAAACGGTGCCGCCCACGTTTCGAGCAACTTGATGCACTCGATGCCGCGAATGATGATCACCAACTGGATTGCCCAGAACACGAGGAAGCAGCCGAGCTCGCCCGCGTTGATCCCGAGCGACGCAATGGCGTCACCCATGAGCACATCTCCACCGAGTGCGTTGACCAGTTGATAGATCGCCGAGCCGCCCACCCAGGTCTGGATGCCGAACCAGCCGCAGGCGACCAGCGCGCGCAGGAGCGAGGGGATGTTGGCACCGAGGATCCCGAAGCTCGATCGCGCGAGTACGGGGAAGGGCACGCCGTACTTCGTGCCCGCGTGCCCATTCAGAAGCATCGGGATCAACACGATGACGTTGCCGAGCAGCACGGTCAGCACCGCTTGACTCCAGTCCATGCCTTTGTCGATGAGCCCGGCGGTGAGCATGTAGGTCGGGACGCAGACGACCATCCCGATCCAGAGCGAGGCCATGTTGAGCACCGACCACGTACGTTGGTCAGCCGTTGTCGGTGCGAGGTCGGCGTTGATCAGCGAGGGATCCGGATCGTTAAGCATTGTTTCTCCGTTCTCGATCGGGAGGATCGTGCCCCATGAGGTGTGTACGCTGAAGGACTCTTTCCTCACGGCAGCAATCGAAGAGGCCCGCATGGGGCTCTCCGAAGGCGGTATCCCGATCGGCTC
The DNA here is from genome assembly GCA_029936315.1 of Planctomycetota bacterium. Lineage (GTDB taxonomy): Bacteria > Planctomycetota > UBA1135 > UBA1135 > UBA2386. The sequence continues at coordinate 16,728 of JAPYTD010000053.1, read as the reverse complement.
GGTGCTCATCCTCGACGATGAGATCGTCGGCCGCGGGCACAACCGGCGCGTGCAACGCGGCAGCCCGGTCCTGCATGCCGAGATGGATTGCCTCGAGAACGCGGGCCGCCTCCGTGCGAGCGAGTACCGTCGAGCTACGATCTACTCGACCCTCTCACCCTGCGACATGTGCAGCGGGGCGATCCTGCTCTACGAAATCCCGCGGGTCGTGATTGGCGAGAACCGCACGTTCCAGGGACCTGAGTCGTATGTCCAGTCGCGCGGGGTCCGACTGACGATCGCCGACGACCCGGAATGCGTGGCGCTGATGAAGGCGTTTATCGCCGAGCACCCCCAACTCTGGAACGAAGATATCGGCGTCTGAGAACGGTGTGCTACTGGTCGCGCTTCTTCTCGTTCTCGGCCGTCAGCGAATCCGTCTCGCTCGCGATGTTGCCCTGCCACATCTCGTCACGGTTGGCTTCGCCCGCACGTTCGCGCTTCGCAGCCAGCTGGCGTTCGACGAGATCCGCGTGCGTCGTGAAGTAGGGCAGGCTCTTGCCGACCAGATCTTCGACCTTCTTGAAGCCGCGGTCGTCCATGAACTTGCTCAGGCCTTCGCAGAGTCCTTCGATGATCTCGTAACCCTGGATCATCGCGCCAGTACACAACTGAACGTTGTGCGCACCGGCCAGCAAGAACTGCACTGCGTCCGTCGCCGTCTCGATGCCGCCCATTCCCGAGATGATCGTGTCCGGGCAGGCCCGCGCGATCTCCATGACTTGACGCAGCGCGATCGGCCGCACTGCTCGGCCGGAGTAACCGCCGGGCTCGCTGTAGCCTTCGACGGTCGGCATCGGCCGGTAGGTGTCGAGATCGATGCCAATCACGCAGAGGATCGTGTTGATCGCGCTGATACCAGCGGCGCCGGCTCGCACCGCGGCCTGAGCCGGCTCGCGTGGGTCCGTGATGTTGGGCGTCATCTTGGCGTAGACCGGAACCTTGGACGCCTGCACGGCCCAGCCGGTGACTTCTTCGACGATCTTGGGGTCCTGCCCCATCGCGGCGCCCATCTTGCGCTCGGGCAGACCGTGCGGGCATGACAGGTTGAGCTCGAACGCATCGATGCCAGTGGCCTGCGTGCGCTCGATGATCTCGACCCACGCGTCCTTCTCGTATTCCTCCATGACCGAGGCGATCAACATGCGGTCGGGGTATGCCTGCTTGCAGTCGGCAAGTTCGTCGAGCCAGACGTCGAACGCACGGTCTGAGATCAGCTCGATGTTCTGGAAGCCGAGCACCGATTTTCGATCGCTCTCGTCCCAGCGCAGCTTGCCGTAGCGCGGGACCAGGTTGTGGACCTTGCTGTTGTCGAGACTGATCGTCTTGCAGGCGATACCGCCCCAACCGAGCGAGAACGAGCGCTTGATCACGCGCGCATTTGTGCCTGGTGGGCCCGAAGCGAGCACGAATGGGTTCGGGTACTTGAGACCGCCGACTTCAATGCTGAGATTCGCCATGAGCTACTTCACACAGCTGCGAACGAGTTACCGAGAATTTGCAGGGCTTCGTCGATGTCGGACGAACTGACGACTAGCGGCGGCGCAATGCGCAGCACGTTGCCGTGCATGCCACCCCTACCGATCAACAGGCCGCGGGCCTTGGTTTCTTCGAACAACCGGGCGGTCACCTCGGGGTTGGGGGTGCGGTCGCCAGAGGCCTCGTCAACGACGAGTTCAACACCTTGCATCAGCCCCATGCCACGCACGTCGCCGATGATCTTGGTGAAGCGCCGCTGCAGGGCTTCGAGACCAGAGCGCAGCCGATTACCCATCTTCTCGGCGTTGTCGGCCAGGTCGTCGCCCTCTATCACATTGAGCGTAGCCAGTGCTGCTGCACTCGACATCGGGTTGCCACCGAACGTCGAGATCGACAGGGCCTTGAACGAGTCCGCGATTTCGTCGGTCGCAATCGCTACGCCGAGCGGCATGCCGTTGGCGACGCCCTTGGCCATTGTCATGATGTCCGGCTCGACACCCCAGTGCTCGATGCCGAACATGTGCTTGCCAAGGCGTCCGAACCCGGTCTGCACCTCGTCGCAGATGAACACGCCGCCGTACCGGCGCACGATGTCGACCGCTGTTTTGAAGTATTCCTTCGGCGGCGTGATGAAGCCGCCGACGCCCATGATTGGCTCGGCCACAAAGCCAGCTACCTTGCCAACCGTCGTCGTCTGGATCAGTTCCTCGAGATCCTGCGCGCACTTGACCTCGCAGCTCGGATACGTGAGTCCGAACGGGCAGCGGTAGCAATACGGTGCGGCCGCGTGCTTGATGCCAGCGACTTGCTGTGGCACCGCGCGCCACGGTGCTTGCGCTGTCAGCGATTGCGCCAGCATGGAGCGGCCGGAGTAGCCGTGTCGCAGCGCGATGATCTCCTGCGAGCCCGTGTAGACCTGTGCCAGCATCACCGCAGTTTCGACGGCTTCGGTGCCGGACGCCGTGAACATGGACTTCTTGAGATTGCCCGGCGTGATCTTCGCGAGGCGCTCGGCGAGGTCAACGATTGGCATCGTTGGATACAGCGTCGAAACGTGGCCGAGGCGATCGATCTGGGCCTTGAGCGCCGAGGTCACACGCGGCTCGCAGTGCCCGACCGAGATTGTCAGGATGCCACCGAAGAAGTCGAGGTACTCACGACCGTCAACGTCTCGCAGGCGCATACCCGCGGCACTGTCCGCGACCAGCGGTTCTTTGTAGTAGTTGGCGATCGCAGGCATGAGGAACTCACTGTGCTTGCGCCGAACGTGCTCAGCCTGCGCCGAAGTGGTCTGTTTGTCGGAGTTGGCCTCGGTCATCAGAGTGATCTCTCAAGGTAACGGCCGGCGGCACGTTCGACGTCGAGATTGCCATCGCGATACTGGATGCGCCCCGCGACTATGACGGTGGATGCGGCGCCTTTGGTCTTGAAGCCCTCGAAGATGTTGCGGTCACAGCGGTGCCGATGGGTCTTGGCCGAGATCATGCCGGTGGCGGCCGGATCCCAGACCACGAGGTCGGCGTCGGCACCGACCGTGATCGAACCCTTGCGCGGATACAGCCCGAAGATCTTCGCCGCACGGGTCGAGGTCAGGTCGACGAACTGGTTGAGATCGAGGCGGCCCTCGAGCACACCGTAGGTATACATCAGTGCCAACCGGTTCTCGATTCCGGCAGCGCCGTTGGGGATCTTGCGGAAGTCGTCTTTGCCCATGTCCTTCTGCCCCTGCAGATTGAACGGACAGTGGTCGGTAGCGACGACCTGAAGGATGCCCGAACGCAGAGCGCCCCAAAGTGGCTCCTGGTTGCCCTTCGGCCGGATCGGCGGCGACATCACATACGCGGCGCCCTCGAAGTCGGGCTTTTCGTAGACCGAGTCGTCGAGCAATAGGTACTGCGGGCAGGTCTCGCCGAACACGTTCTGACCGCGCGCCCGCGCTTCGGCGATTGCATTGATGGCCTCGATGCAGGTCACGTGCACGACATAGAGCGGTTCCCCGGTCATGCGCGCGAGCATGATGGCACGCCCCGTAGCTTCGCCTTCGACCGGAGTCGGACGCGACTGGGCATGGTGCTTCGGAGCGGACTTGCCCTCGGCCATCAGTTTGTTCTGCAACTCGACGACCATGTCGCCGTGCTCGGCGTGCACCGTGGTCAATGCACCGAGCGACTTTGCCGCCTTCATGACTTCGATCAGTTCGCAATCATCGACGCCGATCGCGCCGCGATAGGCCATGAACGTCTTGAACGACGGGATCCCCTCGTCCTGCACACAGCGGCGCATCCATTCGGCGGTCTGGTCGCCCCACCAGGTCACAGCCATGTGGAACGCGTAGTCGGCGACAGCCTTGCCGGCTTTGTCATGCCAGGCCGCGAGCGCCTCCATGAGGTCTTGGTCACGGGCCGGGATCACGAAGTCGATGATCGACGTCGTGCCGCCGGCGACACCGGCCGCGGTGCCGGTCTCGAAGTCGTCGGACGCGACGGTGCCCATGAAGCCAAGTTCCATGTGCACATGCGGATCGAGTCCGCCGGGGAAGACGTATTGGCCCGACGCATCGATGACCTCGGTTTTGCTCGAGGCCTCGAGGCCTACGCCGATGGCGGTGATCGTGCCGTTGCTGCAAAAGACATCACCAACCTGTTTGTCGCTGGCAGTGACGATCGTGCCGTTCTTGATCAACACGCTCATGGCAACAACTCAGTCATGTCCGAATAGGTCTCGGGTCTGCGGTCGCGATAGAATTGCCAGACGCGCCGCACTTCTTCGATCTGCTCGAGATCCAGATCGGCCGTGATCAACTCGTCATCGGCCTCACTCGCCTCCGCCAGCATCTGGCCGCGCGGGTTGACGAAGTAGCTTGAGCCGTAGAACTTGCCGATGTTCCACGGCGCCTCGGTGCCTATGCGGTTGATGCAGCCCATGAAATAGCCGTTGGCGACTGCATGCGCTGGCTGCTCGAGCTTCCATAAGTACTGCGACAGTCCGGCGACCGTGGCCGATGGGTTGAACACGATTTCGGCGCCATTCAGTCCGAGCAGCCGCGCCCCTTCAGGGAAGTGACGGTCGTAGCAGATGTAGACGCCAATCTTGGCGTACTTGGTCTGGAACGTCGGGTAGCCGAGATTGCCGGGCTTGAAGAAGTACTTCTCCCAGAAGCCCGAGGTCTGTGGGATGTGGTTCTTGCGGTACTTGCCCAGATACGAGCCGTCGGCGTCGACAACGGCGGCAGTGTTGTAGTAGACCCCGGCTTGCTCGCGTTCGTAGATCGGGATCACCATCGCCATGTCGTGCTTCTTGGCGATCGGCGCGAGCGCTTCGACGGTCGGGCCCGGAACGGGTTCCGCGGCGTCGTACCATCGTTGATCCTGGCTCGGGCAGAAGTACGGGCCGTTGAAGATCTCCTGCAGGCACAAGACCTGCACACCCTGTCGACCCGCGTCCTCGATCATCGGCAGGTGCTTCTCGAACGCAGCCGCTTGGATCTCTGCGATTGCGCGACTCTCGTCGTTGATCGGGTTGCTGCATTGGATCAACCCACCTTTGACCATTCTCGCCACGTTGTTCCCTTCTCCCTTTGGGGTCTAGCTACCAGCGTGAAATGACGACCTTGCGGTCGGTGTAAAAATCGAACGCCTCGCGGCCGTGCGCTTTGAGATCGCCGAAGAACGAACCTTTCGCGCCGCCAAACCCGAAGAAAGACATGGGCGCTGCAACGCCGATGTTGATGCCGGCCATACTGGCTTCGATGTTGTAGCGGAACTGGCGCGCGTGCTTGCCGCTCGTCGTAAAGATGGAGCTGGCGTTCGCGAGCGGTTGTTGCTTGCTGAAGCTGAGCGCTTCGTCGAGGTCTGCGGCCGGCATCATGCAAAGCACCGGTCCGAAGATCTCGTCCTTGGCGATCGTCATGTCCGGCTTGACATCACAAAACAGGGTCGGCCCGACGAAGTAGCCAGGTTCGCGGTCGACCTTGCGTCCGTCGACGACCAACTCGGCGCCTTCCTGCGCACCCTTGCCGATGTAGTCGATTACGCGCTGCTTGTGCGGTTCCGAGATCACCGGACCCATCTGCACGTTCTCCTCGCTGCCGTCACCGATCCGAATCGCCGCCATACGCTCGACCAGGCCCTTGCGCACCTCGGCTTCGCAACCACCAACCGGCACGACGATGCTCGCCGCGAGACAACGCTCGCCGGCGCAGCCGAACGCGGACTCAGTGATCGCGTCGAGCGCGAGATCCATATCCGCATCGGGCATCACGAAGATGAAGTTCTTGGCGCCGCCGAGTGCCTGGACGCGTTTGCCGGTCGCCGCACAACGTTCGTAGACGATCTTCGCCACCGGGGTCGAACCGACGAACGACACGCCGGCGATGTCTTCATGGTCGATGATCGCTGACACGCAATCGCGCCCGCCGTTCACCAGGTTCATCACACCGGGCGGGAAGCCGGCGTCGTGGATCAGTTCCCATACCAGCTTCTGGCTGAACGGCACCTGCTCCGACGGCTTGCAGATGAACGTATTGCCGCACGCGACCGCGAACGGGAAGAACCACATCGGCACCATCGCCGGAAAGTTGAACGGCGCGATGCATGCGAACACGCCGACCGGCTGCCGCACCGATTCGCAATCGATGCCCGACGAGATGTCTTCGAGTGACTGGCCCATCAGCAAGGATGGCGCGCCGGTGGCGACGTCGACCATCTGGATGCCGCGTTTGACGCTGCCGAGGCTTTCGGACAGCGTCTTGCCGTTCTCGCGTGTGACGATCGCAGCCAGCTCGCTCTGGTGCTGGTCGAGCAGCGCCTTGAGCTTGAACAGGTACTGCACTCGTTCTTGCACCGGTACGGCACGCCAGGCCGGGAACGCCGCGGCGGCAGCGCGCACGGCCGCATCGACCTCGTGCGTTCCGCAAAGGGGAGTCTCGCCGATGATCTCGGCAGTCGCCGGGTTGCGTACGACGTGCACGTCGGTCACCTTCGGCTCGACCCACTCGCCGCCGACGTAGTTCTTCAATCGTTCCGTCGCCATGGCATCGCTCCCGGTCGCAAGTCACATTGGTCCAGCCGGATATATGAGTCGGGTGTACGGGCTGTGAGCACGGAGAGATCGTACCGACTACGGTCTCAAAACCGCAGCGACAAACACGTCAGCCGGATGTAGGTCATGCAAACTGCGGCTCAGACCACCGACCCAAACAACCGGCTCTGTCACCCCAGGGGGCGAGTTACCGAGGCAAACGAAAACGAACCGGCCCCATTCGGTGACGGAGACTGCGGGCAGCGACATCTTGCGTACCACGACGTCGGTAGGGTGCGCGATTCCTCGATCGCACACGAGGCGTCGAAGCGCTCGAACTCGCGCTGCAGTGTCTTGCGATCCACCCGTGCTACCCCTTGATCTTTTGGATGGCCGCGGCCGCTAGTGCGCCCGGAACCCCGGTGATCCCGCCGCCGGGATGACTGCCGCTGCCGCAGAGGTAGAGGCCATCGACCGGCGTCTTGTAGTGGGCACAGCTCGGTGCCGGCCGCATGAACAGCAGTTGGTCGAGAGCGTGCTCACCGTGCTGGAGGTGACCGCCGCTGAGGTGGTATTCGCTTTCGAAATCCGCCGGCGTGAGCACGGACCGGGCGACGATGCGATCGCGCACGCTCGGTGCTGCGGCCGCGAGTCGTTCGACGACCGCTTTCCCCAGGGCATCGCGTTGTTCGTCGTGCCACTCGCCAGCGTCAAGGCGGTGAGGAGCGAAGCTGGCGAGAATCGAAACCACGTGATGGCCTTTGGGGGCCAGGCTCGAGTCTTCGATCGTCGGCACCCTGACATCGAGAGCCGGGCGCTCGGAGAAGCGCCGATACTTGACTGCATCAAAGGCGCGCTCGAGTTGGTCGACAGTGCCGCTACCGATCCGTGCGGACTCGATTTCGACACCCTCTCGACCGCGGAACTCCAATGGGCCGTCGAGCGCGAGATGGACCGCCGCCGTGGTGCCACGGGTGCGCACGACGCGCAGTGACTCTTCGACGTTCAGTGGCAGTTGGCCAGGCTCGAGCAGGTCGAGCATCGCGCGTTTTGGATCACAAGAAGTGGCGACCACCGGGGCATCGACCGCCTCACCGCTGACTGTGGTGATGCCGCTGATGCGGCCGTTGGCGGTGCGGATGCGGGCGACAGCCTCGTTGGTGCGGATCTCGACTCCACGTTCCTTACACGCGGCCAGCAAGCTGTCGATCAGCGCGGATGGTCCGCCGGCGACTTGACGGTCGTGGGCGCATTCGCTGAACAACAGATTGATCGCGCTGCCGGGCGACCAAGGTCCCATGAAGGTGCTCTGCACGCCTGGCAGCGCCAAGGCTTCGCACAGAGCCTCTGATTCGAAGCTCTCTTGCAGCCAGTCCGCGACGCACATCGTCGCGATGCGCATGAACTCGGTCATGTCGGCTTTGCCCAGTCGGCGCAGCGTCAGGCCGCGCTTGCCGAGTTGCCACAAGCTGCTCAGGGAACTGACATCCATCGGCGGCGGGGCGGAGTCCAGTACCGATCGAACGAAGCCGGTGATCCGGCCGAGGAAGCCACGCCACTCGACGTAAGCCTTGGCGTCGTGCTCGGACAACGCTGCGAGTTCGCTGCGAGCTGCGGTCGCATCGCGGGCCAGCAGTATGCCCTTGCCCTCGTCGGTTGCGCAGAGAATCGATGGCTCGTTCGCGCGGAAAGAAAGTCCGTGCTCAGCGAGCCCCAGTTCATCGGCGATCTTCTTGCGGAACCCAGCGCTGTGGTGCCACACGCCGGGCACGTGATAGCCGGGATGAAACTCGCGTTTGGCGCACAGTCCACCGGCAACCTCTCGCGCTTCGAACACTGCTACCTTGCTGCCGCTCTTGCTGAGTTTCAAAGCGGTGACCAGACCGTTGTGGCCCGCACCGACGACAATGGCGTCGAAGCTCATTTCACCCCCAACATGGTCTTGGCACACATGGCACCAGGGGATCCCATGACCCCACCGCCTGGGTGGGTTCCAGATCCGCACATCCACAAATCGCGCACTGGCGTTCGGTAGCGTGCCCAGCCCGGCACCGGTCGCATGAACGCGAGTTGCTCGAGGCTGAGTTCACCGTGGAAGATGTTGCCTTCGGTCAATCCGTAGGTCTTCTCCAAGTCCCACGGCGTCAGCACGTGGCGGTGAAGGATGAGGTCTCTGATGTTAGGTGCGAACTCGGCGATGCGATCGATGACCGCGTCGCCAAAGGCCTCGCGTTGGTTCTCCCAATCTTGCGGCCCCTCTTTGAGCTTGTAGGGCGCGTACTGCACGAAGATCGACATCACGTGCTTGCCGGGCGGCGCCACCGAGGGGTCGCTCAACGAAGGGATCACCATGTCGCAGAATGGTGTCTTCGAGAACTCGCCATACTTGGCGTCGTCGTAGGCGCGCTCGAGCGTGTCGATGTCGGGCGCGAGCGTTATGTCACCGTAGAGGTGTCGTCCATGTCCTGGCAGGCATTTGAAGTCAGGCAACCCGTCGAGCGCGAGATTGACCTTGCCCGAACTGCCGCGCATCTTGAAGCGCGTCACTTGGGTCGCGAACTCAGAATCGAGGTGCTCGGTGCCGACCAGTCCGAGGAAGGTGCGGTGCGGATCGACGCCCGAGATCACGCGAGTACTGCGGATCTCTTCGCCGTTTTCGAGCACCACGCCAACCGCGCAGTCGCGCTCGATCAGAACGCGTTCGACGCTCGCCTCGGTGCGAATCTCAGCGCCAAAACTCTGGGCCGAGCGGGCGATCGCGTTGGCAATCTGGCCGGTGCCGCCCTTGCTGAGGCCCCACGAGCGGAATGAACCGTCGATCTCGCCCATATAGTGGTGCAGCAGGACGTATGCGGTGCCCGGCGAACGCACGCCGAGGAAGGTGCCGATGATTCCGCTCACGGCCATCGGCGCGATCAACTGTTCAGACTCGAACCACTCCGACAGGAAGTCGACCGCACTCATCGTCAGCATCTTGATGTGCGCCGACGTCCAGGTTTCGCCGTGACCACCGATGTGCCGACCGAGGCCCGCGAGTTTGAAGATCTCGCGAGGGTCGAGCGAGGTTGGATCCGGCGGTGGTTGGTCGATGATCGGTTTGACCTGGCGGCCGAGTTCGCTCATCGCGTTGCCAAACAGCGGGTAGACCTCGGCGTCACGCTTGCTGAACTGAGCGATCGAGCGGCGGGTGCTATCGGCGTCAGCATCACGCAGTAGATAGCGGCCGTCAGGGAACGGTGTGAAGGTCTGTTCGAGCGGGATTACTTCGTAGCCGTGCTTCGGCAACTCGAGATCGCGCACGATCCATGGCCGCAGCAAGCTCACGACGTATGAGCACGCCGAGTACTTGAAGCCCGGGTAGATCTCTTCGGTGATGGTGGCGCCGCCGACTACGTGCCGGCGTTCGAGAACCAGCACGCGCTGGCCCGCCTTGGCCAGGTAGGCGGCGCAGGTCAACGCGTTATGGCCACCGCCGATGATGATTGCGTCGTACGATTTAGCCATTAGCTGCGCTTGCGCTCGGGGTTGAAGAACGGTGTCTTGACGATCTTCGCCGCGGTGCGTAGGCGGTCGTAATCAACGGTGTGCTCGATTGTCAGTTCGGTGCCGATCGCCGCATTGGCCGTGCGAATCGACGCCAAGCAGATTTGCTTCTTGAGGATTGGCGACCAGGTGTGGCTGGTCGCCTGGCCGACCTGGCGTCGACCGCTGTACACCGGCACTGCGGTGCGGCAGGCCTCGGCTGGCAGATGGGTTGGCAAGTCATAGCGATCGTAGATTGCTTCGAGCTTGGCCCAATCGACTTCGAGTCCGACCATTTTCCACTTTGATCCGCGGTTGCGTTCGGCGCGGATCGCGGCTTGGCCAACGAACGGATCACGGTCGAGATTGACGGTCCAGCCGAGACCGATCTCATCGGGTGTCGACTTTCGCGCTTCCAATACCTCGGCCGCCGCCGGGAAGTAGTCGACACCGGCAAGGATGAATCCCGCTTCGATGCGCGTCATGTCGAGCGCGTCGAGAGCGCAAGGTCGCAGGCCGTATGCTTGCCCGGCGTCGATGATCGCATCCCACATCGCCAGCGCATTCTCGCGCGCGGCCCAGACCTCGTAGCCGAGATCGCCAGTGTAGCCGGTGCGAGTGATCCAGACATCGATGCCGTCGAGCCGCGCCTTTGTGGTCCGAAAGAACTTGAGGTCATCGAGATCTGCATCGCTGCACTGCTGAAGTACTGCTCGTGATAACGGTCCCTGCAACGCGAGCGCTACGATGCTGTTGGTGACGTCTTCAATCTCGACCTCGAGGCCGCGGCTCAATCGAGACAGCCAGTGGTAGGTTGGCTCAGCCGCAGTAACGCGATACTCGTTGTCGTCGAGTCGCGTGACCGTGCCGTCATCGAGTACCTTGCCGCGATCATCACACCAGCAGCAGTAAGTCACGCGTCCGACTTGCAACTTGCTGATGTCGCGGACCATCATGCGGCTCAGCAATGCGGCGGCGTCGCGCCCGCGCACTTCGTATTTGTATAGCGGTGAGATGTCTATGAGTCCGGCCGACTCCCGGAACGCGTAGTACTCGGGTTCGTGGCTGCTCTGGTAACGGCATACTGCGACACGGCCGGCCCACTCCTTCCATTGAAAGCTCTGACAGAGCTTTGCTGTACGCTCATGAAAAGGTGACGGTTGTGGCACCGCCGGATCCTAGTCGGCAATCCGCCGGAATCCGATGATGCATTTGGGCGGCATGCGAACCGTCAAGGCCCTCTACGGGAGCGCCATCATGACGCCGAGCCACTGCGCAGGCTTGCGCTCTTGACCCGCGCGTATACTTCACTGCCGGCTGGCGCTGGCCCCGCGCCCGGGTCCGACCGTGCGTGCTGCACCCGGTTGGATCCGCACGCCTGGCATACTTTCCCTGGGCACACTCGTTCACCGCTTGTCGCCACTCGTTGTCCGTCTCGGACGAGCGAGCAAGTTGCCTAGAAGGCGAGAGTTGCCTTTGGCTTCGCCAATCCACTTCCACCAGAGAGAGGTTCCGATCGTTACCACCTCGCCCCCCGCCGCCGACCTTGCGAGTGCAACGAACGCGAGTTCTCCGGGCATGTTCACGAGCACTTGTCCGGACTGCGCGCCTTCGATTCTCGTTCCACACGGCGTCCTTGCGGTGATGGACTCGACCTTTGCGGTCAGCGGGTGCTTCGCGAGGTCCTCGTCCAGTGCTTGCAGGTTTCCCCTGCCGCGGTCAGTGTTCATCTGCAGGCCGAACGGACGCAACACCTTGTTCGCGGCTGCGACCGTGCCGACGAAGAAACTACTCGCGGTGACGATCACCCGGCCGCCGCCGCAGACGAAGCCTTGCACGAGGCTCACGTCTGACTCGGTTAGTTGGATCAGACTCGATTCTCCGAGGAGCAGGACATCGACACGGCTCACGTCCTCGGCGCGCAGGACATGCTCGCCGCTCTTTGGTGTACCGATGTAGTGGACCTCCAGCTTCTTGGTGGCGACGAGGTGTCGCCATGCATCGAACGTTGTGCTGGTGCTCGTTGAGTAACCCTCGAAGGGTGTTTCTGCGACCAACACTCGCGGCGAGAGTCGATCGTTTGGCAGCACGACCGCGGAGACTGGGGCTTTGATCTTTGCGTCGCCGTATCGGATGTCGATTTGGCCGTCGTGGGCGCCTAGCTTGCTCGTGTCGATCGCGAACCAGACTCGCGTCATCATGCCGTGCTGGGGGTGAGCACGGGTGCTTGACCTCAAGATACGAATGAACGCGGGGGGTTCGATCACGGCCTTCTCGGCCTTCGTGGCCGGATCGTTCCAGAACACGATGATGTTCGCCTCCACCCGTGTGCCTTTGCGCAGTGTTCCGAGAGCCGTTACGTCCGGCTGTAGCCTTGCCGCGACGTTCTCCGGGTCTGACTTCTTCGCGTCTTGAGCGCCGAGGCCAGCGCAGAGCAGCATGCTGACGACCGTGCCGAACAACTGGAGCGAAACGTTGCGCTGGGTTGCTTGCATCGAGACGGAAGTTACCACGCCATCGATTAGGCCACCTGGAGGATGCCAAACAAGTTGCGCGGGCGACGGGCGTGTAGGGCGAGCGGCCGTCGGTTGCTGAACGAGGGAACAGGCACTTCAACTGCGGCTCGGACCAGTCCGAACCCCACTCAGCCACGATCTGGGTGTAGGTCATTCAAACTGCGGCTCAGACCAGCTGAACCCAGTCGGCCGAGCCTGCTTGGCATCGAATTGGCCAGTTCAAATACGGCGATGCCCAAGGCGATAGCTGGTTACAACCAAGTTCGCCGACCGGTGGCGCGATTCGCAGTCGACAGCCTACTTGTCACGAGCAACGAATCGAGCGTGTTGGGCTGCCCGAAAGCTACCTACGATTCGGTCGGCATGTATCATTGGTGACGCTTGCGGACCATTCGCAGCACCAGCGGCTTGGTCGCGTATCGCGATCCGGCCGATGATGTTCGGCGGAGCCAGTTCGTCTGGGTAGGTGCGTCATGAAGATCGAATCGAGCAAAACTGGGTGCATCGGTGATCCGGCAGGAGTGGCTGCGAAACGGCGATCGCGCCGGAAGCGGCTACTGCTGATTGTGGCGTTGGCGGTGCTGGCGCCGGTGACGTTTGTCACCGTCTTTCTGTTCACCGAGGGGGTGACCGACAACGATCAGCGGGTGCCGCTCCGTCCCGGCATGACCAATGATGCCAGTGGTCTTGAGGCGGCGAAGCTGCGCCGCATACATCGCTGTGAGGGCAGCTTTGATGAGGCCGTGCGCAACTTGCGTGGTTTGTTGCGCGACTCGGCAAGAGCGGCGGTTGCGGTGTCGATTGGTGGCGCTCGACACAGCATGGGAGGGCATAGCATCGCGCCGGGTGGTGTGCAGATCGACATGCTGCCGTTTCGGGCGATGCAACTCGACGCATCGCGGCAGGTGTTGACGGTGCAGGCTGGGGCGCGCTGGATCGACGTGATTCGCTATCTGGATCCATTCGGCTATTCGCCGAAAGTGATGCAGTCGAACTCGGACTTTACGGTTGGTGGTTCGGTCAGCGTGAACTGTCATGGTTGGCAACCTGGTTGCCCGCCGATTGCCCACACAGTGCGGTCATTGCGACTGATGAACGCGGCGGGCGAGGTGGTGCGCTGCTCCAGGCAAGAGAATGCTGAACTGTTTGCGTTGGTGCTCGGTGGCTATGGCTTGTTCGGAGTGATCCTGGATGTGGATCTGCTCGTCGTAGAGAACGCTGCCTATAGCATGCGAATCGACGTGCTTTCGAAAACGGACTTCCTTGCGGCGTTCCCACCGTCGGCGGAAGCCCTGCAGGACGTTGGACTGTTGTTTGGCCGCCTGTGCATCTCTCCCGGGAGTCGCTTCGAAGATGCCATTCTCGGTCAACTCATGCGCACCGACCGTTCGCCACAGCTACTGTCCGAGCTCGAGGCGCCAGCGATGGGAGGAGTGCGACGCACGGTGTTCCGTGCCTCGGTGGGTAGCGACTTTGGCAAGCGGCTACGTTGGACGATGGAAAAGGCAGCGATGCAGATGGTGAACGGCCAGCCATTTACTCGCAATCAACTGCTGTCCGAATCCTCTGAGGTCTATGGCAATCGCAAGGCGGAGTGGAGTGATATCCTGCACGAGTACTTTCTGCCAAAGGCGGAGCTGTCGGGATTTCTGGCGGAGCTGCGCGCGGCGGTGAAGCGGCACGGCGTCGACCTTCTCAATGTGACGGTGCGCGATGTGCGAGCGGACGAGACCAGTTTCTTGCGGTATGCGCGAACGGACTTGGTCGCGTTGGTGTTGCTATTCAGCATGGCGCGCAACCTTGAGGCAGATCGGGTGATGGCGGGATTCACCGAGTCCGTGATCGATAGCGCGCTTGCGCATGGTGGTTGCTACTACCTGCCGTATCGGTTGCATGGCACGGTTGCGCAGTTTGCTGAGGCCTACCCGATGGCGCGGGAGTTCTTTGAGGCAAAGCGTCGCTACGATCCGGAAGAGCTCTTCGTCAATCGCTTCTACTTGCGGTATAGGCGCAAGTAGATGGGGTAGCGATCCTGGTCGAGGCCCCTCGTGAAAGTCGGTCGAGCCTGTTGGGCATCGAATGGCCTAATTCGAACACGTCGATAGCCAATGAGTGCGGCACAGGGCCGCGGCCGCTACTGCTTGACGTCGACCTTGAGCTGGGTCGGCGGCATGCAGACTTGCTCGTCACACACTTGCAGGTCAACGCTGACCGCGAGCGGCCCGGCGAGAGCCTTCTTGCTGCGCACCTTGCAGGTGAACACGACGGTGCCCTCGTACCACGTCGTGCCGCTTAGATCGGTCGCCGGAACGGCCTTGGCGGATGTGGTCCACTTGGTGACCTGCTCGACTCCCGGTGGCAACGTGACCTTTGGCGTTGTGGCCGGGTAGTTGCTCGTCGCAGGAACGGAAGCGTAGAAGTGCCAGCCCGCGTCTGCGGTCACCGCCGCTCGGACTTCATACAGCTTCTCCGTGTTGCAAGGCGTCAGCGTTGCTGCCAGCGCGATGGGACCGTCGCTCATCGCAGCTGGCTTTGCGCTTCCTAGCGTCTTGGCTTTGCCGTCGCGCAGATACAGCCAGACCCAACCGTGCGTGTTGCTGCGCTTGCGGTTGTAGGAGTACCACTGCTTGTTGACCGCCCTGTACTTGGCACGTTGTGCCTTGATCCGCTTGTTAAGCTCTTCGGGGATCGGCTTGCGCGCACGCACGATCGCGTTGCGCTCGTTCATCAGCTCGGTTTGGGCCTTGCGACCTTCGTCGTAGAGGGGCTTCACCGCGTGCTTTTCCGATCGTTGTTCCGGAGTCAGCGGGTCAAGCATGTAGTAGGCCCAGCGAACATCGCCGACCAACAAGTCGGCCTGGCCGTCCCCATTCCAGTCGGTGACGTGAACCTTGGTGCGCGAGCCCGGGTGCTTTGGAGTATCGCCTTCGTTGAGGGACCCCGAGCGTTGCGAGCGGATGTCGACCAGCGTCTTCGCGGCGGCGTACGTTGGCTGCGAGTTGCTGCCAGTGTTCTTGTGCCAGACGACGTCGCCCCATTCGGAGCCGAGCACGAGATCGTCGACTCCATCGCCATCCCAGTCAGCATGGTGCGCGTTGGACCCCTTGATCTTCTTGCCGTCTGCGGTGAGCAAGCGCTTGGTCGTTGTTGACCACGCCGGCTGCGCGCGCGTGCCGCTGTTCTCAATCGTGAACACACCACTGGTGCGCGTGCCGATCACCAGGTCGAGGTCGCCGTCATTGTCGATGTCGCGCGCCTCGGGCGTGATCGACGTGCCGCCCTTCAGCACCGTGCCGTCGCTCGCCAACAAGAATCGACCTTGCGCCAATTCACCATCCTTGCCGCACTCGAACAAGTAGATCTCACCGGTGTAGGAGCCGGAGAGCACATCGATGTCGCCGTCGTTGTCGTAGTCCACGAACTGTGGACAGAAGCAGATGCATCAAGTGGTGGGTATGGATGCGTCTTTGCCGCCCGCCTGCAGATACTTGAACTCGCCAAAGACCGGGTTCGTGTTGCTGCCGGTGTTGCGGTAGATGCGCAGCTTGCCTTGCGCGAAGTCGTCGCCCCACTTCTTGTGCGTGGCCGCCGGCAGGCGCGAGCAATCAAACGGCGCGTCGCCGTACTCTCCGACGAGCAGGTCGCGAATGCCATCGCCATTCATGTCGCGCATGTACGGTGCCGCATGGCCGACGGTCACGTCGATCGGGGAACCGTTCGCTTGGATGCGAACCGGGGCACCGAGTTTTTGTGCCGTCACCGTGTGGCACAACAGCGCTGCGGCAGCGATCAGGGTGAGAGTGGCGGGTAGTTTGTGTTCCATGTGGAATGTCCTAGCGGTTGCAATTTGCTGGCATGGCGAACCACGAGAATGGTAGCAGGTTGGCGATCAACCGTGCTTGGTCGCGATTGACGAAGCCCGCAAACGTGAGGAGCAGGAGCTTCCGTGGGAGGTCGCCGGCAATGCCAGGCGACCATCGGCTCTCAAGGCAGTGGCCGAAGAAGCCAAGGGACGCGATCTTGGTCCTGCTCGACGGCATTGTCACGCGTTTGGGGGTGTAGGTCATGCAAACTGCGGCTCAGACCACCTACCCAAACAACCGGCTCTGTCACCCCAACACCTGGCCGTCAACCAGCAAGCCGACACGCCTCT
>JAPYTD010000052.1 GCA_029936315.1 Planctomycetota bacterium | reverse complement strand
GCCGCGGCCATTGCATGCAGACAGTGTGACCTTGTGTGCCGAGCTGCTGCTGCAGCTGCCGCTGGAGGATGCCGAGGGTGAGCAACGTCGCGCGCGTCGTTGGCCCAATGGCACGTCCGGCTATCCGTTGGTGGCCGCCATCGCCCATCGCCTGCGCGGGGCGGATCTCGAGCTGGTTGAGCAGGTCTTCACCAAAACGGTGGACGAGCTGCAGGGGGATCCGCGCAGCGCCAACATCTCACGCCAGCGTCTCAAGGTTTTTTGGCGCTCAATGGCCTTCGAGGCCGACATGCAGCGCCCGCTCGGCCGCATCACGTCGCGGTTGTGGTTGTTCCATGACGGCCGCGATGGCGTCAGCGAGGGCGCCGCGATCTGGTTCCAGGCGCAGCATCACGAACACCTTGGTGACTTCGTGCGGGCCGAAACGCTGTATCGCAAGGCCGCGCAGCTGCTACTTCGCCTCCCGTCGATGCGGGGCGAGGCGCGCTGGCTGCTCGGCGAACGCAACCCGGCAGCCGGCAGAGATCCGCTCGCGGCGCTGGCCGCAGCGCCGTATCGAATGCGCCTGCTCGCCGCCACCAAGGCCGGCGATGTGCAGGCTGCTAGCAAAGCAACTTCCCTGCTCAGGGAGTTCGCGGGCTACGACCGCGATACTCTCGATACTCTGATCGACACCCCCGTGGAATCCGGCCGATGAAAGCACCCCTCCTAGCTGTTCTGTTGTTAGCGTCGACCATCCTCTGCCAAGGTGACGTCAAGAAGGACGAGGGGCAGAAGGCTCAGGATCCGCAGGCCATACTCAAGGAGGTGTTGGCCTCCTTCAAGAAGGAGGGCATCAAGCTCGACGGGAAGGCGCGCACGGTCACGATTCCGGTGACGGTAAATCGCCCGCAGGATCCGATCGAGTACCTGCTGATCCACCGCAAGGGCAAGAAGCACGAAGCGGTGTTCAAGACCGACACCAAGCCGAGCATTCTCAACGCGGCTTTGCTGATGATCGGGCTGCAAAAGGGCAAGAACGCAGCCTACGTTGAGAAGGATCCGGCGCCGACCCTAGAAGAGGTGCAGGCCGGGGCCGACCCGTTGGTCATTACGAAGCCGTTGGGCCAGCCCTACTTCATGACGGTGCGTTGGACGACATCGGAAAACCAGGTCGAGGAGTGCTGTATTGAAGACATGATCCTCGACCTGACCACGCAGTTACCGATTGGTGCCTGCGAGTGGATCTACCTCGGCGGCCGCATGGCGCGGCTCTACAAGAACGACCCCGAGGTCTACATCGCCGACTTCGAAGGCAACCTGATCAGCATCTGCTACCTGACTCCGGACAATCACCTCGGCACGATGGCGCACGAGCGTGCCCGTGACGATCAGAACTGGTGGACGACCACCAAGCTGCCGAAGACAGGCACAGAAATGGAGTTCATCTTCCACGCGGTCGAGCCGGCGCTTCACATCGAACGCATGAAGCGCATCCGGTCTGCAAGCAAGGCCAAGGACGCGGCAAAGGCCAAGGACGGCGGCAAGAAAGACGCCGCCAAGAAGGGTTAGCGACGGCGCGATCGCACGGCGTTACGGGTAGATCACCGTCTTGCCGGCTTGCGAGAAGCCGAGGAATCCCGGCGCCGTTGTATCGAGCACGACCCACTGGAAGAACGCCTCTGCGTAGCTCAGCGCCGCCGTCGTCGGGAGAGTCAACGCATACGAGAACTCACCGCCGATCGGCGACAGGACTGCTGTGCTCACCAACGGGGGCAAGATCGACGCGACGGCTTCGGCTTGGATGCCCGTGCTGAGTGGAATGTTCGCCGAGCCGGTGCCTATGAACATCACCGCGAAGAGGGAATTGGGCACGCCACTCAACGTGACGTCGAAGGTGCCACCGAGGAACGGCGGGCCGTTCTGCATGCCGCAGGTGCCGTAGCGGCTGTAGCCGTAGCGGTAGGGGCCCGCGAGTTCGTAGAGGTATTGGTTGTTGCCAACGTCGGCGACGCAGGCGAATCGGACCTCGGAGCGTGTGACGCCGAAGGTTCGATACATGGTCATCGAGGAAGCGATGCCACCAGGTGACCCGCCGACGGCCTGTTGGGTCAGGTCGCCACAGAACTTGACGCCCGTTTCTGCACCATCGAAGGCGGAGATCTCCGTTCCGTTGGTTTGGATCACGATGCCGTTCGGGTTGGTGATGGGTTCTGCGCTGAACGTGTAGAAGTTGCCCAGCGTTGCGTCGTAGGTCATGCCAACGGTGCCGTTTGGCACGTCGATGATGTTGGGGGGTGCGCCACCCGCAAACTGGCCGGTTCGGTCGTACTCAATGGCTCGCCAGTTGGCACCGGCCAATTGTCCGGCAACCCAGAAGCTGCCTGCGCCGTTGTCGCCACTTGGATCAAACGTCAGGCTCATGCGTTGGTTGGGTGCAAACGGAGCTGCCTGAAGCTGAAGCCCCTGAGCTGCGTTGAGTGCACCGTTGGCGTTGGCGTTCAGCGCCTGGATGTGGATTCCTTGGCCGGCGGCGCGTCGGTCGACAAGTACGTAGACCCACTCCTGAAACGTGTTCGGGCCGAGTCGAATCCGTTCGACGGCCATGTCCAGGGGACCAAGTGGTGCTTGGGTCAAGGTAGATGGCAATGGGGTCGCGCTGCCAGTGGGTAGGCCCAGTGCGTTTAGCTGCAGAACCTCGATTGGCATGGTTGCCGTTAGGCCATCGACCGCCGCCCACAGCTTGCGGCCGGGGTTCGCTGCGGTGCCACGCGTTACGGCAATGGCGCGGGCACGACGGCCCCCGGTGTTCGCCGTCAGGTCGGCAACGGCCATGACCTTGCCGAGCGGCTCGCCTTCTTCGTCAGGCCGTGGTTTCACACACTTGCTGCTGACGTGCAGGTTGTCGATCCCGATCGTGGCGCCGAGGGTCTCCATCAAGACGAAGTCGACCTCTTCGTCGTTGGGTTGTGGAATCAGTTTGGCTGAGACCGTGGTGCGTTCCCAACCGTTGCCGAGGCTTCTGGTTTTTTCGGTGACCGCCGAGCGACCGTAGTCTTGCAGCGACTCCTTGATCGTATTCGTGATCTCGCCGCTGGCGCCTTCGAAGGTGTCGAACTGGAACCAGAAGATCTTGATCCAGTCGAGGTGCGGATCGTTGTCGACGAACAGATCGAGCGTCGCCGTACCGTTGCCAACAAGCCCACAGACCCCTTGCTGGCCGCCGAGGGTTGGGATCCAGACAACGTTGTTCGACGCCGTCCACGGCGATTGGTTGTTGTACCAGGCCGGAGTCACCGCGAAGTTTGGGGTCGGGTCTGGTTGCCCGTTCTGGAACGTCGTGGGAAAGGTCCAAGACAAGCTCACCGTGACATTGTCCTGAATACCCCACCATGGTGGCGGGTCCTCGGGTGTCTGCGCCACCGCGTGAGCGGCGATCAAACCGATGGCGACGTTCGGCAGCAGGGTTGCAGGAAGTTTCATGGTGCGTGTCCGGTGGTGGAGTCTACGCGGTTATTTGGGCAGGGTTGTGGTGGAGGCCTTGTGACTAGGTAGACGTTCGGCAACCGCAACAGGATCCGTTGGCCAGATACAGGTTGTGCCGTCGCGGGCGGCCGTTGCGGCCCAAGTAGTAGCACCGTTAAAGGTACCCCATACCAGTGAGTCGCGGTGGCCGTCGAAGTGCACGACCTCGATGCCATCGCTGACACGCCATAGTTGCGCTGCACCGCTCTTGCTCTCTTTGCATGTCAACACGAGCAAGCCGTCGTCTGAGAAGGTTGCGTGCTTCACGCGTGCGCCGGTCTGAATCTTCGCAGTGAGGTCGCCGTTGAGCCGGTAAATGCGTGCCGAGTGGTCGTCGCTGGCGGTCAATACGTGTTTGCCATCCGGCGAAAACTCGACGTGGCGAACGATGCCGGTGTGATCCCCGACCTTGCCGCGAGCTTGCATGTCGGGCAGCGACCACAAGCGGGCGGTGCGTTCTTCGCCTTCGACGGTGACGAGCATCGTGCCGTCCTTGTTGACGTCGGCAGACTTGATTGGTTGCGGGCGATCGAGCGAATGTTGTTCGTTTTGGTTTGGCAGATCCCAGAGGATGGCTCGGCCAGTATCGGGGTCGTTGGGATTGGTGCCGGCGGTCAGCAGTTGGGAGCCTTCGTTGAAGAAGTGCACGACGGGGACCTTCTTCTGATGGCCGTTGAGGGTGAACTGCTCCGTGCCGTCGGTTGTCGAGATCATGTGCACGAGGCCGCCAACGTCACTGCAGGCGATCCAACGTTCGTTCGGATCGACATCGAGCGCGAACAGTGGCATGCCGAGTCGTTTGCTGACCCATACCTGTCGGCCATCGCGCGTGTGCCACAGCCGCAGTCGCTCGTCGTCACCGGCGGTGGCAATGCGTGAGCCGTCACCAAGAAACGCGACAGCCGGCACCGTGCCTGGTTGGCGAAGCGTGACCACGCCGCTGGCCGTGCCGAAGTCCCACACCAGCGATCGCGACCCGGCCAGACCAAGGATGCGACGACTGTCCTTGGCGAACGCAATGCGCTCGATCGAGCGACCGACTTCGTAGCGATGGATAGCGGCGCCGCCAAGTTGCTTGCCGGAGCCGACATCGAAGATTCGGATGGCGCTGTCTGGCCGTTCGGTGGCGGTGGCTGCCAGTTGCCCTGTCGGGTCGAACGCGACTTGCGTTACTGGACCGGTGTGGCCGAGCAATACGCCGATCTCGCGAACGGAAATACGTTCTGGGCCTGTTGACTGGGTGTGTTCGATTTGCCAGAGGCGAGCCGTTTGATCTCGGGAGCCCGTCAGCAAACGGCGGCTGCTTTGGTCGAATGCGATGCTGGTGATTGGTCTTGAATGGCGGATGGTCGCGAGCAGAGCACCGTCGCTGGCGGCGTAGATGCGCACTGCGCTGTCATTGGTCCCGATCGCACACAGCTTGTTGTCGGCCGAGAACGTGACTTGAGGTCGCGCGCCGGTACGCGAGCTACTCATGCCGACGCACTCGGCGATCATGGTGCCTTCGGTGACGCGCCACAGACGCGGGGTGTGGCCGCGACTGCACACGGTTGCGGCCGTCAAGCCGTCAGGACTAATGGCAGCGGCCAGAATCAAACCGTCGTGGTCCATCGGCTCCGCGACCGGCGAGCCATCGTCCGTGTTCCACACCTGGGCGCGGTAGGGGCCCTTCGACAGTTTGGGGGACGAGCCACGGCCCGACACGTACGTGGTCACCAGGGCGCGCCGGCCGTCTTCGCTGACATGCAGCGTCGAGGCGAGACCCGGCAACCCAACGGTTTGCGGCGTGCTGCGTAGCTCGGGTCGCCACAGCCGCATGGTCTGGTCGATGCCTACGGATACGATGCGGTCTTCGCCGGCAAACGCGACGCCGGCTATCGGGCGACTGGTGTCGTGCCCGATAAGCGCGATGGGGTTCTCGTCCTGGTCGTTGCGGAAGAACTTCAGCGAGCCCCCGTAGCCAGCAATCACGATGTGTTCGCCGGATGGCGACCAGCCTCCTTCGACTGCGCGTTGCTTGGTTGGCAAAGTGCGCGCAACCCAACCCTTGCCGAGTGCGTCGAGCACTGCCGAACGGGTCACCGCAGACGACAGTTGGTCTTCGGCTTCGAGCGCCAGCTTGAGCGCGCCTTCGCGATCGTATTCGAGCAGTTGCTGGCTGCGCGTAGCCTTCCAAGCTGCTTCGTTGGCGATGCGCTTGTTCTCGGCGTGGTAGCGGCCGAGTCGATCTCGAATCCCGTTTTCATTGCGGATTTCAAGCGCCTGGTTGGTCAGCGTGATTGCCAGCCCATAGTCGCCAGCCATTGCTCTTTGTTCGGCGCGTTGCAGTAGCGTCTTGACGGTCGCATCATCCTGCGCGTTGCTGATCATGACCCAGGCCATGACAACTGTGGTGACGATCAATGCCGTCGCTGCGATGGCACTCTCGGTGCGATGCCGGCGCACGAACTTGGTGGCGCGCGTCCACGCCGATGCCGGCTTGGCGTGCACCGGTTCCCAGCGCAGGAAGCGCTGCAGGTCCGCTTCAAACTCGGTGGCGGTTTGGTAGCGCTTGACCGGGTCCTTCTCGAGCGCCTTCTGGCAGATGGTCACGAGGTCGCGCGGTACCTTGGCATTGCGGCGTTGCAGCGGCACCGGTTCCTTGAAGCAGATCTCGTAGACGATCTGTTGCAGATTCTTGCCGTCGAAGGGGCGACGTAGCGTCAGGATTTCGTAGAGGATCACGCCGAGCGACCAGATGTCGGCGCGATGGTCGACTTCGACCCGCTTTGCCAACGTCTGTTCCGGGCTCATGTAGTGCGCCGTGCCGGTGATCTCGCCCGACATCGACAGACTTTCGCGCGTCGCGTCGAGCGACTTGGCCAAGCCGAAATCGAGCAAACGAACCTGGCGACGATCGTCGATCATCAGGTTGCGCGGCTTGAGGTCGCGGTGCACGATCTGGTTGTGGTGGGCGACCGCGAGTGCCGAGGCGACCTCGGCAACCAGTATCGCGCATTCGGCGACGTAGCCTTTCTCCGAAGCAATGCCGAGGGTGCCGACGGCAACACCTTCGCCTTCGTTGTTGGCGAGGCGCAGGTCGTCGAGCATGTCGGCGAGGTTGCGGCCGGCGACGTAGTCCATCGCGAGCGCGAACGTGCCGTCGACTTCGATCAGACTGTGCACCGGCACGATTGCGCGATGGCTCAGTTGCGCGGTTGACATCGCTTCGCGGCGGAAGCGTTCGACGTGGCGTTTGCTCAGCGTGAGCCCGCTCGCCATGACCTTCAACGCGACCCGGCGGTTGAGCGACTTCTGTTTGGCGAGGTAGACGACGCCCATGCCGCCGCGGCCGAGTTCTTCTTGGATCAGGAAGTCGCCAAACGCGCGGCCATCCTCTTGTTCGGCTTCGGGCTCCTGCCATTCCTGCGTGCCTAGCAGCCCATCGAAGGTCAAGAACTCGCGGCACTGCGACAGGATCTCGGCGCGCATGTCCTGCGGGTAGCCTTCGGCAAACGTAGCTGGATCCTTGGCCTTGCCGGTAGCGTGCTGTTGCACGAACGCTTCGACCGCTTGTTGGATGTCGGTGTTGTGCGACGATTCGGAGTTGCCGGCGATCGCTGGATCGCTCACAAGGTCTGACTCTGGCTTCTTGGCCATCTCACGACTCCCGTCGCGACAACAGACCTGCGAGCCGCGCTTGGGCACGGGACAGCAGCGCCCGCACCGCGCCCTCGGTCGGCAAACCCATCTCGGCGCAGGTCTCGTCGGTGTTGAGTTCGAGGTAGCGCCGCAGCACAATGATCTCGCGCTCGCGATCAGGCAGCTGTTGCAAGGCTATGCGAATGCGTTCGGCCAGTTCTGTCTCGTCGTGCACTTGCGACGGAGTTGCTTCGTTGGCAGAAATCGTGTCGGCGCCGCCGTCGTCGAGCTCGACGATGCCGCCAATGGCCGAACGCTTCCTGGTCTCGAGCGCGCGGATGCGGCGCATGATTTCGTACTCGGCACCCTTCAACAGCCACGCGAGGAACGAGCCCTCGCCGCGGTATTCGAACTGATGCAGGCGGCGCAACGCGGACAAGATCGCGTCATGGGTGGCGTCTTCGCTGTCCGCCATGAGGACGCGATACTTCGGGCCGATCAGCTTGCGCAGAGCGGTTCGCAGGCGGTCGCGGTAGCGCCGGAACAGCAGGTCGATTGCATCGCGATCCTGCTCCAACGCTCGGTTGACCAGATTTCGCGTGTTGTCGTCCAAGAACGGAACCCGGGTCGAGAAGCCTTGATTCTGCCCGGGTTTCCGTCCGCGGCAAGATGCGCGCGGGATTCGCACGACCAAGCGCCGTCCTAGGAGCTTCCGAAAGGGTGCGAGGGTGGCCATCGTGCTACCTGGGAAGAACCGATGCGGGGGCCGCGCACGCGGAAATCGCGCTTTCTGTGTCGCCGCCATTTGCGCTCGAGAGCACGGCGGGGATCGCCGCAAAAAATCTGCGTGCGCGGGCTTTGGGCCGGCCCTTTCGCGGTGTGGACAACTCGGTTGACCCAGATGGGCTGTTCTTTCCCCCTGTTCCTTTCTTTGTACCATGCCTGCCTCCTTCCTCGTTGCTCTCGCAGGAGCCGTCGTCGCCCTCACCAGCGGCACCGCTACTGCCCAACGCCTGCTCGCCTACGACCCGTTCGGCTCGATGGTTACGGAACTCCAGCCGCCGGACGCGGCGCTGTTCGCAGCCAACCCGCCGATCCTGTTCTACCCAACCGCGCCCATCCTGCCGCCGCCGTTCCCCGGCGTGCCTGCCCCGGGTGACAGCACCTTCGACAATGTCGGCGGCGTGCACTGGTTTACAGATGGTGCGATCCTCGCGGCGATGCCGAGTCCGTCGGTGCCACCTCTGGTTCCGATCGGGGCGCCGATGCCGATCATGCCTTTCGTGATGGGGCGATCGGTGGGCCGGTGACTGGCATCGCGATCGACCCGGCTGCAGGGGTCATGTTTGTTACGAGTGTGCCCGGCATTGTTGTCGGTGTCGCACCGGTACCCGGCACGCCAATCATCGTGCCGCCGTTTGTGATCCCGTTCCCGGTTGGACCGCCCGTCGCGCCGTTCCAGTCGTTGACCATCGGTGGCCTGTAACGAATCGGTTATGGTGTTGCGCGTCGCTTCGGCGGCGCGTCATGACCAAGCGAACGCTCACCGTCTGTTGCCTGTTGCTGTTGGCTGGATGCCAGACGTCGGCCACGCCTGAGCTGGCGCTCGATCAAGAAGCGCGCGACATCCAGTCCGCCAACTTCCCCGCGCCGCGCCACTTGTTACGTGGCTTCGATTACCGGCAACCGGCGGGGCCGTGGCGCGTCGGCGATGAAGTCCTGTTTGGTCTGCGCCTGCGTCGCGATGGTCAGGTAAAGCACTGGTTGTTGCGCATTCGCATCAGCGAGGTCGAAGCCGTCGACGATGAAGGCAACGGGCTCGACCCAGTCGATTGGTCCTTGCGCATCAACGGCGAGATCCAGAAGTTTGCATCGTCCCTGTGCCGTGCCGAAGTCGTGGTCATGGACGAGTTGGGCGCCGAGCTGGGTCGCTCGCACCCGGTTCTCCCTCGCGACTTCTTGTCACGCGGCATTGCCGGCGCGTGCCAACTCGTGCATTCCCGCATGCGCGTCCGGCCGAAGCGCGCGGCTCGCGGTAGGTCGGTCTACGACGAGCTCGACATGCGTGCTTTGGCCGAGGCCACTGTCAGCGCCGTGGCGTTGCTGCAAGTCGTGCAAGAGGATGCGGTGCTTGCACCGATTCTCTGGCAAGTCATCGAGAAGCCCTCGATTTGGTCGGTCGTCGCCAACATGGGCGTCGACGTCATGATGCGTCCCAGCTTCCACCGCGTGACCAGCGCCCTCTCGCCAGTGCCATCGCTCCGCGAGCTAACCTGGCGCCTCCCGATCAGCCTGCACGTCAACGACCAACCGGCCCTCAACCTAGACCTCTTCGTCACCGACCCTACCCCGCCATTCTCCGCAGCCGGCGGCCTCCTAGGCGCTACCGCCCGCCACCCCACCAACCCCACCCTAGACTTTTCCCTCCTTCTCCTCTCCGCCCGAAGAGGCTAGTAGCGCGCCGGTACGGTGTTGGATCCGGCGCCCTTTGTCGCGCCCGTCGAACGGCAGGAGCTACGTTCGCCAAGAGGAATCTGGTGTGCTTTAGGTGTCTCAAACAGAGACCGGCGCGCGATACCTCGGTTGATTACGTGATGCCAGGAAGCCTCTGTGTCTTGCCGTGACTGCCGTGCCATTCGTCACTCACCTCAAGAGAGGTGGATTGGCACGTCACACTTCGAGCAGCTCAAGGGGGTGATTATTGTCCTGGCAGTCTTGATGTGGGGCTGGGGGTTAGGTGGCGGTGGGGCTTGGCCGATAGGACGGGCATGAAGTGGCAAGATTTTGTTGTGGCCTCGGTTGTTTGTGGGTTGGTGGCTGCTCAGGTTCCGGCGGCGCCGCCGGGTGGGGTGAAGGTGGTGCCGAGGAAGACGGCTAAGCCGATCAAGAGCGACGTCGCGCGGGTGCTGGAACGCGCGAAGAGCATGCGCAGCGGCATCACTACGGGGCGGCCAGTGAAGAGCCACGTCAAGGTGCGCGTGCGTTTGCAAAACGGCAACCGGTTGGCTGGGGTCGTCAAGGATGGCCGACTGGTCGAGCGCGTCGATGGCTTGCGGTTTGTCGATGCGCAAGCACTCGATGCCGGTGCGGGCATTCGCCTCTGGTACAGCGGTGGTACGCGCAGCTACATCTTCGTTCCGTTCGTGAGCCTGAAGAACTACGAGGTCGTGCAGCGACTCTCGCAGCAACAGCTGCTCGCGATGGAGAACGAAATGCAGATGGCGGAGAAGCGCGCGAGCGAACGCGAAGCCAGGGCGATGCGTCGCGCCAGGGGGTCGGCGATGGGCACGGTGCCGGCTGCGGGACCGGAAGGAGTCGCTGGCAGAGTCGCGGGGCTCAGCAACTTTGCCAAGCCCGGTCAGGCACCTGTCAAGCTGACCGGCAATGCTGTGGGTACGGCCACCGGTACGGCTGCGGTGACCACCAATCCCGGTGCTGCGAAGACCGCGCCGGCAAAGGTTGGCGACGCGGATGCGGAACTCGATGAGGCCAAAAAGGAACTCGCCTGGTCCAACCTGCTGCGCAGCTACCCGCCGAAGGACGGCTGGAATGAGGCCAAGAAGAACGAAATCGCCCGCCGGAGAGCTGTCATCGGCGTGCCGCCGACGAAGTTTGAACTCGCATTCGTCAAGAGCTTCGATCAGTGGATGCAGGCCTGCGAGCACAACCGCGTCGATCCGAACGCGGGCGTCGTCAAGAAGCCACAGACCAAGCGAGAGCGCCGCCTAGCCGAGCGCGCCCGCCTTCGCGGCAAGTAATTGGCGAAGATCTGCTGAGACCTGCACGCTAATCCAGCTTCGCGCTTGATCCGATCCGGGGGCGGGCGGAATGCTTGGGCGCATGCAACGCGCCTTTTTGTTTACGGGTCAGGGATCGCAGTTCACAGGCATGGGCAAGGAGCTTGTCGAGCGCTTCGAAAGCGCACGCGAGACCTTCGCCGAAGCCGATGAAGCCCTCGGAGAATCGGTCTCCGAGTTGTGCTTCTCGGGCCCCGACGAGCAGCTCCAGCTGACCGAGAACACCCAGCCGGCGACGCTGACCGTCGCGGTCGCAGCATTCCGCGCCCTGGGTCTGACCCCCGACCTCGCCGCCGGCCATAGCCTCGGTGAGTATGCGGCCCACGTTGCCGCTGGGACCTTTGACCTCGGCACCGCAGTGAAGCTCGTGCGGCAGCGAGCGACGTTCATGCAGAACGCCGTGCCAGTCGGAACGGGTGGCATGGTCGTGTTGAGGAAAATGGATCTCGCTGCAGTGGAAGAACTCATCGCCAAGGTCGACGTCGGTATCTGCGAGATCGCCAACAAGAACGAGACGCACCAGACCGTTGTGTCAGGCGAAGCCGCAGCCATGGACCAGCTGGTTGAACTGGCACCGCGGCGCATGGCGTTGAAGCTCAACGTCAGTGTGCCATTCCACTGCTCGATGCTGAGTGATGCCGGCAAGGAGTTCGCCGCCGTGCTCGATAGCACGGAGATGAAGGATCCGGCGTTTCCGATCTGGACCAATGTCGACGCCAAGCCGGTGACCACCGCGCAAGAAGCACGCGACGCGCTGCAACGTCAATTCGCCGGCGCCGTACAGTGGTTACCGACCGTTAACGGTATGTTCGAAAACGGCGTGCGCAATTTTATCGAATGCGGCCCCAGGGCGATATTGGTCAAGATGGTCACGCGCATCGCCGCCGTCTCTGGTGTTGATGGTGTCGTGACCGCGCCGGCGACGACGGTTGCAGAGATCCTCGCTCTACAGGCTTCGTGAGCAAACCAGATCAAACAGCCTCGAACCCGCTGCGACAGGCGCTGTGGCCGCTTGGGCTGCTGTACGGTTCGGTCGCAGCCTTGCGCAACAGCCTGTTTGCGATGGGCTGGAGACGCACGCACAAGCTGTCGGTCCCGGTGGTTTCCATTGGCAACCTGACGGTCGGCGGCACTGGCAAGACCCCGACAGTGGCTTGGCTGTGCGAAATCGCCAAGCAGGTCGGCAAGGTTCCTGGTGTCTTGGCGCGGGGCTACGGTCGCGCTCCCGGGGCCGAACTCAACGACGAAGGCGTGCTGTTGCAACGCCGGATGCCGTGGCTGCTGCAGGAACAGGACCCCGACCGCGTCGTTGCCGGTCGTCGCCTCGTCGACAAAGGCGCCGACTTCATCGTTCTCGATGACGGTTTCCAACACCGCCGACTGCACCGAGACGTCGATGTCGTTTGTCTCGATGCGCGCATACCATTCGCCAATGGGCAATGCCTACCAGCCGGAGATCTGCGCGAGTTCCGTTCGGGCCTGCGCCGCGCCGACTGTTTGCTGATGACGCGCGCTGGTCACCTCGACCGTGACCAGATCAAACTTCGCGTTGACAAATTCCGGCAGATCGCTGGCAAGAACCTGCCCGTGCACGCCTGCGAACATGAACCGACTGATCTTGTACAGCGGCCGAGCAACTCCGTCACATCCGCGGCAAACTTGTCCGGCCGCCGCGTCGTCTTGTTCTCTGCGATTGCCAAGCCGCAATCGTTCCGCGCGACCGTGCAAGGACTCGGCGCCGAGATCGTGGGTGAAGTCGTGCACCGCGATCACCACCGCTTTACCCAGAGCGAAGTCACCAAAGCTGCCGACCTTGCTGACAACGTCGGTGCGATTCTGGTCACGACCGAAAAGGACGATGCTCGCCTTGATGCATTCGACGTCGAGCGGTTTGTGTTGCGCATCAACCTGCGATTCCTCGACGCACCACCAACTCCGGCGGAGTTCTTGCTGTGAGTGATGCTTCCAGCAAGCGAGCGAAGGTGCGTTTCTCAGACCGCCTCGTCTACTGGGTGGCTCGTTTCGCCATCGGTACGGCCGCCCGTGTACCCCAGTGGCTCGGCTACCGCGTTGCCGGCGGTCTCGGCCGCCTGTGGTTTCTATGCGACGGCCGCCGCCGCCGCTACGCGCTCAAGTTTCTGGCGCAGGCCTACCCGGACCTCAGTGAACGAGAACAACTTCGCCTCGGCGCCAGCGCTACGGCAAACCTGTTCATGGTGCCGCTCGACATGGCCAGGCTTACGCGCCTGCTCGCTCGAGGCGGTCACGCAACGGATGTGATGGATTGCACCAAGGGCGGGCAGACCCTCCGCCAGCTCACCAAGCCCTTTCTCGTACTCACCGCCCACCTCGGCAGTTGGGAAGTTGGTGCCGTTACCGTTGCCGAGATCGTCGGCGGTGGCCACGGCATCGCGCGCCTCACCAAGAACCCGCTACTCAACGACTGGATGCTCGAGAGCCGCCAAAAGACCGGCCTCAAGGTCCACCCCCGCCGCGGTGGCTTCCGCGACCTGGCCCGTGCCCTGGCCAACGGCGAAGCCGGCATGCAGGTCATCGACCAGAATCAGCGCTTGCGCGGGATCTTCGCACCGTTCTTCGGCAAGATCGCCAGCTGCGAACGAGCTGCCATCACGCTGGCCCTCCGCAAGCAGTACCCAGTCATGGTCGCCGCCGTTCTGCGCCGCGGCAGAGGCTTCCAGTTCGAACTCGTAGTGGCCGACACCTTCACCCCCAAGTCCACCGGCAACAAGCAGGCCGACCTCTTGGCCGCCATCACCCGAGCCAACCAAGGCCTCGAAGCCCTGATCCGCAAAGCCCCCGAGCAATACCTCTGGATCCACGACCGCTACCGAACCCAACCCCCCGAAGCGCACGGCCCCCAGGCCACAACAGAATCCCTCAACCCGGAAGACCCCAACTAGCCCAAGGCAACGGCTACCTGGGTCGCCAGCTAGCACGGATGCGCACGCCTGGCAGGATTTGCCGCTGACCTCAAGTCGCGCGCAGCGAGGCATGAGTCATGCCCAAAGCCTGACGGGCCTGCCATTGCGCTACGCGCAATGGCACGCCCGGCAGGATTTGAACCTGCGACCGCCGGCTTAGAAGGCCGATGCTCTATCCAGCTGAGCTACGGGCGCGTGTGTTGGCACACGCTACCCAACCTGACCCCCAACGAGAAACGGCTACCCGCACGAAGTGCGAGTAGCCGCTCATTCTTCCGTCGGGATTGGTCGCTTAGAAGCTACCGATTCTCAGACGGAGGCCGTTCGAGGTCACCAGGCCGAAGGCGTTTGCCGTTGGGTTCAACCAGATGCTCTGGCAGAAGAACGACAAGCCGACGTTGGCCGGGTTGGCTGGAATCGGGAACGCCAGCGTCAAGCCGTTGACCGGGATCGAGTCGATTGCGAAGCCTGCGCCGAAGTTGATGTCAACGTTGGCGAGGCAGCCCGGCGCGCCGATGATGCCGAGGTCGAATCCTGGCGCGACCTGCACGGTCGTGATGAACGTCACGCCGATGCCGGGGTTCGGGGCCTGGTCGGCGACCGTCAGGTTGACCGTCGTGCCGATGACCGGGTTCACGTCCGACGCCAGCAGCAGCGGGTTCGAATCGTTGCCTTGGGTGCTGAACGGAGCAGCAGCTGTAAAGTCGATGCTGCCCGGATCGAGCGCGCCGCCGGCGACGAAGTAGCCGACCACCGCCGGGTTGCCGCCACCGCCGCCGACACTCATCGCGCCCCAGCGGATCTCAATGTCACCAGTAGCGCTGCAGGCGATCTGGAAGTTGTTGGGGCCGCCACCGCCAGTGTCGTTGACGTTCTGCCACGTGAACAAGTGCTCGGTGCCGGTGAAGTCGTAGTGGGTTGTGCCACCGAGACTCGGGTCGAGGAACTTGAAGTTGCCGACCGAGGCCGGAATCTGTGCCGGGGTCGCCGGCAGCGGCATGGCACCGGCGAAGATGTCCGGGACCACGTTGGCGCCCGTCCACAGGCTTGGGAACGCGCCTTCGAACGTGATGAAGCCGTCGGCGTTCATGTTGACGTTGAAGGCGAGGTCGAGCGTCTGCTGGCCTGCGTAGAGGATCGGCTGTGCCACCGGAACCAGGATGTCGCCATCGGCGCCGTGGCCGAGCGGCGGGTTGGTCAGCGCTACGGTGTCGATGGGGGTCGTTCCGAGCGTGCTGTCGTAGCTGTTGGTGGCACCGTTGTAGGTCATCAAGAGCGAAGTGTTGGCGTAGTCGATGCTCGCCGGGTTTGGCCAGTACTCGTACCACGATTGGTAGTTGGAGTAGCAACCATCACCGTACGACTCGCGCGCAGCGAACGCGATCGGCGTGCCGCCTAGCGTGTAGTGGATGTTGCCCGCGAAGATCCGCGGGGAGAACACACCGCCGGCAAGGAACGCGTTCTGGGCTTGGCCCCCGCGCAGTTGCAGTTCGGTCGTGGTATGCGTCGCGTTGCTGCAGCTGCCCGGGGGTGCCGAGCCGGCGCAGCCTGTGCCGTTGGTGTAACCGTGGCTGCAGCCGACGGACCGCAGTGAGATGCCGTACTCGCCGACGCCAAGCGACAGTGGGTTGGGGTTGGCACCTGCGGGAATGACGGTTGCACCCGTGGCGATCTCGTAGCCTGCGGCGAGCTTGGTGTAGGGAGTCGTTGCACCGACCTGCACCCAGAGGGATGGGTCCGTCACGTTGCCCACATAGGATTGCGGACCGAGCCAGATCTCGACCGAGCAGGCCGTTCCGGCGGCGATGTTGCCGCCAATCCCGAAGTTCAGTTCGGTGATTGTGATCGGTACCATGACCCTTAGGTTGAAGTAGAGACCGCCGCCAATATTGCCTTGGTTGTTGGGGGTGAGGCCGGTAACGAGGGGAGACTGCGCGGATGCCAGAGTGGCCAGGCCGATTACTGCGATAGATGCGAGTTTGAGCATGGTGGAATCTTGGTTGCGGAAGCAGGCGGAGCCACACACCGTGGCTCCCATGTCCTTGTGATTCTAGGAAGCTAGCCGACGTGCCGCGAGTCCTTGGGGTGCCCGAACTTGCGCCAAAGTCGTCACCCCTCGGGCATATGCGTGGCCACGTAACGCTTTGATGCGTGAGCCCGCATAAAAGTTACCGACTAGTTCGGCCAAGAACGCGTCTGGATAGTACGCGATGGTGCTCAGAGACGGTTGGCTCGTGATGTTGTGGCTGTAGCCCGATGTAGCTGCGCGGGGGCTCCCTAGAGCCCCGCGTTGGCCACGATCTCAAGGAACTCGGCTTTCCAGTGGTAGCCGTGCAGTAGCTCGGGATCGTCATCGCCGAGCAACTTGCGGGCGACGTAGAGCGCTTCAATCGATGCGAGTCCGCCGGTTGGATCGTCGAACACCTTGCTGACGCGAGGATACGCGGTGCGCAACCCGCCGGGAATCGATCGCTTGATTGGCTCACCCGTGACGCATGCATCCAGCTGCGGCAGCCATCGCCAGGTCGAATCGAGCAGCAACAGCGGTCGGCCCTGGTCCTCGATCGAGAGCGGTGGCGCATCGACCGCGAGCAAGAGGAAACCCGTTGCGTCGAACCTCGTGTCTGGGTGGCCACGCATGAAGGTCATCTCCGCGCGGTCGTGCAGGAAGCGCAGGGAGCACTTGCTGATGCGCTCCTTGGGGTGGCGGATGACTGTGGTAGCGACGGCGGTCAAGTCTTCAGGGTTTCGAGTTGGCGTAGCACGGCGGCTTCGACAGTGTCGACGTCGATCCCGAGCACACATTGAGGAGTTGCACACGTGCGGCGTTTGCATGGCCGGCACGGCACGTCGTGGAAGACTACTTCGTGCTGCACCTCGCCGTGGCCCCGGGGGCCGTAACGCAGGTGGTTCTTTGGTCCAAACAGCGCGACGCAGCGCGCACCGACAGCCGCCCCAAGATGCAGGGGCCCGGTGTCGGCAGCGACGACGACGTCACAGTGGCGCATGATGCCTCCGAGGCCCAAAAGGCCAAGTTCGGCTCCGTTGGCCGCTCGGCTGCCCGTCGCCAGCGCCAGTGCTGGCGCGGCGAGTTGTTCTTCGCCCGGGCCAAACCCGATGACTACGCCGACGCCGCGGGTGGTCAAGCGCCGCGCGAGTTCGGCAAATCGATCGCTGGGCCAGCGCTTGAACGCCGCGAACGCTGAGGTGCCGGGATGCAGGAGCACGCGCGGTCGCGGTAGACCTTCGAGGATCCCAGCTGGGGGTTCGGTCGTCGCGATGGTTGGCGCCGTGGCTTCACCCGACAGCCCGATCGCCTTGAGCAACATGTGGCCAACCACAGCACGGTGGGGCGGCGGTGTTGGCATCGGTACCGTCAAGTTGTAGGCGAACCTTGCGCCTTCTCGTGACGCCGGGCTGGCCGGGCCAACCTTGTGGTGGGCTTTGGCGAACAGCGTGTGCATGGCGCTTTTTTGGATGCCGTGCAGGTCGAGCGCAACATCGTAGCGTGTCTTCCTGAGGGCCAGGATGCTGCCAGGGATGCGCAGTCGATGGCGTCGCGGATAGACCAACACGCGATCGATGTGTGCGTGGCCGTCTAGCAGTTGTTGGAAGCGATCCTCGACGAGGAAATCGATGGTGACGTCGGGGCGTTCTTGGCGCAGTGCGGCAACGGTCTCCAAGGCGAACAGAACATCGCCAAGCGCCGATAGACGAATGATCAGGACCCGGCCACCGCGCGGCAGCATCGCTTCTCCGGGGAGAGGTGCGATTGGATGTTGCGGATCGGTTGTGCTTGGGGCGGATGCCACGTGCGCAGCATTCGCGATCGTCGCCTTCAGTTCCAGGATGCATTGGCTTCCATCGTGGAGCGGCGGCTAGCATGGCGGCAGTGGCAGGGTTTGGAACGTTTGCAGAGATTCGTCAGCGAGGTCATGTCGCATGGGTTCATGAGGACTTGCGCGAAGTGCCGCTCGAGACGTTCTGGGCGAAGCTCGAACCGATGCCAGGGGCCAAAGGCCGGGGTGGCATCGGTCGCTTGACGGTTGCCGATCGCATCCTCGTCGTGCGGCCCTATCGCCGGGGCGGTGCACTCGGCTCGCTGCTCAACGATCGCTACTCGCAGCCGCATCGTGCCAAGCAAGAACTCGAAGTGCTGCACAAGCTGCAGCAGGAGGGGGTGCCGGTGGTGGCTCCCCTCGCAGCGCTCGCCAAGAAGGGACGTGCGTTCTGGCGGTTGCGGTTGTGCACCGAATGGCTCAGCGACGCGTTGACGGTACCGGCGTTCTTGGCGGAGTATCCGAATCGTCGTCGCCAGACTGCCGAGGCGGTCGGGCAGGTGGTTCGCCTGGCCTTCCGCGCAGGCCTCCGACACCCAGACATGCACCTGGACAACGTGTTGGTTCGTCCCAGTGGCGACAAGGTCCGCGCGGTGCTCGTCGATCTCGACCGTGCCCGCATCGACGCGCCGCTGACCGATCGTGCGCGCGATGACATGTTGGCTCGTATGCAGCGCCACCTGGTGCGGCACCGCAGAAGTCTACCGGCTCTGCCGACCAGGGCTGAGACGATGCGGTTCTTGCGCGGTCTTGGGCTTGATCGCCAACAGCGCGCGGCAGCATGGCGAGTGTTGGCGGGCAAGCTCAAGCGGTCGTTGGCCCGCCGCGACTGGTTGCGCTCACGCTGAGTCGCGTGGCAGACGCGCTGGCGCCTGCTTGCGTGGTGCGCCCAGTTCTGGGTGAATGATACCCCTGAACCACGCGGGCACTGGGTCGACAGGGGTGAGTTGGGTGCGTCTGGACGTTTTTTTCATTCCCTACCGAAACCAGGTCTCCGCCGTTGGGTAGTTGTGGCTGACTGTGAGTGTGGTGTGAGCCGTTCGCATGGTCCAAATGAGACTCTCCACCGAGGAAGCTCGGGCACGTTGCTCTGGTTTCCGGGGGCAAGGTGGAGAGTCTTCCTTTTTGTACTGCGATTGGTTCGAGGGCAGCTTGCGCGAGCCTTACCGCGATTACACCGATCGGCGCACCAGCGTGAGCCACCAGTCGACCGCCTCTGGGGTTGCTGGGAATGCAGTTACCAGGGCCTCTTGCAGTTCTGTCCGGGTGGCGCCGAGGTGCATCGCGCCGCGCGCGTGGCCGGCGAATTGTCGCTTCTGCCCCTGTGCGGCAAGCAAAGCGACTGCGATCAGTTCGCGGGTCTTGCCGGACAGGTTCGGACGGGTCAGGATGCGGCCGTAGGCGGCCTCGAGCACGAAGTCGTGCAGTTCCTGATGGCAGCCCTTGAGCATTGAGCGAACGGTTGCGTCGTTCTTGCCGTAGATGGCGCCGAACAGATCGCTCCCGGCCGTCATCTGCTCGGCTTCAGGTAGGCCACCGCCGCTCGGTGCGGTGTCGGTTGGCCACGCGTTGTTGAGTTGCTCAAACGCCGTGATTACACGCGGGAAGCCGCAGAACAACACGCACTGCAGCATCGTCTCTTCAAGTGCGGTGCGGATCAGTTGCTGCTGCTGTCCGGCCGTGACCCACGCGGAGAGGCCGGGCCAGTCGGCGTGCCAAGTTGTGGTGGCGGCTCCGATCAGGATGCGCACATCCTTTGACAATCCACTGCGCGCGAGCAGGCTTGCTGGCTGCATGCCAAGCAGCCTAGTTGATGCCCGAGATCATTCCATAGTGGCTTCGGCAGTCATCTCAAGGATCGCCTGGTGTTGCTCTGCCGACAAACCTAGGGCTTGCAGTGAGTCTTCACCGAGCAGGTCGCCAATCCAGCCGCCGTTGCCGGTCGCGGCCATGTGGGCGTAGGTGTTGGCTGCCTTGACGATGAAGCCGCGGGCCCAGTCCTCTGGATTGGTCGCCGGGCTGTGGTGATACATCACCGCGGCCTGCACGGTCGGGGCGAGCTTCCACCGGTTGGCCAGCAGGCCACCAACGTGAGCGTGGTTGAAGCCGAACACTTCGCCCTCTGCCTTTGCTAGCGGCGATGCAAATACGCCGTGGTGCCAAACTGCTCGCTGCGGAGCTTGGTTGCCATCGCATTCTCTGCCCGCGAACGTTCTCCTGGTCGCGCAATCAGGCCGAGAACTCTTGCGAGTTCTGTGGCCAGGGCTGAGTGGAGTTCCCTACGGAGTTCTCCTGTGAGGGGCACCTGATCGGCGACGGCCGCGACGAACGGAGTTTGGTTTGGGCGCTGCAAGACCAGCGAGCCGTGATGCAGGATACGCGCATGGCGATTGCCGTCACCTGCGTTGGTGCGACGCTGCGCCGAGCCGAGCAGTTTGCCCCGATCGGTCACCAGGTCGCCGTCGACGGGAGTCCGGAAGCACCAGCGGTGCGATGGGCGTGCTGCAGGTTGCGCGCCACCGCTTGCCCGTCGGCACCTAACGCCGACGTGCGCGAGGGCGCGAATGATCGCGTCGTGCAACACGACATAGCTCTGCGAGATGTCGCCTGGCAGGCGAAACGCGTCTAGCGCCAAGGAGAACGTCAGTTCGTCGCCGTGGTGGATGGCGCCGCCACCGGTCGAGCGCCGCACCATCACCGTGTCGGCCGGCAGATCCTGGAAGTCTGCTATCGATTGGAAGTAGCCGAGCGAAACCGCGTGCGGTTGCCAGCCATAGATGCGTAGCGTCGGCTTGGTCGCCAGTTCGAGTAGCGCGCCGTCGACGGCCATGTTCTGGGCGGCGTCACCCGGCTCGTCCAGGAGCACCCGCAGGTACTCGTCGTGGTCTGTGCCCGTGGGGCTCAGCCTTCGGCCTTGCAATGCGAGTCATAGGCCGCGACATCCATCAGGTCTGGTCCTGCCGCACTGATCTTGACCTTGACCATCCAGGCTTTGCCGAACGGCTCTTCGGACAGCCACTCGAGGTTGTCGCCGAGTTCTTCGTTACTCTCAATTACTTCGCCTGTGACGGGCGAGTAGAGGCTGCTGACGGCCTTGACTGATTCGATTTCGCCAAAGCTCTCACCAATCGTAACCGTCGCGCCAACGGCTGGAAGGTCGAGGAAGACGAGGTCGTTGAGGTGGGAAACTGCGTAATCGCTGATGCCGATCGTTGCGGTCTCGCCTTCGACCCTGCACCACTCGTGGCTCTTTTGAAACTTGAGGTCGTCTGGACGCATGAGAGTTCTCGGACTGCTAGAGGACGTAATGGGAGAAATAGAAAGTGTGCTAGCGGGCGCGCTTGTAGAACGGCAGGGCGGTGACGATGCACGGCTCCGCTTTGTCGCGTACGACGAACTGTAGTTCGGTGCCGATGGCAGCGAACTCGGTTTCGACGTAGGCGGTAGCGATGTTCGTCGGGGTACCACTCTTGGATAGCGTCGGCGAGATGCTGCCGGAGCAGACTGCGCCAATCGTCTTGCCGTTGCTGGCGATCGGGTAGCCCTCACGCGGGCAACGCTTGGAGTGCGTGATCAGGCCAACCAATTTTCGGCCTGTGCCACCGGCTGCGGTGACGCGTTCGAGCGCTTCTTTGCCGACGAAGTCGTGGTTCATCTTGACGGCCCAACTGAGGTTCGCTTCGAGCGGGTTGGTCGTCTCGTTGATCTCGTGGCCGTAGAGCGGCATGCCCGCTTCGTGGCGTAGCGTGTCGCGCGCACCAAGTCCAATGGCGGTAAGACCATGGGCTTCGCCAGCCTTGAGGAACGCATCCCACACCTTCGGTTCGTGACCGCTTGGCACGTAGGCCTCGAAGCCGTCTTCGCCGGTGTAGCCGGTGCGTGACAAAGTCATCGGCACGCCGCAGACTTCGGTATTCATCCACGCGTAGTAGCCGAGCGACGCGAGGTCGCCCGAGCAGATCTGCTGGGTGATGTCCTGCGACTTGGGGCCTTGGATCGCGATCATGCCGAGCGACTGAGTGCAGTCTTCGACCGTCACGTCAAAGTCCTTGGCGATCGCGTTCATGCGCTCGAGATCGCGCTTGGCGTTGCCTGCGTTGATGACAACGAAGAAGCCGTTGGCATCGGAGGAGTCTGCGGGGTTGCGGTACAGCAGGATGTCGTCCTGCGTCAGGCCGTCGTCATCGAGTAGCAACGCGTAGCGGATCCTGCCGGGCTTGATCGCAGCGGCGTCGTTGGTCTGCAGGCGGTTCAAGAAGGCCTCGGCCTGTGGGCCGTAGACCTTGACCCGGCCCATGTGGCCGAGGTCGAAGAGGCCGGCGTGCTCGCGCACGGTTTTGGCTTCGTCGAGGATGCCACGGTACTGTACAGGCATGCTCCAGCCGGCGAACGGAACCATGCGGGCGCCAAGGGAGAGATGGGCGGACTCAAGGGCGGTGGTCAGCATTTTCGCGGGCAGTCTAGGATGCGTGGGCGCGCGAACCAAGGCTTTGAGCACTTAGGCTCCTGCTTCCTCTCCTTCGTTCGCGGTGTCCGTGCGTTCGGGCACGAGTGCGAGCACCGTTTGTCCAACCTTGAGCACGGTCGGGTTGTCGGTAGTCACGATGATCAGCTTCTTCTCGGCTGTGACCAGGAACAACGGGCGGGCAGTCTCGCCGTACTGCTCACGATACTGCTCCGGCCCGAACTGCTCAGTCAGCTTGGTCGCGCGCATTCGCGCTCCCGCGTGTAGCTGGTCACGCAGTTCTTCGGCATTGAGGTCGTCAGCAAATAGCACGCGACCGGCGTGGTGCACGTCCTTGCGCTTCTTGTTGCTTGAGGTCAGCCGGAACAGGTGGGCCCGCCCGAACGTCGGCAAGAACTGCTCAAGGGCGAGGCGATTGATTTCGTCGCTTGGCGTCAGGGCGATCATGTTGCCGATGCCGTCGAGTTCGGCTTCCTCGGTGAAGCGATGCGATAGCACGCTACCTTGGAATGTGCGCAGGCCTGACGTGCGTGCCGCCGAGGTGTGGGCGTGGTTCGTGTCGATGAGCAACACTTCGAATCCTTGTTGCTTCAAAGCGTGGCCGATTTCGCGGCTGACGATGTCGGCGCCGACCAACACCGCTCCCTGCGGGTCGGCCTGCGCGGTGCCAATCAGGCGCGCGAACGGCCGCGAACCGAAGCCATAGACGATCACCGTCAGCACGATGACGGGGAACACCATTGCGATCACGTCCTGGGCATCGGTGACGCCGTTGTGTTCGAGGTGCAGCGAAAACTCAGAACTCACCGCGGCGACAACGATCCCGCGCGGCGCCATCGCCATCAGGAAACCGCGGTCGCGCCAGTTCAGCGAGGTGCCCACGGTTGAGCAAGCGACGGCGATCGGCCGCACGATGAAGATCAAGACGGCCGTGAAGGCGAGCGACAGCATGCCGAGCTTGGTCAGTGCTGACATCTCGAGGCGGGCTGCGATGGTCACGAACAACAACGCCAGCAACATGGTCACGAGCGGTTCGTGCCACGCCAGCACGTGTTCGATATCGAGCTTGCTGCGGTTTGCAAGCACGATGCCCATCACCGTGACCGCCAGTAGGCCGGCTTCAGGTTGCAGGGTGTTGGCCAACGCGAAGCATAGACCAACTGCGCCGAACGTGACTGGCACGTGCAGGCGGTCGGGGATGACGAGCTTCTCAAGTGCGTGGCCAAGTCCGAATCCGGTGAGCACGCCGAGGCCGCCGCCATAGAGCAACGTCAGACTGATGCCCGTTGCGATGTCGGCGGCGCTGTCGTTACCAGTGAGTGCTTCGAGCACGAGCAGAGCCAGCACTGCGCCGATCGGATCGATCAGAATGCCCTCCCATCTGAGGATCGGGCCGAGCGGTGCGCGCGGTCGCACGTGGCGCACCAGAGGGATCACAACGGTTGGTCCGGTCAACACGAGGATGGCACCAACCAGCAGCGCGATTTCGAAGCGCACCCCGACGATCCACCAGCCGGCGAGCGTTGTCAGCAACCAGGTCACTGCGGCACCGATGGTGCACAGGTTGGTCACGATTCGGCCGACCCCGCGCAGTTCGTCGAAGCGTAGCGTCAGCCCGCCTTCGAACAGGATGATGCCGACCGCGAGCGAGACGATTGGGCGGAACAGAGTGCCGAAGGTCTCTTCCGGCTGGAACACACCCAGCACTGGCCCGATCAAGAATCCCGCCAGCAGCAAGAACAAGATCGCCGGCATCCGAATCCGCCAGGCAAACCATTGCATGGTTGCACCGGCAGCAAGCAAGAGCGCGATCGTCAGTACCGGGTTAGCGTCGGGCATGCCCCGAAGAGGTTAGAACGGTGCCGGGATAAAAAATATCCTACTGGCACTCTTCGGCTAGCTGGAGAGGCGGCGGGCTAGCTCGTTGAGGTCGCAGCGGGCGATCTCCTGAGTGTCGATTGGGCGGCGCAGTTGGAAGCGGCGGCGTTCGGTCGGAGACGAGAAGTCGTCGCGGCTGAGGGATGCGTCGGGCGTGTTCCAGCTTGGGTGGCCGGTGAATGGCCTATTGCGAGGGTCGTTGGGGGCTCGGTCCAGACTGTTGTCGTCGTTTCTCGTGCCCAGGTCATCGAGTCCCAGTGGGTTCGTGTTGCGCGTGTCCTTGGCATCGCCACCACCATCATTGCCGCTTGCATTATTGCCGCTTGCATCGCCACGCGGGTGCTCGTGCTGCGATTCGTCCGGAGCGCCTTCGTCGAGCTGTTGGCCTGGCGTCATCGGGTCGTAGCCCGGAGCCAACGGAAGGTCCGTGCTGCGGCCGTACCCGTCCGGCGTGCGACCGCCGTCATGAGGCTCGCCGTGGATGAGGTTCTTGCCGCGTGCGTCCAGCGCATCTGCGCCCAACTCATCGCCAACATGATCCATGCCGCGTGGATCTTGGAACGGATGCAAGGCGCGCCACGTTGCCCGCGAATCGGCACCCTGAAAGCCGTCAAGTTCGCCGTGGCCTTCGAGCTGCGTACCCGCGAGGCGGGGCTCGAACAGTTCTATCGCATGGCGCAACCGCGCGAACCGAATCGGGTCGGTGCGGCGCGCGTGTTCAAACTCACGACGCCAGCCGGCGTAGTCGCCGTGATCAAAGGCGATTCGGCCCAAGTGCACGTAGGCGCGGAAGTCGGCGCCCCGCAGGAGCAGAACGCGTTCGAATTGCTGGCGTGCGACGCCGTGCCAACCAAGTCGATAGGTCAGCCAGCCACAAGCCGCATGGGCGGTGGCGCGGGCAATTCGGAGGCAGCGGCTCAGCGACAGCATTGGGGCTGGACAGTAAGTCAGGCAGGACCGGACGGCAAGGAGCCCCGGGGGTTGATCCGAGGAATAGGCCGGGGGGGTGCGACCGGGCATATACCTCGGAAGTCCGGGTGTGGGGCTCAGGGTCGCCCGTCTCGATGTCGATAGGGACCGCGGACTCGACTGTATTACCCGCACCGACGAACCACCTATGGCACTACGAGGGGATCTCGCCAGCGTTGATCTGGCCCAGGTGTTCCAGATGCTGGCCCTCAATAAGAAGGTTGGCCTTCTGAGCATCCACTCTAC
Source organism: Planctomycetota bacterium (assembly GCA_029936315.1). Taxonomy (GTDB): domain Bacteria; phylum Planctomycetota; class UBA1135; order UBA1135; family UBA2386. The sequence goes on along the minus strand of JAPYTD010000052.1, from coordinate 7,232 downwards.
CAAGCTGTGGAAGGTTCTGTACTTCGATCAGCGCGGCGTCAGCGTGCACCACAACGTGCATCGGCTGCTCGATCGAGTGGTCGCCGCGTTCCAGCGCTCCGGCCGTCTCGATGAGGCTGCGCTCGACGAAGTTCGCGATCATGCTGTTCGCACCGACCAAACGCTGTCGGATTGTCTACTGGCAGGCGGGTACCTGGATGAAGCCGAGCTCGAGAAGCAGTATCGGATCGAACTCGAAGAGGAGATCTACGACCTCTTCTTCTGCAATGAAGCCAAGTTCGAGTTCCACGAGAACACCAAGAAGCTTGAAGGTCGCGATGGCACCGTTGATGAGCGCTTCTTCTACAACTGCGACAGCATCATCATGGAAGCGGCCCGTCGCATCGACGAATGGGCCTTCATTAGCGAACGCATCCCAAGCACCGCCGAGATCCTGGTCGCCACGGCTGACTTCATCAGTGCCGATGATTATGGCAACGATGGTCCGGCGATCTTTGAACTGCTCGACGGCCGACGCAATGTGAATCGCATCGTCGAGATCACCGGTCTGACGACGTTCTTGGTCTGCAAGACGTTGAGCCAACTGCTCGACGCTAGCGCGATTGCACCGGTTGCCCATGAGGAGCTGGTCGCGCTCGGTGACGAGTGCATGAGCGAGGCGCGTCTACCCGATGCCATTAGCCTCTACGAGCGGGCTATCGAACTTGGTCTTGGCTTGCCGGACACGCACGCACTGGCGGCGAAGGCCTACCAGGCGGCCGAAGAATACGAACTCGCGGTCTACCATCTCGAGAGTGAGGCTGAGCATCGCATCGGCGATGGCGATCTTGCGGGTGCCGCGGTTTGTCTGCACGAGGTCAAGATGCTCGTGGCAACGGACTTGTCGGCGCGCGAACGCCTCGTCGAACTGACGCTCGGCGCGGATGGCGTCAACATCAGTGGCTTCGACCCGCTTGCGGAAGGCAAGGAATTGGTCGAACTGTTGACCGAGTTCGGCGACATCCAGCGCGTGCGGGTCTTGCTCGAGCGTTTGCTGCTGGTTGAGCCTAACGACCCAGACCTGAAGAAGGCGCTCGTCAACGTGCACATTCGTGCCGGTGATCAGAAGCGCGTGATGCAGCTCTACGAGTCGATTGCCGACGATCTAGTCGCCCAGAACAAGCCGCTCGAAGCGATCAGTTATCTGCAGAAAATTCTGCAGCTGGACCGCAGCCGTTCGGATATCTCAGAACGTCTTCGTCATCTCTACGAGTTTGACGAGCGCACTCGTCGTCGCGGTCGTGCCCTCACGGTGTTGGCGGTTCTGTTCTGCCTGCTGCTCGTGCTTGGCTCGGGTTATTGGTTCTACAACGAACGCGCCGAAGAAGACTTCCACGCGATCGATGTGCAGAACCTTCTGCAGCATGATGACTTTGTCGGTGCCAAAGCGGCGTTCACGACGTTCATCGATGAGCATCCGCTGGCAACTGCCATCAGCAAGGCGAATGCCGAACTGCAGAACATCGAATCGGCGCAGCGGTCCTTTGATGCTCGCCGTGACTCTGATCGAGCCGCTCGCAATGCGGCGCTCAACAAGCTGCGGGATCAATACAAGGCCGAGTGGTTGCGCCACCAGGCGCAGTTCCGTTCCGGCAACCCCGAAGTCGCTTACGAAGGGCTCGGCAAGGTCCGTGAGATGTTGGCCCAAGCGGGTCAAGCTGCGGATCTTGAGTGGGCGCTCACCCAGAAGGTTGAGAACACCTGGAAGCACCTTGGAACGTTCCTGGAACAGTCGAAACGACTCGGCAAGGACTACGACGGTCGCATCGCAGCAAAGGACTGGGCCGGTGCCCGCAAGGCCGCTCTGCGTCTGCAGGCGGATTTTGAATACACGTTGAGTGGTCGGCGAGTTCGTATACCGGTCATGGTCGTGACGCGTCCGGCAGGCGCCAACCTGTTGCACAACGGCAAGCCGTTGATGCGCACGGTGGATGGCAAGCAGGTTGCGCTACGCACACCGGGTCTGGTGCTGTGCCAGGCCAACCAGCCTGTGCTCCTGACTGCGTCACTGGAAGGCTTTGAACCGCGCGACATCGTCGTCGACGGCGGCAAGGAATCGGAAGTCACCAGTGTGCTGACGGTGGTCCCAGAACACGTCGTCACATTCGCTACGCCTGGTCAGACCGGTGTCGCTGCCGGCGATGGTTGGGTTGCCGTTGGTTTGCGCGGTGGCAAGCTTGGCTTTGCCCGCAGTGACGGCAGCAACCGCCAAGTTCGCGAGTTGGGTGGCTTGAAGTCGGTGCACTCCGACCCGGTCATCAGCGGCGGGCGAATCTTCTTCGTCAGCAATGAACTGACGGTCGAATGCCTGCCTGTTGACCCTGCAGTTTCCACCAAGGGATGGCCGGTCAAGCTCGAGTCCGAAGCCGTGACGCCGTTGGCCGTTGGCGATGGCCGCATTGCACTCGTCGACGCAAGTGGCGTCATGCATTGCTGGGAACAGGCGACAGGCCGCCGGCTGTGGGGCGTTGTCCTCGGCAGCGCGCCGTCCGGCGCTCCAACGATTGTTCGCCGCAAGGCCTACGTCGGCACCATCGACGGTCGGGTGCTGGTCTTTGACGTTAGCGATGGTCGCAGCCTTGGCGTGCTGCGCAGCCCCGTTGGTGTCACGACGCCAATCTTGGTGTCGGGGAGGCAGCTGTTCTTCGGTTGCAGTGATGGTGCGGTTCGCGCGGTCGACTTCGCCGCTGGCAAGGTGCTGTGGACCGAGAGTATTGGTCGCACGCTATTGGCCCACGACTTGGCCGTTGGCCAGAAGAGCGTGGTCGTTGCAGCCGAAGGCCGCATCCTGTCGCTCGATCGCAACACTGGCAAGCACCTGGGTGAACTGCCGGTCGAGGACGCGGTGCTCGGCATCCAGATCCAAGGCAATCGTGCCTTCGTACGCACTCGCAGGCCTCGCAGCCACGCGCAGCCGGCTCACGAGGTCATGGTGGCGTGTGCCGCGGACACCGTGTCCGTGCTGTGGGAGTTTACGCAACCATGCATTGGTCCGGGTGCGCTCGGTGTCGACGCCAACGTTGTTGCGCTGCCGACTCGGGCTGGGGAGATCGTGCTGTTCCGCTAGGGAGATGCGATGCACCTAATCCAACGGATGAAAATTTGGAAGCAGCTGCGCCGCCTTGAGCAGCGGGCCAAGGAACAGCCTTCGCCGTCGACGTTCGTCGATTTGGGCCAAGTCTACATCAACCTCGATCTGCACGACAAGGCAGAGCGCATGGCCGACGATGGCCTCGCGTTGTTCCCCAAGTCGATCGAGTTGCGCCAGCTGTTGGACTGCGCGCGTCGCGGCTTGCGTCATCGTCGCGCGGGGGAATTGCGCGCCAAGCTGACCCGTTCGCCCAGCTCGAAGCTGTTCCATGAACTCGCTTCGATTCATCTTGAGCTAGGCGACAGCAACGCCTTGCACGCGACTTGTCAGGAGTGGAGCTTGCGCTTCCCGGACGACTCTGGCAGTTGGCTGATGCTCGGCCAGGCTCGTCTGACGAACTTCTATCGCGACCTCGCGGCGCGGGAAGGCCAGGAAGCCGTGCAGTGCCTTGAGCGTGCCGCCAGGATGGACCCAGATTCGACGCGCTCGCGTCGCTTGCTGGGTGAGGTCCTGTATCGCATCGGCGCGGTCAACGAGGCCCAGAAACACATCCAGACGCTGCGTGAACTCGATCCGGCCGATCAAGAGATCGAGCACCTGCTCAGCCACGTTGCGACGCTGCCTGACAGTGGCTCGGACCTCAATGCGTTGCTTGCCGAGGTTGAATCACATGGTTCACTCTTGCACCCAACGCTGCAAACCGTGGCTCCAGCGCAAGCCGCCGACCGTTCCATCACAGATGTGCGGGCTGGACTAGCGCGCATCGCCGAGCTGCACGGCGTCAATCGCGCCGTGTTCATTCGCGGCTCGAAGGCGATGGTCAAGGGTGACATTCGCGATGGTCGCGATCCGTTCTTGCGGATCGTGCGCGTGACCGCGAAGGCTGCGCATCGTTTCGCACGCCGGCTCGACATCGGCAGCGCCGCAAAGACCGTGATCGAAGGCGACTTCGGCTGGATTTGCATCTGTGTCTACGGTGATGCACTGGCGGCGGTTCAGTGCCTCGAAAGCGCGAACGTCGAGTGGGTGCTTGGAGAATTACAGGAGATCGTCGCCGGCGCGTTGCACGCCGCAGAGGGCTAGGCCATGAGCAAGATCCAGGAAGCGGTTGTCGAACTGCGGCACGCCCCAGGCGTGCGAGGCGCAGCTGTGGTCACCAACGATGGACTGGTTGCGGCTTCGTCGTTGGGGAGCGGTCTCGACCCCGAAGTGATCTCCGGCTTGTCGTCGTATCTGATGATGACGACCAACCGCAGCCTCGCCGAAGGCAGCTACGGTGGTTGCTCCAAGCTGCTGGTGAACGCGACGCACGGCAAGGCCGTGTTCGTGCAATTTGACCAGAGCTACCTCGTGGTTCTGTTCGACCAGTTTGCCGAGATCAGCGAGGCCGACTGCCAGGTTGATGAGGCCGTGGTTCGCATCCGACGCGCTTCGCGCCTCGCCTAATTCACCGGCTTCATCGCGCTTGGCGACAGTCGCCGATGCTGTGGGCTTATTGCGTGCTAGCTGTTGCAGACGTCGACACCCGCAGCGTCATTGGAGATCTCGCGCAGAGGCTCGTTACCGGGCTCACAATGCGACGAAAAAGCCTGCCTACTCAAGACTTGGCGCCTCCACGTCCGATGTACGTGCTACCCGAGAAGTGTCGTATTCGTCGACACACGGGCAACACCACGCGGACGCGCAACCATGGTCCAGATCAACTTCGCGCTCAAAGAAGTCAACTGTAAGGTCGTTTTCTACGGCCCCGGGATGAGTGGCAAGACCACCAACCTTGAGATCGTTCATCAAAAGGCACCTGAAGAGAACAAGGGGGAGCTGACGTCGATCTCGACGGATGGTGACCGCACGCTGTTCTTCGACTTCATGCCGCTTGACCTCGGCAACGTTGCCGGCATGCGGACTAAGTTCCAGCTCTATACAGTGCCTGGTCAGGTCTACTACAACGCGACCCGCAAGCTCGTGCTACAGGGCGTCGACGGCATCATCTTCGTTGCGGATTCGGATCCGGACAAGATGGACGAGAACGTCGAGTCCTATTCGAACTTGATCGAGAACCTTGCTGAGTACGGCAAGGACATTCGCGAGTTGCCGCACGTCATCCAATACAACAAGCGGGACTTGCCGAACGCGATGCCATGCGCCGAGATCGACAAGATCATGAACAAGTTCGGTGTGCCGACCTTTGAAGCGGTCGCATACACCGGCGAAGGCGTGTTCCCGACCCTGAAGACGTTGGCCGCGATGGTGCTTGAGAGCATCGAGAAGATCGATGGCCGTAACCCGCGCAAGTCGTCACCAGAGAAGGCGCTAGCGGCAGCACCCGTTGCGGCGCCGGCACCCGCGTCGGCTTCGCCGCGCCCGGTTAGGCCGAAGCGCGCTGTAGGCGGTCGCGCACCAGCCAAGTCCCGTGGTGGCCGTCCAGTGGCGGCAGGGCAAGCCAGGAGTGGCCAACGCCGCCGCAGGGCAGGGGTTCCGCCGGCAGGTCGGGGGCGTGCTGGTCAGCGGGCCAATGCAGGTCGCCGCACGGGCAGGGGCCGCCGGGCTCCTGTAGCCCAGAAGAGTGGCGTCGGCCTCGCAGTGGGCTTGACCGTCACACTCCTCGTCGCCGCAGCCGGTGTCGCTTATCTCGTAATCGGTGGCCCGGGGTTCTAAGTCGCATGGTTGATTCCAAACCAATGTCGCGGAACCAGCATCTGCGCCACGATCGGATGACGTTCTACAAAGAGGACATCGACGGCATCGACAAACTGTTGGCTGAGTTCTTGCGGTTGTCGGGCGCTAAGTGCGCGCTGCTGATCGACAAGGAAGGCCACCTCGTGACCAAGCGCGGCGAACTGCGCACGGTCGACATCGACACCATCTCAGCGCTCGTTGCCGGTTCGTTCGCTGCAACGAAGGAGATGGCGCGCTTGCTCGGCGAAGAAGAGTTCACCGCGATGTTCCACCAAGGCGAACGTGACAACATTCAGTTGTCGTTGGTCGGGGACCGAACGCTGTTGACGATTCTGTTCGACGATCGCACAACGGTTGGCATGGTGCGTCTCTACGCAGGTGAGACTGCGAACAAGCTCGCGGTCATCTACGAAGAAGCCATGAATCGCGAACCCGATGAGAACGCAGGGCTCGGCGATGACTACGGTGCCGATGCGAAGAACACGCTCGACAAGTTGTTCGACTAAGGCGCGTCACCAACCTCGTCACGACACACAACAGGCCGCGCGCAGTTGCAAACTGCGCGTGGCCTGTTGTCGTTTCTCAAGGCGTCTCAGAAGCCAACGTGAAGAGTTTTGCACGCCGCGAACCGCCTCACTGACGGCTTCAGCGACACTGAAAAATGGAAAAAAAGCGAAGATCATCAGAATGCCCTGCAAACAGACTAAACCTGTAGATCGGGCCTGTATCTGCGGCGAATAGAACTGTTTCGCAATATGTTTCGCCGGGCCGTTTCCGCAGTATCTTGTGGTGCCACCGAGAGTTCCGGTGAATTCCGATCGCGCGTTTGCCGATCTCTACCTTCGGCCGGAACTTGGCGGGTTCACATTCAGTGAACCTCGTGCCGGTCTCCCCCACGAAACCCTAACAAGGACCAAGACTATGGCTGCCAAGAAGAAGGCTAAGAAGAAGGCTGGTAAGAAGAGGAAGGCGACTAAGAAGAAGGCGAAGAAGAAGGCGCCTGCCAGGAAGAAGGCCAAGAAGGCCGCGAAGAAGAAGGGCAAGAAGAAGGCTGCGAAGAAGTAGTTCTTCCGACGAGGCACCTCGCCGCAAGGCGAGGTTGTCTTCAACGATTGGGACGGGGTCCGGCGTTTGCTGGACCCTGTTTCATGTACCGACCGCAGTTCCGGGGTGGGTAGTTCTTCCCGCATAGCCAGGCCTGCCAATAAAGCAGGCGCCCCGGCCCCGCCAACCTGGGGGCCGCTAGTGCAATCGCTGGCCAGGAACCGCGCCGCTGTCCGGTGACAGCAGATAGACCTCGCCGTCGGTGCCAGCTGCCGCGACCATGCCCTCGCTCATGCCGAACTTCATCTTGCGCGGTTTGAGGTTGGCGACCATCACGACGAGTCGGCCGACCAGCTTGTCTGGCTCGTAGACACCCTTGATG
>JAPYTD010000051.1:24386-32622 GCA_029936315.1 Planctomycetota bacterium | reverse complement strand
AAACTGGGCGCCTCGCTCAGCTTTTTCGGCGGTCTTCTGTATGCCCTCGAGACCGCCTTCGAGACGATCCGCAAACGCGTCGCCGGCCGCATAGAGCACATTCTCCTTATCGGCCATGATCGCCTGCACAGCGGCGCCCGAGCCACGACCGCCAACGCCAACGATGCCGACCTTCAGTTTGCCGCCGCCTTGGTGCACCGGCGAGGCCGCACGCAGAGCGCTGAGCGAACCAGTTGCGGCTACCGCCGCAGCACCGGTTGCGGAGGTTTTGAGGAAGGAACGACGTGAGGGCTTCTTGATCGACATGACGAGTAACCCGCTGCTCGGGGCAGCGGCTGGGGCCTGATTCAGGGTGTGCCAGGTGGCCGGATATCTGTGCTCGTCAGCCTAACGAGCGATGGCCAGCCAACAAAGGCCCGTTCGGTGGCGCAAACCGGGCTGCGAACCCGGCTGCCAAGGCCCTGAGGCTCGACAGCGCCCCTGCGCTGCCCGTATCCTCGTCGCTTGACGAAACAGACCCCAACTGAGGCAGCCTGCCCCCTGCTGCCGCCACCCCTCAGCTTCGCGTCCACGATGCGCCAATACTGCCTGCTCCTATTGTTGTGCGGCTGCACGACTTTCTCGAACGACGAACTCGATCGTCTGGCAAGCGCCCAGCGCAACGCCACGTCATATTTCCAAGGCGGAAAACTCGGGCAGACCCTGCGCCAGGTCGAGCGAGGACTCGACATCGATCCCGACGACTACAAGCTCAACGTGCTCCACGGCGCGGTTCGGCTGCGTCGCAGCGGCACGAACGTCAAAGAGATCGATGCGGCGACCGCCATCCTCGAACGGGTCTACGAGTGGCGCTCACCGATGCGTCACGAGCCATACGAACTGTTCTACCTTGGCCTCGCGCGCCAGAAGCAAGGACTGCGCAACCTCGGCGAAGCCATCCGCGTCGAGGATCGCGCCCGCCGCGCCGTCGAACCCGAGAAGAAGACCGAGTTCGAAAGCCAGAGCGCGGCTGCACGCGCCGCTGCACAGGATCAGCTGACAAAGGCCAACGAAGTCTTCGATGTGCTGATCGAACGTGGTGAGCGGCTGCGCCTGACGCACAACCACCGCATGCAGGTCGCGCGCCAACTCGGTGACGGCGACAAGTTCAAGGAGTCCGCCAAGGCCTTCTTCAAGATCACCGCGAAGGAGCAGAAGTTCGTCAAGGACGAAATCGCGCGCACCGAGACGCCCGACTACGAATCCGCACAGTACGTCGCGCTCAAGCAACTCACGCAGGAAGAGCTTGCCGTGCGCGCGCTCGTGGCCGATTGGCACTTCCACCGCAAAGAGTTCACGCTTGCCTTGACCCACATCGATCGCGCCCTCGAACTCGACCCGACCCGCAGCGACAACTACTACAACCGCGGCCGCCTACACACGGAGCTGCAGGCTTGGGACTTGGCGAAAGCGGATTTCCGTCGCTTCCTGGCAACGTCGCAGCTGCCAGCGACAAGCCCGAAGATGACCTACGCGACCAAAGCGCTGCTGCGCTAAATTTATCCAAGCCCCGTGATTCCATCCGCGACGCAGCCCGCGAGCTACCGCCTGCGCACGCAACGTGACTTCCGATCGGTGTACGGCCGCGGCCGGCGCGCTTCCGGAGAGTGGCTGACCGTGGTCGTCTGGCCACGTCGCCCTGGCGAGTTGCCAGCACCGCGCATTGGCGTATCGGTCAGCAAGAGCCACGGCGGTGCCGTCAGGCGCAACAAATTGAAGCGCCTGCTGCGCGAGGCGTTCCGACTCGAACGCCATCGCATGCCCAGCGACATCGACGTCGTGCTGATCCCAAAGCAGCGCGACGACAACGTGCCGCTGCAAGGGCTGCGTGACGAGCTCGTGCGGTTGATCGAGAAGGCGCGACGTGCCAAGCCGCGGCCGCGGCGGAAACCAAAGTGAGGACCTCCCCCATCGCGTTCGTGCTGACGATCCCATTGCGGATCTACCAGAAGGTGATCAGCCCGATAAAGCCGAAGACATGCCGGTTTCATCCGACTTGTTCGAACTACGCGATCGAAGCACTGCGCGTGCACGGCGCCGTTCGCGGCAGTTGGCTGACGGTGCGACGACTGTGCCGCTGCCATCCGTTTTGTGAGCCAGGTTGGGATCCGGTTCCGCAACGACTCAAGCGTGCACCCGCCATTCGGGCACAGCAAGCCGCTGCAACTACTCCGCGTCCAGAACCGGAAACGGATCCAGCGCCGCGCTAGCGACAAACACCTTGCCGGAAACGCGCACGATGCCATGGGGGCGTTCCGCCGTGCGCAGGAAGTCCTGCAACTCGTCGTCGCCGACGAACCACTGCTGGTGCTGCGGCGTCGCAGAACGAAAACGCTCAAGGACTCCGGGCCGATTCCCCACGACTTCGCAGGCGAACGGTGTGCCGACATTCGCCACCTGAGTTGCCGCGCCACCACCCGGATCGTAGTCCGTGGCCTGTCCCCCCATACCCGGCCAGTAGCCGACCAGGACACAGAGCATCGCCGCCACCACCCCTACGCGGATCGCGACCCGACGGCGTCGACGACCGCGAACGGCGCCGAGCAACTCGGGCAACATCGTCGCCATGCGCTGTTGCGCCAGCGAACTCATCTCTTGGTTACTTTTCATGCCACAACTCCGCGGCCTTCTGCCGCAGTTTTTCGAGTGCCCGCCGCAACCTACCATGGGCTGCATGCGAACTGATTCCTAGAACACCGGCTTCGTGGGCCACTGTGGTCATGCCGCCAAAACGCGCCTGCAACAACGCCTGCTCCGCTACTGGCAATTCGGCAACACTGGCCGACAGCCACGACAACCGCTCCTGGTCGCACAAATCCAGCCACGGCTCCCGAACAATCGTCGCAACCGCTTCCGCGGCGGCTTGCTCGCGGCGGCGGCGGCGAGCCTCACTGCGGGTGCGGTCGGTAACCGCATTCATGACGGTGCGAGTCATCCAGGCGCGCAGAGCCGCTTCGGTTGCGAGGCCAGGCATCTTTTGGACTACGGTCATCATGACATCCTGCACAACGTCGAGACACCACGCCTCGTCGCGCCGACTGATCGCACGAGAGAGAGCCAACGTCGACGCAAACCAGATCTGGTAGAACTGTGCAAACGCAGATTCGTCACCAGCCGCAATGCGACTGGTGAGCGCGTAGCCCAGTGGCGGGTCGCCAACTGGCGGACTTGTTTGCGAGTTCTTCAAACCCGTTTGGCAATGCGGACTACTTGGAACTCTTGGCCCTGCGGGCCTCATCGGCCCGCTTGCTCTTTTGGCGGCGTTCTTGCTGGTCCATATCGCGACTGAGCGTCCCGAGCACCTGCTCAACCACCGAAATCTGCTCACGGCTGCCGCGCACGAGCAACAAGCCCGAGTCTTTGTGGAAGCGGAGGCGCGGCGCCTTCTTCTCGTCCGACAGCGCCAGTTCGATCGCCGACAGGATCGTCGCCACGTCCATGGCCTTAATGCCCGAAACACGTTCGGAGGTCAGCTCGTTGAGCGAGGATACCCACTGCTGGGAATCGTGGTCAGCCGGATGCACCTGCTCAGCAGTGTTGCTGTGACGCTTTTGGGCGACGATCGAGTAGACCGGTTCGCCCGTTCCGCGGAACTCCTTGACGCGCACGTCATAGTCCGCGGCGGCTGACATGCAGGCACCTTCGAGGGCTTGCTCGAGACCAGCCGACTTGAGCACCATCGCGGGCACCTGGGCGTTGCGGGCCTGGGTGGCAAGCACGATGTTGGCCTTGGGCTGGTCTGCGCGCACGGCGGCGACGAACTCGGCCATGGTGCCACCAGCGAACTTCAACGAAACGGTGACCGCAGTAGGCGCGGCACGGCGCTGCGCGACACTGGAGGGCACGTCCTGAGCGACAGCAGAAACGGTAGACAAGGCCAACGGGGCCAACAGCAGCAGAGCAGTGAGTTTTGTGTTCATTGGATTTTCCTTTCTTGGTTTGTGCAGGAGAGACGTCACCAAAGGCCCGATCCGTCGTTTCTCGTCAGAAAAAACAAGGGACCCACCTAAGAGGGCCCCATCGCATGAGATAGATGGCAGAAGGGCTTACTTGCCGGCTTCCATCTCGGCGAGCAGCTGGTCAACAGCCTTGTCCATCGCCGGACCGCGGGTGCCGGTGAACCGGATCACACCCTTGTGGTCGAGCACGTAGATGGTCGGCCAACCACGCACACCCCACTTACTGGAGATTGCACCGCCGGTACCACGCGGACCGTTCCAGAACGAGCGCCACGTGACGCCCATCTCTTTGGCCTGCGAGTGGTAGTAGTCCTTGTCGGTATCACTGTTGATTCCGATCAGGGCAAACGGCTTGTCCTTCAGACGTTCCACGAGCGACCGCTCGTGAGGGATCATGGCCCGGCAAGGTGGTCACCAAAAGCCCCAGAAGTCGAGAACCGTGACCTTACCGCGGTAGTCGTGCAACTCGAACTTCACGCCGTCGATGTCTTCGCCAACGATGTTCGGGGCGACCATTCCGATCTGCAGGCGCTCTTTCTTGAACCGCGGGCCGCGGATCATGTCGGCGAGGTCGGTGCCTTCGGCCAGCTTCTCAGCCTGGTCCATCAAGGCCTGTGCATCCTGGCCAGAACGACCCGAGCCCTTCGACTTCCAGTACAGCGCCCAAGCCTTGGCAAGGTCATGCGGCGACTCGTTGATGACCTTGGTCAAGAACGCATCGGCGGCTTCGAGGCCTAACGGACGCGAGATGACCGAAGCAGTCTCGAGCAGTTCGATCAGCCCCTTGCTCTTGATGTGGTCCTTCTCCAGTGTGGCAACGACGCTCTTGATCATGTCGGTGTTGCGGCACTTTACCACAGCCCAACTGAGCAACTTGGCGGCGTCATCGCCCTCGTAGTTCTTGGACGCATCAATCGCCTTCTGGCCGAGCGCCAACGTGTCCGGCGCCGGCAGGGCGCTGAGCAGCTCCCGCAGCTTCGGGTTGTCGCGAGCCTTGCGCGCCGCTTTGAAGGCATCAGACGATTGCAGTTCCTTGCGGGCTGCTGTGTAAGCCGTCGCCTGCTTGCTCAGGCTGGTCGAGAGTTGGTCGTAGACAGCCTGTGCGGTCGGCTTCTGCTCGCCACCTTGGGCAGTGAGCAGCACCGGCAACATGAGAGCCGTTATGCATATGGGTATCAGTCGCATGATTTGCACGAACATACGATCCCGACCGATTCAGCGCACGCGAAGGGTGTGTCGAATCGGTCACGGCTACGCGCAGCGGTGCCCGTAGCCCACCAGCCGGACGATAAGGAATCAGCCCGCCGCTTCGTCGGTCACGACGCCGAGCAATGCAGCCAAGCTGAGCACATCCTGGCGATTGTGCTCGAGCACGCGGTCGACAGGTCCCGTGCCATCGCGGATCCAGTCCAAGAACGCAGCCGGAGCTTCACTTCCGGGCAGATCGTCGTCGCGATATAACCCGAGCAAGCGTTCTTCCGCGGTGCGCAATCGACTGTCGGGCCAGTGTGCGCCGAACTGGCGCCGAATGACGTGGTACAGGTCGAGATGGCGATCCGTCAGGATTGGCGCGTTGATCTTGTGCACCGCCAGCCGCGCCGCGATGCGATGACGATCATAGCTCTTGCCGACGAACGTCACGGGCACCGGGTGCTCCCCCAATCGCCGAGCAATGTGGTGCAGCATCGCGGGCTCTTCCCCAAAGTCGCGCAAGAACAACTGTTCGAACACCAACTCGTCGCCTTCGAAGAACGCAATGCCGTAGGCAAACACCATCGTGCCAGCCCCACCACTGAGCCCGGTCGTCTCGGTATCGAGAAACAGACACTCCTCCGGCGTCAACTGCGTGAAGGACGGCGACTTTGCCATCTTGGCGAGTCGTTCGCGGTCAAAGTGTCGCGCAGTATCGAGCGCGATGCGTCCGTGCACGTGACTGACTGGGTAGCGCAGTTCGCGGCGCCACAGCGGGCCGTGCTCGGTCGCCAACACATCCGCGGATGGCAACGCAACCACGTCGCGCGCCAAGTTTCTGGGCATGCCATCGGCGATACGCTGACGGCGAGCCTGCAAGAACGCGCGCATGTTGCCGCGCAACGATTGCGGCGGTGCTCCCGGAGCCCCTTCGAGCATGCGACCAACACGATCGGGCGATCCATCCTCCACCCGAAACGCCCGCCGCAGTTTGTCGCGCCGTGAACGCTTGCCTGTACTGCCGGCCTGCCCTTCGGACGTGATCAGCTTCAAGTTTCGTTTTGGTGCTACCACGCAGCCTCCTCGATCGGCGTCAACATTTGTTCTCGCTCCTCCAACATGCCGTGCAGAATCGCCAACGCGACAGACTTGCTGCGCGTGCCCAAGCTCGACTGTGGACCGATGCACGACGGACAACCCGTCCGGCATGCGCAACGCTCCAGCAACTCGGCTGCTGCCTGCAGAATCTCACGATGCACCCGGAACATGCGCTCGGCGAGGCCGACGCCATCCGGGATGCGATCGTACAGGATCAATGCGGGCGCTTCGAAATGTGGGTGCAACGCCTCGGCTAGCACCTTCACGTCGCCTGGATCTACCCGCACGAACAGTGGCACCAGCCCCTGCAGCAACGAGCCGATGCCTTGCAGACACGACGCTTCGCCGCCGCGCTGCAGGCCCAGCATCTGCACCAACTCCGGGCGCAACACCAGCGCAGTCGCTTCGGTCTCGAACTCCTCGGGTGGCAGATTGATCTCACCGATGCCGACGTTCTCGCGGGTGTAGAACTTGATCTTCTTGAACGCCTTCGCGAGCGTCGCAACGTGCACCTCGCCGCGATGCGCTGTGTAGTTGGAGAACTCCTGCTGCTCGTCGAGGTGCAGGATCTTGACCTCGGTCTCGGTGTCCGCCTCCGTATAGTAGTCCGCATCGACCTGTTTGACGAACGCACGGCGATCATCGAAGTCAAAGCGCTCCACCAGGTACGTATCCCCCTGATGGCCGTAGATCGCCCCCTCGTAGACCTCGGTGATCGCCGAAGGTCGATCGATCTCCGCCAACACCTTGCGCGACTCCGTTTCCTGGATGGCCACGTTGTCCATGTCTGCCGCCGTCAGACTTACGCCCTCGGCCGGATACGTGCGCTCCGCATAATGATAGCGACCGGACTGGTGCACGAGCACGGCCAGGTCATGCGTCAAGAACTCAAGCACGTCGCGAGTGTCGGCGGCCTCGCCGAAGCGCTCGTCCTCACCAAACGGTAGTTCAAACGTCGCGCAACGAATGTGGTTGGTCAGGATGATCGCGTTGTCGGGATCGATGCTGACGGCATCGCGGGGCTGATCGAACAGGTAGCCCGGGTGCTTCATCAAGTATTGGTCCATCGCCGAACTGCGCGCCACAACCACAACCGCGCTCTCCTGGTTGCGGCGGCCAACGCGACCCGCCTGCTGGAACGTGCTCGAAACCGTGCCCGGATAGCCAACCATGACGCAGACGTCGAGGCTGCCGATGTCGACGCCGAGTTCGAGCGCGTTGGTCGAAACGACGGTGCGAATCTCACCCTGCCGCAGCCCCTTCTCGATCTTGCGGCGCAGGTTGGGCAAGTAGCCGCCGCGATAGCCGGCGACGCAGTCCTGGTCGATGTGCTTGGCCCGCGCGTCGTCGCGTAAGTACTTGAGCAAGACCTCGGCCTGGCGGCGCGAACGGGTGAACAGGATCGACTGCAGGTCGCTCGCCAGCAGCTGCCCGCCGAGCTGCCTCGCCACCTCACTGGCCGGCACGCGCATGCCAGACGTCATCTGCGTGATGCGTGGGTTAAGGAAGACAAAGTGCTTCTTGCCACGTGGGCTGCCGTCGGAATCGACAACGTGCACGCGTTGCTCAAACAACCGCCGACCATGCTCGCCAGCGTTGCTAACGGTTGCCGACGCGCCGCAGAACGTCGGGTTGCTACCGTAGTGTCGACAGATGCGCTGCAGCCGTCGCAGCACGTTGGCCACGTGCGAACCATAGATGCCCGACAGCGTGTGCAGTTCGTCGACGACGACGTAGCGTAGGCCCGCGAACAAACCCTGCCACTTCTGATGATTGGGCAGGATGCCTTGGTGCAGCATGTGCGGGTTGGTCAGCACCAACGTACCATGCTCACGCAACGCCTGGCGCACGTGCGGCGGTGTGTCGCCATCATAGACCGCAACGGTCAACGACGGACGCCGGTTGGCATCACTGCCAGTATCACTGCCGGAATCACTGCCGGAATCACT
>JAPYTD010000051.1:0-24286 GCA_029936315.1 Planctomycetota bacterium | reverse complement strand
CCGCGTTCGGCATGCGCAATCAGCTCTTCCAGATCGGCCATCTGGTCGCGCGCCAACGCCTTGGTCGGATACAGGTACAGCGCGCGAGCATTGAGCCCATCGCGCAGCAGCGCATCGAGCACCGGCAGGTGGTAAGCAAGCGACTTGCCGGACGCCGTCGAAGTCGCGATCACCGCATGCTTACGGTCATGCAGCAGGTCCGCGCACTCACGCTGGTGCGAGTACAACTCCATGATGCCGCGCGCCTGCAGCGCGTCGACGAGGTTGGGGTGCAGCCACTCCGGCATCGGCTGCATGCGGGCTGGCCGCGGCTCGACCTGATGCAGCGCATCGACCGTGCCTGGTCCGTCGTCTGCGTTTGCACGCAGTCGTTGCACGAATGTGCTCAGGTCCACGCCAGGACCTCGCGCCAGTAACCACCCATGACAGTGATGCTACGGCACACCCAAACGAAAACCAAACACGCTCTTTTGACCGGGCCCCCAGGCAAAGCAGCCTGGGCATCGCAGCCCAAGCACGGCAGGCTGTAACGCTTGCCCCAGCACCCCCTCTCGGCCAGGACCACAGCACTTCGTGACGCCGCGTTCTTCGCGGTCTGCATGCTGCTGCTACTGCCGAGTATCTGGTCGCCGTGCAGCATCACCGGCCAGGACGAGTACTTCCTGTCGTTCCGCACGGTCTTCGAGATGCAGGAACGATCGCAGTGGCTGACGCCCTACGTCAACGGCGAAGTGCGGTTGCAGAAGCCACCGCTGCTTTACTGGCTGATGCGCTGCTCGTTTGTCCTGTTCGGCAACAACCTGTTTGCGGCGCGGATCTGGTGTGTGCTCGCGGGTGCTGGTTTCGCGCTGTTCACGGCGAAACTTGCGCGTCGGTTATCTGGCCCAAAACAGCGTGACCGTGGTTACCTCGCGGGCCTGCTGGTCGTCTCCGCGGCCGGCGTCATGATCGATGCGCGGCGAGCCATGTTTGATCTGCCGGTCGCGTGCCTGAGCACGGCGGCGATCTACTATGGCGTCGTTTGGTACCGAACGGCACGGCTACGCGCGGCGCTCGCGATGGCAACGTCGCTCGCCGCCGCCACGATGTGCAAAGGCCCGGTCGCGCTGTGGTTCTTCCTTGCGGCGATCCTGGCGGCAGCGGCCACCAGGCGCGGGCGACCTGCGGGGTCCTGGTGGCATTGCGTGTTCGCGGCGCTGCTGTTTGTTGCGTTGGCGCTGCCGTGGCCTCTGTGGGTGCAACTTCACCATCCCTCGTTTTGGCAGGTCCTGCAAACGCAGGCCGAGCAACGTCAGTTCGCCGTGCCGGGCATCAGCCGCGTGCCACAATTGCTCGGGGCACTGCTGGGCATAGCCGTGCCGTGGTCAATCGCCGTCATCGCAAGCTGTTGGGCCGGCGTACGCAAACGCGGCACGGCGAACGAACCAGCACGATGGTTGATCACGTGGTTGCTCATCGGCCTGCTGCCGTTCGCGTTCATGAAGACGTTCGAACGCTATCTGCTGGCGCTGCTGTGCCCGATGGCCATGCTCGCTGCGAACTGGCTCGCGCAACTACCGGCGGCAGCGCTACGACAGCACCTGAGCATCGCAACGGTGCTGGCGGGCATTCCCGTACTGGTGTTCGCGCTGTTCGCGATGTGGTTTGGCTTCAGCTACACGTGGCCGATCCTCTCGGTGGCAGTGGTCGTTTTGTCGTGGCGCTCCTCACGCCGCAACGCACCCAACCCAGTGCTCACCGCTAGCCTGTGCGCGACGATGCTGTGCGTGCTGCTCGGTTTCATCTACCCATCACTCGGCATCAACCGGCTGCCGAGTGACCTGCCGGACGACCTCGCAACGTCGGAAGTGCAGACATTTGGCCGCCCGCAACCGGGCATGTTGTCGATGCACGTCGGCCGTAGCGTGCAACAGATGGATGCACGAGCCGAAGGCCTGGCCGAGCGACTGAGGGGATTCCACGGCTACCTGTTCGTGCTTGAGCAGGACCAGAACCGCGTCGAACAAACCGCACAGCTTCATGGCATCGCGATCGAACGCATCGGCGAGTTCCACTCGTTCTACTCGCGCAAGGCGTGGCTAAGGTTCTATCGCTCCGGCGTTACGTGGGCGGACTGGCAACAGGCTCTCGCCAGCCGCTCCCCTACCCGGCTGCAACCGCGATTTGTCTACTACCGTTTGCCCTGACGCGGCATGCTGTGCGCGTGCGACGCACGTGGGCCAAACGACTACTACGAATCGGGATCGCGGCAATCGCACTACCGCTAATGGCGGCGGCGATCTGCTACGTGAAGTGGACGGCGTTCGATGGCCGACTTATCACCGTCACCGAGCACCAGGTCTACCAGTCCGCGGCCTATGCGCCCGACGAACTGGTCGCAACGTGCAAGCACTACGGCATCAAGACGGTCATCGACCTGCGCGACACCAAGCTACCCGAGGTCGAAGCGGCAGCCGACGCAGCATCGGCCGCTGGCATCCAGCACGTGCACCTCGCCACCGAGTCGCACCCGACGGTCGCCGCGGCCCGCGCGTTCTTGTCGGCCATGGAATCGGCTGAGCGCCCAGTGTTGGTGCACTGCGAACACGGCGAAGGCCGATCGGTGCTGTTGTGCGCGATCTACCGAATGGAATGTGAAGGCTGGAGCAATGAACAGGCCTTCAACGGCACTGCGCGCCTACCAGATAGCCTGCGCTGCTTGAACGGGATCTTCCCCGGGCTTCGGCGCCTTGGAGTAGAGGACACCAAGGGTAAGTTCGTGCGCAACTACGTGCCGGCGGCCAAGGTGGCGGACAACAACCGACCTGCCGTGCGCTAGCGCCGGCGCAGGAAATTGGCCAACGAGCCGTATAGGTGCCGCCGCGTGCCACGCCCCTCGTGGATACCGTGGCTGCGACTTGGGTAGGCCAGGTATTCAAACATCTTGTTGTGCGCCACCAACTCGTCGAACAGCCGCTCGCTGTGCTGGAAGTGAACGTTGTCGTCGCCGGTGCCGTGCACGAGCAGCAGGTGATCCTGCAGGTTCTTGACGTCTTCACGCCACGATCGTAGTCACCCGAGCCGCGATCAGCGAATCGGAGTTGCCGCGGTGAAGTTCACCTGCCCCGGCGCCTTCTGGTCAACGACAAGGAATCGCGACTGGTCGGGTAGACCGAACTCGATGTCGTAGCTGCCGGGCACGATGCCCGCCATCGGCAAGGTCGCATCCGCGCGCACGAGTGGGCGCAGGCTCAGCCACGGTTGTTGCTCACGTTCGCCACCGATGAGTCGCCACAAGGACAGGTCAATGCGCTGGCCGGCGAAGTGATCAGGAAACACCAGGATCAGCGCCTGCGATGCCGCGGCTGCGAACGCAAACGGCTGCCGCTTGCCACTCGCAGCTCGGACCATCACGTGCTCGGGCAACTCGGTTTGCTCGGCGGCTGGAACCGGCATCGCATCGTTCGTCATTTGCGGTGGACGCTGCTTCCCTGCGGACAGATCCTCATTGCCAAGCATCAAGACTCCAGTCATGACGACCAACGCCCCCGGAGTCCCCCACCATCGCATCGCACCTGACATGGCCGCAGTCATCGACCGAATCGGTACAATGACTGAATCCCGTCCGAACGTGGATCTTACTGAGCGACTTCGCCGCTGCCCCGGGCGTCGCTCGGTGCCGGTGCCCGCTCACTCTGAATGCGTGCGGCTGCCATGCGTCCAGCCAAGCTAGCCATCTCAGTCCAGGCGTCCCCGTCGTTCAAGGCGCGGGCAAGCTGCACGACTCCGGCGACATAACGCTCTGCCGGCGTGCCATCGAGGGCGCGTTCGAGAACCCATTGGGCGGCGCGAGGATCGTCGGCATAGGTCGTGATCATCCGGCTCGCCGCGCGTACGTGCGACATGCGCTCAATCGGTCGCATGTGCCGCAACAAGCTCGCTTCTTCGACACGATGATGACGCTCGAGCCACCTCGGCAGCAATCTGCGGACCAGGCAATCGATCGCGAGGAGTCCGCGCAATCGTTCGACTGTCGCGTTCGCCCGCGTGTGCACCAACTGCGGCACCAACGGCCGCAGGTAACGATTGCGCGACGGATCACTCATCGCGTCATTGCAGGCGCGCACCAACGCGGAGACCACAGGACAGGCGCACTCGGGTTCGTCGTTGTGCGCCTCGCCGGCGAGCCACGCGACCATCTCCATGGCACACATGCCATCATCACGGGACGGATGAGAACCGCGCTGGAGGGGGTACTGTTCGATCAAGCGATGCATAGGGGTAACCCGCGCGCAGACGCGCGTTCTGGAGGGTTGGGGCAAGTAGTCTACCCCCCAATCACGAGGTCCGGCCGGGCGCGCAGTTGCGTGGCCTCGAACGGCCAATGGCACCGCGCTAGCGAGTTCTAGCGAAGACCAAGAATGCAAATCACCAGTGCAAGTCACCAGTTGAATCACCAGTGTGGATCATCACTGAAGGATCTTGGCGACTCGTTCGAGCGTTCGCCATGGCAGAAGGCCGAGGTGGTAGATCGCCACGGTCGCGACGTTGTGTGCGGTGCAGAGTTGCTTGATGCGCAGAACGTCATCATCGCACGAAAACAATGGCGCCTTCGGCCAGATGCTCAGCCGTAACGGTGCGTCGCCGATCGCGCGCACGCCATCGCTCGCAAGGACCTTCGCGATCGCGTCCGGCCCATCGCCGTAGCACGTCAGCACGCGTTCTTCCCCGCCGGTAAATGCCATCGCGGCCTGTGCCGACAACTGACTGCCGGTAAACCATCGGTCCGGATGCACCTGCACGGCGCGCCGGCAACTGCCACTGGCTGCCGTGATGCTCTGCGCCAATTGCGCAACCGTGTGTTGCCGCCCTGCCAGCACAGCCTCCACCCATTGCTTCTGGTCCGCATCCAACTCGGCATCGCTACCGGGCACGGGTTCGGGCGCCATCGCATCGGCGTCGGTCGTGCACTTCGTCACGAACGAACGCACTTGCGCACGCACCGCTTC
This sequence comes from Planctomycetota bacterium, assembly GCA_029936315.1. Taxonomy (GTDB): domain Bacteria; phylum Planctomycetota; class UBA1135; order UBA1135; family UBA2386. The sequence goes on along the minus strand of JAPYTD010000051.1, from coordinate 19,298 downwards.
CCCGTCAGCGCCGAGTTCTTGCTGCACCAGCAAGCACGCTGGACAGAAGCACGCCGACAACGCAAAGGCATACAAGCCCAACGGCTTGAAGCTGGTCTTATCATGATGGCTTGAGTGCGCGATGCCCATCTGCCCGAGGGCCTCCAATTCGATCGAGCCAAGCCCCGTATGACCAGCCAGATCGCGCTGAAGGGTTTGGTGATACTGCTGCACCTCAGGTTGCGACGGACACAGCGCGTACGGATAGCGATCGCCAAACGCGTTCTCGACCGTCACGTCTGGCGCTGCCAGACCAAGCCGTGTGTTGTGACCAAACACGGTCCACGCCCGAACCATCAGGCCCGCCGCCGGCGCAGCCGCGCACAGAATCTCAAGCGGCGAGGGCCCAGTCGCCACCACCTCACTCGACATCTTTGGTTGCAGCCGCGCGTAATCTTCCGTCGGCCGGAAATGCACACAACCATCTTCGAGGAAGCGCACGCGTCGACTCGGGTTCCACGGTGTCAGCCAACGGCCATCGTGGTAGCTGGTGGCCATCGACAGTTCGCCGATGCCGAGGTCGCGCAAGCGCGCCAAGCCACCGTGGTCGTCGAGCACCGCCAGATCAAATGGGTGCACGTAGAGCGCGACTTGCATCGGCAAAGCGTAGAGCAGTGCCGCGCCAGTGCTACTATGAGCCCGTGCTCCGAACCCCACTACTAGTCCTCTCGTCGCTGGCTGTCCTTGGCACCGTTTCCGCGCAGGACGCCCCGGCACCGCAGAAGCCCGCCGAACTTGACGTAGTCTACGGCCAGAGCACCGACGGCAAACTCAAGGTCGCGGCACGGCTCATCCAGCAGAAGTGGGACCCCTCGGACCCGCGGCCGACCTGCAAGGTGTTCCACCAGGTCTATGCACCTGATGGCACGCTGCTGACGAAAGGACTCGGCGGCCAATTCGAACACCATCGCGGCCTGTTCGTCGGTTGGAACCGCACCTTGTGCAACGGCAAGTCGTTCGACTTCTGGCACTGCAACAGGGGCGAGCGGCAGACGTTTGGCGGCACCGTTTCGCCCTCCCTTCTGAGCATGGGTAAACTGGCGCAGGTTGCGTTCTTGCACTGGGTCGCGCCCGATGGCGAAGCGGTGATCCACGAACTTCGCGGCCTCGAAGTCGTCGCCCATGAAGAGCAGCAATACGTTCTGCACATGCGCGTGCAGTGCCGAGCACTCGCCAGCGATGTGCAACTGACTGGCGATCCGCAGCACGCTGGCCAACAGTTCCGCGCGTTGCAGCAGTTCGCCGAGAAAGGCGCCAAGCCCGTTCTCTACCTGCGCCCCCCAGGCGCCAAGAAACATGGCAACGACGTCTGGACCAAGTGCGACTGGATCGCCGGTGTTCTGCGGCTTCCCGTAGCGACCTACACCGTGCTACGGATCGAGTCGCCTCACAATCCGGGTAAGACGAGATGGTCAACGCGTCCGTACGGTCGCTTCGGTGCTACGCGCACCGTCAAGATCCCGAAGGGCGAAGCGACGCGCATCGACCAGATCTACGTGATCGCCAAGGGCGCGCGCGACGGCATGTGGTGCGCGCACCAAGCCGCGAAGTGGCGCGAGTGGCAGGGCATGGCTCCCGACAAGCAGAAGAAGCGCAACGTGCAAAAGGGCGGCGAGTAGTCGTTACTCGAGCGTCGGCTTCGAAGTGCTCGGACCGGACTCTCCGAGCGCCTGCTCAAGATGCGCGACGCGTTGTTCGAGCGCAGCAAGCCTTTGCAGCACTTCGTTGGGTGCGGCTGCCGCCGGTGCAGATGCGCTAGCCGGCGCTAATCCCGCACCGCTGCCTGACGCGGTGTCTTCGATCGCTTGCACCTCGCTGCCGTCACCCAACAGGTGCCGCCAACGGTGGTCGCGTTCGCGCGGTCGCTTGGGTTCTGGCGCGCACAAGGGCGGTTCTGCCGCCGCCATCTCGCGCAGCACCGCCTCGACTTGCTCGGGCGTACCATGGAAGCCCATGCGCGCAACACGAGCTTTCAAGGCACCGGGAGCTTGCGGACCACGCAGCATCAACTCGGCGAGCACCGCGAGCTGGTTGTCGCCAACGCCGAGTAACTCATCGAGACGATGCCGATACTTCGCAACCCGCCCACCACCTTCCACTCGCCGCACCACATCGCGGCCGTGCAGCGCCATCAACGCGCCGGCCAACTCGAAGGTTTCAAGCGACATCACCGGCTCGCGATTGCTCGACTGGTTGCAGCCATTGAGGAGTGCCTTCTCGCTCATCGGATAGGTGTCGGGCACCGTGCGCTGCTTCTCGATGAGCACGCCAACGATGCGCTGCTCGGTTCGATCGAGTGTGACCATGGTGTTGTTCTCTTTGGGCGTGGTTGCGGCGAGAGGCCTACGGATGCAGACGCCTCACCTCTTCGCGATAGCGCTGCAGCAACTCCGCGTAACGAGCGGCGTCATCGTTAGGGTGCGTCGCCTCGCCCATGATGACAAACGGTGCCGCGACGTCGTGGCAAGTCAGGGCCTGTTCGCCAGCAGAACGCCGCACCGACCAACACGCCTGCAGTGCCGCCCCAAGCGCGGCGGACTCCGTCTCACGCAGCACGCGCACCGGCACACCAAACACGTTGGCGAGGATCTGGCGCCACAGTTCGTTGTTGGCCGCCCCGCCAGTCAGTCGGACTTCACCTATCTGCGTGCCGAGATCCCGCAGTCTTTCGCAACCCAGTCCTAGGTTGAGGGACGTGCCTTCCAAGCCAGCGCGATAGAGATGGCCGGGTCGCATCGTGCCGGGGCGGATGCCGAGCAACGTGCCAGTTGCGTTCGGCAGATCCGGAACCCGCTCCCCCAGCAAGAACGGCAACCACAGCAAGCCATCGCTGCCGGGCGCAACGGCCGTAGCCAGCTCCGTCAGCGCAGCATGGTCGAGCCCCGTCAACGCCTTTACCTCTTCCGTGACGCCCGTCAGGTTCATCACGCACAGGAGCGGCAACCACGCGCCATCGCTACTGCAGAACGGCGCAATCAAGCCTTCTGGATCGACGACAACCGCATCGGTTCGCGTGAAGATCGTGCCCGACGTGCCGAGGCTGACAACCACGACGCCGGACTCGGTCGCACCGCTGCCGATCGCCGACATCATGTTGTCGCCACCACCGGCGGCCACCGGGATGCCGGCTGGCAAGCCGAGTCGCTGCGCAGTTGCCTGAGACAATGAGCCAGCCAACGCACCCGCGTCGAGTAGTGGCGGCATCCACGACCTGACCTGCTCGTCGATCGCAGCCATCACAGTCTCGTCGAAGGTGCGAGCGCTTGGATCAAACCAACCACTGCCGGAGGCATCGCCGCACTCCATGGTCGCTTGGCCCGTCAGCCAGAAGTTGACGTAGTCATGCGGCAACAGAACCCGCCGCACACGCGCCCAGTGGTCGGGTTCGTGCTTCTTCAACCACACGAGCTTGCTGGCGGTGAAGCCAGTGGCAACCGGACGGCCAATGCGTTCGCCGAGTTCACGCGCTTCGTCGGCAGTCGCTGTGTCGCACCACAGCTTTGCGGGCCGAATGACCTCGTCGTGTTCGTCGAGCACGACGCACCCGTGCTGCTGGCCCGAAACGCCGATACCGGCGATCGAGCTCGCATCGACCTGCTCAAGCACCCGGCGACAGGTCGCAACCGCCGCATCCAGCCATGCCGATGGATGCTGTTCCATGTGGCCGGCGTCGAGGCCATCGATCAGCGACAGTGGCTCGCTGGCACGTGCGACCACTTGCGCTCGTTCGGTATCGACGACCAGTGCCTTGACACTCTGGGTTCCGACATCGAAACCGAGATACAACGGACCGGTCTTGCTCATAAGGATCCGGTACTGCTCCTAACCGCGCACGCCGAGCAGATGCTCGACCGTTAACTGGTCGAGACGCTCGTATTGCAGTCCTCGCTGCGCCACTGCGTCGACGTCGATCTCCATGCCCTTCAGACTGGCCGCAGTCGCCGCCGAGTAGCCACCACCAAGCAACGGGTCGATCGCCGCATCCTTCTGCTCGGCAATGATCGCCTGCACTTCGGAGTCGGCGTCAAACGCCAACGCCTTTTGGTGCAGGATCTTGTAGGTGCGCATGCAGCCCTTGGCGAACTCCCAAACACCCTCTTCATCTTCGGTGCGATACGCGTGCGCATCGAAGTGCAGCGGTCCGTCGTAGCGCTTGCCACCAAGCGTGCCCTCAAGCAGACGAACCAAGAAGAACGCGCCCTTCAGGTCCTCACTGCCAAATCGAAGGTCCTGGTCGTAGCGACCCATCTTCTGGCCGTTGAGGTCGATGTGGAACAGCTTGTCGCACTCCATCGCCTGCGCCACGCTGTGCGCGAACGACAGGCCGGCCATGACTTCGTGCGCGACCTCCGGGTTTACGCCAACCATCTCTTCGTGCTCGAGGGTCGAGATGAAGTGCAGCATGTGGCCGGTCGTCGGCAGGTAGATCTCCGACCGCGGTTCGTTCGGCTTGGCTTCGAGAGCGAACTGCATGCCGTAGTCGTTGTCCTTGACGTACTCGCACAAGAAGTTCATCGCGTCGCGCGTTCGCTTTAGTGCCGTGCGCGGATCGCGGCAGGCATCCGCATCGGTGCCTTCGCGACCGCCCCAAAACACGTAGCGCCTGGCACCGAGCTCGGCGCCAAGATCAATTGCGCGCATCGTCTTCTGCAGGGCAAAGGCACGCACCTTCGGATCGTTGCTGCTGAACGCGCCGTCCTTGAAGACCGGGTGCGAAAACAGGTTCGTCGTCGCCATCGGCACGGTCATGCCGGTATCCGCGAGCGTCTTTTTGAACGTCGAGACGATGCGGTCCTGCTCCGCGGCCGACGCGCCGAACGGGATCAGGTCGTTGTCGTGCAGATTGACCCCAGCCGCGCCGCACTCGGCAAGCTTGCGCACGATGTGGTTCGGGTCGAGAGTTGCACGAACAGACGGCCCAAACGGGTCGCGCCCGGGATTGCCTACTGTCCACAAACCAAAGGTGAAGCGGTCTTGCTTGGTCGGATCAAACGAACTCATATGCCAGGAAGGTAGCGTGTCGGTCACTTGATTTTGAGCAGTTCCGCCTGTGTCCATGCGGATGCGCGACGATTCGTCGCCTTTCTCACTCTCTGGACCTCGGCCTTGTCGACACACGTTGCCTCGTGGCCGAACGCTCGGCGCAAGTAGCTGAGTACGCGACAGAGCTCTTCATCGGACAGATGGCCCTGTCCCGGCATTTCGAGTGACCAAGTGGTTCCGTCGACGTCGATCGGTCCGTGCACGCCGTGCAGGGCAATGCGGACAAGGCGTCCGGTCGGACCGGTAACCCATTCCGAATCACGCAATGGTGGCGCCAGGCCCCGCTGGCCGCGGCCATCGAGCTGATGACATGCGGCACACGCGCCGCGGAACAGAACTTCGCCTGCTTGGACCCGCTTCTTCTCGGCGGCGCTCAGATTGGTGACGGCCGACGGTGCCGCCGTGCCCGCCATGCGAACCGAGCCGAGAAGTTGCTGAGCGTAGCTGCGCACGCGGTTGTCGTCACTTTTGGACAAGGCAATCAGCGCGTCGGGAGTGGCGCCAAGCACGAGCCATCCGGTTCGCCGATCGCCCTTGGGTAGAGCGCCCACCGAGCCACCAAGCACCGCCTGCTTCTGCCACAACACCGTCGCGCCGGCGGCAAACGCCAACAGGCTCGTCTGCGCCGCTGGTTCGCGGCTCTTCATGGCACGTTTCGACAAGTCGACGAACGCGCTGCGCATGGCCTTTTTAGAGTTGTTGTCCTTACCTGGATCCGGGCGGTCTGCGATCGCCCGGAGCACGGTCGCAATCTCAGGATGAGCCGCAGTCGCGACGGCGGCGCGCAGCATGCCATCGCTCGGCGCTTCCGCAACGAAGCGCGCCAACATGGCGAACGCACGCGCTCTCGTGCGCTCGGTCATGCCCGTGTCCGCAACGAGTGCATCCCCAACCGCCAACGCAGCATGCCAGCGGATGCTCGGACTCGTCTGAGGCCCGAACGACTCGACCGCCGCCCATAGATGGTTATCGCCGCGCGCCAAAGCGTCGCCACAGTGCTGCAGTGCGAAGGCGGAGACCCCTGCATCCGAGGCCCGCACCCAACGACGCAGTTCGGTCGCCGTCAGCGACTCGATACCGGCAAGCGCCGACAGGGAAGCGATGCGTACGGCGACCCGGTCCGTTCGGTTAAGCAACGCCCGGATGCCTGGTGCCGCGCCTTTGAGTTTACGCTGCACGATTTGGCGCAATGCGAGGTCCCGCACCGTGCCACTGGCATGCGCCAACGCGGCGACCAACTGATCCGCTGACGCCGCAATGAGCTTCGGCATCGGCGCAGGCTTGGGCGCGCCCTTCGGAACCACTCGCCAAATACGGCCGCGATGCACGGCTTGCTCAAGGTTGCGCTTCTTGATCTGGTGGCGAAGGAACGACGTCACGTAGTTGCGGTGCTGGATGACGCCGCGATACATGTCGATTACGTAGAGCGCGCCGTCAGGTCCGTTGGTCAGATTGACCGGTCGAAAGCGTTCGTCCGTCGAGGCAAGAAACTCGCGCTGTTCGGCTTGGTAGGCGTTCTCACCGCGCATGACGCCATCTTGTTCCGTCATCACGACCCGCCGCACCACGTTGCCGCACGGTTCGCAGATGAAGGCGTCGCCGTCGAACGGCATCAAGTCGCCGCGATAGATCAACGGCGAGCAGACGCCAGTGCGGTTGGCGAGCCGCCAGTCCTTGAGCACACCCTTTTGGTAGCCGCGGTTGACGCCGGGAGTCACACGAATCGGCCAGACACCGGCATCGCGCACAACGCGATGATTCAGGGATGGCAGCCCGCCGACCGCACGCGCTCGGGCGCCGTAGTGGCCTGGCACCAGATCACATCGCAGCCAGTCGGAGTTGTAGTTGAAGTAGAAGCGGCCGCGATCGTCGAGGCACGTGCCCCACTGGCCACCACCGTTGCCCGACTCGATGACGAAGCCATCGGCCGTTCGTCGCAGCAACCGTCGGTCGTTGCAGAGATGAATGCGGTTATCGAAGCCCCACGTCAAACCGTTGCCCGAGTGCTCGGGGTTGCCGGTACCAGCTTCGAACCCACCCATGATCAACTGCTTCTCGCCGTCCGCCACAAGGTCCCCGTCGGCATCCGGCAGCCAGTACAGATTGGGCGGCGTAATCACCAACGCACCGCCCAAGAGCGGCAAGACCGCGCGCGGCAACACAAGGTTCTCGGCGAACACCGTCGTGCGATCCGCGCGGCCGTCCTGATCGTCGTCGTGCAGGATGACGATGCGCCCAGTTGGATCGCCCTCATCGCTCGCGTCGACGTCGAGCATGTAGTTGCGAAACTCAGCAACCCACAGCCGGCCCGCAGCGTCAAACGTTGCCACAACGGGATCCGCGACCATCGGCTCGCAAGCGAATAGCTGCACCTCGTAGCCCTCGGGCACCTGCAGCGTTGTCAGTTCTTCGGCTGCATCGCGCACAGTGGCCTCGGGCACCTCAACGGAATCGGGCAGCATCTTCTGCTTCTCCCCTGGGCGGTCGCCACGTTGAGCCATCACCCGAGGAGCGCAGGCCATCGCAACGAAGAGAGTTAGCAGAACAACTGTCGCACGCATCGCGCGTCAGTATGTACGGGCCAGCGCCCCACAAAAACGACGAAGGCCTCAGGATCCGCGCGCGACTACTGGCCGAGCACTGCGAATCCGGTCGACGGCACCACGACTGGATACGTCTGCCCGTTACGTGATCTCAACTTGAGGAACGCACCCTGCGTCGCCTCCTCCGCGTCTTCGGGTCGGAGCAGCATGCTGATCGCCAAGCCGTGCAGCATCGTCTGGAACCGCTCGATGAGCAGTTCGAATGCTGCCAGATCGCCCGCCTGTACGCGGAGCATCCGTTCATTGTCTGAACAATCGCAGGCTGGGAGCATGGGGAGGGGAAAGCGCAACCAAGTATGCCAGCCCGACGCCCCGCGTTCGCCAGATGGCTGGCCTTTCCGATGGATCTACAATGGTTTACGTCGGTTTGGGGAGTGGACCCATGCGGCATTTCCGGCCGTAAGTTCTGGAGCTGGCTTCATGAGGGCGTTTTTCCCTGATCTTCAAGCGCGGCAAGGATCATGCCGATGCCAAGGGCAGCCGGGGGCGACCTCACCCCCACGGACAAGCCCCCAGCACCCCAATTACCCCGACTACCAATGGCCAAGATCCCCGACAAGCAGGGCCTCTTCTTCGAACTCGACGGCGTGCTCGTTGCGCAAGCCCGTCTGGACCCAGAAGGCACCGTGCCATACCTCGACCGCGCCATTGAAGCGCTCGGCCGTATCGACTCCAGCCAGTTCCGCATCTTCGTCGCGACCAGTCGCCACGACATTGCGTTCGGCAAGTATCGCGAACGCGAGTTCACGAAGTTCTGCGAAGCGCTACTGCAACGCATGCACCAGGAGGAGATCACGATCACGAAGATCTACTCGTGCCCCTACCACCCCAAAGGCAAGGGCCGCTTCAAGAAAGAGAGCGTGTTCCGCAAGCCAGGTCCCGGCATCTTCAAAATGGCGCAGCAAGAGTTCGACCTCAACCTGCAGCGCAGCTGGATGATCGGGCACACGACTGCGGATGTGCTCGCCGGCCAACGCGCCGAGCTCGGTACGATCCTGGTCAAGACCGGGCAGGCCGGCAAGGACGGCCAGTTCCAGGTCGAACCACACTTCACCGAAGCAGACCTGTTCGACGCGATCGCACGCGTCAACCAGTTCGAACACAGCCTGCGCGTCTAGGCAAGCGCTGCGACACCGGGCAGGGACTTGCCTTCCAGCAACTCCAGGCTCGCGCCACCGCCAGTGGATACGTGGCTGAGCTTATTGGTGATGCCGAGTTTTTCGGCCGCGGCTACCGAGTCGCCGCCACCAACCACCGTGAATGCGCCGGCGGCGGTCGCCTTGGCAACCGACTGCGCAACACCTTCGGTACCCTTGCAGAAAGCATCCATCTCGAACACACCCATCGGTCCGTTCCAGATCACGGTGCGGGCACCGTCAAGTGCCTCGATGTAGCGAGCTAGTGTCTTCGGGCCAATGTCGAGACCCATCAGGCCATCTGGGATGTCGCCTTCGTGGATCGACGCCGGCGAATCCGCGGCGAACTTCTCAGCACAGGTGTGGTCGACCGGCAAGAGCAGTTCTTTGCCCGCGGCCTTGGCCTGCGCAATCACGCGTCCGGCTTCGGCGATCAGGTCCTGTTCGACCAGCGATGTGCCGACCTTGTGGCCCATCTGGACCAAGAACGTGTAGGCCATCGCGCCACCAACAATCAGCTTGTCGACCTTCGGTAGCAGGTTCTCGATGACGGGCAGCTTGTCGGAGACCTTGGCGCCGCCGAGAATCGCTACGAACGGACGCTCAGGTGCGGTCAGCACTTTGCCAAAAGCATCGAGTTCCTTCTGCAGCAACAAGCCAGCCGCAGATGGTAGGTACGCGGCGACGCCACTGACCGAGCTGTGGGCGCGGTGGGCGGTGCCAAAGGCATCGTTGATGAAGACATCGCCATTCTTGGCCAGAGCCTGACGGAACGCTTTGACCTGGGCTGGATCGGCCTTTTGACTGCTGTTGTTGCCGTCCGGGTCGACCACCTTTCGCTTGCCTTCTTCTTCGATGTGGTAGCGCACGTTTTCGAGCAATACCACCGAACCGGGTTTGAGCGTGCCAGCGGCACACGCAGCCTCCGCTTCGGCGCCGACACAGTCCGAGACGAACTGTACCGGTCGCTCAAGCAGCTTCGCCAGCTCATCGGCAACCGGCTGCAGCGAGAACTTCGCCACGCGTTCGCCATTGGGTCGGCCCAGGTGTGACATCAGCACCACCGACGCGCCCTGCTCAAGTGCACTCCGAATCGTTGGCAGGGCCGCCACGATGCGCTGATTGTTGGTGATGGCGAGCGTCGCCTTGTCTTGCGGCACGTTGAAGTCGACGCGCATTAGCGCACGCTTGCCGGCAAGGTCGAGATCCTTCAGGGTCTGGAAGTTCATGGCGTCGCTCGCAATCGGGCGGTTTGGGTACTGCCGCGACTAGATCGCGGCGGCAACTTTCTTGCTGAGTTCGACGACGCGGTTGGAGTAACCCCATTCGTTGTCGTACCAGCTGATCAGCTTGAAGAAGTTCGGGTTCAGCTCGATCGACGAGCCGGCATCGAAGATCGACGACGCGGTGTGGTGGATAAAGTCCGACGAAACGACCTCGTCCTCGGTGTATTCAAGGATGCCCTTCAAGTAGGTCTCGGACGCGTTCTTGATCGCGGCCTTGATCTCGGCCAGCGACGTCGCCTTCTCGGTCTTGAACGTCAGGTCGACCACCGACACCGTCGGCGTCGGCACGCGCAACGCCATGCCGGACAGCTTGCCCTTGGTCTCGGGCAGCACGAGGCCGACAGCCTTCGCCGCGCCGGTCGACGACGGGATGATGTTTTGCGCAGCGGTGCGGCCACCCTTCCAATCCTTCTTCGACGGACCGTCGACGGTCTTCTGCGTCGCGGTGTAGGCGTGCACCGTCGTCATCAAGCCTTCGGCGAGACCGAAGCCTTCCTTCAGCAGAATATGAACCAGCGGGGCCAGGCAGTTGGTCGTGCACGAAGCGTTCGAAACGATCGCGTGCTCCTTGAAGTCGATCTTGTCGTCGTTGACGCCGAGCACGATCGTCGGCATGTCGCCCTTGCCAGGCGCCGAGATGATCACCTTCTTAGCGCCAGCAGTGATGTGGCCTTGGGCTTTCTTGTCTTCAACAAACAGGCCGGTCGACTCGATCACGAGCTCCACGCCCATCTCCTTCCAGGGCAGCCCGTCCGGCGTGCGTGCCGAAACCACCTGGATGTCCTTGCCGTTGACGACGATGACATCGTGCTCTTCCTTGTCTGGCGACGACTTCTTCGAGCTAACCGTGCCGTTGAAGCGACCCTGAATTGAGTCGTATTTGAGCAGGTAGGCGAGGTTGTCGGCTGGCACAATGTCGCCGACGGCAACAACGTCTAGCTCGTCGAGCAGGCCTTGTTCGGCGAGGGCGCGGAAGACAAGACGGCCGATTCGGCCAAAGCCGTTGATAGCGACGCGGGTGGACATGACGGGGTAAGCTCCTGTGTGGTTGTAACTGCGCGGAAAATCGGCCAAGCAGTCTAACGACCTGGCCGCCTCTGCCAATGGCCCGCCCTTCCCAATGGACAGTTTCGTTCGCTTGCTAGATACCGTCGCGCGCGCTTTGTCGCGCTATGAGAACGTCACCGCCGAAGGTGCCGTGCTGGTCGCGGTATCCGGTGGTGTCGATAGTTCGCTGCTATTGATGGCTCTTGCTCGCCTTCGGGACGAGGGCCGCCTCCCCAGCAGTCTCTCGGCGGCCCACGTCGACCACGGCGTGCGACCGGACAGCCGGGAGAACGCCCAGCACGTGCTCGACCTGTGCGACCGGCTCGGTGTCCCCATGGTCGTGCGACGACTAGAGTTCGAAGAATTCTCGCCGAGTGAGGACACCATGCGCACCAAGCGCTACGAAGCACTGCTGGACGCCGCCCGCCATTTCGGGGCCAACGCGCTTCTGACCGCCCACCACGCCGACGACAACCTCGAGACCGTGCTGTTCCGGATGTTGCGCGGCACGGGTCCTCGCGGCTTGGCCGGCATCCCCGAATCCCGCTGGCTCGGCCGCGGCGACCGCCGCGTGCTGCTGGTCCGACCGCTGCTGCGCACTCGTCGAACGACCATTGAGTGCCTGCTCGAGCGCCTCGGCGAGCAGCCCTACCACGACACCAGCAACGACGACCTTCGCTTCGCGCGCAACGAACTTCGCCACGAAACCATCCCTCTGCTGCGCAAGCGCATGGGCATCGGCCTCGATGTCGCGGTCATGACTGTTGCCAGCACGGCGCGCGCCGCCAATGAAATCGTCGAGGCGCAGGGCCTTCGGGTGCTGACCCAGCGAGGTCGCCACCGGACCAGCTGGCGCCTCGAACTCGACCTCCGGGAACTTGACGTCGATTCCCTGCCGTTCGTACGCGACGCGCTACGGCAAGCGCACACGACGATGCATGCGCACGGCGATGCGCCGAGCACCGCGTGGCTCGACCGCTCGATGGCGTTGCTCGACATGGACGACGGCAAACGAAACGCTGGCCGCGGCGGCCTGATGGTCGAACGCTTTCGCGACGGCCTGTTGCTCATCGATACAGACCGCATCGGTGCCGTGCCGAAGACCCACGATGGCGGCCAGAGCCTGCTCATCAATACCGGACATCAGCGCTTTGGCGCGACCGAGTGGCTGCTCGAGGCGCACGAACATCCGCTGCCGCCCCTGGTGCCATCGCCCAGCGAAGCTGGGCCGATGCGCGCGTTGCTTGATGTGCGTCACACCGGCGACTCGCTGTCCATGCGCACGCGCCGCCCCGGCGATCGCTTCCATCCGCTCGGATCGTCCGGGTCGGTCGACTTGCGTCGCTTCCTGCAGCGTCGTCACGTGCCGCGCTTTGATCGCGACCGATTGCCAATGCTGGTTGACGCCCAGGACCGCATCCTGTGGGTGCCCGGCGTTGAGATCAGCGCGATCGCACGTCTGCACCTCAATACGAAGCGCTGCATCGAGATCGTCGCGACCTGCGGCTAGCGCCCGACGCACCCTTCTCGTCGGCATGCGGCGGCGCATCGCCAATCAAGATCGCGATCTTGTTGGCTTTGCGCGCCCACTTCATCGATTTACTCAACGCGAGGCTGAGGCCACCCAGCACGGCTTCCGGCAGGTCCCCGCCACCATACGCACGAGGCCAAGAAGTCGGGTGCGGGCCGCAACGCGGCGAACGTAAGTCAGGAACATTGGCGAATCGGTAAAACGGCGGACGACTGCAAATCTATTAGTTGGCCAGCGGCGACCTGTCTACGCGCGAACTTGCCCGCTATCAGGGCTGCGACGCCCCTGCACGCCCTCCCGAACGCCAGCGGCATTCCACGGAACCAGCAACTGCCCCTCGCGGTGAACGCCGTCACCTGCAATACTTCGTATTGCCCCCTCTGTTCATGAACCCGATCCCCGCCACGTGCGTCTAACTGTCGAGACCGGCCCCCTCGCCGGCACCGTTGTCAATCTCGAACGCGACACTCCCGCCCTGCTTGGCAGCGGCCCGGGCTGCGCGTTGCGTATCCGCGAAGCGGGCGTACTCGAAGAACACGCCGTCGTGAAGGCCCTCAAAGGAAAGGGCTTTGGCATCAAGGCCACCGGCGCCGTGCGGGTCAACGGCAACCAGGTCCAGGCGAGCACACTGGCCGACGGTGACATCATCGAGGTCGGTACGACCCGCATCGCGTTTGGCAAGACCCAGGAACACGGCCTGCCGAGTATCTCCGGCTACCGGATCATCGATATCCTGGGCAAGGGTGGCATGGGCACGGTCTACCGAGCCGAGCAAGTCAGCCTGCACCGAGAGGTTGCGCTCAAGGTGCTCAAACAAGAGCAAACCAGCGATCCCGAGTTCATTGCGCAGTTCGTCGCCGAGGCACGCGCCGCCGCCAAGCTGCAACACCCGCACGTCGTGTCGGTGTTTGACGTCGAGCACGACGGCGACACCTACTACTACGCGATGGAGTTGATGCATGAAGGCTCCTGCGAAGATTGGCTGAAGCAGAACGGCGTCATGCCCGTCGACCGTGCGCTGCAGGTCATCGCCGATGCGGCGGCAGGCCTCGCCTACGCCGAGTCGCTCGGCATCGTGCACCGCGACATCAAGCCCGACAACTTGATGCTCGACCAACACGGCGCCATCAAGATCGCCGACCTCGGCCTCGCGAGCCATTCGTCGGACGACAACGGTACGCGCGCAGTCGGCACGCCGCACTTCATGGCGCCCGAGCAAGTCCTCAACCGCAACCTCGACCACCGCACCGATCTCTACGCGCTGGGCTGCACGTTCTATCGCCTGGTCACCGGCAAGACGCCGTTCCGCGGCCAGACGGTCAAGGACATCCTGCGCGCACAAGTCAAGGAGCAGCCCGAGTCAGCTTCGCGCGCCAACCCCAATGTGCCGCCAGAAGTCGCTGCGATCATCCAGCAGCTGATGGCCAAGGATGCCGCCGATCGCTTCCAGACGGCCAACGATCTGCTCGAAGAGCTCGAGGAGCTGCTGCAGCCGCCGGAAAAGCGCGGCATGTGGATCGGCATGGCAGTGGCTGCGGTGATCGTTGCCACTGGCGCAATTTGGTGGGCCGTGACGCGGCCCGACACGATCAAGACGATCCAAGGGCCCACCGTCGTCTACGACGATCCCCAGAAGCAGGAGTTCGCCGAGCGCATCAAGGTGCTCGAAAGCGAGGCGATCGAACACAACGCCACGATCGCGCTGTTGGGCGCGCGGGTCTCCGGCTTGGCCGGCGAACAACTGGCGGAGTGGCTCGACCGGGTTTCGACCGACCATCCCAGCACTGGCGCCGCCGGCAAGGCAATCGAACTTGCGGCCACGATCCGACGCAAAGTCGCGGCGGATGCCAAACGCCAGAACCAGCGTCGCACACGCATTGCCAATCACGTCGCGGCGATGCGACGCGGCACCATCAAGCCACTCGATGCGTACGACTACGAACGTGCCATACGTGCACTCGACGTCGAGCCACCCGAAGAACTCGCTGGCGAGGCCGAGCTGATAGCTGGCTTGGCCAAGCTGCGAGAGGAAATACTCACCAAGGCGCGCGCGCGCTTGAATGCCTTACGCACGCCGCTTGCCGACGCCAAGAAGGCCAACGACGAGACCAAACTGGCAGCCGCCATCGCCGCACTAGAGCTTGGTCTTGAACCACAAGCTCGTTGGCCAACTCAGGTGTTGGCAGAAGTCGCGACAGCCTGGGAAGAAGCCGAGAACGCGTACACCACCCTGGCGACCATGGAGAAGACCCGACGCGAAGGTGTCTGGCTTGAGTTCCATGCGCTGCTGCAGGACGCCGCCGGTTTCCGGGCACACATTCGCAAGTGTGACTTCCGCGCCGCGAGCGACAGCATTGGTTCGTTCGCCACCGGCGGCAACGCCAACGAGGCCTCGGAGCGCGCCAAGGGCCTCGCCCAGTGCACCAACCACGCCGAGGCGTTCGCGACGGCACTTGAGCAAGCCATCGCCAAGGGCACGCTACGCATGATGCTCGGCGACAACGAATACAAGGTCAGCAAGTGGGACCGACAAACCCAGCAACTGACGTTGAAAGCACGCCCGCCGCGTCGCAAGGATCAGGTCGTTGATTGCGCCACGATGTCGGTCGAGCAGTGGCTCAGCCTTGCGAGCCAGGTGCCAAGCGCACCCGAGTTCAGTCGCGAGTGCTTCCTCGGCATCCTCGCGATCGACACCCACTGCCGCGCCGCCGCGACCTACCTCGGCCAACTCGACAGTTCCGGCGACGACAGTGGCACAGGCGAGCAGGGCTACCCGTTCACGGCCATCACATTCGAGACGTTGCTCAGCGAATTGCCGCGTATTGAAGCGGCGTGGTCGTCAGTGCTCGGCGATGAGTTGCAGGCCGGCAAGCGACTCGCGTCTGGCTTGCGCGCCTTGTCCGAGCAACGCAACACGGCCGCGGCTGGTCACATCCAGAAACTGATCACGGATCACCCACACAGCCTCGTCGTTGCGGTCCTGCTGTAATTGGGCAGATAGCGACTGCTACTTGGTCAGGGACGGCGTGCGCAGGCGAAAGCCATGCGGCCCATGCGGAACCTGACCGAGCAGGTCGCTCGCTGCGCCGATCACCAACGCGCCAAAGCCGTGCCGCTTGCGCACGGCATCGACGGCAGCGAACAGCTTCTGGCGGGACGTGTCCTCTTCGCCAAACAACTGCCCTTGCCGAGTTCCATGCGGCTCGAGTGACGTCAGCGTCACGCCGACGAGGCGCACCAACACGCGCCGCGTCAACAACTCGTCGAGCAACGCCCCCGCCATCTCCATACACAGATCGGTGCGATCCGTTGCTTCGCGAATCGAACGCGAACGTTCGCCGTGCACGCCATCGACGTGACGCAGTCGCACCTGCACGGTGCGCGCCAACAATCGCTGCTGCCGCAACTCGGTCGTCGCCCGGTCGAGCAGGTATGCCAACATGCCGCGCAAGAACGAACGTTGCTGTGAAGCCACATCCGTGCGCGGTTCGAACGAAGTCTCGCGTGAGATGCTGCGCAGAGTTGGCGTCTCTTTGACAGGCGCATCGTCGAGACCGCGACAGCGCAACCAGATGTCGTCGCCGCGCACACCAAAGCTCTGCCGCAACAACTCGCGATCGACGGTCCACAACTGCCGCACCGATTCGATGCCGACCTTGCGCAGCAGCTGCTGGCTCTTGGGTCCGATACCCGGCACCAAGTCGATCGAGAAGTCGGCCAAGAAATCCCGTTCGCAGCCGTGCGGCACTTCGCAGATGCCGCCCGGTTTGGCCTTGGTCGTCGCCAACCGCGCCACGGTGCGCGTACTGCCGAGCCCCTGCGCAATCGACAAGCCGGTCTCCTTGCGCACCTGCTTGCGCAGTTCTCGACACAGCCCCGTCAGCGAACGTTCGGAAACAACACAGCTCGGATCTTGGAGCACCTGCTCGACCATCAACGGCACCCCGGTCAGATCCGCATAGAAGTCGTCGAGCGAACAGATCTCGACCACCGGCGAAAACCGCCGGATCACTTCGGCGACCTTTTGCCGGTAGCGCTCGACGAGCCGCGAATCCCCCTCGCGCACGATCAGCTCCGGACACCGCCGGACGGCCTCATGCAGCGGCATCGCGGTCTCGACGCCGAGCCGTTTTGCCTCGTAGGACCGCGACGCGACGACCCCGGTTCCGACCGCAACTGGCTTGCCGAGCACCGCGGGATCGCGGAGCTGTTCGACCGACGCGAGGAACGCATCGATGTCGAGGTGAAGGATGTGACGGTCCACGAACGAGACCCTAACATAGGACGAACATAGATCCAGGGCACGGACGAGGCGCGCCAAATCGGCTTCCCACACTGTCCACAAGACTTTCCACAACCGCGCCCACTTTCCCCAAGCCACCACCATCTGAAGCGATCGTGGCGCAGCAGCTTGCGCGTCTCCCAACATCGCTTTCCCCGGCTTACTGCACACGGACACAACCGGCCGATTGCCGCAACCTCGCCACGCTTGTTTCCGCGTGCCGAACGGCCACAGTGCTTCGCTTCGCATGGAGCCCGCACCCAGCCAAAGCCTGCAACCAAGCCGCTCCTTTGCGGACGAGGTGCGCCAGCTGCTGCGGCTCGGGTTGCCCATTGCGTTCGTGCAGTTCGGCATGACCGCAATGAACTTCGTCGACGTCTGGATGCTCGGCCAACACAACGAACAGGCCCTGCCGGCGATGGCACTCGGCAATCTGCTGAGCTGGGCTGCGTCGGTGTTCTGTATGGGCGCCGTCACCGCGACCGACCCACTGCTGTCGCAGGCGGTCGGCGCCAAGGACCACCAGGCCATCCCCCGCCTGCTGGGTCGCGGTTGCCTGTTGGCCCTGGTGATGACGATCCCGACCGCGATGCTGCTGATGCCGGCGGCGACGTGGCTCGAACTGTTTGGCCAACCGACCGCACTGATCCCCGAGGCGGCGACCTATGCGCGCTTGCAAGCGTTGGGCATCCTGCCGTTCTTGTGGTACTCGGTGCTGCGCAGCCTGCTGTCGTCCCACGCGAGCCTGATGCCGCAGGTGCTGACGATCGTGCTCGGCAACCTGGCCAACGCCGGCCTCGATTGGCTGCTCGTATTCGGCAACTGGGGTTGCCCCGAACTTGGCGCAACCGGCGCTGGCATCACGACCGTCGCGTGTCGTTGGTTGATGCTGTTCGGCTTGTGCTGGTTTGGCTGGCGCGACATCGGCCCGCACCTACTGCAGTTGCGCGACCGCGCCGTTCGCGCCCGCGCCTTTGCCCTCGGTCCGCTGTGGCGATTGCTCAAACTTGGCTTGCCGATCGGCACGCAGTTCGCGCTTGAGATGGGTGTATTCGCGGCGACCGGCTTATTGATCGGCAACTACGACGCCGCGCAGGGTGTTGCTGCCGGCGATGGCCCAAGCCTCGGTGGCCACCAAATCGCCATGCAACTCGCGTCGCTGAGTTTCATGGTGCCGCTCGGGCTCGGCATGGCGGCTTCGGTGCGCGTTGGCTGGGCCGTCGGTCGCGGCGACCCTGCTGCGATCAAACGATCGGTCTCGGCCGCACTGATCATCGGCGCGACGATCATGCGCGGCTTCATGCTGCTGTTCTTGCTGTTGCCGCACCAGTTGTCGCACATGCTGGCCGCCCACGAAGAAATACAGAATATCGCCGCGACCCTGATTCCGATTGCCGGTGTGTTCCAGATTGGCGACGGCATCCAGGTCGTTGCGGTTGGGTGCCTGCGGGGCATGGGCGACGTGCGATCCGCGGTCATCGCCAACGTGGCCGGCTTCTGGGTGATCGGGTTGCCGGTGGGTTACTGGCTCGCGTTCGAACAAGACCTCGGTCCGGCCGGACTCTGGTGGGGTCTGGTGATCGGCCTGTCCGTCGTGGCAATCAGGCTGCTTTGGGTCGTCTACCGACGCGCCGAAGAGAAGCGCGGTCGCTTGTCCGTCGACTAAGAGTCGTTACCCGTTACCATTCTGCCATGCGCACGACGGCGGTTCTGCTCAGCTCGCTGCTAATTCTCCCGAGCTGCAGCATGTGGTTCTTCTCGGGTGTTCCAAAGCTCGACCGGTCACGACCAGTGGCCCTTCTCGAGACCACCGGCGGCATCGAACTCGCGGCCACGACCGAGTTCGGCATCCTGTCGCTCGGCCGCACCGCGACCACTGGTCGGTGCCGCGTGCACTACTTCCTCGGTCCGACCCCGCTGATCGAGCAGGGCGAACTGCGCCCAACTGGCAGCGTGTTTGCCGAAGCGAACATCGACCTCAAGACGCAGTTGGCCCGTGTGTTGACCCGCAACACTACCGCCGAAGACAAGCTCACCGTGATGTGGACGCCTGACGGCCAATACGTGGAAACCGTCTCGGTCGCGCTCGCGGTCGGCGAAGGCCTGGCGGGTGACATGCTGCGCGACCCGGGCGTCGAACTGCCGGCTGGGGCGACGTTGTTGTGCCGCGGACCAAGGGGCGAGTCGATGTTCGCCGGCTTGATCGCCGGCCGCGCCACCGTGCACGATGGACCCAACAAGGGACGATACTACGTGGTCGCTGGTGTCGATCGTGTGCGTGAGTTGCTGGCTGTGCCGCGCAAGTACCCAGTCGACATGGCGCCGAAGTAC
>JAPYTD010000145.1 GCA_029936315.1 Planctomycetota bacterium | reverse complement strand
GCCGTCGCGGGCCTGGCCAAGGCAAAGCAGTCGGCTGCGCGCGGTCTCGCGGCAGAGGTGGAGTCCTTCGACTCAGCCAAGGACGAGTTCATCATCCAGCTGAAGGCTTCTCTCCGGCAGGAACTCGGTGTAGTCGAGCTGGCCATGGGTCGGAAGAAGAAGTGTGTCGCAGTGCTTGAGGATAGCAGGGCGAAGGGGCGGCTGACCGGTGATCAGCACGACAAGATCGGCAAGTGCATCTCGATCCTCAAGGGCGAAATCCTCGTCGATGCCGCCTGGCAGAAAGACATGAAAGACATGGCTGACCGGAGTGGAGTGACGGGTGCCGCCTCGAGTGCGGAACCCCTATTCAACCCGAGCGACGAGCCAGCCCCTTCTTCGTGGTCCTTCAAGCTGCCCTCCCAGGCGCAGAAGGCGACGGACATCCTGCGGCGGGAGATCACGCGAGACCGGAGATCATTAGCGGCTTCGCGGCGGAACTACCGAAAGATCTTGAAGCTGTTCCGGGTGGCGAAGTTCAGGCTCGCCAAGAAGAGCTTCGACATGCTCGGCGACATGATCAAGCACACCAAGAAGTGCATCGAAGTGCTAGAGAAGTGCCGCCTGGCCAGGGGTACCGCGGCGACCCACGCCAAACTCAAGGATCTGGTCGACCAATTGAGTGTCGAGATCCGCGTAGATGAAGCGGAGCGGAAGCGGCTCGCCTTGGAGATCGCCAGCTTCAACGAGACCAAGGGTCGGGCGATCGAGCTCCTCGGGTCCATCGATCTGGAACTCGATACGGTGGATCGTCGCGACACATCGTGGTCCTGGGCTGACAAGGCTCTAGGTGCCAAGTCCAAAGATCTGCGCAGCAGGGGCAGTCTGACGCCTGGACGCGGCTCCCGGCATCGGATCATGGTGCCTTACCAGCCGCCTGTCGAATACGACTATGAGTTGACCTTTGTGCCCGAGGACGCGGCCTGCGATGTGGGCCAGATGTTCGTCGTAGACGGGAAGCTCACCATGTGGATGTTGCAAGGCAGCCGCGGCAACGCGGGGTTCCAGTATGTGGACAAGGTGCATGTCGGTTTGAACCGAACCCGCACCAGGGACTTCAAACTGATCATGGGCAGGCCGAATACCTCGATGATCAAGGTGCGCAAGTCTGGCGTTCGTGCGTTCCTCAATGGCAAGCTGCTGGCCGAGTTTCATGACATCAAGGCTCTGTCCCTGCCGCCGGTCTGGACATACAACAAAAACGTGCTCGGCTTCGGCGCGAACCATCCGGTGCGATTTGTCGGTATTCGAGTCTGGGAGATCACCGGGAGTGGCAAGCGACTTCGGTAGCAGGTTCTGCCCATTGATGACTGGGGTTCGCTGCGGGGTGGTGGGGTGTGGGTGGTTCGAACCGCACTTTGAACTTCCTACACCCCCAATTTCCGGGTACTTCGCCGTCACGTGTTCAAACTGCGAACGACGAAGCCAAGGCTTGCCGGAATCATCACGGTCGGGCTCGCCACAGAAAGCGGGATGGCACTCGCACTGAAGCTCGCTCCACCCGATCATCGGGTGCATGACGCAGAGCCTGCAGGATTGCATGGAGCGCGCACGGTCGTGACTGTGGCAGCCGCGCCAGCAAAAAAGAAGCGTCGACTGCGACGCATACTGTTGCTCGCAGCCATCAGTGGCATTCTCGCAGTGGCTCTGGCCGAGTTCGGACTGCGAATTGCCAGCGCGCTTGTTTACCCGGCCCTCTACGCCATCGACGACGAACTCGGATGGCGTCACACGACGAACTTGCAACGCACGCTGCAGGACGTAAACGGTCGTTCGGTGCAGTTCTCAACCGAAGCCCACGGCCTGCGGCCGACGTCCACGTCGCCGCCCGCGACTGCACCGACGCGCACACTGCTATTCATCGGCGACTCATTCACCGAAGCATCGCAGGTCAACACCGGCGAGTCGTTTGTTGGGATCGTCGCATCCCAACTCGCCGACACCCGCTGCCTCAACGCCGGCGTCGGTGGCTATTCGACCGTGCAACAACTGCTAGCACTCAAGACACAGCTAACGCAATGGCAGCCCGACATGGTCGTGCTGGCGATCTACGAGAACGACTTCGTCGACAACCTGATGCCGTTCTTCAGCGGGCTCGGACCGCGACCCTACGCGCGACTCGAAGGCGAACAGGTGTCGATCGTCACCGAGCCGGACGTCGAGTCGTTCGTCCCGTATCTACAGCCCGCCCCCTCCCCCTTCTGGCTGTATCGCAACTGCGCGATCTATCGCTCGGTCCACAAGACGATCTTTCTGCGCAGTCACGGCGAACGACTCGCAAAGCGCGAACAGGCCGAACGCTCTGCGGTGCCCATGGCGGCGCAACGCACCGTGATGTCGGAGCTGCTGCGAAGACTGCGAGTCGTCGCGCGCAACCACGGCGCAGAACTACGTTTGGTCGCGCTACCCAGCCGGAAAATGGTGCGGACCAAGGATGCGCCATCACATGACTGGCTGGCGACTCGGTGCCAGCAACTCGACATCGCCTATCTGTCGCTGCGCCCTGCACTGAACGGCCACGACAAGACTGCCTACTTTGACACGGATATTCACTTCACGCGTCACGGCCACGAGCTAGTGGCCGGCGCCCTCGTACCGTTCGTTAGAGACTGAAGGTCCGCGCGACGACCGAGTGGCTTGACCTTCGCGGCAAGTCTGCGTCGCTGGCCGTCAGATAGGCGTAGTCGCTTGTTGCCGAGCTGCTCCTTGAGCACGCGATTCTCCTCGACGAGATACCCGATGGCTTGGGCTTGGTGTCGGTTGACCCAGCCGCTTCGCTGCGGGGTGGTGGGGTGTGGGTGGTTCGAACCGCACTTTGAACTTCCTACACCCGTTGCATCGCGCATGTGATCAAGAAGCCGCTGAAGACCCCGGCGAAGCGGTTGCGTGTCAGCCTTGCTAGGACGGAACGCAGTCGTGCGCCGGCTAGCTTTTCGGCAGGCCGCCACCCATCACTCTCACGCCGAACAGGAAGACGCCCAGGCCGTCTGGCACCGTAAACAACCCGGTCATGTGTGGCTGGTAGGCTACTCAGTTGCCCTGAACACTCACGACCCCGCCGTGGGCTTGACGCGGGTTTGGCTACCGGGGACGGTGCACCTGGAGTTTCCTGACGACTCAGCTACGAATCATGAGCATCACAATTCGCTCGGCGTGTTTTCTGGCCATCATTCTTGTGCTTGCTACTCCGGTCTCCGGCCAGTGGTCGCCGAGTGCTGCAGCCAATCTCGCGGTTGGCGATGGTGCAGGGGATCAGGTCCAGACGAAGGTCGCGCCGTTGCCAGGCGGAGGTTGTTACGTCAGCTGGTATGACTCCGACCCCAGCGGCTCGCCGGCGTTTGGCTATGACGTGCGTGTGCAGCGGCTCGATGCGGGCGGCGTTGAGATGTGGCCACATCGCGGCGTTTTGGTGGCCGATCGCGGGTTCAGTTCGACGCAGGACTACGACCTCGACGTCGATATCGCGGGCAACGCGATCCTGGCGTTTCGCGACGATCGTTTTACCGGGACCCAGATCACCGCGGCGCTAGTGGATGGTAACGGCAACTTGTTGTGGGGCACAAACGGTGTGCAGTTGACGAACACCACGAACTTCGTGGTCGCGCCGAAGATCTGTGGCACTACGGATGGATTCGTTGTGGTTGCTTGGGGCGAAAACTCCGACGCGCGGGTGCAGCGTCTCGACCTGGCGGGCACGCCGCAATGGGCGACGGACGTCGTGCTGTCGATTGCGGGCTTCAACGTGGTACCGAGTGACCTTCACGAGTCCGTCGCCGGCACCGCCATCGTTGCGCTGCAGCGAGGTGGTGGGTTCACGACCCCGCGCCATCTCTACGCGCAAAAGCTCGACTCGGCCGGCGCTCTGTTGTGGGGTGCGGGACACGTAGCCATCTATGACACCGGCTCCCTGCAGTTCGGTAACTATCCAGTGTTCGTGCCCGATGGGAACGGTGGCGCAGTGTTCAGTTGGTATGGAACGAGCCCGGCGCTGGAGAGCTTTGCCCAACGCTTGAATGCGGCGGGCGTCGAACAGTTTGCACACAACGGTGTCAGTGTGGCGAGTGGCGCGGCTAATCGCACGGCGCCGGCGGTCGCGTTCGACGCGGGCACGCAAACCACGTTCGTTGCCTACAACGAGATCAACGGCGCCAGCTACCGCATTGGGGCGCAGGCGTTCGATGCGACTGGTAGCCGCTTGTGGGGATCCGCGGGCGTCGGCGTGACAAACTACGCAGGGGCTGCGACGTCGGATGTGCGTGCGTTATCGATCGATGGTTCCTTGATGGCGTTGTGGGCCGAAGAGCCGGCGTTTGGTCAGGATCGGCTGTTCGCTTCGCGACTCGACGCTGCCGGCTCGGCCGTCGTGGTGCCAACGCTGCTATCGTCGACACCGGCGGTCAAATACCGTCTGGACGCGGCGCTCAGTTCGCTCGGCTACGCAGTCGTTGCGTGGCAGGACGAAGGCGGTGGCACGTCGGATGTGCTCGCGCAAAACGTATTGCCCGACGGCTCGCTCGGTGGCGTGGCCAGCGCCGTCAGCCGCAACGGAACGGGCGTCAATCCGATGATCTATACGACCAGCGAGCGACCCGCGATTGGGCGGACCTGGACCGGACAGATTGCTCACGCGCCGACCGACCTGATCACCGTTGCGCTGTTCGACTTCGTGCCGCTGAGCGGTCCAGTTGTGCCCGGAATTGGCGAGGTGCTGGTGTCGTTCCCGTCGGTGTTCGTGTCCGTGCAAGTCGCGACCGGCACGAGCGATGATCACGCGCTCACGCTGCCGGCAGACTTGGTGTTCGTCGGAACGATCGTCTATACGCAGGCGCTGGTGCTCGATGGCGTCGGTTTCCAGTTGGGCAACGGGATCGATTTGGCGGTCGGTCTCTGATCGTTGGCGAGCGAGGCTCGTGGCCGCGCGAACTAGAAGTTGCCGAGCGTCACCGTCACCGCATTCGCCGCCGTCACCTCAACCGAATGCGAAGAGGCCGCCGCGGCTGGCGCGAACGTTGAGGCTGCGCAGGCCGCGGTGGGTGCAGCGGAGTCTGGAGGGGTTCGTCGACCGCAGCGTTCGCGTGTGCCGCATCGTCCAGGCAAGAGGAGCAGTGGTCGACAGC
>JAPYTD010000144.1 GCA_029936315.1 Planctomycetota bacterium | reverse complement strand
GTGTCGCTCTGGGGAAAGGGGCCGTGCCAACGATCTTGCACCTCGTTGTAGATCTTCAGCTCACCCGAAGTCGCCAGGTCCTCCTGGGCCGCGACGATCGAGCCGCCATTGGCGTAGTGGTAGGTCGCCGTCGGCCATAGCGGCGACGCCGCCCAGTTGTTGTGACGCGTGCTGTAGGTCCACCGTTGCAGGCCATCCTCGACCAGGTGTACCGCATCGTCGACGTGCAGCAGCGCGGAAGGCCCCATGGCGACCGCGGTGGCCCAGGTTGAGGTGGCGGGGCCGAAGCTGTGCATCAGGCCAGCGGCATCACGCACGTGCAGCGAGTGCGAAGGCGTCGCGATTGGCGTCACGGGATCCGACACGGTGCGGGCGGCGAAGGCCGCGCCGCACAGGCCGCTGAAGCCGTGCACGAACGGGGTGCCGACTTCTTTCAGCACGGCGCAATCTTCGGTCAGCTGCACCAAGGTCCACGGTCCATTGGTGGGAACGGGGACGATCGCATCTCCGGGTCGAGCCCCGAACGCGAGGTAGCGGTCCGAGAAGCTGTCGTGGAGCAGTACTACGTTGTCGCTTAGTTGCGCGGTCCAGTTGCCCGCCAGGTAGGGGCTGGTCGGAACGACCCAGCTACCGGTGTAGGCGCTGTAGGCAGCTTGACGAAAGGTCGAGCTCAGGCCCGTGTCGATCATCGCCCAGGCCACATTGTGGTCGAGCGCGGTCACGTTGCTGGTATGGGTGGCAGGGCTCACGCTCCAAGTGCCGAGCACACCGCTGAAGGCGGCGGCGCAAATGCCAGACCCGGGCGTTGGCACGACATCGGCCACCACCATGTTGCCGTCGAGCCGCAGATCCTGAGCGGAATCGTTGGCCAGCGTATTCCAGGTGCCGACGCGGGCCGCAAAGCCGCCGAGCAAGGTGCCGTTGGTCACGCTCGCGACGAACCGGGTGACGTCGTATTCGAGGCTCGCCAACGTCCCGGCACCGAGCGCCAGCGTGTCCCAACTGTTGCTCTGGGCGGCGTAGCCCAGGGCGAGCAGAGCACCAGCGCCGTCAACGGCGATGACCAGCACGACGTCGTCGCCAACCCGCACATCGAGCACATTGCCGGCCGCTGGTATGGGGGCGGTCTGGAGTTCGTGCAAACGCGCCGAGTAGGCGATGAGATCGCCACTCGCTAGCTTGACCAAGGCGCAGAAATCACCGGTCGCGATAATCTCTGAACCGCCGGGTGCAATCGGCATCCACTCCTGGGCCATGGCCGAAAATGCCATTACGTTGCTGCCATCGTCATGGGCGATCAAGAACCCCTCGGTGTGCACCGGGTTGGCTGGGTTATGCGTGATGTGATCCCATTGCGCCGCCAGCGGGCTGGTCAGAATCAGGATGGAGAAGAAGTTGCGTAGCATGGTCGTGGCCTTGGCGATGAGCTTGAATGGACTCCGAACCTCGACCGAAGACGTGCATCGGCCGACAGATCAGGTTGGCGAAGCGCCTGGGCCCTGGTCGATACGGGTCAGCCGTTCGACACAAATCCATGGCGTCTCTCGAACAGGTCCACGGAATCCGGGTTCGGCAGCCGACACGAATTTCTGATTTTCGCAAACTAGGGGCCAAGACCGACCCGCCAACCGCGCCTTATGCCAGACAAGGACACAACCGCTGAGATCACCAAGCTGCTCGCGCGCCTGAACGATGGTGACCAGGACGCGGCCGAGCCGCTGCTGACTCACGTCTATGCCGAATTACGGCGGCTGGCGCGCGGTCAGCTCGGGCGCGTCCCGTCGCAGGTCACGCTGCAGCCCACGGCTTTGGTGCACGAGGCGTATCTGCGATTGGTCGACCAGGACGGAGCGGACTGGCAGGGACGACAGCACTTCTTCGCGGTCTGTGCCCGCGCCATGCGCCAGGTGCTGATTGACCAGGCGCGGGCCCGGGCGGCCGTCAAGCGGGGGGGCGATCGTCAACGGCAACCGCTCGACGCTGTTGTGATCGAGATCGAGGAACGCGCCGTCGACTTGTTGTCGCTCGAGGAGGCCCTGACGCGGCTGTCGGCGATGGACCAACAGTTGGGTCGCATTGTCGAGTTGCGGTTTTTCGCCGGCCTCGACCACCGCGAAGTTGCGGCCGTGCTGGAGCTGTCCACGCGCACTGTCGAGCGCGGTTGGCGGACCGCGCGGGCGTGGCTACACCAGGAGCTGGTCGAGGATGGTGACGATGCCTGACGAAGCAGACCGCAACCGGCAACCGGATTGGCAAGAAGTGCGTCGCGTCTTCGAAGCCGTGTCGGAGTTGGCCGAAGAACAGCGCGAGCAGGCGTTGGCTGCGGCTTGTGGCGCCGACCAAGCGCTGTGCGCGGCCGTCTTGAGCCTGTTGCGTTCGGATCATGAGGCGGCCGAGTTGTTCCTTGATCCCGTCCGCCCCGAGCAGATCGCCGAACAAATCGATCAGCAATGGGCCCATGGGTTACTCGGCACCCGCATTGGTGCCTACCAGCTGCAACACCTGCTCGGCGCCGGTGGCATGGGCATGGTCTTCGAGGCCATGCAGGACGATCCTCGCCGCGCGGTCGCCTTGAAGGTCTTGCGGCCCGGCGCCGTCAGCGAGCAGGCGTTTCAGCGATTCCGCGAAGAGTCGACGCTGCTTGCACGACTGCAGCATCCTGCGGTTGCCCAGGTGATCGAAGCGGGGTTGCAGCAGACGCCCATGGGTACTTTGCCGTGGTTCGCCATGGTCGCGATTCCGGGAGCACGGGATCTGCTTTCGTTCGCCCGCGAGCGCGAACTCACCGAGGAATCGCGATTGCAGCTGTTCTTGGAGATCTGCGACGGGGTCTACCACGGTCATATGCGCGGCGTCATCCACTGTGACCTCAAACCCTCCAACCTGCTGGTGGGCGAAGAAGGGCGACCGCACATCATCGACTTTGGCGTGGCGCGTTTGACCGCGCGTCAGAGCGAACACGACCAGCAACTGCCGTATGTTGCCGCGGGGACGTTTCGCTACATGGCGCCCGAGCAACTGGGCCGCGAGCCTCCCGATCTGCGCGCCGACGTCTATGCGTTGGGCGTCGTTCTTTACGAGCTGTTGTGCGGGCGGGCGCCGCTGGACTTCGCCGCTGCAACCTCGCACGAGGAGTGCGTCCGCATCGTTCGCGAAACGCCACCCGTTGCGCCGCGTGAATCCCGTCCAAAGCTTGCCGCGGACCTGGAGTGGATCCTGCTCCGGACGCTCGCCAAGCAACCCGAAGGGCGGTACGCGTCCGTCAAGGAGTTGGCCGACGACCTCAATCGCTATCGCCGCGAGCTGCCCGTAGAAGCAGCCTCGGGTGGGCGGCTCTATCGGACGCGCAAGTTCTTGCGTCGGCATCGCTGGCCCGTGGCGGCGCTGCTGGTGCTCAGTCTCACGGCCATTGTTGGCGCCGTGGGGATTCTCACCAACTACCAAAGGGCTGCCGATGAAGGACAACGAGCCAGCTCGCTCTACGGGTATCTGCGCGACATGCTCGCCGAACCGTTCCTCGAGGTCGCCGATGGCGATGAAGTGCGGTTCGTTGACGTGGTCGATCGTGCCGCCAGGCAGGTCGATGAGCGGTTCGCCGACGTGCCGCTGGTTCGCGGCGAGTTGCACATCTTGTATGGCAATATCTATGGCGGGCTGTGGAAGATCGATCGTTCGCTCGAGCACATGCGTGCCGGACTCGAATTGCGGCGTGCGACCCTTGCCGAAGACGACCCCGAGCTGATCCGCATTCTGTCCGATTTGGCAGATATACTGATCCGCGCTGGCCACAACAGCGAAGCCGAGCAGATTCTGCAGGAGGCGCTGAACAACAAGCGGGTTGCGATACGTGACCGTATGCGCCTGGCCTTGCTGGTCAACTTGACGACCCTCTACCTGGACAGCATGGATTTCACGCGAGCAGAGCCAGTGGCTGAGATGGCCTTCAACCTGGCCACAGCCAAGCTGACGCCGGACGAGGCCCTGCGCATGACTGCCGAATCCAATTGGGCAGCCATCCTGGAATACAGTCGCCAGGACCACGAAGCGGCCGCGCAATTGCTCGAGCGCATCGTGCAGAGAAAGCTACGTAGTCAGCGCGACCGCCATCCGGACCTGATGCGCGCCAGGATGAACCTGGCCGTGATCTATGGTCGCACAGGTCGGATGGAGGATTGCGCAACACTGCTCGCGGAGGCGTTGGCCGAGCAACGCCGCCAACTCGCGCCAGGCCATGCGCTGACCATGACCACGTTGCTGAATCTGGCGCAAGTCAAGGAGTCGCTACGACAGTTGGACGAGGCCGAGCACCTGCGCCGCGAACGGTTGGCTGTCATGCGCACGAGCTTCGCGGGCAATGCTCCGGCACTACTGGGCGCTGTTCGTCAGCATGGTGCCTGGCTCATCAAGCACGACCGGTTGCAGGAGGCGCTGCAACTGTGGCAAGAAGAACTCGCACGACTCGATGCCAGTGTTGACCGCACCGAGCCCGCGATCCTCAAGTTGCGCTGGAAGACGGCGCGTTTGCTGCTGGACCTCGAGCGCACGGAGGCGGCCATACCGGCCCTGACCGCGGTGCTCGCAGATCATCAGAAGTTGCCGCAATCGCTTGAGCGGGACGAAAACAGCGAGGTGATCCGCTCCTCGCTCGGTCGCGCCCTCCAACTCCAGGGGCAACCAGCAGCAGCGGAGCCTCACCTGGCCCGAGCGCGGGCGTGGATCGAAGAGCACCAACCCAATGCAGTCAGCGAAGCTCTCGACGTTCGCATCTGGCATGGCCGCTGCCTGCTCGACCTCGAGCGCGTGGACGAAGCCCGCCGTTGTCTGGAGACCGTGCGCGACCTGCTCGCGGGACGAGCCGATGACCCCCGGCAGGTCACCGTGAACGACTTGTTGGCAGAATGCAACCGCGGTGGCTGAGGCTCTGCCAACGATCTCGTCTTGTGAGCACCTGCCAGCGCGTGCCGCGTTGATCTCTACCGTCGCTCCCACAGTTTGCGGCTGTCGCCGTCCTTCCACAGCCGCCGATTTTGATGGCTTCTCGCTGCACGCTGCGGTGCGAGTAGCGGCGTTGGTGCATGAATCCAACTCACAGTGGATTGCCCCAGCAAACGCCTCGATTCACCTTCTAACTGCGTACGAAGCCGGCATACCCAGTTCAGTCATGCGGTTGAGGATGTTGCAGCCGAGTCGAGCCTCAACGACCTGCGCGTCCCCGTCACGCGCATGCAGGCGATCGCCAAGGATCCTCTTGTAGCGAAAGAACGTGTTCTCGGCGCGGGCCTGC
>JAPYTD010000143.1 GCA_029936315.1 Planctomycetota bacterium | reverse complement strand
GACTACGGTTGCTGTGTTTTGCTCTGCGTGACTTCGAGTGACGTTGATGAGCTGCGCATAGACGGTGCGTCGGGGCGTGCTCGGCGTTGGTGTTTGGTCGCCGGTCCGGGAGAGCCACTGACCTGGGATCGGGCTACCGAAGAACGGAACCCTGCACAGGAATGATGAGTTTCGGGACGCTCGCCAAGTTGGTTGGAATCGTGATCTCGCCACGGAACTTGCCGACCGGCGCGTCGGGGCGCTGGCTCGCTGGTTGACGGCTAGGTGAAGAGGTGAGAGAGCCGGTTGGTTGGGTTCACGTGGTCTGAACCGCAGTTTGAATGACCTACACCCCTCAACTCGTACACGCCGCGGATGGTGAGGTGTGGTTTCATGGCGATCACGAAGCGGTGAGGGCCTGCAGGGCGTCGACTAGATCGATCATGGCCTGGGTATCGAGCTTGCAGTAGGCGAGGAGGTCGTGACGGATCTGGTCCCGCTCGGCGGCGGGGAGATCAGTGAACTCGGCGGTGGTGAAGCTACGCGCGGCGGCATTGCCGTCCTGGATCGCGAGGTGGGAGTAGCCGGTGCCGGTCACGGCCGGGAGGACACTCTTGATGGAGCAGCTACCGTGCTGGTCGCGGTGGTGGAACGAGAAGTTTCGGAAGGGGATGAGGAGATCGACGGTGCGATCCGGGACCTTTGCGGCCCAGGCGTGTTCGGGACAGGCGGCTGCGCAATCTCGCAAGCAGCGGTTCTCGAAGGAGGCGTTGTAGACGACCACCGAACCGGTGGTGGGAAGCCAGGAGTGCAGTCGTTCGAGGAACTGGGGGCGGGGGTCGTCGCGTCCGCTCGCGAGGAACTCGTGGTGCGTGATGGGGCCGCCCTTCGTCTCCTGCACGTGGAGGGAAAACTGAAAGGGGGTCTGCTGGTAGGGACGGGTGCGGTCGTACAGCGGGACGGCCGTGGAGGTGGTCTCGATGTCGAAGTAGGCGAGCGGCCACTCGATCTCCTTGAGGAAGTTCTTCAGGGCCGTGGTGGCTACGTGAGGCGAGCTGCTGACGGCAGTTTCGACCTGCACTTGCTGCTTGGCGTTCAGGATTTCGGGATCGGGGACCTCTGCCAGCGAGTGGATGCCGGACTCCAGGAACTCCCACTTGCGACCCTGTGTGTCGCGATACAAGTTGGTGACGGGATACTCGGGGAGGAAGGCCCAGCACTGGGACTTGAGGTCGCAGGAGTAGGGCTTGCTGCAGTGTGCGCCGATCTCGACTGTCGGGCAGCTCTTCCGAGTAGTAACGGCCGACAGTTCCGCGAGCCGGGCCGGGATCTTGGAGAGAAGACCCGTGACCTGTTCCGTGATGTCCTCCTCGGTGAGCAGCAGCGAGGGATCGATCTCTCCCTGCCGGACATAGTCGCGGTTGACGTGCATGAGGGAGCAGCGCGTGATGGTGAGCCCGGCGCCGCGGCAGAGGTGGAGCTGGAAGGCGACATCGAGGAGATTCTCGTCCTTCACTCGGGTGCCGCTTTTGACTTCGACAAGGCGCCAGGCTTCGTCTCCGTCCGGAACGAGGATGTCGATGCGCGCGTAGCCGCCCTCGAAAGCGAAGGCCGGTTCGTAGAGGGGGACGCGGCGCTGGAGGAGGGCGATGGTTTCCTCGAGGACCGGCTGGTAGGCCACCACGTCCTTGCCGACTTCGACTCCGCCTGGGTAGAGGGACTTGGCAAGCTCGCCGATGGCGTGACCCTGGTTGAAGATGGCCTGCTTCGCAGGATCAATCCCGGGGAAGGCGTCAGGGTCGTTGAACTTCTTC
This sequence comes from Planctomycetota bacterium, assembly GCA_029936315.1. Lineage (GTDB taxonomy): Bacteria > Planctomycetota > UBA1135 > UBA1135 > UBA2386. The sequence goes on along the minus strand of JAPYTD010000143.1, from coordinate 3,611 downwards.
CAGAGCAGCTTGTGGCACTGGTAGCCGGCCAAGAAGGAGGTCTTGGAGATCGAGCGTGGCATGTCGGTGAGATGCTAGCTGACTTGGAGAAGAGGCCAAGTCGCGCTGAAGCGAGCATTGCAGTTCACTTGACGCTCAGTTCCTCCGCGAGCTGGCTGGTGGCGGGGATTCGGGGAGCAATGCTTGGGGCAGAGGCGTGTCGGTTTGCTGGTTGACGGTCAGGTGTTGGGGTGAGAGAGTCGGTTGGTTGGGTTCAGGTGGTCTGAGCCGCAGTTTGAATGACCTATACCCGCCGAGCGTCAAACTGCTCGCGCGCCATCTGAGAGGGCCCGTGCATGTGAGTGCTGACGACAAGTAAGTGCGCGCAGCCATCGAGCTCACGGGAGTAGCGGCGGTCCTGGAAGCTCTGGAACGTCGGCAGGTTGTTGCTCATGGGCGTGAGCACCTGTCCATGTGGCGTCGGAATAGCCAAGTTGCCGCGCGCCTTTGCTGCCGCCATCGATCAGCCATTTCCGCGGAACTCGTGCTCGTATCGGGCCGCCGCCTCGTTTGGTCAGGCTCTAGTGCGACCCGGACAGGTGGAGCCGCAAGAGCGAAGACCAGCCCACCGAAACAATCAAGCAGCGATCGCTAAGTAGCAGTGATCTCCGCGCGGCGCGCATTGAGATAGACGAACTGCCCGTTGAACATTGCGGCCTGGAACCAAATCTCGAGACCAACCAAAGCCGCGTTGTTCGGCACTGGTAGCGGATGCGTCCATGACGACTGCAGCGGCCCAGAGCTAACGAGCAGAGTCGGCAGCTCGACAAACACGGTTCCACTGAGCATCGGGATGCCATCCAGCGGGGTGAACCCTGGGGCAAGCGAACCAACGAAGTAGTACGTAATCGCCGACGGACTGTCGATGCGCAACTGCAGCGTGTCACCAATTCGCGAACTGCCGTTGAGTTCGAATGTGTCATCAGCACGCTGAAACGACGTGACTTGCAGGGTCGGCGCAACGCCAGCCACAAGGTCACCCGAAACTTCGACAAACTGGCCAACCTCGTTTGCGAGATCGAATGCCCCCGGAATCAGAACAACGCCAGGTGTCACAAGACGAAACTGTCCAGCATCAAACTCGAGCTGACCGAACATGCGAACTTGCTGAGCCGTCAGGCAGGAGGCAGACAAAAGGACACCGAGGATGATAGCGCGCGTCATGAGAGGTTCTCAAAAAGGGTCAGCATGAGATTGCCGCCCAAGCGACGGCGGGTGTTGCACGGCAATTTGTATGCCGCCGTGTAACCGCCACATATCTGCCCGGAATGCTAACAACTCTTGCACAGCCTTGCCGGAAATCCCCCGCCGCGCCCGAAACCGAGCGGGAAGCCGCTCGGTGGGCTAGGGCCTTGCGAGTTGGTTGCCGGCGATCTGAACACACGGCATGCCAACCGACGTAACCGCTAGCAAGCCCCCAAGTCGTGTTCTCGGAACGGTCAATGGCGCCCAAAGACGGGGACGGTGCGCGGGCCGCCTGTGCGAAGACCTCGGGCCTTAGCAATCTATTGTGTAAGGCATCTGGACACGAAGTGGCGCGTTGCGTCCTGATTCCGGTCGTTCCATGACGACCAAGCGCGTGGCCCAACAATTGCTCGGCAACGCCGATATTGGCGACACGCAAGAAACGACTCACAGAGCATGAGCGCAATCCTCCCGCGCTCCCCATCGCGTGAGCCGCAACGTGTTCGTAGATGTGCGTGTCGAATTGCGGCATCGCCGCCTTCGAACGAGCCTTGTTCACATCCACGAAGCAAACCATCCGTATTCACTAGCCGCCAGTTCCCTGCGCCCCACTCCTACATCAACCCAAGTACCTTTGGAGAGCATTCTATGAACACATCAATGACTAAGACCTGGGTCTTGCTACTTTTGATCACCGTGATGTGCGGACTCACGTCATGCGGAGGTAGCAGCAGCTCCCCGGCCGACAGCAACACTGCACAGGTCAACTTGTTGTTGGGTGACGCACCGGTAGACACGCTTTCATCCTTCAGCGTCACGGTGACGTCGATCAGCTTGACACTTCTCGACGATACCGCGACGGCCAACCTGCTGGGTGCGAGCCAACGCGTCAACTTGCTCGATCTCGTGACCCGGAGTGCCTTGCTTCAAGTCGCAGACTTGCCAACGGGCACATACAAAGGCGTTCGCATCGAGATCGACGCAGCGTCGGTGTCAGCTAGGGATCTGGTTGGGGCAGCGGTTGCCGTGCAGGTGCAGAGTAGCGTGGCAATAGCCGCCTTCGCGTCGACGCTGACCGTTGCACCAGGTGACTCAGCCAAGCTCGGAGTCGAGATTGATGTCGACGAGTCACTGAGCGACAACCCTGGCGGTGGGCTGATCTTCGTGCCGACCTTGTTCTCGGGTCCACGCTCAGGAACCGACGATTCGCTGGACGAGATTCATGGCCGCGTAGTTTCAAGCGATGAAGGCGCAAACCGTATCGCCGTGGAGCTAGTCGATCGTGAGACCGGCACCGCGCTGGGCAACATCAACGTAGAACTGGACACAAACGCTTCGCTGTTTCGCGACAACGGCACCTTGTTCAGCAACTCCGCAGAGTTTTTTTCAGCGGCCACTACAGGCAAGCGCATCGAGGCGAGCGGGGTCTTGCGCGACGGAGGGATCCTTCTGGCGAACTTGGTCAAGCTAGAGGAAGAGAGCCATGGCGTGGCGCGCATCGAAGGCACGATCACGGATATCGACCTGGGCACGTCGCAGATGACGATCCGCATTCTCGAGATCGAGCGAGGGGTCTCCTTGGTGCAAGGGGTGCTGGCAGCGCTCGGCGACCCGTCGGAGATCGTAGTGGGATTGGGGAATGCAATAGTTGTGATCGACGAACCGACGCCGCGCTCCGGTGCATTCTCCGACTTGCGAGTGGGACAGAAAACCAAACTGAAGTTCTCCGCCTTTGCGGCGGCACCATTCCCCGTGCGCCGCATCGAGATCAATGACGAACGACCGGAGTTCGAAGGAGCAGTCAGTGACACTGCAGGGCTTCCAGGCACGCTGGTGATTCGGCTCGAGCCGCACGATCCAACGGTATTGTCAGGTGCGGTTGCGTCAACGTCGACAGATGTCACCGTGCAGCTGAGTGGCGATGAACCCATATTTCTCAAGCTGCCCAACGAGAATACCGTGTCAACGAACGCATTGTTCGTCGGCGTCGAGCTTCGCGTTCGAGGAACGATCGGCGGCTCGCCATCGGCACCAACGATTGCTGCCGATGACCTTCGCATTAGGCCTGGGCGCCTCGATGGAACCGTGACCTCGGTCAACGAGAACCTCAATCAAGTCGTCATCGACGTGGACAGTGTTGGTGACCCATTTGTTGTCGGTGCCCTCAACAGCCCCGTCGTTTGTGGATTTGCAGGGAACGTAGCCGTTGAGAGGGACGCAACCAATGTTGCGGAACTGTTCGCTCTCTTCGACGCGCTCCAGCCCGGTGAGACGCTTGAGGTGCGACTGTTCGGCATATCTGACGGTAGCGGGGGAATCATAGCGCATCGCATCAAAGCAGAACGGAAGTAGGCTGGCGCTTGACGCATCCGGCAACGCGTGCTCGC
>JAPYTD010000142.1 GCA_029936315.1 Planctomycetota bacterium | reverse complement strand
CTGTCCAGGCCTGCGGCCGTCGCATTCATCCACCGCGGATCAGAACAACCTGCCCTGATTCGAGTCACGCAGCCCAACCGGTGGCGACAGGATCTCATTCATGACGATCACTCGCTTCAGGTCGTCGAGCGGGAAACGGCGGGCGGCGCTTACCTTCTTCCTGCTGCGCGTCTGCACACGGCCACCGAGGTTGCCGATCGCACCACGAGGACCACGAGACGTACCGACAGTGCTCTTCTTCAGGTGTCGTGCTTGTGCCTTCTCGCCGACGTGGGGGTCGATGTTGGAACGAACGTGCACGCGGCGCGGATCGACCCGCTCGGGCTCGATCTGAATCTCTGGCGGTGCGGAACGCGCCGGTGACGCAGGCGGCGCTGGTTGCGTGGTGGCTCGCGGCTTCGAATCGAGGCCGAAGATCCGACGCATCTCAGCCGCGATGTCATCCGGGCTTGTGGCACCAGTTGGGCCCCCGGCCGCCTGCACCGGCGGTGGCGTGGCTTGGGTGCGCTGAGCGCTACGCGCGGCACCGGGCATCTGGCGTCGTTCGGGCAGACGCTTCTGCTGGCCCGAGCCCATTGCAGCAACGACGTCGCGGGGGCTTCTTTGCGCTTGCGGCGTTGTCGATGCCTCCTTGGTTGGCACTGGCGACGGCCCCATCGCCTGCTCGCGACGCTCGCGAGCTTTCTTCTGCGCCTTGACGGCATTGGCGACCATGCCCACGACCCATGCTCCCACGATGAGCAGGATCAGCGGGTTGCGCATCACCAGTTCGATCAACTTGTCCATCGACTAGTCCTCCTGACCTCGCAGCTTCTTCTTGTCCTCTTCGGAGTCCAGGTGGGCCTCTTCCCCGGCTGCGATTCCGGTGCGCATACGGGTATCGGATTCGATGTTCTTGATGCGCTGGTAATCGAGAATGCCAAGGTTGCCACTGCGGAAGGCATCGGCCATGGCCTTGGGCACCTCGGCTTCGGCCAGCACGAGCTTGGCCCGGTTGGCAGCGATTGCGGCGACGTTCTCCTGTTCTTCGGCAACGGCCATCGCGCGGCGACCTTCGGCCGATGCTTGCGCAACACGCTTGTCTGCTTCTGCCTGGTCCGCTTGCAAACGAGCACCGATGTTGTCACCGATGTCGACATCGGCGATGTCGATCGACAAGATCTCGAACGCGGTGCCGGCATCGAGACCCTTCTCGAGCACGCCCTTGGAGATGCGGTCCGGGTTCTCAAGCACATCCTTGTGCGACGCTGACGAGCCAATCGTCGACACGATGCCTTCCCCGACGCGCGCGATGATCGTCTCTTCGGTGGCACCACCCACAAGCCGACTGATGTTCGTACGCACGGTTACGCGTGCCTTGGCCAACATCTGGATGCCGTCCTTGGCCATGGCCGCAATCTTGTTGTTCTGCGGGCAATCAATGACCTTCGGGTTGACACATGTTTGCACGGCCTCGAGCACGTCACGACCGGCCAGGTCAATCGCAGCTGCCTGGCGGAAGTCGAGACCAAGGTTGGCACGGTCGGCAGCGATCAATGCTTGCACGACGTTGAGGATGCGACCACCAGCGAGATAATGGGCTTCGAGGTCGCGCGTGTTGAGCGGGATTCCGGCTTGCGTCGCCGAAATCGCACTGCGCACGATCACCGTTGGATTGACCTTACGAAGCGACATCCCGACCAGCTGGAACAGCCCGATCTTCGTGCCCGACATGTAGGCCTGAATCCACAGGTTGATGAACTTCAGCAGAAGCAGAACGAGGACGACGAGCAGGACGAGGAGTCCAATAAGGACCCAAGTTCCCAGGCCGGCATCTTCAAAAAGGCCTTGAGCTAGCATTGCAATGTCTCTCCAAGCGGACGGAAGTAATCACTGGCGAGGTTAATCTCGCGGGGGATTTTGGCGGGGTGATTCTACGAGTGGATGCGGCGGAAGCGTGGTCACTCAGGTCGAAGCGTCGGCAACGACAACGCGATTGCCCGACACATCAAGCACGACGATCTTACAGTCAGCAGGCAGCATCTCGCCGCGCGTAACGACGTCAACCTTTTGATTCTCGATGCGCGCAAAGCCGGCGGGTCGCAACGGCGACAACGTCACGCCACCCTTGCCGACGAACGCGGCCAGGCCACCCTCGCCAGCTGCGCCCGACCCGTCGGTCGGCGGACCTGACAAGATCAACGCTTTGCCAAACGGCGTCTTCGGCAGCAGCTTGAACGCGAAGTAGATTGCAATCGGTGCCGCGATGGCTTCGAAGATGGTCACGCCGACCCCGAAGCCGAGCGATTCCTGGAACGCCACGAAGATCGCGCTCAAGAACGAGACCGCGGCGAGGATGCCAATGATCCCGAACGACGGGAAGATCACTTCGGCAAAGATCAGGGCGAGGCCGACGATGCACAGCAGCACCACGACGCCGACCGAGCCTCGTTCCCCTTCTCGGCCATCGCCAGCAACGGCAACGACGACTCTGTTGCCTTGCACGTAGAGCACCCGAATCTCGCTGCCCAGTGGCACGAACTCGCCTTCGGTCACGACGTCGATGCGATCCGAATCGATCTCCATCGTTCCCGTCGGCCGCAGCACCGTTGCCGCCTTGCCGGTTCGACCAACCAGCGCGACGAGTTTCTCACGAATGATGCCAAGACCACTCGGAGCGTTGTTGCTCGCCGGCTCAAGGCCGGGGCCGGGCGGCACCAAGAACATGCGGTTGAAGATCGGCACCTTTGGCATGATGCGCCAGATAATCGCGCCCAGGACCAGCACGAGCACGAACAACACAGTCAGGCTGGCCAGATTGGATAGCAGGATATTCTCTTCGATCGAGTTGCTCGGCAAAATGAACGATTGGCGGCTGAGCACCAACGCCAACATCAGGCACAAGAATCCGGCGACGCCGAACACGACGGTGCCGGGCAGCACGAAGATCTCGACCGCGATCGCCACCAGCCCAAGGAAGAAGACGATGATCTCAGTCACGTCGGCGAGCCCGACCAGGTAGCTGTGGAACATCGCCAGCGCGAGGAACACGACGCCGAGAAAACCTGGCAGGCCAGTGCCGGGAGTCTTGACCTCCACCAGCAGCAGCAAGAAGCCCATCACCAGCAAGAACGGCGCCAGCAACTCGAGCCAGGCGACCATGTTCTCGGCCCAGTTGACGGTCAACTCGCCGACCCGGTTGCGGTCGATGTTCTGCCACTCGTAGAGCTGGTCGTAGCCTTCGAGCGTGCCACTCGACAAGCCGAATTCCTCAGCCTGTGCGGCCGTCAACATCAACGGCCGCGTCAGCAACGTTTCGCCGAGAATGGTCGCGCCGCCTGCTTGTAGCGAGGTCATTTCGGCGCGGCTGATGATGCGCGAGCGCTCGATGCCGCTCTCGCGCACCGTTGCCGAGATCAACTGCACGCGGGGGTCTGCCATCGCCAGCGCCATCTTGACGGCATCCGGCCGCAGCTTGTTCTTGCGCCGGTCGAGTCGGCCCTGCATCACGCCGCGAATGGAATCGAACAGCTCGCTCTGGAACTTCTCGGGTTCGTCCTGGAGGAGCGCCTCAATTTCCTTCTCTGGATTGGTGATCTCACCCCACTCGGCACCCTTGAGCAGGTAGGTGTTCGTTGTGCACAGGGCCAACGCCGCCGCCCCTTGGGTCACCCGCCCACGCAGCACAGCCGTAGTGGCAACATCGGTGTTCTGCACATGGTCCAACAGACTCTGCAGGTCCGCCAGGCTCTCGCCTTGCGACCCCGCGTCCTCGATGCGAAAGATCACGTTGCAGCCGTTATTCTCCGCCTCGCGGATCGAGCGGTGGCAGCGGGCCAGTTCGGTGGTGCCGAGTTTGCCCTGCAGGGTCACCACCAGCACCGTGGGCTCAAGGCCTCCCTGAGCCTGGCCGGAGGCCGGCTGGCTGAGATCGACGCGGACGATGTTTCCCCCACACGCCGTCAGCATGGCGATTACGAGGCATGCGCACAGGTTGCGGAGGGTCGGCGGAGTCAGCACAGGCAATTGGTTTAGCAGAACAAGGTGGGTTAGCACGAGAACGGTCGCCAGACCACGAGATAAACGAAAGGTGGCCCGTTGCAGGCCAGATCCTTCGCCTGGCGATACTGGCGCCTAGATGGTGGACTCCTGGAGCAACCTACACGCGGCAGATCCCAGCGATGACCCTACCGGTGCACCCGATGCCAGCCAAAGCCCAGCCCATAAGCTGTCCCGCTGGGCCGTGCTGGCGCTGCACAATGCCCTGGCGGCGAGCCGACAACACCCCAACGCTCCCGAAGTGTGGTGCCCGGGCATCGACTCGTCGCCGCCAAGTTCCTGGCAGCGATTGGGTCCGCTTGCTGCTCAGCGCTGCGCGCGGGCCAGCACGTCGAAGCACAGCAGCGCCATCGCCGTTCCGTAGCAGCGACCGAGTTCGTGACTATCGACGAAGCAACCATCGAACTCGGGCAGCTCCATGATCAACTTGTGCTGCGCGGCCGCCAGTTGCTTGCGCTTGGTGTCGTCCTTGAGTTCGGCGATCGCTTCGGCGCGGCCGAGCATGTCGAACCAGAAGAAGAAGCCGCCGTAGCCGAGACGGCCGGCGTGGTCGTCGTACTTGCGAACGGCGGCGAGCAGTTGGTGGTGGCGGTCCCCCGCTTCGACGGCAGCCAGCAGCTTGTCCTGATCAGAAGCGCCAAACAGGTAGAGACTGAGTTCGCACAAAGGCATGCGGCCGGCGGCACCCTCGAGGTTTGCACGTGGTTTGCGCCCGACACGGGTCTGGCCATAGCTGAACGCGCCGGTGCTGGCGCGGTTGAATGCCAGGGCCTTGAGACCCTTATCGATGTTGTCCTGAGGCACATCAAAGCCTTGCGACTTCGCCCCGTGCAACGCCTGCAGTGCCGTCGCGATCGCGAACGGGTTGCCGTACTCGTGGAACCACACGCCGGTTTCTGGCTGCAGCGCAATCAAGGCCGCCACGCCGCGACGCACCCCGGCTTCGACGGACTTGGCATCCTGGCTACGACGCGTCTTCCATGCTTGCAGAAAACGCAGCGCATAGGCGCGCGCCCAGATGATCTCGTCGCGGTCCGATAGCGCTAGCCAATCATCGCGAATCGCATTGTCACGCATCTTGAGCAACAGTTTCTCGACCCTGGCAACTTGCGCATCGGGAAGCTTCAGGTCGCCTTGGTCCACGCGGGTCATGGCAGCGAGTAGTGCTTCGCCAACGAGACAGGTAACGGCGGCATGCACGTTCGGCAGGCCATCGGTGCCGCCGAAGTCGTAGGTACTGTCGCGGTAGACGCCATCGTCATCATGCGATGTCGCCAAGAACGTAACGCTGCGCTGCCACAGATCATGCTCAGTGTAGATGCCCACGGGTGCGCGCGATCCATCGTGCACATCCGCTGTCAAGACTGTCGCTGGTAC
>JAPYTD010000005.1:93414-111274 GCA_029936315.1 Planctomycetota bacterium | reverse complement strand
CGCTGGGGGTTGCGGCCCGCCGGTCCCATCGTTACTTCGTCATTCGCGCCGGGGTTGTCGTCGACGTCGACGACGCGTCCGACCACTCGGCCGCCCGACTTGAGCACGAGATCCGCGAGCCCGACTTCGGCGCTGCTTGAGGATTCGGAGTTGATCAGGATGTCGCCGACTTCCTCGGTAAACAGACCGACCGCGTATTGGGTGTGTTTGACTTGTAGTGAGACACGCAGGTTGCGGAAGGCGTCTCCCTGGAACGCGAACAAGCCTTCGTTGTTCGTGATGACCGGTTCGGGGATGCGACGCGGGCGGGAACCTCGGCCCCGTCCACCGCGACCCTGATTGGCACGTCCGATCTCCAGCCAGACCTTGGCACCCGCGACGGGTTGGCGGGACTTGTTGATGACCCTCCCCCTGAGGATTGCCGAGATGCGCGGCTCGTTGTCGCGCAAAGGCGCGCCCACCTCGACTTCGGCTGCGGTCCGCTCGAACTCGGCGCTCGCTGATTCTGCCGGGTCGGTTTCGTCCTGCGAACCATCGACTTCATCCGCTGCCGTCCATTGCATGACGGGAGCTTCGGTTTCGCCGAACAGCTGTGGCACGTATATGGCTCCTGCGATCGCCGCGAGCAGCGCGAGGATGAGAAGGATCAGGGTGGGCTTTTTCATTAGGGGTTGGTCGCCACGGCTGGTTTGCCGTTGGCTACTATTACGGGAGTTCATCCGGTTTGCCGACAGGAAGGTGCTGTAACAGCTGTGCACCGCGACGACCTTGGTGCTTATGCCTTCCTACTGGCCGATTTGCAGCGATACTGCAGAACTCGTGCCGAGCCCGCCGGTGATTGAGAAACAGACCGTTTGGGCAACCGCGCTCAGGATCGGGGCAAAGCCCGGGTTGCTGAGCATCAGCGCGGTTTGGCCGGTGGCATCGAAGCTCAGTGGCACCAGCACCGGGTTGCCGCTGAACGCCGCATCGAGATGGAGCGGTTGCTCGAATCCCGGCACATTGATCGACAGTGGGCCAGCCGGCACCGATGTCGTGAATGCGAGTAGGCCGATGCCGTTTGCCGGGCCGTGGTTCGTGGTCAGGAAAAACGTCCCGGCCTGGATCGGGTTGGCCATGGAGCTGGTCAGTTCGGGGCGGCGCGCTTGGAGCGATCGCAGCTTGCTGATGCTGGCGTAGTCCGTTTCATGGACAAGCAGTTGGCCGCCGGTTGGCTGGAACGGTTCGAAGACCTGCGGCTCGGTCGTCGTCTTGACGAACTGCAGCACGCTGCCATTGAGGCCCGAACCTGAGTAGTCGAGGAGCGTGGTTGCCAGGCTCGCGGCGTTGCCCGTGGCGTCGTTGATTTCGCCGATGTGGTTCGAGAACCAGTCCACGAAGAACAGGTCGCCGTCGTCGTCGAAGGCGAGATCGCCGGCGGCATCCAAGCCGGCGAGTACGACTTGGGCGTTGGCGACAGAAAGCACCTGGTTGGTGGCGATCGCGTTGTCGATCACGGCGCTCGTCAGCCTGAGGATGGAAACCGTTCCGGCGGGCGCCGGGAAGGCTGCGGGCGCGGTCGCGTAGTAAACGTTGCCGGAGTTGTCGACCGTCAGTGGACCCGACGCGCCGGGAAACTGCGCCAGCAGTTGGGTTTGGCCGGTGATCAGATCGACGAACATGAGGTCGTTGTCTGGTGCCGCGAACCCGCCAGTCTTCGCCGATACAAGCGCGCGATCGTCGTCGAGCATCACGGCGTCGTAGTTGAACGGCACGTTGGCGACTTGCAGTGGTGGTTGGCCATTGAGCGGTACGCTCCAGATACCACCGTTCGAGCTTTCGCCGAACAGCATCTTGGTGGCACCGATCGGCGTCGTGAACGAGCCAAACGTGTACGACGCAAACGTCAGCAGCGGTTGCGGCGTCGAGCCAGTGACGGCGAGCGTCAGGTCGAAGCCGTCGAAGTAGATCACGCCGGTGCTGGTCGTGAAGACGTTGCTCGTGCCTGCAGGCAGCGAGGATGTCGTCTCCGAAAAGCCCTCGGTCAGTTGTTGCGCGGGCAACGACAACGTCGAGAGCAGGAGTGTGGCCGTCGTGGCCAGGGGGACAAGTTTCTGGTGAAGCATCGTGCTACGAGTTCCTATTCACAGGATTCGCCGCATTCGGTGCGGGGCCATGGCTCACACCGGTCAACGCGCAGTCGCTTCGTCGGCTCGCGGATTTGTGAACATGGACCAACTTGGCGTCTTCGCGCTACGAATGGTTGGCTACGGCAGCCCAGTTTTCTGGACCGACTCTACGCGGGTGTTCTGGCTTCCGGATCGACCTACTCACCCGCCTTCCCAGTGGCGCCAACGCGGCGCTACCAGTGGCATTTGGGCTTTCGTCCTCGGTCACAGCTGCGGGACAGCGCCGGTATCACACCGGACTTCCCCATGAGGAGCGCGCAGAACCCTAGTTGTCTGGCTACTCGCAAGCAAGGGGCTTGCTCGCGAGCGCCAAGCGGCCCAAAACAGGGCTACCGCGCCTCCCCGGTCACCATGTCCCTGCTCTCCTCCGCTCAACAACAAGCCACCCGCAATGGGCTCAACCTGCTGGGGTTGGTGGATGCGCAACGATTCGACAGTTGCCAGCCGCGCGAGCTGCGTAGTTCGTCGCTGCAGCCAGGTTGCGGAACGATCATGGTGCTTGCGACTGCCGGGAAGTCGTTGTGGCTCGAGTTTCAGCGACAAGGACGGCATCTCCCGAAAACCATGTCGGAAGAAACCGTCGACGAACTGGCAATGGCGGGAGCGACGGCAATCGCCGGCGAGCTGTTGGAGAACGGCCATCAAGCCAAAATCATGGATGCGCGCAAGCCGCACATGAACTTTAGCCAGCTGGCCGAAGCCGCCGGGTTCGGCATCGTCTCACCAGTGTCGGGTCTGTTTCTGCACCCCGAGTACGGTCCATGGGTTCGCGTGCGCGCCGCGCTGTTGTTGCCCGGCACGCCGTTCGGTGCCATTGCCGACGCGTCGGTCGTCGAGCGCTTCCAGCCATGCTGTACGTGCCAACGTCCATGCATCGCGGTTTGTCCAAGTGCAGTGCACGATGGTGAAGGCAACAGTGACAGCGCGCGTTGCGCCGGTCATCGACATCAGGGTGGTTGTCTATCCGGTTGCCACAGTCGCATCTCATGTCCGATCGGAGTCGAGCACGCCGACGCAGAAGGGCCGATGGTGCACGCGCACTCGATGAGTCGCCGCACGATGCAGCGTTGGTTTGGGCTGGGCCTGTGGCGCATCGTGCCACGCAGGTTTCGAGGTGCGCCGCGGTAGATGACGACAGACTTCGCCAAACGCATCGTCAGTCTCGTGCCGAGCACGACCGAGTCCATCTGCGAGTTTGGTGGTGCGGATCGACTCGTGGCCTGTACGCGCTACTGCACCGAGCCCGAGCTGGCGTTACGCGCGTTGCCGCGCATTGGCGGAACCAAGAACCCAAACCGCGACGCAATCGCTGCACTGGCTCCGGATCTTGTCCTGGCGAACGCCGAGGAGAATCGGCCAGAAGACATCGAATGGCTCGCGGCGCGCTTCCCGACGTTTGTGCAGACACCGTGTTCGATTGTCGAAGCCGCGCACGGCCTACGTAGCCTTGCCGAGCGGCTGCAACTGCTCGATGAGGCCGAGCCGTTCTTGTTGCGGATCGAGGCGCAGATTGCCTCGGCAGAGGTCGAGGCGCTGACGAAACCCAAAGTGCTCGTCTACTACGCGATCTGGCGCCTGCCGTGGATGACGGTCAATCGCGCCACGTTCGTACATGACGTGCTTGAGCTGTGTGGTGCGCGTTGTGTCGCCGCTGACGATCCAGAGCGGTATCCAAACCTGGAACCGAGCGAAGCCGTTGCCAGGGGCGTGCAGTTGGTTCTGCTCGCGAGTGAGCCTTGGGCCTTCGATGAAGCGCAGCGCGATGAGGTTGCCGCGGCGCGATCGTTTGGCGATGCCTCGATCGCGTTGTGCGATGGGCGGGACTTCTGCTGGCACGGCGTGCGCATGGCGAGTGGGCTCGGTAGAGCTCTGGCAGCAATCCGCGCACGGTAACGACCGAGGCGCGAGTAGCGTGGCCAATGCCCGGCTTGCCAGTACCCCGCTTGCCAGTGCCCGTCAGTGCGCGTGCGAGCTGTGTTTCTTGGTCAGGTCGATCATTGGTGCGCCTCCCGCGGCAACGATGATCTGCTTGATCTTCTCAAGCTCTTCTGACGTCTTCGTGTGAGTACTCTTCGCCAACACCGAGCCATCCTTGTCCTTGAGCACGTAGAAGTGCGACCTGTCGTCGGCTTCGTGCGGGATCCAGTGAGCGTCGTCACGGATCGCAAAACGTAGATGCAAGATCTCATTCTGGGTCATGATCTTGCTCGGGCTGCCCAGACTGCGCAGGACGACCTCTCCGTCGGCGGTGCGCAGCTGGAAGAAGAACGTGTCGTCGTGCTCAAGCACGATCTCTAGTCTCGTAACCATAACTGCCTCCGCAAACTGCGACGCGGGCTAGCGATCTGGTGTTCCAAATGGATCGAGGAGTTGCGCTGCTCAGACGTTCGCGCCGCGGTTCCGGTGCTGCTCTCTCATCAGTGTTCTTGCGTAAGATTACTGCAGTGAAGGATTTGAGTTTGATGCACATTTGGAATTGGCACTCGAACTAGCCGGGTCCTTTACGGCTCGCACCTGCTCGAGCAGGGTGGGCCGTGGTGCTTAGGGTGCGGGGTAACTGCGACCAAGCAGGGTGGCTTGACGCCGTCATGGCTCCGGCGCAGCCGCGCGCCCATCGATGAGCCTGTGGGCCACTCCGATGATGGAGCTTGCTTAATCCTGCCCGCTGCCCGACGGCGCCGTCGTTGTGCCCCGGAAGTCACCGGTGCCTTCCGGGTTGGCTTGCAGAGCACCTTCGCGGCGCTTGCGGCGACGGTCGTCCATATGCCGGCTGTGCTTCATCGAGCTGCGCGAGGTGCGCCACTGCGACCAGAAGATCACGATCAGCAGGGCGGAGAGGATGCTGCCAAGCCAGATGCCGATATTCCTCATCGTTTCGCCGGTGTCGAGCTCAAAAACATTGAGGTCGGCAGCCACGAACAGCGGCACGCGGTACCGTTCTTTTGCGCCTTCGTAGACGAACCAGCGATAGTAGAAGCCGCGCACTTCGAGGTTCGCTTGCATCGGCAGCTCACCGACCCTCTTCGGAATCCATACCGGAATCAGGTGGCCCCCGAAGTTGTGCACCTGCACCCACACGGTCGTCCAGAACTTGATGTTTGCCGGGTTGGCCGGTGCTGCGATGGTTGAGCGTCGGATCAGCGTGCCAAAGATGCGCATCGGTTCGCCGTGTGCGACTTGTCCTTCACGCAAGCGGTCGAGCGGCTCGGCAACCGACAGCGGCTCGATGCGTCGCCAATCGGCAAACGTGCGATCGTCGACGGTGTCGCGAACATAGGCGCCGAGGTGCCACAGGATCTCGGTCTGATCTTCTTCGATCGTGTGTGCCGGAAGGTCGGTCGGCCAGTAGCTTGAGTCATCGAAGCCTTCGAACAGCGATTGGTCGAGCTTGGTGATCTTTGGCCAATCCGCGTAGTCCCGCTCGATCGTGCGACCGACGAGCATCGGGACCTTGTCGAGCTTGTTCGGGTAAGTCACGTCGCGCAACTTGAAGTAGTAGCCCTCCGCACGAACCCAGTCGCCGACCTTCAGCTTCTCCTTGGACTCCACCGAGAACGCCGTCATGACGGAGTTGCCGTCTTCGAGCTCGATGATCGCCTCGTAGATAGAGTAGCCATCGATTGGGTGGCCTTTGCGAGCGCCGGACAGCTTGATCAGCTTGCCCTCGTACCAAAGCCAGCGATGCCGCCACTCGTCGACGTTTTCGCGCAACTCTTCGACCGGAACCATCTCGGTGGGGATTCGCAGGGCGGCAGCGACACTGGGCCCGACGTCGATCGACTTGGCGAGCAGGTGTCGTAGCGGCTCGGCGTCTACCTGCAGTCGATCACTGCGCGACATGTCCCGCGTTTGGGCGAGCAACTTGTCGTTGAGCACCGGCACCAGAACCACCTTCTCGAGCACTAGGTCGGGATTGTTGTCGACGTTCTCTACGGCGGTCAGCAGGGTGAATGCGTACAGGAAGATGGCGGCGACGACGCCAGCCATCGCAAATCGCACCCAGGAGGGCATCCTGGGTAGCATTAGCCGGGGATTACGGTTGCCGAGCGTCTTCAAGAGCGTCATCACAAACCGTGCAACGGACGGAGGGCCGTTGTGGTTTGCTCAGATTAGTCAGGCTTGTCGAACAGCCCGCCGAGATGGAAGTTGGCGATGTCCGAACGGTCTACGATGGTAGCGGCGCTGACGCCCAGGGTGATCGCGATCACCTCGGCGATTTCGTCGCTGGTAGCGCCCTCGCGTTTGGCCTTCTTGAAGTGGCCTTCGAGGCAGCCCTTGCAGCCAGAAGTCAGCGCAGCGGCGATCGCTACGAACTCCTTGGTCTTCAGGTCGAGCTTCGTCTTGCCGTATGTGGCCTTGTAGAAGCCCATGTACAGCTGCTTTAGCTCCGGCGTGAGCATCGCGTAGCTGCGCATGTTGGAGCTGGGCACGCGGCCGTCGGCGAGGGTTTCGGCGGCGCCATTGTTTGGGCCCGCGCTCTCGGGCGCGTCCGCGTTCTTCGTATCGTCAGTCATGAGGGGGTGTCAGAGGGGGGGGGCGGACCCAGGTGCAGGCCGGCGCATGAGGGTGCGGGTATACGTGGAACTCCGCAACCAGCACGGAAGATTATTGCAGGCTGAGCTGCAATCGTACCAGGGCGGTGCGATCTCCGTCGGCTTCAAGCTGCTGGAACGCCTGATCGAACGGCAGCCAATGCAATTCGTCGATCATCGGGCCCGGCTTCAGCTCGCCGATGGGCTCAGTGGGGGTGCCAGCCTGCCATGCGAACGGCCACTCCACGACGCCAAGGTCCCCGAACAGTTCCTTTTGGGGCTGGGCCAACTCGGTCAGGTGAACGGGCCGCCTCAGGCCGGTCTCCAAAAGGACTTCGCGATGGATCGCTTCTTCGAGCTTCTCGCCCGGTGTCACTGGACCGATCACCGGTCCGAGTGGCCATTCTTCGCGGGGTTTGTGCCTCAGCAGCAGGAACTCGACGCGACGGTCGAGCACCTGAAATACAAAAACGCGGACTCGGTGTTCGAGGCTGAACATGTTGACCCGGCTGGTCACACAAAACCAAAGGGTTCCGCGGCCTGCCGTCTCCTCTAGTAGACCGATCGGCCGAGTCGCATCGGCAATGAAAGCCCGTTGTGCCTTTTTCGCTGATTGGGACAGCAAGTGTCCGGTGCCATCGCCGAAGAAGGCGCGTAAACGAGTTCTACTTGGGCGCCTTCTTGTCGCTCTCTTCCTTTTCTTCCTTGTTGCCAGCGGCCTTCTTGCCAGCCGCGGCCTTGCGGAACATCTCGCCGACAAACGCGAACGAGTGCGGCAGGGTCTCGTGTTGGAAGCGGTTTCCCCACGAATGACCGCCGCCATCGATCAGGCGCCAGGTGTGCTTGATCTGGCGCTGCTTCAGGCAGTTGTGTAGCAGCTTGTTGCCTTCGTGGAATTGGTAGCGGTCCTTGCTGCCGGCGTCGAAGTAGATGAGCAGATCCTTCAGATCGGCGAGCGGAGCTTTGTTAGCGATGCAGACCGGATTGGTCTTCTCCCAAGACTCCTTGTCGATCGGGTCCCCGAAGCCGAGTCCGGCCGCGAACCTCTTGAGCCTCGTCGGCAGCGTGTCTGGGTCCTCCGCGAACACCGCAGAGCTATGGGCGCCAACGGCGCCAAACAGACCGGGGTGGGTGAAGGCGATGCGTAGGGCGCCCATGCCACCCATACTGATTCCCATGATGGCGCGTTGGTTGCGACTCTTGCTGGCGCGGTAGTTCTTGCTGACGTGCGCCAACAAGTCTTTGCTAATCAGGTCTTCCCACTTCTCCTTGCCGCGGTTCATATACATCGACGAACGACCGCCGTTGGCCGTGACGAAGATGCATGGTGGCAGCTTGCCATCCGTGACTGCCTTGTCGAGTTCGATGGCGCCGCCGCGGCGGTGGAAGCGCAGGTGGTCTTCCCACATGCCGTGCAGCCAGATGATCACCGGCAGCTTCTTGCCCTGATTCGCTTCCTCGTCGTAGTCCTTCGGCAGGTAGATCCCGAACGGCATCTTCTTGCCGACGGACTTGCTCACGAACCTCTCGTCTTCAAACGTGAAGTTCTTCATCTCCTTTGGGGCCTGATTCCGTCGGCCGCCACGTTGGGCGGGCAGAAGGGCTGCGAAGGTCAGGAGAGCAATGGATGACAGAAGGATCGCGCGCATGCGTTACCTGGGTAGGGGGACTGTGGTTAGTGTTGCCGTTCGCGGTCTCTGGGCACAGGGGCTTGCGCCACAAAAACACATGGATCCAGCTGCTTCTCGGCTTGCACCGCTGATCGACCGAATGGTTGATTACGAACGTTTGCGCCCAATGCAGCGCGAATGGGATTTGTCGGCCATTCAGCGCCTGTTGGGTCGCAAGGATGCAACACAACCGTGCCGCCCTGCCGTTCAAATCGCCGGCAGCAAGGGCAAGGGCACTACCGCTGCGTTCCTCGAGGCCCTGGTTGCCGCCGGCGGCCTGAGGGCTGGCTCTTACAGTTCGCCGCATCTCGTCACGTTGTGTGAACGCATCCGCATTGGCGGCCAGCTGGTCCGGGTGGAACGCCTGGAGCAGGTGTTGTTGTCCCTGCTCACGTGTGCCGGCGACAACCCACCGACATTCTTCGAGGCGATGACGGTCGCGGCCGTGGAGTGCTTTGCACAGGATGGTGTCGACCTGTCAATCTACGAGGTTGGCCTCGGAGGTCGGTTTGATGCGACGACTGCGATCGAGGTCGATGCGTCGATCGTCACGCGCATCGAACTCGAACACACCGAGGTATTGGGCGACACGATCGCCGCGATCGCAGTCGAGAAGGCGCAGGTGATCCGAGCCGGTCGACTTGGCTTGACCGCAACGACGGGCGAGGCGTTGGCGATTGTGCGCGCTCATGCCGAGCAGGTTTCTGCCGAACTGCTAGTGCTGGACGAGCACTTTGGCGTGCGCGATGTCGTCTGGTCGGACCAAGGCGCCCGCGGCGAATTGTGGCTACAGAATGGCGAACAACACGCGTTCTTCTTGCCCGACGCCACTGCGTTCGCGCTGCCAGCCTTGGCCCTCGCCGCGGCCGCGCTGCGCCGCCTGTTGCCATCCGCTCCGCTCGTAGTCGATCCGGTCCCGCGTCCCGAACTACCGTGCCGGTTCGAGGTTCGCACGGATTTGGACGGTGACGTCCTGATTCTCGACGGGGCCCACACTGAGGAGTCCTTGCAGGCGGTGACCGCAGAAATCCGGCGCCGTTACCCGGGTGCTCGCCCTGTGGTGCTTACGGCCGCGGCGGCCGGCAAGCGTTGGCAAGCTGGCTTGAGTTGCCTGCTGCCGCTGGCCGATAGCTTCATTGTCACCGAACTGACGGGCACAGCCAGCGAACCCCCCGCAATCCTCAATGCGTGGCTCGTGGGGCAGGGCGCGCGGAGCGAAGTGGCGCCGGATGCTGCTTCGGGCCTTCGCACTCTGCGCGAACGACCAGGGCCGCGACTGGTCGTCGGCTCGTTCTACCTCGCCGGCGAAGTTCGTCAGTTGGTCGACGCAGAACGTTGACACCATCAAGCATGAACGAAGACCCACTTCAGGACTCGAACGTCGCAAGCCCGGTGTTCATCGAGGATCTCTTCTTGACCGACGTGTTCCTGATCAAGGGCCGTCTCGCGCACAAGACCAAGCGCTTGTCCAACGTTCTTGAGGACAACCAGCGCCAGTACCTTCAGGTGCAGGGCGCGACGCTCGTGTCGCTGCGCAACAACGAGGTGATCAAGACGCCCAAGGTCATGATCAACGTCGATGAGCTGATCCTCGCGCACGAACTGTTCGACTGTGCTGGCGACGTTGCGATGAAGAGCCTCGCTGGCAAGGACGATAGCAAGGGCAACCGCATCCGCGCGTTTTACAACGGTTCGGTGCAGTTCGAAGTGGGTGGCCAGATCGAGCCCGGGGCCTACGAATCGAACAATATGACGGGGCGCAAGTACTTCATCATGAACGCGCCGACTGTGCGCGGTCTCGATCTCGATCACCCCGAGCTGAAGATCCTGAAGAAGATTGACTACGCCATCCTGAAGAAGGATCGCATGGCCTACGTCTACGACTTCGGTTAACGGGACTGGTTGGCTCGCGTCAGAGCCGCGTGGAGAGTGGCCGCCCTTCGGGTAGATCACACCTATTCCCAATCCGTCGAGGTCCTCCCGGCGCAAATACGAGTTACGTGGTGCGCGACAAGCTACCATGATGCTGCACTTGCGGCCGCACGATCGCATGGTGTAACGCCGGTGCGCAACCACGCCTTGACGCGGTTGTGACACCAGCTGCTGCCCAAGAACACCATTGCGCCGTAAGGTGCTCCCATCGTGCGTCTCGCCGTCTCTCTGATCTTGCTGCTCGCGTCCGTAGCTCCGTGCCAAAACACGGTGTCGGTCGCGCTGAACTACAACTACAACGGCATCGCCCACAGCGGCGAGACGGGGCAGCCTGATGCGCCGAATGGCTTCCGTTCGATCTCCGACCGGGCGCTCGACTTCACGGCCGGTGTGCCCGGGGATCCGGTGTTTACGCGGTTCTCGCTCGTCACTACGCCCGGTGCGCTCGACATGGTGCATCTCGGCAACCGCGACACGGTCAACAACGGTAACTGGGCGTTTGACCCGATGGCCAACGGCAACAACGTTGGCATTCAGCCAGCCTGGCTCCAAAACGCCAACCAGGCCGGCGCGCAGACGACGGTGGTGGCGAATCCGATTCCGCTCGGCATCAACTCGTCGGCCAGTGTGCTCTTCCACGTCAGCAATGGCGGCGGCTCGTGCGATGTGACGTTTGCATATGTCAGCGGTCAGACGAGTGTGCACACCATCGTCGCGCCGGATTGGTTCGGCGGTTCGCACGCTGGCCGTGACAGTGTTGATCAGGCTAACGCAGGTGGCAACCTCCGCCTGACCGAGGTCGTCATCAATCTGAGCAGCTACGCCGGCGAAGCCGTCAGTCAGATCGCGTTCTCGAATCGATCGAACAGCAACGCTGGCTACGGCATCTATGGCGTCAATGTCGACGCCGAGGTGTCGCCGCAGGGCGTGCAACCGATCCCGCTGCAATACAACTGGAACGGCATCGTGCACACCGGCGAGGCCCTGCAGCCGGACGCGCCGAACGGTTATCGCTCCATCGCTGACCGTGGTCTGGACTTCACGGCTGGAGTGCCAAACCATGCCCTGTTTTCGGGCTTCGAACCCGTCGATGTCCCCGGTGTGCTCGACGTGGTCATGCTCGGTAACCGCAACACCGTCGCGTCGGGTTCATTCGTCTTCGATGCGACACCTGACGGTGATGACATCGGTACGCAGCCGGCCTGGTTGCCGAACGTAAACGTGACCGGGCCACAGACGACGGTGTTGCCGCAGCCGATTCTGTTGGATTCGACTTCGGTGGCCAGTGTGTTGTTCCAGATGACGCACGGTGGGGGCGTGTTCGATGTGACCTTTGCGTTCACGACGGGGTCGATCACTGCATCGATGCGTGGTAGCGACTGGCTCGGCGGGCCATTTGTAGCTACCGGTAACGTGGATCGCGCGTTGCCCGGTTTGCCGCTGCGCATCGACACGGACACAGTCGACCTGAGCCTGTTGGCCGGCTTCGTGTTGACCTCGATTACGTTCTCCAATCTGTCCAACCCCAATGGCAACCTGGCGATCCTGGCTGCCAACGTGACCGGGTGTCTTGCGTGCGCCAATCCGGCCGTAATCACCAACCTCGGCGGCGGCGATGGGCCGATGATTCAGACGCTCAGCACCGGCAACCTCGGTTGCCCCTTGGATTGGACCGTGACCGGTGCCACACCGAGCACTGCGCTTGGCTTGTGGGCGGTTGGTCTCGGCACCGCGTCGTTGCCGCTGTCGGTCGTGTTTTCGCCATGCACGAGCACCATCCACGTGGCGAGTCCGACGATCGTGTCCGCCGCAGTCGACGGACTTGGTGCGACGACCATCTCATTACCGTTGGTCACGGATCCGTCCGTGTGCGGTACGACCGTCACCGCCCAGTATGCCGAACTGCAATCCTCGCCTTGTCCACTGCGCCTCAGTGACGCTTTGTCGATCACGATCGGGAACTGAGTCATGAGCACGTCACTTCGTTCCTTGCTCATTCGCGCAGTGCCACTTGTCGGCGTGCTGGCGATTGGCGTTGGCGCCCAAAACGCTCCGCTGGACCCGACGTTTACCGAGCCTGGTGTTGCCAACATGGTGCTCAACCCCAGCGACGTGCACATGGAGACGGCCCCGTTCGTGGATCCAGATCCTCAAGATCAGCATCTCGCGTCGACGTGGGAGATCTGGATGGTGACGCCGTCGCAGCGCGTCTGGATCGCCGACAACGTCATGGGCTTGGAGAAGCTGCACGCGCACCTTGGCGACGGTGTCTTTGAAAACTCGCATGCGACGTTTACGCGGTTGTTCGCGGATACCCATTACACGTTGCGTTGCCGCCACCGCGACGACAGCGGCGATCCTGCGAGCGAGTGGAGTGGTTGGAGTTCGATTGCGTTCGCGACCGGCCCGGCGGGCGTCAAGGATCCGCTGTTGCTTGAGGATGTCGTCGCGACGCCGGCACCGCTCTGGCAAGATCGCGGTGGCAACACGATCGACTTGCCGACCGGGGCCCCGCAACCGATGTTGCGCATCGAGAACGACATCGGCTGGTTGTTGCTGCGCATCGACGCGGCCGCGGCTGTTGGCAACAACGTTACCAATCCCACCGCCGTGCCCGTGCACCGCGCCGTCCGTGTCGTCGTCAAGGCGGGCAACACCGGCGGCAACCTCGTCTTGCCGCCGAGCACCGTGTCGGGCTTCGAACAGGCCTGCGAAGGCTTCTCGATCTACTTGCCGGCGATCAACCTTGCTCCCAACGCTGAGGCGGCGTTCTGGGTGGGCGAGCACGGTTCGACCTACGCCGCCGGTTCGGGCAACATCCCGGAGTTCACAACCGTTGCCCGCACCGTGCCGGTGCCGTGGCAGACACTGCGTGCTGGCTATCGCGTCGAAGTTGTCGCTGCCGGTTTGTCGATGCCGGTCAATGTCGCGTTTGCGCCCAATCCCGGCAACCAACCGGGCGACCCGAAGTTCTACGTCAGCGAGCTCTACGGCAAGATCAAGGTCGTGACCAACGTTGGCACGGTCGGCACCTACGCCAACAACGTGATCAACTACACGCCGTCGGGTGCGTTCCCCGGCAGCGGCGAGCAGGGCTTGACTGGCATCGCGGTTGACCCGGTTAGCGGCGATGTCTTTGCTGCGCACTTGTGGCGAACCGCCGGCCAGAACTATCCGCGCATCACCCGCTACTCGAGCGGCAACGGCGGCCTGACGGCCAATGCGAGTCAGGTGATCCTCGATATGCAGGGCGAGACGCAAGGTCAGTCGCACCAAGTCTCGTGCCTTGAGATCGTCAACGGCCAGCTGTTTTGCCACATGGGTGACGGCTTCAACTACCAGACCGCGCAGAGCCTGAACTCGTACCGCGGCAAGATCCTGCGGCTCAACCTCGACGGCACCCCAGTGCCAAGCAACCCGTACTACAACGGCGGCACCCTCACGTCACGCGACTACGTCTACTGCTACGGCGTGCGCAATCCGTTTGGGGGCGCGTGGCGTGCGGCCGATGGCTTCCGCTATTGCGTCGAGAACGGGCCGAGCATCGACCGGCTGACCAAGCTTGTTGCGGGTCGCAACTTCGGTTGGAACAACCAGAACTCGAGCATGTTCAACTTCGCGTTGCACAATTGGGCGCCATCAGTTGGTCCGGTCAACATCGCGTTTGTGCAGCCGCAGACGTTTGCCGGCAGCGGCTTCCCGTTGGATGTGCAGGGCCACGCGTTCGTTACCGAATCCGGTTCCACCTACGCGCAAGGCGAACAGCCGATCGGTAAGCAGATCACCGAGTTTGTGTTCGACAGTGCCGGCAACGTGACGGCTGGGCCGCTGCCGTTCGTGGAGTACATTGGCGATGGCTTTGCCACCGTGGTTGGACTTGCTGCTGGTCCGGACGGGCTCTACTTCACCGAGCTCTACAGTGATGTTTCGTCTGCCGGCCCAACAACGGCTGGCGGTCGCGTCTTGCGTATCGTCTATGGCGACAGCGAAGACTGCGACGGCAACGGTTTGTTGGACACCTGCGAGATAGCAACCGGCGCGCCGGACTTTGACGGCAACGGCGTGCTCGATGTGTGTGATCCGTTGTCAGCTAGCAGCAACGAGGCATCCGTCGCGGTGATCGGGCAGATTGACTTCTCGTTGCGCGCTGGTGCGGCACACGGTGGCGATAACTACCAGTTGCTCGGCTCGATGACGGGTACCGCCCCTGGCACGCCGTTCGGCCCGGTGTTGTTGCCGCTCAACAGTTCGAATGATCCGTGGTTCGCGTTGACCACGATGGTCTTCAACTCGGTCATCCTGCAAAACACCATCGGTGTCTTGGATGCGAACGGCGAAGCCCAGGCGACATTGTTGGTGCCGCCGATTGGTAGCTTGCTCGGCCTGCAGTTTCACCATGCGTACTTGGTGACCGACAGCCAATCGCAACCGGTGTTCGCCAGCAACGCGATGCCGTTGTTGATGGTGCTCTAGGCAAACCGTTCGCCTCGGGTTCTTGCCCGTCGCTCTGGTGTTTGCCGGGCCGTGGTCTAGGTTGCACCTCGCATGGCCCTGAACCGACGAGCTTCCTGGACGATCCCGCTGGCGCAGGGCCCGGTGTCCGCCACGGCTGACCGCGTGGTTGCTGCGATCGTTGGCATCGTTGCCGTCGTGTTCACTTCCGGGTTGATGGCAGTGTCGCCCGATACGCGCGGCCATGGCACGCACGAACAGTTCGGCATGGACAAGTGCGGCTGGCCGGCCGTCTACGGTATGCCTTGTCCAACCTGCGGTTGCACGACGGCCGCCACCGAGTTCGTGCACGGCGACGTCTTCGGCGCCTTCGTTACGCAGCCATTTGGTGCAGCAGTTGCGCTGATCGGTCTGGTCGCTGGCATGCACGCGTGGGCTTGCCTGTTGCGAGGTCGATCGTTTGTCGATGCTCTTGTCCGCCTGCCATTCTGGACGATCGTGTTCGGACTGTTCGTCTTGTTGCTCGCGTCGTGGGGCTACAAGTGCCTCGTTTGGGAAGGCTGAGCATCGGGCCAACTTGGTTGTGACAGGACAGCTAGCGACCCGACGGGTTGCTTTCCTGATCGATGACCTCATACAGCCCCTCGCGGTCGCTGCGTACGCGCCCCTTCTCTTCGAGCGCTTGCCAGACTTCGGGCGGGTACTGATCCGGCGGCCGCACGGCGCAGATCGTCGAGCCGCTGCCGGTGCTCATCGCGTCGTGACCGAGTCGCGACTCGTCATCGAGGCGGGTGACCTTGAGGCGCTTCTTGAGTGCCTTCAGGGCTCGTTTCAGCGTCTCCTTCGTAAACGTGCCGTCATCGTTGCGCTGCACGATGTCGTCGGGGCTGTTGCTCGATGTCATGTGATTCCTACTCCGGCACCCTTGGGTTACCCGCCTGCAAGTCGCGGATCCTCTTCAAGACCTCTCGACAGTGGGATCCTTCACGGAGTTTGCGGGATAATGCCTTGAGCATCCCCGGAGTATAGGTCCGGGCGATTCCGTTAGAAAGGCGCGTGCCGTGCCCGTGGCAAGGCGCAAGCTTCCCGAGGCGTCCTAGTGCAAAGCTGCGCAGGTCAGACGAACGGCGAGTAGCGAAGATCACGTGCCTTCCTACCGAGGCCGCCGTCGGCCGCCGCCCCGCGGTGGCGCTCGGCCACTGCGCAGCGCGGGGTTCTCCGCCGTCAACGCATCCGCCAGCATACGCAGATACGATTGGTACCGCGTCTTGGGGATCTCGCCGGCGGCGAGCGCGGTCTGAGCGGCGCAGTCTTGCTCGCCGTTGTGCAAGCACGATCGAAACGCGCACTGCGGCAAGCGCGCCGCGATCTCGGGGAACAAGAACTGTAGCTCTTGCGAGCCCGTGCAGAACAAGTGGAAGTTGCGCACGCCCGGTGTGTCGAGCACGTGGCCGCCGCCGGGCAGGACTAGCAATTCTGTGTGCGTCGTCGTGTGGCGGCCTTGTTGGATGTGGTTGAGGCGGCCGGTGCGCAACGTAACGCCGGGCACGACCGCGTTGAGCAGAGTTGACTTGCCCGCGCCGGACAAGCCGATCAACACCGAACGGTTCTGGTGCAGCAACTCGGCCAACTCCGCGAGGGATTCCTTGGTCTCCTTGCCTGCCACGGTGCACGTCTCCAACACGCGCACGTTGGCGTGCTCGTAGACTGAGACCCAGCGAGCCGCCGCCTTCTTGGCGAGGTCGACCTTGGTCAGCACCAACGTTGCCGCGATGCGTTCACGTGCGGCAGCGGCGAGCAAGCCATCGACCAACTCTGGTTGGAACGGTGGCGACTTGACGCTGGCGACCGCGAGCACGTGCGTGATGTTGGCGGCGAGCACCTGCGCCTGGTGCTCGCCCTCGGTTGCGGCGCGTCGATGCAGCTGCGAACTTCGTGGCAAAACTTGATCAATCGCCTGGCCGGTCTGATCGAGCAGAACGTGGTCACCGACCGCTAACGGGCGCTTTTCGTGCGTTTTCTGTTCGAACAGCTTGCCCGCCAATGGCAATCGGCGGCGTTCTCCATGGATCTCTACTTGGCAGAACTTGGCATCGATACGTAGAACGAGGCCTGCTTCTGATGGGATCTGCATCCGGAACGGTAGTGGGTAGGTTGGCGCCGAGCCCAACGGGGGTTCTGCACCTCGGCAACGCCCGCACGTTTTTGCTGGCGTGGTTGTCGGTGCGTTCGCGCTGCGGAACTCTACTGCTGCGCATCGAAGACATCGATGGCCCTCGCATCAAAGCGGGCGCAACCGAGCAAACTATCGAAGATCTTCGTTGGCTCGGACTCGATTGGGATGGCGAAGTGTTCGTGCAGAGCTCGCGGCAGGTGCTGTATCGCGCGGCATGCCAGCGGCTGTTCGACATGAAATTGGCGTATCCGTGCGTTTGCTCGCGCAAGGAAGTTGATGAGGCGGCGTCGGCGCCGCATGAGTCCGTGGTTGGTGTCGCTAGCGATGGACCGATTTATCCCGGCACGTGCCGGGGTAAATTCGCCTCGCTCGAAGATGCCAAGCAACAGACTGGCCGCGAAGCGTCGCTGCGGTTTCGCGTCGATCACGACCAAATACCGTTCGTCGATGGCTTCCGCGGTCCGCAGTCGGGCTCGATCGCCGGCGACTTCGTAGTGCAGAAACGCGATGGTGGACCTGCCTATCAGCTTGCGGTGGTCGTCGATGATGCAGCACAAGAAGTGAACGAAGTGCTGCGCGCTGACGACTTGCTGCCGAGCACGCCGCGCCAGCTGCTGCTGTATCGCGCCCTGGGATTGCCAGAGCCGACGTTCACCCACGTGCCGTTGGTGGTGGGGCACGATGGTCTGCGGCTCGCCAAACGACACGGGGACACTTCGCTGCGCCACTTCCGCAACCAGGGAGTGAGTGCGGCTACCTTGCTTGGCTACCTCGCGGTGTTGTTGGGGCTGCGCACCAAACTTACTCCGACCACTGCGCAAGAACTGCTGGCAGGGTTCGATCTAGCCAAGCTGTCGATAGACTCGGTTCGCGGCGATGATCACGCCCTGTTGTAGGTGCGCGTCGCTGTCTGCACGCCCTACTTCGGCG
>JAPYTD010000005.1:56073-93404 GCA_029936315.1 Planctomycetota bacterium | reverse complement strand
GCCAACACCGGCGTGGGAAACAGCCACGGCTTGACGGCAAACCCGATCGCCGTCGTTGTCACCACAAACGCGATGACCGCAATGGCCATGGTGCGCTTGCGGTGGCGCTGTCGATGCTGTTGCTCATCGGTCTGCGCATCGACGGTGCGTAGGCACTGTGCGGTGACGGTGCGCCAGTGTTCTTGCAGGCGCACCAGCCGGCCTGGTTGCTCGACGCCGCCGGAGGACGGCGTATTGGCGGACAACAGCTCGACCGTGCTGCGCGCAAGTCGCAGGCGTTGCAGTGGGTCGTCTAGTGCATTGAGCCGCTGTTCGGCGTCGGCGGCGCGTTCGACTGCGAGCTGTGTTTCGACCGAACGCAGGTCCTTGCGGTAGAGCTCGACGCGGTCGTTTGGAACGTGCAGACCTAGGAAGATCAGGCAGTCGCGGCGATCCTGCAAGACGCGCATGCGGGCATCGGCCGTGCTGCGCGGGTCGTCTTCGAGCGCCGCGTAGTTGGCCGTCAACTCGACGTTGCGGCGCAGGGCGGATTCGATCTCCTTCTTGGTGCGCCGGGCATCCTGCAGTCGCTCGCGCAAGCGCTCGGCTTCGCCATGTTCGGCTTCGTCGCCAGGATGGAGTCGCTCGACGGCGCGTTCCATGTCGAACAAACCGGTCGTCCAGTGGCCGCGCGCCAACGCGTGCTCGGCATTCTCGGCAAGGCGATCGCGTGCCGAGCGGGCCTGTTCCAGGCCAAGGCGCAGTCGTTCGATGCCGTCCAGCAACTCACTGCGCGGATGTTCCGGCCGGTCAACGAACGCTTCCAACATGCGGAATGTGTCGAGTCGGCCCAAGGCTAGTTGCAGCGGGCGCACCGGCACTGGCACGACGTTGAGGCGAAGCTCTGCGTCGTCGAGTTGTTGCCAGGCTTGATCGGTCAAGTGCAAGAGCGCGCTCGACAAGGCGGACAACGCTGGCTCGACCTGCGTTAAGTGCGGGAACTCTTCGGCAATGTTGGTCAGAGTGACCTGCAGACTGCGCAGGCCAACGGCGCCGCTGCCGGATGGTTCGCGACGGAACGTCTCAAGCGCCGTTGCTGCACCGGTGACGAGTGCCCGCAATGGTTGCAGCGCAATCGGATCCCATAGTGGCCCGACGCGTTCGACCTTGCTCTCGGCGCGCGCGATGCGGTCGAGGTAGAAGCCGAGGCGGTGTAGTTGGTCACGTCGTTCGGCGACCGTCTTGGAAGTGCCGCCATAGTTGGCGGCCATCGCATCGATTGCGTTTTCGGCGCTAGTCAGATCGAGGGTCAGCTCCGCTGCAGAAATCTGGTCGGCGTGCCGTCGCAGTTCTTGCTCGGCACCTTCCGTCTGCGTCACGAGCAACTGCAAGAACTCGACGGGGGCGCGCTGCAACGCACCAGGGGCGACACCCTTGTCGAGTCGGGTGACGGTGGCCAGTCCGCCGGCGACGCTGAGCGCGGCGGCGAGCAAGGTGTCGGTCGTGCGCAGCCAGCGCAGTGCATCTTCGAACTGTTCGGCCTTGTTCTGTTTGCGCACGGTTGCGGCAGCACCGCACAGGAGTTTGCGAATGGCCTCGAGCAGTTGTTGTCGCCGCGCCAGCAGACTCACGTTGCGCGGGAATCGCGCGAGCACGCGCAGCGCAAGGTCGAGTTCGCGCTGCAGATCTTCGGGATCGTCTGGCGAGGTCGGCGGCGCCTGCAGCAGTGTCGGCAGTCGCTGCAGGATGCGCTGGCGATGCGACCACATCACGGCGCGTGCATCGCTGTCGTCGGTGGGTTCGCCCTTGCAGGAGCCGGTCGCCCAGTCGTGCAGGTTTTGTTCGCACGCGTCGTCGCGGAGAACGTGGGCGAGTCGCTCGCAGCGTGCCGCAAGTTCGGCCGCGGTTGGGCGCTCGCTTGCATCCGTGGCACAACAAGCCAGCACGAGCGATTCTACTCTCGGGTGCCTCGGCACGCGGCGGCCGATCCCGCCATCGAGCAGGAACGCGAGCGTCGCGCCGAGTCCGAAGACATCAAACGCAGCTGTTGGTTGCTCGCCCCTGAGTGCTTCCGGTGGCGAGTAGGCGTGCGTTCCGCCGGTAAATGGTTGCTCGCCGGTGACGCTCGGTTGCGTGCCGATCGCGATTGCGTGTTCGAAGTCGAGCAGCAGCGTGTCGGCTAGCGACGTGTCGGGCGCCGGGCACTCGACGCTCGCATCCTTGTGGTTTTCGTGCACCAGTAGGATGTTCTGCGGCTTGATGTCTCCGTGGCACAAACCGTGTGGCATGTCTGTGGCGCTGAGCTCGTGTAGGCGCGCGAGCGTTGTCGCGACCGATCGCACGATGCAGACAGCATCGGCTGCGGGCAGTGCCCCGCGTCGTGCGACGAGTGTGTCGAGATTGTCGCCACGTCGGTAATCGAGTGTGACCGATGGGCGGTTGCTCTGCGAGTCGAGTTGCGCGGCGCGATACGTCACCACGCCAATCCCGGCGGCGGCCTGACCCATCGCCACTTCGTGTTCTGCCTCCGTCATCGATCCCGAGACGTAGATCTTGCGGACCACATCCGGTGCTCCGCTGGTGCCACGCTGCAACAACACTGTTCGCGCCGGCGAACAGTGCAAGCACACCAGGTCGGCGGTTGCGCTGGTGGATTGGGAGGACATGGAACGAATCGGCTGGCGAGGAAGCGGCGAGAAATCCCGGTGGGATTCACCAATGCGACCGGTGCTGATCAAGATCAGTTACCATTGCCAACAGTGACACCCTATCCAGGTCTTCGTAGTGCGAGGAACTTGCCATCCAAGGGGGTAGCGGCCAAGGTGGTGCTGGACGGCGAGTCAAGCCTAGCAGAAACTAGCGCAAGACGGAGGGGGGCTCCCCTCGGCCGTCTTTCTCGCTAGCGTCCTACACGCAGCAATCTCAGATGCCCGTTTGTCTCGACATCACCGACCGTTCCGGTTCTCGCGAGTCCGAAATCGATTTGTCTACCTTCTGGGTGGGCGGTCAACGCTCTGGCTGTGAGGTCGAACTTGACCTGCCAGGAGTCTCCGGGCGCGTGCTTGAGATCGCTTGCGACGAGCGCGGTCGCCTGCGAGTACGAGCCGAGCCGGGGTTGCCGTTTCCGATTCGCTGCGCGACCGGTAGCGTCGGCGCCCGCTTCGAATCGTTCCTCGATGGCGACGTGCTCAACGTCGGTCCAGCGCTGCTAAAGTTGCGGTTTCGGGCCGAATCTAGCAGCGACGTGGTCGAAGCAATTGATCCGGCTGTGTTAACGGCATCGCCGGGATCGCCGGTCGGCGCTTGGTACAAAACCTTCATGGAGATGTCCGATCATCTCGAAGGGCTGAAGAGCTCGACGCAGATGGTGTCGGCGACGATGGCGGCGGTGTTGCGTGCGACGGGAGCGGATCGCGTGCACGTCGAACTCGACATCGACGAAGGCGGCGGCGCCTTCTTCTTGAGTCGACCCGAAGACGAAAAGGCCTTCCGGGTCAGTTGTTCGTTGATCGCGCAGGTGCGCACGTCTGGTCAGGTCGTGCACGTGCCGGTGGCTGCGTCGGATCCCATAGCGAGCACGTTTCACAGTGTGCGCAGCGAAGGCATTTCGTCGGCGGTGGCGCTGCCGATCAAGGCGCTCGGTAAGACCCTCGGTGTCGTCTACACCGATTGCACGCGTGATGGCGCGGTCCTGTCCGTCGAAGACCTGCAGCGCGTCGCGTTCTGTGCGCGCATGTTGGCGGCAGCACTCGGCAATCGCGTTTTGGTGCATAGCCTGCTCGACCGCGATCAGAACGAGGACGAACACTGGGCTCTGGTTAGCAAGAGCGCTGCCTGCGCGGAGTATATACAACGCGTCAAGCTGTATGCGCCGGCCGACTACACCGTGCTGCTGCGCGGGGAGACGGGCACTGGCAAAGAAGTCGTGGCGCGCGCGCTGCACGAGTTGTCGCGCCGCGAGAAGGGGCCGTTTGTGCCCGTCAACTGTGCTGCGATTCCAGAACAGTTGATGGAGAGCATGCTGTTCGGCCATGAGAAGGGTTCGTTCACCGGCGCCATGCAGGCGCGGCGCGGTCACTTCGAAGAAGCGCACGGTGGCACGATCCTGCTCGATGAGATTGGTGACATGGCGCTCGAGCTGCAGGCCAAGATTCTGCGTGTGCTGCAAGATCGCGTGGTCGTGCCGATTGGTTCACGTCGTCAGGTGCGCGTCGATGTGCGGATCGTTGCTGCGACCCACCAGGACCTCGAAAACATGGTGCGTGAAGGCCGGTTCCGTCAGGACCTCTACTACCGATTGCGCGAGCTCGAAATCGTCTTGCCGGCGCTGCGCGAGCGTACCGAAGATATCCAGGCGCTAGCTGCGCGTTTCCTAGCCGAGGCGGGCGAAGAGCTTGGCCACGATGAAGTGCCCGAGATGTCTGCCGATGCCGCGCAGCGTCTGCAATCGCATAGTTGGCCCGGCAACATCCGTGAGTTGCGTCACGTGGTCAAGGGCGCCGCGTTGCGTTCGGGCGGCGAGTCGATTCGCGTCATGGATCTCGATCTCGATCGGCCCGGCCTCGAACCAGCATCCACAGCCGAGCCGAGGCAAGATCTCGGTCTCGCGGCGTCGGCCGTTGACAGTGGCGATTCGACGACGTGGAAGGAGCGGCTCGAGGCACAGGAGAAAGCCGTGCTGCAGCGCACCTACTCGGAGGCCAACGGCAACCTGACACGCGCCGCGGAGTTGTTTGGCGTGCCGCGCACGACCTACCGCGAAAAGCTGGTTCGTCACGGTCTGCTGGAGGCCTGAGGCCTTCGCCGGCGCAAAGATCGCACCGGCAATTCGTATGGTTTGTGGTGCTACTTGCCCTATCTAGCTCGCTACCTTGGCTGCGCCCTTGACCCCTCGCACCAAAGAAACTCCGGCTACGCTTCTGGCCGTTGGCGACATCCACCGCTGCTGGCGGGAGGTGGATTCGGTCTATCTTGAGCGTACACAAGCAGATTTGACGATGTTCGTCGGCGACTTTGGCGACGAAGATGTCGAGATGGTGACCCGTATCGCCAACCTTGCGATCGAGAAGGCGGTGATCCTCGGCAACCACGATGCCTGGCTGAGTTTCGCGAAGAAGGAAGTCACCGAGAAGCTTCACGACAGCCTCGATGTACTAGGCGAAGACCACATCGCCTACACCGTGCGCGAGGTGCCGGCCGCGGGCATTTCCATCGTCGGGGCCCGGCCGTTCTCGTGGGGTGGGCAGAGCCTGCGCAGTCCGGGGCTCTACGATGAGATCTATGGCGTGCATACGATGCGTCAGTCCGCGGCCGCGATCGTTGACGCGGCACGCAACGCGCAGCATCGCGACATCGTGATCCTCGCCCACAACGGCCCGACCGGGCTGGGTAGCGAGACGACCGACATCTACGGCAAGGACTTTGGCAAGCCCGGCGGCGATTGGGGTGACTACGACCTCGCGCTGGCTTTGCAACGCATCGAAGGCTATGGCTTACGGGTTCGCGCGGTGATCGCCGGTCACATGCACCACAAGTTGCTGCACCCGCGCGGTGCCGAGCGCAAGCGTTTCATCAAGCGCGGCGACACGACGTTCATCAATTGCGCGGTCGTGCCTCGCGTCGAACGGGGCAAGAATGGCGAAGAACTGTCGTACTTCATTCGCATGCGCTGGCTCGATGGCGAGTGTAGTTCGATCGAAGAGGTGTGGGTCGATACGCACGGCGGCGAGCATTCGTCGACGCTGGTTGAAGTCGAAACGATCGGCGACGTCGTGCCGACACTTGACGAAGCCGACGAGCAGTAGCGATCGATGACTGGGTCACGCTTCGCACCGACTCGATGGAGCCTCGTGCAACGCGCACGCGGTCAGGACGAACAGGGGCGGCAGGCGTTGTCGGAATTGTGTTCGATGTACTGGCCACCGGTCTTCGTGTTCTTTCAGCGCGATGGCATGAACGATGTCGACGCCCGCGACCTGACCCAGGGCTTGTTCGCCGAACTGCTCTAACGCGGTGATGTGGCCGGTGGCGATCCGGAGGTCGGTCGCTTCCGCAACTACTTGTTGGCGTGCGCGCGCCACTACCGCAGCAATGTGCGCGATCGCGAGCGGGCGCAGAAACGCGGTGGCGATCGTGAGCACGTGCCGATTGCGGCGTACGAATCGTGCTCGGCGGATGAACCACTGCTTGGCGTGGAGCCTGCGGACAACGATACACCTGAGAATGCCTACTTGCGCGCCTGGGTGCGGCAGACCGTGGCGTTGGCCCTGCAGCAACTGGCGAAGGAAGAGCGGGCGAAGGGCCGTTCGGAGCAGTTTGAGCTGCTGCGTGATTCGCTCGAAGGTCAGGAATTGGACCGGAGTTACGCCGAGATCGCGGCGCAGTTGGGCAGCACGGAAGCCGCGATCAAGGTTGCCTCGCACCGGCTGCGGCGCCGATTTCGGGCGGCGCTGTTGAGCCAATTGGGGGCCACCGTTGACGATGCGGCCGATGCTGAGGCAGAGTTGCGTGAGTTATTTCATGCACTCGGCGGAGTTTGATGAGAAATCGAGGTTTCATCGGTAACCCCTGCGGCCGTTTTCTTCGGGAAGGGGCATGAGTTCTCCAAGCGAACGAGGAGCGGGCAAGCCGCTGGACCCGAAGAAGCTGTTGCGCGAAGCGATCGCCGGCGGCGATGCCGACTTCGCATCCAGCGGTTGGCAACCGCCGCCGGTAGAGCGACTCGGTGAACTGTTTCCCGAGCTGGACGTCGTCGAACTGATTGGTCGCGGCGGCATGGGCGCGGTCTATCGCGTTGTGCAACGCAAGCTCGACCGCACCGTAGCGCTCAAGGTGCTGCCGCCGGAGCTTGCCAAGGAACCTTCGTTTGAGGAGCGATTTTTGCGCGAGGCTCGTGCGCTGGCGGGCCTCAAACATGCACGCATCCTGACCGTGCACGACTTCGGCGAACGTGAAGGCCTCTACTACCTGGTCACGGAGTTTGTCGAAGGCATGAACTTGCGGCAGCTGATGGACATGGGGGAGCTGAGCCCGGACGAAGCGCTGCGCGTCACACCGCAGATCTGCGAAGCGCTGCAGTTCGCTCACGACCACGGCGTCGTGCACCGCGACATCAAGCCTGAGAACCTGCTGATTGATTTGTCCGGCGAAGTGCGCATTGCCGACTTTGGGTTGGCGCGAATAGTGGGCGAGAACGCAAGCGGCCCGGCGCTAACACGAAGTTCGCAAGTGCTTGGCACACCACAATACATGGCTCCCGAGCAGTGGCGCGACGGCCAGAATGTCGACCACCGCGCCGACATCTATGCCGTGGGCGTGGTGCTCTATGAGATGTTGACGGGGCAGTTGCCGATTGGGCACTTTGATCTGCCTTCGCGTCGCAAGGGTGTGCCGAAGGGGTTGGACGCGATCGTGCAGCGCAGCTTGGCGCAACGACCCGAAGAGCGCTACCAGCAGGCGAGTGACGTCAGCAGTGAATTGCTTCGGTGCCGCTCGGCCACGCCCAAGGATGCGCCGTCTGGGCGGCGTGAGTCGTCGTCACCGGCGGCTGCTACGGACAGACAAGTTGTGTTGGGGCGGGTTCCACGTGCACTCATAGTCGCATGGATCACGGTGGTACTGGCGTTCATCGCAACAGGGGGAGTGGTGGGCTACATGAAAACTCTCGCCATGGAGAACATGACTTCAGAGGTGGCCCACGCGACACAATTGGAGGAGGCGCATCAGTGGGCTCGTCAGCATACGGCTCTTGTCGAGAGTGGAGAGATTCTCGATGCCTACTTTGAGAATGCCTTGGTGCCTGAGTGGCGTGCGCGGAGGGCCGAGGCGGCAACAAGCGGCGTGCTCTTTTCCGAGCCCATGCCGCAGATTGTCCAAGACCCACCGCCGACTCGAACGATCGCCATGGTGTCTACGTTGATGTTCGGAGTTGCAGCCCTAGGACTTCTGGTGCCGATCTGTGGCTTCTCCAGCATCGCGACACTCAAGCGCCGACGCCACCGTGCCGGCTTGGGTCTGGCAGTGTTCACCGCATGGATCCTGCCGATTGCGATTGTCATTGGACTGACGATCACAATCATCAGCGAGAACATTCGCGACAACGACACCGCGGTGGTGGCGTCGGCAATCGCTGGGATCCTGCTGGGGATTGCTGGAGTTGTTTGGATGACCTTGCAGTTCCGCCGTTTGTCCGAACTGCTCGCCGTCTCCAACGAGCGTTAGCTCCGCTTCGCAGGCATCGACCGCTGAGGCCTACTTGCTGGCGGCTGCGACCGCTTCCACTTCGCGCCAGACGCGCAGCAGGTTGCCGCTCCAGATTTTCTGGATGGCTGCTTCGCTGTGACCACGGCGCACAAGTTCGCGAGTCACGTTGCGGCTTTCCGACGCGTCCCGCCAGCCGGCGATGCCGCCGCCGCCGTCGAAGTCCGACCCGATGCCGACGTGGTCGATGCCGGCGACCTTGATGATGTGCTCGATGTGGTCGACATAAGTACTGACGTTGGCGCCCGGGTACTTCGCGTCGACTTCCTTGCGAGCCGTCGCGAACTTGGCGAAGCGCTTCTGCAGTTCATCCGACGACAGGTCGCCGGTCGTGCCGCGCGCGATGCCGAGATCCTTGCGCAGTGCGCCGATCGCGACGCGGTGCTCCGGGTTGGACTTGAGGAAGCTGGCTAGCGCGACGCACTGCACAACGCCGTTGTTGTCGGCGATGGCGCGCAGTTGGTCGTCGTCGAGGTTGCGGCTGTGGTCGTTCAAGGCGCGCGCCCCCGAGTGGGACGCAATCACTGGCGCCAAGCTGACCTTGAGCGCATGCATCATGGTGTTCTTACTCGCGTGCGAGACGTCGACCATGATGCCGACGCGGTTCATCTCCGCGACCGCCTTCACGCCGAGTTCACTGAGCCCATTGTGCATCGGCTTCGTCGGCGTGTGCGAATCGCCGAGCTGGGTGTGGCCGTTGTGGGCGATGCCCATGTAGCGTGCGCCCTTCTCGTGAAACTCCTCGATCCGCTTTAGATCGAGCCCCATCGGATAGCCATTCTCGATGCCAATGCACGCGATCAGCTTGCCTTCATTGTGCAGTCGCTCGACGTCGGCCGCGGTGGTCGCGAGTGCGATGTGCTCCGGGTAGAGCCGGCACATGCGATGGATCGCCGTGAACTTCTTCTTCGCCTCGGTGTAGGCCCCGTGGTAACCGGCGGCAGTCAGCTTGCGTTGCGAGGTGTAGACGATGAAGAATGCGCAGTCGTATTCCCCTTCGCGCATCTTGACGAAGTCGACTTGTTGGTTGCCGCGCACCGTCGGGTCGTACCTCTCGCGATACGTTTTGGCTGTGTCCGGATCCTTCGGTAGCTGCTCGGGGGCGAGTTGGCTGCTGATGTCCTTGTGCGTGTCGAGTGTCAGGCAGCGCGCATGGATTTCATCGGCATAGGCGATCGGATCCGATGGCAGATTCGAGCACGCGGCGAGGGCCAGAGAAACCGGTGCAAGATAGAACAGTGGGTTGCGGCGCATGCGCCCACAAGTAGCCGCTGGGTCGTGTGTGGGCCAGTCTTGCTGGCTGGTCGGGCCGGCGGATACTTGTTCCTTACTTCTGGACAGAGCGGCGATCGGGGGTGCGCCTGGTCACTTTGAGCCGAGTGTGTCAGTTGCGTTCGCCATCGGCTGGCAGCCCGATTAACGGGTTGCGCAGCCCCTGGGCCCAAGCAGGGTATCTGGGTTGCAAGCAGCGCAAGCAGGCAGGGGCTCGATCTCACGGGTTCGCTCCTAAGGTTTCCTTGGCGGGGTAGTCGACATTGCGTCGCGCTGCTTAGGCGGCATCATCGTTGCCGCGAACGTCATGAGCGAAACTGCGGACATCGTCGTCATTGGTGGCGGCATCATCGGGAGCTCCGTCGCCTACTACCTGGCGAAGCTGCTCGGCATCTCGACGCGCATCGTCATATGCGACCGCGGCCCGATTGCCGGCGCGACGTCGGCGTCGTGCATGGGGCACTTGATGGTGACGCCCGACAATGCGCAGGAATACGCGCTGACCAAGACCAGCGTCGATCTGTGGCGCGGCCTGCACGAAGATCTGGGCGGCTTCGACTACAACCCGACCGGGGCCCTGTATCTCGCCGAGACCGACGAGGACCAGGAGATGATCCCGGTCCTCCACAAGCAGTTCGCCGATAATGGCGACCAGGCCGACGTGCTCGACCAGAAGCAGGTGCGTGAGATCGAACCGGGCCTCGCCGACGACATCCCGGGGGCGCTGTTTTACTCAGGCGATGGGGTCGTGTTGCCGATGCTCGCGGCTGGCGCAATGCTGCGCGGCGCGCAGGCGCGCAACCCGAACGTGATCGTGCGTGCGAACTGTGCTGTTAAGGGCATTGAGCGCGATGGCGATGGCATCTCGGCGGTCGTGACCGAGCACTCGGTGATCGCGACCAAGACCGTTGTCAACGCGTGTGGCATCTGGACGCCGGACATTGGCGACATGCTCGGGCAGTCGCGCATTCCGATCTATCCGCGCGCCGGCAACCTCGCGATCACCGGCCACCACGTGTCGCCGATCCGCACGCAGTTGCTTGAGATCAGCTACCTGAGGTTTGCGCACGCCACCAGCGGCGTGGATCCGACCAAGACCGACGCCGACTCAGGCGGCCACGCGGTCAACATGCAGCCGCAGACCAATGGTGGCTGCCTGATCGGCAGCACGAGGCAGTTCCGTGGACGCAACAAGGAAGTCAATCGCGACCTGCTGCGCCGTTCATTGCAACGCGCCCAGCGCTACGTGCCAGGCATCGCGCAGGCGCCAATCGTGCGCACGTGGGTGGGGCTGCGGCCCTATTCGATCGACAACCACCCGCTGATTGGTCCGTGGGATCCGGTACCGGGATTCTGGATCGCTGCTGGCCATGAGGGCTTGGGCATTTCGATGGCGCCGGTGACGGGTCTGTTGATCGCACAGCAGATCGCTGGCATGACGCCGTCGGTCAACGTTGCGCCCTATTTGCCGGCGAGGTTTGTTTCATGAGTGGCCGCATTGCCGGTTTGGGCGAACGCGAACTCGTCGAGTTCACGTTCGACGGGGAGCAGGTTTCGGCGTGGGCCGGCGACTCGATCGCGATGGCGTTGTGGGCGGTTGGCCAGCAAGCTCTGCGCAACAGCAGCAGCGTTGGTGAGCCTCGCGGCGTGCTCTGCAACATGGGCATCTGCTACGAGTGCCTGGTGGTCGTCGACGGCGCGACGGTTCGTTCCTGCACGACGATGGTGCGATCCGGCATGAAGGTGCAACGCGGAGGCAAGCTGTGAGTGACGACCGCACGATCGAGGCCGACGTTGGCGTCGTCGGTGCCGGGCCCGGCGGCATGGCCGCGGCGACGAAGCTTGCGGCAGCAGGTTTGCGGGTCGTCGTGCTCGACGAAGGCCAGCGCGCCGGTGGCCAGATCTACCGCCAATTGCCGAACGGAACGAATGGTCACGGGCTCATGGCCGAGCCACCGAGCCACGACCAAGGCCACGAACTGATCAAGTCCTTCGAGAAGCAGACCGAGCGCAACGTGGAACTGATCCACGGCGCGACGGTCTGGGACGCACAGCCAGGTCGTCTGTGGTTCGAGCACGAGGGCGCTTCGCGGCTACTGCGTTGCCGCCACATGGTGTTGGCTCCCGGTGCCTACGATCGTTGCATTCCGTTTCCCGGTTGGACGCTGCCCGGGGTCATGACCGCCGGCGCGTTGCAGGTCATGATACGCGGTTTCGGTGTCGTTCCGGGCAAACGCGCGCTGGTTGTTGGCTCGGGGCCGTTGCTGCTGCCGACGGTGACGTCGCTGCTCGGTGCGGGTGTCGAGGTCGTCGCCGCGCTGGAAGCCAGTTCGCGTTGGCAGGCGCTGCGCGCGTTGCCCGCGGTTGCGTTGCATGCCGCGCGGCGTCGCGAAGCGTTCTGGTACCTCAAGCAGTTGTCGCGGGCGCGCGTCAAGTTGCAGTGGGGGTGGACGGTGTTCGCGTGCGAAGGCGACGGCCGCGTGCAGCGGGCCATCATCGGCAAGGTTGATCGCAGTGGCAGACCGCGCAGGGGCACCGAACGCACGATCGAGTGCGATGTGGTTGGCGCCGGCTTTGGCCTCGTGCCGTCAATCGAAATTGGTCTGCGGCTCGGAGTCGCGTCGCAGTTTGCGGCGACCCGTGGGGGCCATTACCTCGTCGTCGATGCCGAACAGCGCACGGCCGTTGCGACGGTGTTCGCGGTTGGCGAGATTTGCGGCATCGGTGGCGCCGAAGTCGCGAGCGCCGAAGGCGAGCTTGCTGCGGCTTCGATTCTGCGAGAAGAGGGCGGCGCTGCGATCGACCCAGCTGTTGTCGCTCGTGCACGTTCGGAACGGCGAGCTGCCGACTCGATGCTGCGCGCCTTTGCACCACTGCCTGGTCTGCACGAATTGGCGCGGCCCGACACGATCGTCTGTCGTTGTGAAGACATTACCAAGCTTGCTGCTGGGCAGGCGGCGGCGCTGCACGGCGAGTCGATGCGGGCAATCAAAGTCGGCTGTCGCGCCGGCATGGGGCCATGCCAGGCGCGCATCTGCGGGCCGTCGTTGCAGGCGATGGCGACCGACAACACGGCGTGCACGATGGACCTTCCGGTTGTGCAGGTGCCGCTGAAACCGGTGAGCAGTGAGACGATCTTGACGGCGCCCGAATAGGCGGCCGATCAGCTAATGGTTGGCTCGCGGGCTGGCGCTCCAGGTGGTATTCGAGCCGGCCCTGCGATACCAATCCCGCTCGGCAGTCAGACCGGTGCCAGCTTCGGGTCAGGGGGGGGCGTGGTGGCGGTCCTTGCGGCGATCAGGGCCAGAGCGAAGCCCAGCAGTCGCCGCCAGTTTGCCCCGAAGTCACCATGCCATCAGCCGATCCAATTCTTCGCACCCGGTTCGATCGACTCTGGGCCTTGAGAGCCTACTGGAAGCAGGCCTTGTTCCTGGGGGTGCGAGCGCGACACGTTGTCCCGCACCGCCCAGGCACGTCTGCCGGCCGGTGCGACCAGATTTCGAAAGGCGAATTGTAACTCGGGGGTGGTTTGCCGACGTTGACCCTCAAGGGCCTGAGCCCTACTGTCTTCCGGCCCTTCTACGGCCCTGACCTAACCCATTGCGCGCGACGTTCTCGATCGGCTCCGATCTGCACATAGGCGGCGACCACTTCGTCGTCATGGCAGGACCATGCGCCGTCGAATCCCGCGAACTGCTTTTCGCCGCGGCGGACGCCGTCGCCAAGAGCGGTGCGACCATGCTCCGGGGGGGAGCCTTCAAGCCGCGCACTTCGCCCATGTCCTTTCAGGGGTTGGGCGCCGAAGGCTTGCAGTTGCTGGCCGAAGCGTCGCACCGTACCGGACTGCCGGTCGTCACCGAGGTCATGGACCCGCGGGATGTTGGCTTGGTCGCCGAGAGCGCTGGAATGCTCCAGGTGGGCTCGCGCAACATGCAGAACTTCCCGCTGCTCAGGGAGGTCGGGCGGCAACCGAAACCCGTGCTGTTGAAGCGCGGTGCCGCGGCCACGATCGACGAACTGTTGCACGCCGCCGATTACATCCTCAACGAAGGCAATTCGAACGTTGTGCTGTGCGAGCGCGGTGTGCGTGGCTTCGACCCGTCGACCCGCTACGTGCTGGATCTGGCCGCCATACCGGTGCTGCGGGAGCGAACCCAGCTGCCGATCATCGTCGACCCGAGCCACGGCACCGGCGATGCCCGCTACGTGCCGTCGATGGCTGCGGCCGCGATGGTGGCGGGCGCTGATGGTTTGCTGATCGAGGTGCATGCCCAGCCCGAACTCGCCAAATGCGACGGTCAGCAGGCCCTGACGCCGGCGATCTTCGCGAATCTCATGGCCAAACTGCGGGCACTCGCTCCACTGTGTGACAAGAACCTGTGTGACAGATCCCTGCTGCGGGGGGCGCCGGATGGCGTTGCTGGCAGGAAGGGAGACGCTAACCGTTCCAACTCCGTTGAGGATGAGGTGATTGCTCCGTGACAGTAAGAACGCGAAAGCCGTACATCGCAGGCAACTGGAAGATGAACCTGGACCGCTCCAGGTCGCTCGACTTGGTCAAGACGGTCAAGGGACGCATTGGCGACGGCAGTGATCGTGAGGTCGCGTTCTTCGTGCCATCGATCTATCTGGCGGATGTCAGCGCCGTGGCCCAAGGGTCGCCGCTCGGCGTCGGCGGCCAGAACATGTGGTACGAAGACGACGGTGCGTGCACCGGCGAACTGGCGCCGCGCATGTTGCGCGAAGTTGGCGCCGACCGCGTGCTGATTGGTCACAGTGAGCGGCGCCACATCTTTCGCGAAGTCGAAGAGTGGATGCCGCGCAAGCTGCGCGCCGCGCTCGATGCGGATCTGCAGCCGATCTTTTGCATCGGCGAGACGCTTACCGAGCGCAACGCCAACCGCACCGATCGCGTCCTGAAGAAGCAGCTTGAGTCCGGCTTCGACCGCGTCAAGCCCGAGGACGCCCATCACATTTCGATTGCGTATGAGCCAGTTTGGGCTATCGGAACCGGCGAGACGGCGACGCTTGAGCAGGTCGACCACGTGCACGCGATGATTCGCAAGTGGTTGTTCGGCAAGGTCGGCGGAGAAGCTGAGACCGTGCGCATCCTCTACGGCGGCAGCGTCAAACCTGACAACGCCAAAGCACTCATGGCCCTCGACACCGTCGATGGCTTGCTGGTCGGGGGCGCGAGCCTCCAGGCCGAAACCTTCTTGCCTATTATTGAATACGACGCCAACTAGGCGCGCTCCCTCCCATGCCTGTTCTCCACTATATCGCTTGGATCCTGTTCTTCGTCTCAGCTGTGCTGATGACGGTTGTCGTGTTGCTGCAAGAATCGAAGGGCGGCGGCCTCGCCGAAGCCTTTGGTGGTACGGGCGCGGAGACTTTTGGCGTCAAGAGCGGCGGCATCAGCCGCTTCACGTATATTCTCGCGGGCATCTTCTGTGGCTCGGCGATTCTGATCAGCGCCACCTGGAACTAGCGCCGTCCGACACCAACTCCCACCGAGCCCTTGGCAACTGAGTCTTTGGCCCCCGAGTCTTTGGCTACAATCGCAAGCATGACCGGTGCCGGCTTTGCTGCCGGCGATTCCGAGATTGGCCCCGTGCGCATCGAAGTGCGCTCGGTCAACGGCCGCGGCCTGAGCGTCAAACTGCGCCTGTCGTCGGCATGCTCGGGTTTTGAGTCTGCCGTTGAAGAGCGCGTGCGCGGCCGCCTCGGCCGAGGCTCCGTTCTGGTCGTCGTCGAACGCACTTTGAGCCCGAGTTTGCTGCCCGATCGCGACACGCTGCGCACCGTCGCCGCCGAGATGCGCGAATTGGCTGACGAACTGCAGTTGCAGCAACCGAGTCTGATGGAAGTCATGCAGGCGGCCAGCGGCGGCAGTTCGCGCAGTGAGGCTGCGACCTCGCGCCCGCTGCCTGCGCAATTGAGGGCCCTGTTGGAAACGGCCGTCGAGCAGTTGTTGGCGCACCGCCACAAGGAAGGGGCAGGAACGGTGTCGGCGATTGTCGAGCAGCTCGACGAGTTTGTTCGTCTGACCGATGTCGCTGCGAAGCGCGCCCCGCACCTGATTGAGGAATACAAGACGCGGTTGCTGCAGCGCGTGCAGGAGTTCATTGCGAGCAATCTGCCGTCGCCGCCGCCGGCGGTTGACCTTGTCCGCGAAGTGGCAGTGTTTTCCGATCGCGTCGATGTGGCCGAAGAGTTCCAACGTCTCCGCGCCCACACGGATGAAGTGAAGAGCCTGCTCCACAAGGGTGGTGAAGTCGGCCGACGGTTGGAGTTCTTGCTGCAAGAACTGCTGCGCGAAACCAATACGCTCGGATCCAAGTCGCCGGACACCGAGGTTGCGCACACCGTAGTGGCGATGAAGAGCTGCATCGCGGCCATCAAGGAACAGGTCGCAAACCTCGAGTAGGACTCACCAGTAGGTATCAGAAAGGCATGGACGAAGAGCGGGGTAAGTTGGTCGTGATCTCGGGCCCGTCTGGCGCCGGCAAGACGTCGGTGTGTCGGGCCCTGAAGAAGAATCCCAACGTCGAGTTCTCCGTCAGCGCCACCACGCGGTCTATGCGCGAAGGCGAACAGGACGGCGTCGACTACCACTTCTTGTCGTGCGATGATTTCCAACGCCGGCTCGGTGAGAACCAGTTTCTCGAGTGGGCGAGCTACAACGAGAACCTCTACGGCACCCCACGCTGGCCGATGGACGCGGCGTTGGCGCGCGGTAAGACGTTCTTGGTCGAGATTGAGGTTGATGGCACACGGCAACTGCGTGAGCGCGCGATCGATGGGCTCTACGTGTTCATCGCGCCGCCTAATATCGAGGAGCTGCGTCGTCGCCTCGTCAACCGCGGCACCAACGAAGCCGAGGAGATCGACCAGCGCGTGCACATTGCCAAAGAGGAAATCGCCGCCGCCAGCTCGGAAGTGGCCGGGTCGCCGCTTTACGACGTGATCGTCGAGAACGTGGTGCTTGAGGACACCATCAAGCGGGTAGAAGGACTGCTGTGGCCATAGCCAAACGCGCAGTTCTCGGCATCGGTGGCGGCATCGCCGCCTACAAGGTCGCCTTCCTGGCAAGTCGCCTGGTGCAAAAGGGCGTCTCCGTGCGCGTCGCGATGACGCCTTCGTCGCTGCAGTTCATCGGGCCAGTG
The DNA here is from genome assembly GCA_029936315.1 of Planctomycetota bacterium. GTDB lineage: Bacteria > Planctomycetota > UBA1135 > UBA1135 > UBA2386. The sequence continues at coordinate 76,728 of JAPYTD010000005.1, read as the reverse complement.
ACCTTCGCCGGGCTGACCGGTTCGCAGCCGATCCTGTCGTCGACCCAGGTAGACGCAGATGGCTCGGTGCCACACATCGACGCCGCCCAGAACGCGGACGTCTACTGCATCGCGCCGGCGACGGCTTCGATCCTGGCTAAGTTGGCGAGTGGTGCAGCCGATGATCCGGTGGCGTTGTTGGCGCTCACCATGAAGTGCCCGATCATTGTCTGTCCGGCGATGAACGACGCGATGTGGCACGCCGAAGCCGTGCAGGCCAACGTCGCGACCATCAAGAGGCGCGGTGTCGAAGTGCTCGGTCCCGTGACAGGACACCTCGCGGAGGGCTACGACGCGATTGGTCGTATGGTGGAATCGGAAGCCATGCTTGAGCGCCTGCTCGAAGTGCTTCAGGTCCAGTGAGCGGTTTGCTCGCCTGGCTTGCGCTGACTGGCCCGACGCTGAAGACGCAGGGTCTTGGCTGAACTCTCGATGCGGCTCGCAGCTGCTCACGTGGGGGGGCAACTCGGCTTAGGATCTCGCCCAAGCTCGGGGCTGTTGGGCCGCTTGTGAAACCTCGTCCGGGCCGGCCGTCGATTGATTGGCCGCTACTGGCCCAGGATCCGTTCGGATGACCTTGCAGCCACGTGGCGGACAGAGCTCGATCCCGGCAGCCTTCAGATAGCGGATGATGGTCTCACGACGGATTCCGGTCGCTTCTTCGATCCGACGAAGAAACCACTCGAGACGCTCCAGCCCGCACCTACTCTTGTTTCTTGCTTCGCAAACGTTGGCCATCCTCCGAACAGCTATTCGCTCGGTGACACCGGCGGTCCATACCACCTCGGGCCGCTCTTTGACCGTCCGCCGAAGTAGTGCGACCCCGCGGGTTGAGGATTGGGGTCCGTTCGCAGTAGCCTGAGCGTGCCTTGATGCGTTGCGTTCGCAATCGGCAAGGATCATCAACGAACCTAAACCTCTGGACTCGAAAGCGATGGAATCCCGGGAGAGACCCGACGCGGCCCGCAACGCCGACAGAATGCTGCCCGAAGCACGAGCGGCAGCGCAAGAGCCTGCCAACGCGCCGACAAAGCAAGACGCTGAAAAGCAGGCGCAAGTCGAACTTGCCACGGCAGGCAAGGGTCTGCGAGACGTTGCGGGTCGGGTCGAAGACGCGCGCAATAGCGCCGAGACACCCGACCCCAAGAAGGCCGCAGGGGAATCCCGCAAATCGCTCGAAACCGCGCGCGATGTGATTGAGGAGGCCCTCGATGACGCGGCCGCCAACAACGAAGCCGACTGCAACTCACCGCAAGCGGGCATGCGTCGTCCGTGCCTTGAGAGCGCGCTCGATCGCATCAAGAGGTTGCTCCACGGCTATCAACAACTCGAAGACGGTCTCGCCGACGAAGCCGCCGGCCGCACGCCGACCGCGAAGGCGCAAGCGTTCGGCTTGGGCGATCTCAGCGAGAGGGTTTGCGACCTGCAGCGAGATCTACGCAACCAGAAGGCCCAGCAGAAACTCGGTCAGGCCGGCAAGGACCTGCAAGCCGTCGCGGCCGTCAAGAACGATCAAGAGCTGCAAGAAGCGCGCGATCGACTGGATCGCCTGCTGGAGAAGCCGCCAACCTTGCCGAAGAGTCAGGGCGAGTTCCAAGACCGTGATGAGGACTGGCAGAAGATCCGCAAAGCCGGCCAGGCCGCACCGCAAGCTAGCACGAGTTCCGGCCAGGAGGCGCTCGATCAGGTCGGCAAGGATGCTGAGAACCACGCCGAGCAGCGCAACTCGGAAGCCAGCGAGGCCAACAGCGAAACCAGCGACAAGCTCGGCGAAGCTGCCAAGGAACTCGCCGACCGCCTGCAGCAGAGTTCGCCGGAGGCAAGCCCCGAGCAGGAAGGCCAGCTTGCCGCCGACGCGGCCGCCGATGCGGCCAGGCAACTCGATGATGCCAAGAAGGCCGTCGACGAGCGCGACACCGACAAGGCCAGCGAGCTGGTCAACAAGGCGATGGCGTCAATTGACAAGGCCCGTTCCAAGCATCGCCGGGAGAACCCCGACGCGGCCCGCACGGCCGACAGAATGGCCTCCGAAGCACGAGCGGCAGAGCAGGAGCTTGCCAAAGCGCCGATCCGGCAAGACGCTGAGAAGCAGGCGCAAGCCGAGCTCGATAAGGCAGTCAAGGCACTGCGGGACGTTGCGGGTCAGGTCGAAGCCGCGCGCGACGCCAAGAAACCCAAGAAGCAGCCCGTGGGGAGTGTTCGTGAGGGGTGGTCGGCGCGAGATGAGAGCGACACGGAGGGCATGATTCGGAAGTTGACGCAACGGATTCGGGAAGAGCCAAGGCTTGCGGAGTCCAATCGTACCGTTCGGTTGCTTGGCACGCTTGGCGCAGAGCTGGACTTACGGATGCGGAATCCCGCCAATCGTTATTCGGTTGAGAAGTCGATGTTACCGCTGTGGGGGTTGGAATCGCATCCGGACATAGGGGTCGACTTTGCTTCGTTGCGCGATGCAACGTGCTTGGATTTTGGCTGTGGTGGCTTGAATCCGGCTGGCGGGTTGTTGGCGATGTTGTTGGCCGGGGCCAAGCGTGGCATTGCGGTAGATCTCGATGATGTGCAATCGCCTCCCTGCGCGGCACGATCGCTGTATGCGGTCTTTGCGGCTGCGTTGTCGCAAACGTCGAGACCGCGGATTCCTGCAACTGCCGATCAGATATTCAAACGCGTCGATTCATTTGATTGGGACAAGCTGGCGTATGGCGACATCGAGGGGGTGGATTGGAGCCGCCTTACCTATATCCAGCAGACGCTGTCGGATGCCGCGATCGCGGATGCAAGCATCGATGTTCTCGTTAGCAATTCGGTGTTCGAGCACCTTCCCGATCCGGAGAGTATTATCGCGGAGATGGCGCGAGTGGTCCGACCTGGCGGGCTCTGCGTGCACTCAATCGACGGTGTGGATCACCGATCATATCGCAACAAAAAACTCCACGTGCTCGAGTTCCTGGGTGACGATAGCCAGGACGAACTCATTCATGGCTGCAATCGCATTCGTCCTTTGTCATTCCAACCGATGTTTGAGAAGCACGGTTTCGAGGTGCGCGGTATCCTATCAGGTCCTCGGGTGCCGCTGACCACAGAGATCGTTCAGGGCTTCGCCCCACAGTTTCGTGAGTTGCCGCACGAGCATCTCGAAGTCAGCCACGCGAGGTTCTACTTGCGTCGTCGCTAGGGCTCAGTCAAATCGCCGCACGTCCGCGTGCCCGTCGCTGGCGTGCAGACGGCTGGCCAGACACCGAAGCGACGATCGACTTGCTGAAGGTCGATGGTTGAAGCGACGGCCAGGTGATTATCGTTATGCTGCTAGTCGCCAGCGACGCCTATGGCTTGACGACCTACTTGCCCTTCTTCTTCTCGCGAGCGGCGATCGCGCGATCCAGACTGTCGATGCGGTCGTGCAGGATGATCAGATCGCTGGCGATGTGCTGCAGCTGACTCCTCATGGAGACTAGCAGGTCACGCAACTCCCGGTCAGATGTCGTGAACTCGTGCGCCTCGCCACCTCCGATCGTGGGCGTGACCGCAGTGGCGGCCGGATTCTTCAGCGATGCCACGAGCTTGTCCATCTCCTTGTTCTGCCCGCGCGTGTCGCGTGCGTAGCTCGCGTCAGGCGTCAAGTATAGGTTGGAGAGGTCGGCAAACTGCGGGTTGTTACCATCGTCGTGGCTGTAGCTGACGATGCCCGCGTCGACGGACACCCAGGCGCCCATGGACCGCGAATCGGCTGTGCCAAGTGCGCGGATGCAGATGTCGTGGAAGCCCTGTTCGAGCTCCGTGGTCGCGTAGAGCACATACTCTTCGCTCATCGTCTCTGCGTAGCAGTCGACGTCGGCGACCTTCTTGCCGTCGATCAGAATCTCGCACTTGCCGTGGTCCGGACCACACGTGCCCAGAACCTTGATGCCGTTGCCGGTGAACGCGAGGACAGCGTCGCATCCCGCGGTCTGCGCGCGATGGGCTCCATAGCTGAATAGGCCCTTGGCACCCCACGGCTGCCAGGCGCCGCGAAACAGCCATGGGTCACGCATGTCGTCGTAGATCTCGACGTTGGTCTTGAGCGTCCACGTCCGGCCGTTGTCGGTACTCTTGACCAAACCGGCGAAGGTGCAACCGAAGAGAGTTTTGTCGGTGGCGTATTCCGGTGAGAATACGAAGTCAAAACAGGCATCGCACGGGCCGCCAAGTGGGGCGCAGCGGTCCCAGCTCTCGCCGCGATCGTGCGACCAGAACATGCCGCCCGAGACGGTCGAGACGAAGATTGTGCCATCCTTTAGAAAGGACGGAGACAGTCGGATCTTCGTTGGGCTGAAGTCCTCGAATGCGCCGGTAACCGGGGTCCATGTGTCTCCATGGTCCTTGGAACGCAGGAGACCGCGCGACTGAGACACCAGGAAGACCTCGCCCGAGGTCGCGAAATCCGGCGCACAGGTGATGCCCAAGACCTTGCCCGTGGCGGCCAGCTTCTTCCACTCGGCCCCTCCGTTGTCCGAACGCCAGACACTGTAGCCGCCGAGGAATGCGGTGCGGCTCTCGGCCCAATCTGGGGCAACCGTCATGCGCCAGGTCCAGTCGACCGGCACCTCGTAGCCCTTCCAGGTCTTCCCGGCGTCTTTGGAGTGATAGAAGCCGGCTGCCGTTACGGCGAAGACGCTTTTGTCGTTGTCGAAGTCGGGTGAGAACTGGATCTGCCGAGTCTCATAGGAGCCGATCTTGAGCGACGGCGACATCGGCTTGATGTCGATCTTCTCCCAGGTGCGTCCCGCGTCCGTAGATCGACGAATGCCGGGGCCTGCCCCCAGCATCACGAGTTTGTCGGTCTCGAAGTTCGGCGACGCGGCAACGGAGTAAGCCCCCATCGTCCGAGATCCACGAAAGCGGAACTCCCACGAGTCGCCGCCGTCTTCCGTAACAGCGAGCGGGTTGCCATAGCCGGCAAAGAACACGTGGGCATCGCGACCGTACTGCTGCGAAATCGCGACTTTGCGGCCGATTCGAGTTGGGTTGAGGTTTAGCTCGAACCAATTGTCGCCAGCATTGTTCGTGCAGTAGAGGCCTTCATAGGCACCGCAGTAGACCGTCGGGTCGTCAGGATACGTCGACGAGATCGCGAGGGACTGATAGTGGTTCTTGGTCTGTCGGGTCTCGGCTACGAGCAATGGGACTCGGGTCCATGTCGTGCCGCCGTCACGCGACGCGTGCACACCATCACGTGGCGTGGCGACGTAGATGTCGCGACAAGCAGGCCAGGTTGGAGCAATGACGATGTCGTTGATCTCGACAGGAACCAAGCCATCGACCCGCTGGAACGTCGCGCCGGCATCTACCGACTTCAGCAATCCGTGCCCGTACGTGCCGACCCAGATCGTGCGGTCCTCGATGAAGTTAGGGGAGAACTCGATCGTATGAGCCGGACTCGGGATCGTCGCTGTTCGCCACAACTCGGTGCCCTTCTTGGTGTAGAGCGTGGGGGCTGCGATACCGACCGCGATGTAGGGATCCTTGGCGAATGAGTCAGGGATTGCGAGCGCCTGCACGGTGCGCGGGGTTTCCCCGAGCGCCGCCCAGCTATCGCCACCATCTGGGGAAAACCAGATTGAATTGCCGCCAGCGCACACCACAGGGCGACCACCGTTGATCCCCTCGACGGCTTCGACCTGGGTCACTTCCTTCCTGATGAGCGGCTTCCCCCACGTCTCGCCTCCGTTGGTAGAGCGCTGCAGGCCACCCTGTCCGAGGGCAACATACATGACCTTCGATTTATCCCAGTCAGGTACGAGTTCACAGTCGCTCACTCGATGCCCACGCATCCCCGAACGCATGTTGCGCCATCCGAAGCCACGATTCCCGCTGCGTAGAAACAGGTTCATCGAGCCGTACGATGCCGTGAACACGGTCGGGTCCGCGGGAAAGTTGGGCGGCAGCGTGACTACGCTGCAGACATCGTGCGGATGGTGCGGTAGCGGAACGGCTGGCGAATCATGAAACCCTAAGTACGCGGCAATCGAAGCGCTGGCTAACAACAGGGCACGCACGGAGGGTGGCGGCAGCATATGGTTGGATTCTATGGCCTCGGAAGTGACGTCGCAATTTGACGATCTTCCTTCGGCAACGACCAGCGATCGACATGAGTGCTGTCCGCCAACGACGCTGCGGAGTCTGGTCGCAAGTTGTTCACTGGTCAGCGTGGCGTCAGGTAGACATCGAAGCGCACGCGGCCGCTTTTGACCGAATGCGAGACCCCGGGCGCGATCGCATCATTGTGAGGGTGTCGCTTGACCACGACCCGATCGGTGGCGACCGTCCGGGCGGCCTCGAGCAGCTCGGGCTCGTCCAGGGGCGCTGGGGCCAGGATCCGGCAGGCCTGCATTTCTTTTTTTACCTGGGATTTCCCGGGCTCGGCGAACATCGGGTCGAGGTAGACAACGTCCGGCGGATCGGCTGCCAATTCGGAAAGCCAGCTCATGGAATCGGCCATGACGACCTCGATTTCGGCGCCCAGGTCGTCGACGGCGAGTTGCAGGAGAGCGCAAAGCGCCGGTACCCGCTCAATGGCAGTTACGGCGCACCCTAAGTGGGCAAGCACCATCGCATCACGACCCAGGCCGGCCGTGGCATCGACGACAATTGCGGTGCGCCGTCGATGGAGACCAATTGCGCGGGGCAGTGGATCCGTACGGTGCGCCGTGTGAATTCGCCTTGCCATGGGGCCTTCCGCGACATCGACCCGCACCCGGTAGCCGCCCTCGGCCAGCGGTGCGCAAAGGGCCATGTTTCCGGCGGAACGCACTAATTGCCAAGTGCTAGTATCCCGGGTAGTTGCGAGCCTGATGCCGAACCGAGTGGCGATTTCCAGGTCGATGCCACTTCCGTCGGTCACGAGGGTTACTTCTGGTCTTTCCGGCATAGGTCACCATCTAATCTCGCTTCGGTCGGCCGGACTTCATCTGCAACCGAACAGAATGACCTTTCCGCGCGTCCAATACCATGGCCTGTCTCGCCCCGGTAATCTCGCCCTGAGACTCTCCACGACTCCAGCGTAAGCCGCCTTGCTCCCCGAGGTGTTAGACTTTCGCAGATCGTCATTGCTCTATCGCTCGCCGGTAAGGCACTACGGTCGTTCTTTATCCAACTCTGTAACTCACCTCCTTCCATGCGGCGCCTGCACCTAAAGCTGTTTTATCTCCGTACCCGCGTCAAGCGCGAAGCCCAGGGCGTGACTGCCAAGACGCTCGGTGTGCGTCCTGCCACGATGTCCCACCTGGAGCAAGGTCGTTCACAACCGACCCTGCCCATGCTTCTTGCCCTGTGCAAGCACTACGACGTTACTCCTACCTACCTGCTCGACGACGAACGTGCGATCGACCCAACCAGCCGTGATCGCTGGAGCGAACGCGACAACGTCGTGGCGCGGGGTGATTGGATGGAAGTTCCCGAGGGCGCGATGGTGACCACCCACGACGGTGTTCGCCTCGTCGCGGTGCAAGCCGGTGCTCGGTACTATGACGCCAGCGCTCAGGCGCAGCGCATGACGTGCCCGACGCCTGCTGCGGCCAAGGAACTCGAAGGCGGTCTCGCCACCGCCAAGACCGAGCGTGACAAGGAACTCGAAGCGACCCTGCTTCGCGAGCTGATGGGCCAGCGCAAGCCGCGCAACAAGCCTGTCGCCAAGAGTGTCCTGAAGAACGCGATCGCCCAATAGGGCGACGGGGTTCCATTGAAGCGTGCCTTCCGGGGCACGTCTTTCTCGCCATCAGACCAACAGCGTCAGGACCCGGTTGCCGCGTTTGCTTGGGCAAACACGGCTTCGCACCGTCTCGCAAAGGTCGACATCCGGTAGTGCGCGTCGGCGTATTGCCTGGCGTTCTGTACGGCGGACACGCGAAAGGGCTCGTCGCTGAGCACGCGCCCAAGGCCGGCGGTGAGGGCCGAGGTGTCGCCTGGGGGCACCAGCACACCTGCATTGCCGCCCTGCAGCATGTTGGTGATCCCGCCGATGGCACTTGCCACCACGGGGCAGCCCCTTGCCTGCGCCTCGGCGATGGTGCGTGGCGCGGATTCGGCGCGGATACTGGGCACAACCAACGTGTCCAGCTGGGCCAGTAGCGGCGACGTATCGTCGACTTGGCCGAGCCAATGCACGCGCTCAGCCAGCCCCAACTGCGCGACCTGTTGCCGCAGGTGATCGCCATAGCCGCCAAGTCGCGCGTGGGCCTCGGCAAACAGCTCCCCGCCGGCGATGACCAGGTGCGGGGCCTCGCCCTCTGGCACACGTTTGGGCCAGTCGCCCGCGAGGCTTTGCAGCAGCACGTCGTGGCCCTTGTGGGGGTCGAGGCGACCAACGATGCCTAGCAGCGCCGCTGTGTCGGGGATGCCGTGTTCGGCGCGTAGGTTGCCGCCGCCAGATGGGGCCGCGCCAAAGAACCGGTCCGGAACGCCGTTTGGGATCAGTTCTCCGTGAGCCAGCCCAGCAGCATCGAGCCCGGCCTGCGACGGGGCAATGACCGCGTTTGCGCGGCGCAGGGCGGCGCGGGCGACCCGCGACCTGGTCACCGCGTGCAGATGCCAGACGCAGGCCAGGCCCGGCCTCTGCGCGAGCACCGCGGCGTAGCCGGCGATCATCGAATTGGCAACCAGCACTCGGCAGCCGAGCTGCTGCGCCAGGCGGCGCAGGGGGCCTTTGCTGCGCAGGATTGCGCCGGCCTTGGCCAATCTTGAATTGCCGGCGAGGGGCACCTCGTGCAGTTCTAGGCCCAGTTCGGCAGCACTGGCGGCCAGGGGTCCGTCGCTCGGAACCGCGAGGTGGGGTGTGAACTGGTCGCGGTCGAGTTCGCGCAGCAGGTCGAGCAGCACCATCTCGGCGCCGCCCAATTCGACGACATGGCTGCAGAACAGGATCGGCGTTCTCGGCACCCGTGCGAGGCTACTTGAGCGGGGGAGCGATTACAGCCGATGACATGGCTGTGTCCTGCTCGATTGCGCCGTCGCCTGACGTTCCTGAAGCCCCTGAAGTGGCCATTGTCATTCCGTGCTACCGGTATGCCGATCTGCTGCCCGACGCGGTCGCGAGTGCAGTGGCCCAGACGTGGGGCAACCTGCGCATCGTCATCGTCGACGACGGCAGCCCCGACGACACGGCTGCGGTTGCGAACGAGCTGATTGCGCGCTACCCCGACCGGCGAATCGATCTTCTGCGCCAGACCAATCAGGGGCTCGCTGCCGCCCGCAACGCCGGTGTGCGTGCGACCACGAGCCAGTTCGTGTTGCCGCTCGATGCCGACGACAAACTTGAGCCTGGAGCCGTGGCGGTGTTGCTACAGGCGCTGCTCGACGCCGGCGCCGACGTTGCGACCCCGAATGGTCGCACCTTTGGTGACGAGGACAAGCCGCTGCGCACGCTGCCGGTCACGCGTCGGCGCCTGGTCGCCAACAACTGCCTCGTCTACTCGAGCATGTACCGGCGGAGGTTGTTCGATCGCATCGGCGGTTACGGGCCGATCAAGCCGGGCTACGAGGATTGGGATTACTGGCTTTCCGCGCTCGAGCTCGGGGCCACGTTCACGCACGTCGATGAGGAGCTGTTCTGCTACCGCAAACACGGCATGACGATGTTGTCGGTGGCGGATCGCCACGCGATGCGCCTGTTTGCGACGATCGCCGCCAACCACCCGAGCCTGTTCGCGCCATGGCGCGTGCGGCTGGCGAAGCGCCTGTTGGCGGCTGGTGAGAAGGCCAGCGTCTGGCTGCGGCTGGGCATGTTGACGACGTTCTTGATGGATCGCCGTTTGCGCCTGTTCGTCCGTCAGCTGCGAGCTTTGCGCGCAACGAACATGCTGTCCACGTAGCGCTGCTCGAGCCACTGTGGGTCGTTCTTGATCAACTCCTCGACGACCCGGCGAGGTCCTTCGTGTACGGGGTGCACCACGTCGTGCATCGCGAGGTAGCCGCCGTGCCTGATCTTCGGCGACCAGTCCTCGAAGTCGCGCCGGATCGCTTCGTAGCTGTGATCACCATCGAGGAACAGCAAGTCAATCGACTCGTTGACTTCGGCGACGTGGTCGTGGCTGAAGCCGACGCGAACGTCGACGAGATCGCGGACCTCGGCGGCCTTCAGGTTCTCTTCGAAGGCGCGGCGCAGTGGGCCATTGAGATCGCTGGCCCGACCGTCGTACATGTCCTTGCTTTCATGATCGCCCGACGCATCAAACGGATCGATACAGGTCAGTTGTGCGCCAAGCTTATGGCGCAGGCCTTGGGCGATGCAGACGGTGCTTTTGCCTTGCCACGAGCCGATCTCGACGGCGTGCGGTTCGGGCTCGGTCAGGCCCTTGGCCAACTCAAACAGCGTGATGGCTTCGTCGACCGTCAGCCAGCCGTCGATCGACGCGTACGGCAGGATGCACGAGTAGCGCAAGCCGCGCATCAGCAGCTTGGCACGGGTTCCGAGGCGCCATGGCTTCTTGGTCAGCATCGTGCGTTCTTATCGGTCGTTTCCTGGCCTCGATTGAGCTGAGCGCTATTCGTTGAAGCCGCTGGCAGTTGCGAGCCCGTCGCCGACTCGGGACCAACGACCGCGCAGTTCCAACAACCAGAGCACGATCGCGAACCCTGCTGCTCCGAGGCAGATGCGAGCGGGGAGCTGCCAATGTAGGTCGAGCCAATCAACCGGGATCGTGGCGGCGGCGGCGGTGGCGACGGCAGCAAGCAACGGGCCGCCGAGTGCGCGCACGAACGAGCGCGAGACGTTCAGGGCCGACAGTCCACTGGTCAGGTAGATCGCTTGCGCAACGGCGGCAGTCGTTGCGGCGAGCGTGGCCAGCACCGCGGCTTCGAGATCCGGCGCCGCCACCAAGGCGAGCAGGGCGGCGGCGTGCAGCACGGATGGCCAACCGAGACCGTGGGCGTAGGTGCGATCACGCTTGCTGGCGAGCAGAGAGTGGCTGCATTGCCAGCCGACGTGTTGGCAGATTCCTGCCAGCAACAACAGGCGCAGCACGTGACCACTCATTGCGAAGTCGCTGCCGCTCAAGGCGCACAGCGAGTCTGCAACCACCAGTCCGCCGGCACAGATCGGTGCGGTCAGCCACAGCGTTGCACGCATTGCCGTCGCGAAGGTCTTGGTCGAATCCCCCTTCTGTTCGGCGTGCAATAGGTGGGGCAGTAGCAGCCGCGCAAGTTGGGTAGATGGCAGAAGAGCTGCCGCCGCGAAGCGCACCGCAACGGCGTAGTAGCCAGCGGTAACATCGCCGCACGCCAAGGCAATCAACGCGACGTCGCCGATTGCGAGCAGCTCGTGGGCGGTCTGGCCGGCGCCGACCGCTGTGATGGCGAGTGGTTGTTGGGCTGGTTGCTGTTCGTGCGGTAGGCGCCGAATCTGCAGGATGGCCCCGATCGCGTAGACGCAGCGACAGGCGAGGCTGATGCCGGCCAGGACTTCGAGGTGTTGGTTGTCGACGAGTGCCCAGGCGCAGATCAAGCCGAGTTGCAGCACGGCGGCCGCCGAGTCGAGCAGAACTTCACTGCGGGTGCGGCCGGCCGCGTCGACGAGGTTCTTCAGGTCGAAGGCGGCTGGCACGACGTGCAACGCGCACAACAACCAGAACCACGGCCGCACCGATGTGAGGAAGCCAATCGAGATGGCGACGATCGCCAGCATCAGTCCGATCAGCAGCCGCATGTAGACGGCGTTGCCGACCAAGGCCCGGGCGGCCTTTGGCTGTTGGCTGACGGCGCGGGCGACTAGGTTGCGCACGCCGGCGCCAGCGAGCACGGTCAGCATCGCGGCGACGGCCATGCCTTCGGCGTAGATTCCGAGCCCGGCAACGCCGAGCATTCTGCCGACGATGACAAACGCCAACAGCTGCAGTACGCGCTGAACAACGACTCCTGCGCCGAGGCAGAGCAGCGTGCGACGAACCGAGTGCTTCACGGCGCTCTTATCGGCTCGTGCGCCATCCGGTGCGTAGGCCAACGCTTATTGCATCGCCAGCGGCCACGTTGGTCCTGGTCGATAGGGCAGCGGGCGAGTGTTGCATTCTGCATCGCCCAGCAGGCACTGCTCGACCGCCTGTACGAGGCCAAGCATGCCGTTGTGGTTGGCAGCCGTCTGCGAACACCAGACGTGGCCGTGCTGCAGCAAGAACGTCAGGAAGCGCTGTCGCAGCGCCGGACGATTCGTCGTCTGGGCGGCTCGAACTGCCTCGGGAAGGTCTTCGAGGCTCGTGTGGGTTGTGACTCCGGGCAGTTCGTAGAGCGCCCGTCCGAGATGCACGACCGGCGCGCCAGCCAGCAACGCGACGGTCGCCATCGCATGATTGATCGTGATGGTCACGCTCGCGGTCGCGGCGATTGCGGCGGCACAGCCAAGCGGCGCGAGGCGTACGCGGTGGGCGTGCCTACCCGCCAACTGCTTGACGCCCATCTGCGCTTCCGTGACGCGACCCGGCAACACGGCGACGACTTCACAGTCCGGCGCGATGGTGTTCGCCGCCGCAACCGCCCGTGCGATCAACGCGTGGGCATCGGGTGCCGCGTTTGCATCGTGCACGATGCGCGGATCGTCTTCGTGTTGCAGCAGCACACAAACAAACGCAGCCTTCAAGTCGAGGTTCGGGGTGCGGAGGCTGCCGGCCCAATCGGTTTCGAAGGGTGTGCGCCAGGCGTGCATCGCCGTCATCGCCGCGTGGAACTTGCCACGCAACGCATAGCTCAGAGCATCGCCGATGCGGCGGCGCAGCAATGGCACGCGCAATCCAGGCCGTGGCAGTGCCAGCGGTTCGCTGCCTGACAGGGCATGCGTCAGGCTGGCCTGCAACAGAGTCTGGTTGGGCTTGACGACGCGGTAGTCCTTGGCTGTCCAGCGGCGGATCTTGGCATCGGCATCGAGGCCGCGGTCGTCAATTTGCAGCGTGTGCGGTAACAGCCCCGGACCCGTCCACAGGACTCGGCTGCCGACGGTGCGCGCCGCGAACTGGATACACGCGGCCGTCGTCGACCGTTCTTCGTGGAACAGCACGAGGTCCGGTTGTTCGCGTTCGAGCCAGCGCAGCACCGGTGTCGCCAGGCGGGCAAGATCGCGCTGTTCGTCTGGTTGCGCCGCGTTGACAAGGGGAGCGATCCTCGGGTCAGGGTGATTGTCCCGAGGCGACGGCACGATCAGGTCGACATCGCTGACTTGCTCCCGCCAAAATGTGAAACGGGTGCGCTCGGTGCACAGGATTGAGACCCGGTGGCCGCGTCGGAGGAGGTCCCTGCGCAGGCGATGGTGCAGATGGAACCTGCGGATGCTCGGTGCTGCGAAGACGATGTGGCCCATGCCGTGGCCGTAATCATCGACCGGGTTGCCTTCGCGCCTTGACCGAACGGATGGCGACGTGCTCTTTTGTTACGGCTCAGCGGGTGTTCGCCTCTGCGCCGCCAAGCGCCCGTTTGCAATCCGAGGCTGCGGGTTACGCGTTCAGTCGCTACACTTCTGTGGCCCCTGCTACGCCCAACTGTCCCTCGCAGACAATTGTGGTGCCACCTTGGTCGAGGTCCTTTCCATGATGCTTCGTTCTGTAATCCTCTTTGCCGCCACGGGTCTGGCTCTCGCGACGTTTGGCGTTGCCCAAAACGTGCCAACCAACTTCGTGGTCGATACATTGATCTCCAGCGGCTTGCAAGCGGGCCACGACTTCACGTTCTTACCTGATGGTCGCGTGTTGATCGCCAACCGCGGTGGCCTCGTTCAGGTTTGGACGGGCACCGGTTCGCCGGCCAGCGTCGGCACCGTCTCCGGTGTCCAGACTGGTTCCGAGCGCGGCTTGCTCAGCATTGAATCGGATCCAAACTTCGCAACCAACGGCTACATCTATGTGTGGTGGTCGAGTGTGTCGGACTCGTTCATGCACCTGGATCGCTTCACGTGCACGGGCCAGTTGTCGAACCCGAGCAGCACGAGCCTGTCGTTCTCGACGGCTTCGCGTCGCGTGGTCATCAACTCGGCGCCTGACTCTGCCTTCAACCACAACGGTGGTGCTTGCCGCTTCGGTCCCGATGGCATGCTCTACCTGACGATTGGCGATGACGCATCGTCGTGCTCGGCGCAGTCTCTGACGTCGAAGCGTGGTTGCTTGCTGCGCATGAACGTGGCGGCGTTGTCCTCGGCCGCGAGTACGATCGAGGCGTCGTACTCGTCGATCGATCCGGGCAACAATCCGAACAGCGCGGCGACCAACTGGACCCAGTTGGTCATCGCCTACGGCCTGCGCAACCCGTTCCGCATGACCATCGACCAAGTCACTGGCAACTGCTACATCGGTGACGTTGGTCTGGGATCTTCGGAAGAGTACAGCGAGTACGTTTACAACACCGGCAGCCTGTCGCTGATCAACTTCGGTTGGCCGTGGCGCGAAGGCTTCGGCGGTGGCGGCGGTTGTGGTGGCGGTACCCCCGGTGGCCTCACCAATCCGATTGGTGCGGTGACCTCCGGTTCGTGGAACTCGGTCGTCGGCGGTCCGCGCTACCGCAACCAGGGCGGCCAGTTTGACTTTGGCACCAGCTACGAAGGCGACGCCTTCTACCTCGACTACTTCTCCGGCCAGATGCGCCGCCTGCACCACAACGGTGCATCGTGGAGCGCTGCGGCATCGGTGCCCGGCCAGCCGAGTTCGCTCGACTGGGCGAACGGCCTCGTCGCCACGGTCAGCATGCGTCAAGGTCCCGATGGCGCGCTCTACTACCTGCAGCATTCGTCGACCTATGGGACGAGTGGCGGCACCTTTGAGCGCATCCGTACGCTCGGCCCGACCAACAGTGTTACCGCCATCAGTGGTGGTGGCCAGATCGGTCCGGCCGGTGAGCCCTACCCGACGCCGCTGGTCGCCCGCGTATTCGACACGAACGGCAGTCCGCTGTCGGGTGGCACGATCAACTTCTCGGCGAGCGGTGGTCACAGCCTGTCGACGACCAATCCAGTCATCGCGGATGGCAACGGTTTCGCGCAAACGAACGTGACGTCCTCCACGCTTGCGGGCGGTGCCTTTACCGTTACGGCCAGCACCCCTGGCTCGCAGAGCGATGGCACGTTCCCGATGTTCTCGCGCAAGCTGACTGCGACGGGTGTTGTCGCATCGACCACGTTGCTGGTCCTGTCCACGGTCAATCAGACCGCGGCGGTGCCGGCGCAAGTGCCGTACATCCTGCTCATGTCGTTCCCGGGTTCGCCGACCTTGCCGACGATCATCGGCCCGATTTGCACCGACCCGAGCTATGCGCTCACGGTCGTGCTCGAAGACGGTATCGGTGCGTTCGGCGGTGTCTCGTTCTCTGGCACGGGCGCGATAGGCACGCCGAACAAGACGTGGCTCTACACGGGCATCCCGAACTTCCTGCTGGCCGGCCAGCAGATGCGCTTCCAAGCGGTCGGGTTTGACCCGGTCACCGGTTGGTTCCGCACGAACTGCGAACTCGAGCAGTTCTAGGTGACACTGAGCTAGTGACACCGCGCTAGCGGCGCGGGGTTACAAACGCAAACGGGCGGCCAATGGCCGTCCGTTTGCGTTTGTAGCTGGTCCTTGCAAGCCGTTTGCTTGCAATATGGCTGTTGCCAAACAAGTCACCGAAGTGCTTGCCGCCCTCCAGAAGAAGAGCACCAAGAAGGTGCGCGAAGGGCTGCTGCGCTTCGGCATCCCCAACGACAAAGCGATCGGCGTTTCCGTCGGCGACCTGCGCACATACGCCAAAGGACTTGGCCGCGACCAGGCGCCATCCGGGATTGCCTGCCGCTGATCGAGGCGGCTGCCACCGACGACCGCAATTTCGTCAAGAAGGGCGTCAACTGGGCACTGCGCGGGGTCGGGGAGCGCAGTTTGGGCCTACACAAAGCGGCCATGACCGTCGCCCGCCGTCTAGCCAAGTCCGAGCAGCCAGCACCACGCTGGGTCGGCCGAGACGCCGAGCGCCAACTCCAGAAGCCGACCGTGCTGTCGCGCCTAGCCCGCCGCGCCACCAACTGACCCCGGGGTGCCGGTACCGTGCCAGGACCAGTATTATGCTCTTCGGTGAGAGGTGGGTGAGGTGGTCGTTTGTCGTCATTCGCGTGGTTCCGTCGTTACGGGCCACCTCCGCTCTTGACCGCCCCTGGGCAGATCCGCACAATCCTCGCCCCCTTTCTTCTCCCGGATCCCGCCCCGCCCCGTCCCTATGACGCGCCAACTAGCCGTGATTTGCCTTGCCGCCGGCAGGGGCAAGCGCACCAAGGTCAGCACTGCCAAGGTGCTACTGCCCTTGTGTGGGCGGACCCTAGCGTCGGCTGCGCTGCTGTCGGTGGCCGAGCTGAAGCCGGCCCGCACGGTGGTCGTTCTGCACAACCAGATGGAACGCGTGCAGGCGTCGCTGGAGAAGGCGCTCGCTGGTGCCAAGGGCAAGCCTGGCAAGTTCGCGAGCATCGACTACGTCGACCAAGGCACCCCGAACGGCACCGGCCACGCGGTCCAGGTCGGCATGGAGCAGCTCTTGGACTTCGTCGGCGACGTCATCGTTATCTACGGCGACTGCCCGCTGATGACCGCCGAGACGCTGCAAGAACTGGTCGACTTGCGCGGCGAGTCGGCCTGCTCGGCGCTGACCGCATACCCCGTTAACCCGATCGGTCTCGGTCGCATCTTGCGCGATGATGAGGGCCGCTTCGTTGGCATTCGTGAGCAGAAGGATTGCTCGGACGAAGAAGCCGCGATCGACGAGACCAACTGTGGCTTCTACAGCTTTGATAGCGAGAAGCTGCGTCCGGCGCTCGCGAGGCTGACCCCGAACAACGCGCAAGGCGAATACTACATCACAGATGTGATCGCCGACTTCGTCGCGCAAGGCGAAGTGCTGCCGACCATGGAGGCGCACGACATCGCCGAAGTTCAGGGTGTCAACTCGCTGGCCGAGCTGTCGTTGGTGCAGTCCATGATGCAGGAGCGCATCCTCATCGAGCACATGAACAACGGCGTCCTGATCACGGACCCGGCGGCAACGTGGATCGATTACGATGTCGAGATCGGCAGTGACACCAAGATCTTGCCGTGCACCGTGATCGGCAGCGGCTGCAAGATAGGCAGTGGTTGCGAGGTCGGCCCCTTCACGCATTTGCGCGGTGGCACGGTCCTCGAAGATGGCGCCATGCTCGGTAACTTCGTCGAAGCCAAGAACGCGCATCTCGCGGCCGGCGCCAAAGCCAAGCACCTGACCTACCTCGGCGATGCCGAAGTGGGAGAGAAGGCCAATATCGGTTGCGGCACGATCACCGCCAACTACGACGGCGTGAACAAGCACAAGACCAAGATCGGTGCGCGCGCGTTCATCGGCAGCGGCACCGTGTTGTGCGCGCCGGTAGAAGTCGAAGATGAGGCGATGACGGCCGCTGGAGCGGTCGTTCGCCCGGGATCCCACATCAAGACGCGTGAGCTGTGGCTCGGCGTTCCGGCCCGCTACCTGCGGCAGCGTGAGTTGCCCGCAGCAGTATCCCCCCCGAAAGTGTCCCCCCCGACAGGAGAAAAGAAGTCATGAGGATGCGCGGCGAACGTCTACGCGTGTTCAGCGGCACCGCTCACCCGCGGTTGGCGCAGGACATCTGTTCGTTCATGGGAGTCCCGCTCGGCGCCGCGTCGCTGCAGCGCTTCCCGGATGCCGAGATCAACCTCAAGGTCGAATGCGACGTGCGTGGCGCGGACGTGTTCGTCGTGCAGCCGACCAGCCCGAATGTGCACGAGCACCTGTTCGAGCTGCTGTCGTTTGCCGACTGTCTGCGCCGTGCGTCGGCGGATCGCATCACGGCGGTCATCCCGTACTTCGGCTACGCCCGCAAGGACCGCAAGGATGAAGGCCGGGTCCCGATCAATGCCAAGTTGGTCGCCAACATGTTGACGACAGCCGGCTACGACCGCGTCGTCACCGTTGACTTGCACGCGGCGCAGATCCAGGGCTTCTTCGACATCCCGGTTGACCACCTGTACGCGCGCCCGGTCATGATCCAGCGCGTGCGCGAACTCGAGGCCACGAACATCAAGGTCGTGTCGCCGGACATTGGTGGCACCAAGCTCGCTCGCGCCTACGCCAAGGACCTTGGCTGCGACCTGGCGATCATCGATAAGCGTCGTATCAGCGGCGAGGAGACCGTCATCGAGCACATCATCGGTGACGTCAAAGGCCACGATATTGTGCTCGTCGATGACATGGTCTCGACCGGCGGTTCGATCGTCGACGCGGCCCGCATCGTCAAGCAAAAGGGCGCCAACAAGGTGTTCCTGGTCGCGACGCACGGGGTGCTCGCCGGCAACGCCATCGAACGTCTCAACAACGCCGACGTCGAGAAGATCCTCTTCTCCGACACGATCCCGCTACAGGATGGCAAGCAACTGCAGCGACTAGAAGTTGTCTCGATGGCGCAGCTCCTGGCGCGCGCCATCGACCGTATCCACCGCAGTGAGAGCGTCAGCAAGCTGTTCGAGACCGAACGCTAACTATGCCAGTGCAGTAGCCCCTTGGCTGCTCGCACTGGGCGTTTGCACACTGCACACCCAATCCCATTCATCAGCATTCTCGAACGTAAGTGAGGTAAGTCCATGGAAGTCGCCCGAATGAAGGCAGAGCGCCGGAGCGCGCTTGGTCGCAATCAAACTCAGAAGTTGCGAAAACTTGGTTGGATGCCAGCCGTGATCTACGGCGATGGCCAAGATTCGCTGTCGATCCAAATCTCCGAGTGGGAGTTGGAGCAGCATCTCAAGTCTCACCACCGCGTCTACGACCTCGATGTCGATGGCACGTCGGTGCCGGCGTTCCTGCAAGAGGTTGCGTTCAAGGCCGTCACCGATCGCCCGCTGCACGCTGACTTCCTGCGCATTGACTTCGACAAGCCGATGAACATGGTCCTCGAGATCACCCTGATCGGCCACCCCGCTGGTCTCAGCAAGGGTGGCTCCCTGGTGAAGGACAACCTCAAGATCAAGATCACGGCCCTGCCGACCAAGCTTCCCGAAGTACTTGAACTCAACGTCAGCGCCCTGGACATCGGAGATTCCGTGCAGGCCAAGGACTTGCCGTTGGCCGAAGGTGTCACCCTGACCGTGGATCCCGAAATGACCATCTGCCACGTTGTCGCTCCGTCGGCTGCCAAGCTGGCCGAGGAGGCTGCTGAGGCTGCTGAGGCTGCTGAGGCTGCTGAGGCCGGCGACGGCACCGGCACCGGCACCGGCGACGGTACCGGTGACGGTGACGGTGGTGGCGACGGTGGTGGCGAGGGCAAAGGCTAGCCCGAAGCCGCGATTCCGGCCAATGCGGGGCTTGCCCGGCGGAGGCCTGTTTCGTAATCTTCTCGCCCCTCCAACACCGTCATGGGTTGGCATCGGATCGCACTAGGCATCGGCAACCCCGGTCCTGAGTACGCTTCCACCCGACACAACGTCGGGTTCATGGTGCTCGATCTGCTGGCGGAACGGTTGGCACTATCCTTCGCACGTTTGGAACGTTCTGGGCCGGATGGCTCGAAGCGCTTCTCAGGCAAAGTGAAGGCGCAGGTCTGCGAAGGACGCCGCAAGGGCAAACAGTTCTTGCTCGTCAAACCTCAGACCTATGTGAATCTGTCCGGTGACGTTGCAGCTCCCTTGCTGCGGCATGCCAAGCGCACACCGGATTCGCTCTTTGTAATCGTTGATGACCTGAACCTACCGCTGGGCCGGATTCGAATCCGGCCGTCGGGTAGTGCAGGGGGCCACAACGGCCTCAAATCCGTTCAGCAGATGCTGCAAACGGACGCATATCCCCGTCTCCGTCTCGGTATCGGTCCACCTGCTCCATCTGGTAATGCAGACGGAGAAGGCACCGAAGGTCGAAGCAATGCTCAACACAGCAATGCAGTGCCACCGCGCGAAGCGCAGGTGCTGCGAGGCCGTGAATGGCCTGACTTCGTCCTGGCTCCATTCCTCCCGGAGGAACGTGAGGTTCTGAGTCGTGTGCTGATGCAAGCCACGGACTGCGCGCAAGCGTGGCTCGATGGTGCGGATCTGCAATCCCTGATGGGAACCTACAACTCGTAAGCAAGCGCCTACGAGATCACATTCTGCCGCCAGACGCGTCGTCTGGATCAAGTAACGGGCATAGCCCGGGAGATAGAAGTTTGGAACGCACCTACGAATGTATGTGCCTTCTCGATAACCGAGAGGTGCGCAAAGGCTGGGAGTCGCTCAAAGACTCCGTCGCCGCCGTTTTCACGAAGCACAACGCGAAGGTTCTGAGTAGCCGTCGCTGGGACGAGCGTCGCCTCGCCTACCCGATCAACGGGCAGATCCGCGCGACCTACCTGCTGCTGTACATGTCGATCGAAACGGACGAGATCCCGGTCTTGCGCCGTGACCTGCAGTTCAGTGATTCGGTGCTTCGCTACATGATCACCGATTGTGCCGAATTGCCGGCCGACGCCCACGAGCCGGAAACCGAGTTCGACGTCAACGCGATTCCCGAAGATGATGCTCCGGAGCCGGTACCAACCAAGCCCGGTGCCAAGGACGGGGCCGCCAAGGATGGTGCTGCCAAGGATGGTGACGCCAAGGACGGGGCCGCCAAGGATGGTGACGCCAAGGATGGTGACGCCAAGGA
>JAPYTD010000005.1:35271-55973 GCA_029936315.1 Planctomycetota bacterium | reverse complement strand
CGCCAAGGATGGTGACGCCAAGGATGGTGACGCCAAGGAAGGCGACGCCAAGGCCGCGGAAGCCAAGGAAGGCGACGCCAAGACCACGGAAGCCAAGGAAGGCGACGCCAAGACCGCGGAAGCCAAGGACGGCGACGCTGCCGGGTCACCTGCTGCCGCTGCCGGCGAGGAGAAGAAGTAATGACTAGCACCGATTCCGGATCCAGCTCGACCCCGAGCACGGCCGCCAGCAGCTCCAGTGAAGGTGGTGGCGCGTCGGCGGGACGTCGTAGCCGTTTTGGCCGCTTTGGCGCCAAGAAGAAGCTCGTCGTGCCCGATGAGCCACTCGACTACAAGAACGTCGGCTACCTGTCGAAGTTCTTGACCCCCAATGGTCGCATCCAGGGGCGCAAGCGCACTGGTTTCTCCGGTCAAAACCAGCGCAAGCTGGCAGCCGCCATCAAGTGCGCCCGCATCGTCGGGTTGCTCCCGTTCGTCGGGAGGACGTAAGCGATGGAACTACTGTTGAAGCAAAACATCGAGCACCTCGGTCGCACCGGGGACCTCGTGGAAGTCAAGCCGGGCTACGCACGCAACTTCTTGTTGCCGCGCGGCATGGCTGTCATGGTCACCAAGAGCAACATGGCGGAAGTCGAGCGCGCTCGCGCCACAGCTCTCGCCGAAGAAGATGCTCGTCTGGCCAGCTTGAAGGACATGGCGTCGAAGCTCGGCGACGTGTCGGTCACCATCGAATGCAAGGCCAACGACGAAGGCCACCTGTTTGGTTCGGTGCAGGTGTCTCAGATCGCAGCCAGTCTGCGTGAGAAGGGCGTGCCGGTTGAGGATAAGCAGGTTCGCCTGGTAACCCCGATCAAGGAGATTGGCGTCTACGACGTGACCGTGCACCTGCACGCAGACGTTGAGTCGAAGATCAAGGTCTGGGTCGTGCAACAGAAGCCGGAGTAACCGCCACCGCCACGCAAGTGGCTAGAGCCGAGGCTACACCTTGAACGAAGCCATCCGCGTTTCCATGGTCAGCCTCGGCTGCGCCCGCAACCTTGTCGACTCGGAGGTCTTGCTCGGCCATGTGGTCGAAGAAGGCCTGCAAGTCGTATCCGAGGCAGAAGACGCTGACGTTGTCATCGTCAACACCTGCGGGTTCATCGACACCGCTAAGCAGGAGTCGATCGATACGATTCTCTCGGTGTCGCGCCTGAAGAAAGAAGGGAACCTGAAGGGCGTCATCGCCGTAGGTTGCCTCGCTCAGCGCTATGGCGAACAGCTCGCGGAGCAGATTCCTGAGCTCGACGGGGTCTTCGGTTTGTCCGATTATTCGGGCGTGCCGACCGTCGTTCGCAAGATCGTCAACGGCAGCGACAAGCGGTGGTCGGCGACCATCGATGGCGGCAAGCCCAAGGGGCCGCGCAGTGACACTAAGCGCTTCTTGCTGACGCCGCTGAGCTTCGCCTACCTGCGCATCAGCGAAGGCTGCGACCATACTTGCACATTTTGTGCGATCCCCAGCATGCGCGGCCGCAACCGCAGCAAGCCGATCGAGGTGTTGGTCGAAGAAACGCAGAGCCTGGCCGCTGCCGGCATCAAGGAGCTGGTTGTCGTCGCCGAGGACAGCACGGCATACGGTCTCGACCTCAACAAGAAGCGTCAGATCCACACGCTGCTCGAACAGCTGGCCGAGGTCGACGGCATCGAGTGGGTGCGCCTGATGTATGCCTACCCGCACACGGTCTTGCCCGAGCTGACGACGTTTCTGCGCGAACATCCTAGTGCCGTCAAATACCTCGACATCCCTATCCAGCACATCAGTTCGTCGATGTTGCGAGCGATGAAGCGCGGCGTGAAGTCCGAACAGGTGCGCGGCATCCTCGACCGCCTGCGCGAGGAAGTGCCGGGCATCGCTGTTCGCAGCACGTTGATCACGGGCTTCCCGGGCGAGACCGACCAGGACTTTGAGGAACTCAAGCAGCTGGTACTGGACTACAAGTTTGAGCGCCTTGGTGTCTTCACCTACTCGCGTGAGGAGACCACTCCCGCCTTCGACATGGCGGACCAGGTGCCCGCAGAAGTCGCCGAAGCGCGCGCCGCTGAGTTGATGGCGCTGCAGCAGAAGGTCATGCGCGAGTTCCACGAAGCCAAGGTCGGTGAGACCCTGGATGTGCTGGTCGACGGCTACGACGAGCACGCGGAGCGAATGGTTGGTC
Organism: Planctomycetota bacterium; assembly: GCA_029936315.1. GTDB lineage: Bacteria > Planctomycetota > UBA1135 > UBA1135 > UBA2386. The sequence continues at coordinate 53,775 of JAPYTD010000005.1, read as the reverse complement.
GGACCTACGCCGATGCGCCCGAAGTCGACGGCCGGGTGCTGCTGGCCAAGGATTTCGCCAAGGTTGGTGATCTCGTGCGTGCGAAGATCACCTCCGCTGGCGACTATGAGTGGACCGCAGAAGTCTCGTCGTAGCAGCGCGAGGCAGTGGCCGAGGAACGCATGAACATCCCAAACATGATCACGATGGCGCGTCTGTTCATGACGGCGTTCGTGTTCGTGTTGATGCAGCTCTCGTTGTCTTACGGAGTGTCTTCCGGAGTGTCTTCCGGCGTCTCTTCCGCCGTAGTTCCAGGAGTGCTCCAGCCGGTTGACGCAACGATCGCGTGGGTCGCGTTCTGGCTGTTCATTGGTGCCGCCCTGACCGACTTTCTCGACGGTTACCTGGCACGTAAGTGGAACCTGGTGACTGCCTTCGGGCGGATCGCCGATCCGTTCGCCGACAAGATCCTGATCACGGGCACGCTCGTGATGTTGCTGCAGTTCGATGCTGCGACCGCGATCCTGACCTATTGGTACGTCGTCATCGTGATCGGCCGCGAGTTCCTCGTGACGGCGATCCGTGGCGTCATGGAAGCGAGCGGCCAGGAGTTTGGCGCCGACCAGCTCGGCAAGTGGAAGATGGTCACGCAGTGTTGCACCGTTGGTGCGCTGATGCTGCTGACCATTGATGTCGCCTGGATGGAATGGCCAGCGATCATCAGCTTCTGGTCGAGTCTCGTGCTGACCGTCGTCAGCGGCTTCAACTACGTCATGAAGGCCCGCCACGTGATTCTGAAGGGAGGCGTCTGAGTGGCAGACCGGAAGTCTGCGCTCGACCCAATCCGCTGGTTCCTGATTACATCAGGTGGGCTTGGTCAGGCGCCGGTGGCGCCCGGCACCGTTGGCACCCTCGGCGGGGTTGCTCTGGCCGTAACGTTGCAGTGGCTGTGTCCCGGAAGAACGGTGCTTGCGTGGAGCATCGCCGCGATCGTGTTGTTCGTGTGGGGGAGCCTGCAATCGGACTACGTCGCCCGCACCTGGCCGAAGAAGGACCCGGGCGCATTCGTGCTTGATGAAGTCGTCGGCTACCTCGTGACGCTGATCGTCTACGCGCTGCTGGCCAACAAGATGCCGACGGCGCTCGGCCATGCCGGAGCCTTCCTGTGGTTCCGCGTATTCGACGTCTGGAAGCTGCAGCCCTGCAAGTGGCTCGAAGGCCTGCGTGGTGCGTGGGGGATCATGGCGGACGACCAGATGGCTGGGGTCTACGCCGGCGTGCTGCTCTGGGTGACGCTGCCCTGGCTGGGCTAGCTGATTCTGGCCACCTGGAACCTGGCGAACTGGATCTTGGTCAATTGGCACGACCCGACCGAACCAGCCCTACGATCCGGCCGAAGCGGCGAAATGCACTCGTGACGCCGAGCCCTTCGCTCGCCATGATTTCGCCCGCCCGCGGCGAGGTTCCCCATCCTCGTTATTCCTCGATGGGCCACCAAGACCATGGCACGTAAAGGCAGTAAGTCGACTGGTAGTCTCGCCCGCACTCTCGCCCTGAGTTGCGCCCTCGCGGGCTTCTTCGGTGGCCTGCTGGTGACCTTCGCGGTTGTCCAGAACATCGCGGGCGGGCTTGAAGATCCCGGAGACGCCAAGCGTGGCTGGCCGGTCGGCCTGGGCTTGTCGGTGTTGTCCGCCGCGCTGTGTGGCGGAGCGGCGATGGTGATCGGCGGCAAAGCTGCGACCCGCATCACCGACGTTGGCCTGGCGGTCAGCAAACTCGGGCGCGGAGGCAGCGAAGTTCGCGTGCGGGTCTCGGGCAACGACGAAGTCTCGAAGTTGGGGCAGTCCGTGCAGTATCTCGCGACGGATCTCGCCGCCTTGCTCAGCTCGCAAGAAGAGTCGGGTGGCGCACCGGTGTCGATGGACCCGCTGGTCAAACAGTTGCGCGACAAGACCGTGCCGCAAGCGCCGCCGCGCGTTCCCGGCTTCGAAGTCGATGCCGCGATCAGCAATGGTTCACGCGGGGGCCTCGACTACTTCGACATCGTCGTCAATCCCGAAGACGAGAGCCAGGCAGTCGCCTACGTCGTCACGGCCGAAGGTCACGGCGCACTCGCCGTCTACGCCTGCCGCCTGGCGCGCGACGAATTGCAACGCGCGCTGGCGCAAGGCGCGACGCCGCGGCGCGCGCTCGCACACACCAACAAGGTCATGAAGAAGCACTTGCCGGCAGGCGCGTGTGCTGTGGCGACTTTGCTGTTGATGAACAGCGAGGGCTGCAAGCTCTACCAGGCTGGCGCGCACACGCCACTGTTGATCTGCCAGCGCGGCGAAGTGCTCGAACTCAACGCCGAAGGCATCGCGCTCGGGCTCGATGACGGCCCGGTGTTCGAGAAGTCGCTGCGTCCGCAACCGATCGAGATGAGTCCGGGCGTGCGCCTGGTGTTCGGTAACGAAGCGCTGCTGCGTGCCGAGGGCATCCTCGACCTGTTGCCGCAGCACTCGCCGCGCCACACCAACATGTTCATGAACATGATCCTCAGCGGTATCGAGCAGGACGCCGGCGCCGATGGGCTGCGCGAAGACGTCGTACTGATCACGGTCAAGAAGGACGGCCAGGAATGAGTGCGGAGCAGCCGGCCAGAGAGGGAACGTTCCAGCGGCTGATCGAGGACATCTACTTCGATCGCGACAAAGACCGCGGCACCCAAGGCACGCTCTTGTGGTTTGTCGAAGAAGTCGGCGAGCTGGTGCGCGCGATCCGGCGCGGGGAGCGGCAGAATCTCGAAGAGGAGTTCGGCGACGTCTACGCGTGGCTTGCGACCCTGGCCTCGCTGCAAGGCCTCGACCTCGAAGCGATCGGGCGCAAGAAATACGGCGGTGGTTGTCCGCGCTGCCAGGCGACCCCTTGCGCCTGTCCGCACCCGTAGCTTGCTCGCGACGCCTCTGCACAAAGACCCCTCGCGGAAGGGGTTTTATGCTCGGGAGTGCCCGTTTGAGGGGTGGCTCACGCCGTTGTCAGACCCCAAGAAGGGGCCTTCGCGACCGTGCCTGCCTTAGTCTCACACAACCTGCCAATCTTCCACGGCGAGTCGCGTAAGGGCGCGCCGTCACCAGATCACAGGAAGCCTCCCCTCGATGACCTCCGAGCCGACCCCAGAATTGGACCAACCTGCTGACTGGGAGGCCTTCTACAACGACTACCGCAAGCCGGGCTACATCCCCGGTTTCGAGATCACGACCAAGCTCGGCGGCGGCATGTTCGGCCTGGTGTTCCGCGCCAAGCGCCTGTCGATCGGCAAGGACTACGCCATCAAGTTCCTCAAGGTCGACGACGGTGAGGTGCGGCGCGCGGTGCTGTCCGAGCTGGAGCAGGTCAAATACTTCGCCCAGATCGATCACCCCAACCTCGTGTCGATCGAGGATCGCGGCGAGGTCAACGGCATCCCATACCTGGTCATGGCGTTCGCCGGATCGGAGACGCTGCGCGACAAGATGCCGGTGGACGAAGGTGGTGCCCCCCGTTTGCCGACTCCGGCGGAGAAGAACGAGTTGCTGCGCTTCTTCTTGCAGAGTTGCCGCGGCTTGCAGGCGCTGCATGAACGCTCGTTGGTGCATTTCGATATCAAGCCAGCGAACGTGTTCTTGAAGGGCGGCGTTGCCCGGCTCGGTGACTACGGCCTGTCGAAACTCGTGACGCACTCGCGCGGCAGCCTGTCGATGGGGCGTGGCACGCCCTACTACATGGCACCCGAGATGCTGAAGCGCCGCGGTGATGCGCGCAGCGACATCTACTCGATGGGCGTTCTTCTCTACGAACTCCTGTGCGGCAAAGTGCCGTTCACCGGTGACAGTGAGTGGGAGGTGCTGCGCAAGCATGAGAACACGGCGCCCGAGCTGCCGGATCACCTGACGGCGCCCGAGCGCGCGGTGCTGCAGCGCTGCCTCCAAAAAGAACCAGAAGCACGCTTCGAGAGCATCCAGCAACTGATCGAGAGCTTTGGCGCGCCAGCGTCGGCCGCCGCTGCCGCCTGGAGTGACGTTCGTGCTGGCGCCGACATGGCACCGCCGCCGGGAAGTGCACCGCCGCCACCACCGAGGAGCGCGCCACCACCACCACCACCACCGCCGCGCGCGGGCGAAGACGAGGAGAATCCTTACAAGGAGATGGCGGATGCGTCGCGCAAGGCGTTCCGACACGCCAACAAGGCGGCGCGGAGGGCCATGCGGCAAGCCAGTGTCACCGCCCGCCGGGCAGCCAAGGATGCGCGCGAAATGATGCGCAAATCGTTGGGTCGCTCGCGCCAGTACAGCGTGCGCCGCTGGCACGCCTTGATGCGGTTGCGCAAGCACAAGAAGGACGCAAGCGCTCGGCAGAAGACGCGCAACATCGCAGCCGCGATCGTCAACCCGGCCAATGACTTTAGCGGCAATCGATGGTCCCGCAGGCTACGTGTGACTTTCGTGATCGGTCTGCTGGCGCTCGCGGCGCTGGCGCTGTTGGGGTTCTGGACTGTGTTGGGGTCGTCATCCAGTTCGCGGACGTCGAGCGCCGTGTGGGCAGGGAGCCGGCCGGCGCTACTCGTCAACGAGGCGAGCTTAGGGCGCAAGGCAACGTTCACGAACTTCGTCGTGCCCGAACGGCTGACAGCGCTCGTTTCTACCAAGGAGCCGCTGTGGTCACGCCTGCGGAGGAACAATCCTCGCGAAGCGAAGCGGTTGTTGCTGGAGACCATCAGCAACCTGCGTCGGCACGCGCCGATGTCGCCGAACAAGCGAGTCAACGCCGAGTTGCCTTCGTTCGAGCCGGCCCTACTCCTCTCACCCGAACAGCGGCAGTCGATCGAGAACCAGATCTCGGTGCTCATGCGGATCAATCACTACGACTCGAAGCTCGCGCGCAGGATCGTGCAGCGTGGTCCGGTTGCACTGGCCATGGTTGCGGAGACGATGGCGTCCCTCAAGTTTCAGGCCAAGTCCGACATTGAGAGCTCCTTTCGTATGCACCGCTTGCTCGAGGATGCGACCAAGTGTCGCGACCTCAAGATCGTGACCAAAGGAGCGCTGTCGGACGTCGGCCAATACAATCGCTCGCTCGGTGTGCTCTGGATGTGGTTCGTCAACGAGTTCGCCCACAGCGAGCGGTGTTGGTACAGCTACCGCAAGCTACTGCGGATCTAGCTCTACCTGCCGCGCCGGCGGTTGCTGGGCTTCTTTTCGCCCTTGTCCTCGGTGCCCTTCTTGCGCCACCGGTTGTTCTTGCGATCTGCATCGATCGTCTGCACATCGGGATCGAGTAGGACCTCGACCGCAGCGCCCGAGAAGGTCAACATGACTTCGGTGTTTTGCCACCAGGTCAAGGTGTCGATGCGCTTGCGATCCTTGGTGCCGTCGGCCAGCGTCACTTCGACGATGCAAGGGTGCACGGCGCGGCCCTGGTCCTTGACGTGCACGGTGGTCGTCTTGCCCTTGATGCTGACTTCGGCAATTGCGTGATCCAACTGCCACGCCTCAAAGAACCACGTGCGGAAGTACGGTTCGAGGTCCTGCTTCGACACGCGGCTGAAGGTGTGGAAGAAGTCATACGGGTAGGGGTGTTTGAAGGCCCACTCGCGGGCGTACTGCTTGAAGCCGGAGAAGAACGCTTCGTCGCCGATCAGACCGCGTAGCTGGTGCAGGATGGCGGCGGTCTTGCTGTAGCTGGCAAAGCCGAAGCTGTCTTGGCCGTAGGTGTCGCCGTGGCGCATGCAGACCACGTCGCCGCCGCGGCCAATGACGCCACCGGCACCAAGCACTGAGCCTTGCGGGCCAGTCTTGCGCTGCAGGAAGTCGTCGCGGCACAGCGCCGTCCAGAACGACGTGAAGCCCTCGTCTTGCCACGCGTAGCGCTTCTCGTTGCTGCCGAGCAGCATCGGGAACCACATGTGGATCAGTTCGTGCGCGATCGTGCCGGCAGAGCCGCGGTGGCCGACGATGGTCATCATCGGGTACTCCATGCCGCCGCCGATGATGCCTTCGCACGCCGTCATGTGCGGCCACATGTAGGGATGCACGTGCTCGGACATGTACTCGATCGTGTGGCGCGCATACTCGGCACCGCGCCGCCAGTTGCGCGCGTTGGCTTCGTAGACGGCGTGGATCATGCAAATGCCATCTTGGCCCGCGCCGTGCTTGTCCTTGACCACGGCGTGCGTTGCATCCCACAGGTAGGTGCGGCCAAGGCTGACCGCCGCATCGCGAACGTTTTCGGCGTGGAACTTCCACGTCAGCTTGCCGCTCTTGGATTGCGCCGTCGCGTCGCCAGCGTCGAGATCGTCGACGTCGACAATGTTGACGATGTCGCGCGTTTCCCGCGCCTGCTCAAGGCGATCCTGCGACTGCTTGGTGAGCACGTCCTTGGGGTTTTGCAGCACACCCGTCGCCCGCACGATGTAGCCAACCGGAGCGGTGATCGCGAGGTCGTAGTCGGCGTAGCCCATGTAGAACTCGCCGTTGCCGCGATACGGATCAGCGACCCAACCATTGACGTCGTCATACACCGCGAACTGCGGGTACCAGTAGCCGAGGTAGATGACCTTGTCGCCTTCAAATCCCATGCGCGGCGCCGTGCCAGCCTTCGGGATGTTGAACGCGTAGTCGATCTCGATCGTCACCCTGTCGCCGGTCATCAGTGGCTTCGGCAGGCGCAGCCGCAACTTGGTGTCACGCGCTCTCGCCCGAACCTTCTTGCCACCGATGCGCACTTCCTCGAGTTCGAAGCCATCCGTCACCGCGATGTTGCGCGTGCGCTTCTGCCCCGGCTTCATCATGTCCTGATACAGATGAACGATTACGCTGCTGAGCCGATCCGGCGAGCGGTTGATGTAGGTCATCTTCGCCGTGCCGCTGATGCGCGACGCCTTTGGATCGACCTCAATCGCGATGTCGTACTCGGCGTAGTTGGTCCAGTACTTGGCTCCGGGTTGGCCGGTGACCGTGCGCGTGCCGCTCTGGATCGCATCTTCATACCCGGCGGGCAAGTCGATCGGATACGGCACGATTCGCGTGGTGCGCGGCGGGCCCTGGGCGGTCGCCGCGGCGGCGAGGAAGGTGGCGGTAAGCAGAGTGATCGTGCGGGTGCGTTGCATGTGCGTGTCCTTGGGGACCTCTACGGATCCGGGCTGAGCAATGTTGGCCTGGCGGGGTAAATGGGCAAGGCCAGACATGCCACATCGCCGTCACGCTGAGGATCTGGGTCGGCTCAGGCTATTTCGGTGGGCACAATCGAATGCAGGTGATTCTCGCCGTGGCGTTGCTGGCGTTTTCGTGCTGTTGGTGCAGGTCGCGACCTGCTCGCGTCGGTTTCGTGGTGCCGGCGTACTGCCTATGCGCTCGTGCTCGGGCCGGTGACAACTAACGAACGCTCCCCCTCATTGCGTTCCTAGTGGCGGACCCTTTCACTGGCACCGCCCACAATGACCGAAGCAGTTCCCGAGCAACTTGACCCGAGGCCGAACAAGCCGGCTGCGGGGCCCAGATTTGTGCAGGTTGCACTCAAGCTGCCGCTTCGCCGTGAGTTCACCTATGTGTTGCCTCCCGGGTTGACGGCGCAGCCCGGCAACCGGGTGCGCGTCAACTTCCATGGTCGCAAGCTTGGTGGCGTGGTGACGGCAGTCAGTGATACGACGGACTTGCCGATTGCGAAGGTCAAGCCGATCGAGGATGTGCTCGACAGCGACTTGTCGTTGCCGCCTTCGCTGCTCGAATTGGCGCGGCGCATGGCGGACAGCTATGGCTGTTCGATGGGCGAAGCGCTCGATGCGACCTTGCCGTCGATTGCCAAGCGGCGGGGACAACGGCGCATCCCGCACGTCGAGCTGCTGGCGCCTCGCGATCTTGCCGTGCTAGCCGTCGACGAACTCGAGGAGAAGCATCAAGCGCAGTCGCGCGTGCTGCGCGCCGTGCTTGAGTTTGGTGGGCCGATGACCATCTCGGATGTGAAGCGGCGCACCAAGACGAGCGACAGTCCGTGGAAGACGCTGTGCAAGAACGGGATCTTGAAGCGTGTGATGATTGCCGAAGAGCTTGAGGAGCTGAAGCCAGCGATCGAAGAACGCGCCGAGCGACACGTTCTCAACAAGCACCAGGAGAAGGCCGTCGATGCGGTGACCAAGCTCGTCGAGGCGAATGAGCATCGCACGTTCTTGCTGCACGGCGTGACGGGTAGTGGCAAGACAGAGGTCTACCTGCGCATTCTTGAGAAGGTGCAGGCGATGAAGAAGAGCGCCATCGTATTGGTGCCCGAGATCTCGCTGACGCCGCAGACCGTTGGGCGCTTTGCGTCGCGCTTCCCCGACGTCGCGGTGTTGCACAGTGGTCTGACCGATAGCGAGCGCGCGCGGCAGTGGCAGCGGTTGCTGCAGGGCAAGGCGACGGTGGCGGTGGGGGCGCGTTCGGCGCTGTTTGCACCGGTGCGCAACCTTGGCCTGATCGTGATCGACGAGGAGCATGAGACGTCATTCAAGCAGGACAGCACGCCGCGCTACCACGCCCGCCAGATGGCGATCGAGCGTGGTCAAATCGAAAACGCAGTCGTGGTGCTCGGCTCGGCGACCCCGACGCTTGAGACCATTGGCAAGGCGCGGCGCGGCATCTTCGAACTGTTGACGCTGCCCGAACGTGCTGGCGCCGGTCGTCTGCCGAAGATCTTGGTGCAGGACCTGCGCACCGAGCCGAAGGAAGCGCAGCGCGAAGGCGTGGTGTTGTCACGCACGCTGCTTGTGATGATGGAAGAGCGGTTGAAGGCACGCGATCAGGTGTTGCTGTTCTTGAATCGTCGCGGCTACTCGCCGGTACTGTTGTGCCCGAGTTGCGGCGAGTCCGTGCAGTGCGAACAGTGTTCGGTGTCGATGACGTGGCACAGCCGCCGCGGTCGCCTGGTGTGCCACTGGTGTTGCAGTGAGAAGCGGCGGCCGGAGATGTGCACGACGTGTGAGAACGAGCGCATGTTCGAACTCGGGGTCGGCACGGAACGGCTAGAAGAGGTGGTCAGAGAGCACTTCCCCGAAGCCATCGTCGCGCGCATGGACGCCGACACGATGGCCGAACGCGGCGCCCATGAACGGGTGCTCGGTTCGTTTCGCAAGAAGCACATCGACGTGCTGATCGGCACGCAGATGATCGCGAAGGGGCTCGACTTCCCCGATGTCACGCTCGTTGGTGTCGTGTCCGCGGACACCGGGTTGTTCGTGCCGGACTACCGCGCCGCGGAACGCACGTTCCAGTTGTTGCACCAGGTCGCGGGTCGTGCGGGCCGCGGCGACAAGGCCGGCACGGTCATCATCCAGACGTACTGTCCCGACAACTACGCCGTCGAAGCGGCCGCGAAGAACGACTACGACTCGTTCGTGCAGCAGGAGTTGGCGTTCCGCAAGATCACCGGCTATCCGCCGTTCTCGCGCCTCCTACGGGTGTTGGCGGAGGGGCGGCAGGAGAGCGACGCGCAGGAGATCCTGCGTCAAGCGTGCGAGCCGCTCAACACCATGAAGAACGTCGAGGTGCTCGGTCCGGCGCCGGCAGTCATCACCAAGGTCAAGGACAATTGGCGTTGGCACATGCTCGTGAAGTGCTTCGACCAGGCTGCGTTTGATCGCGCGATGGGCGCCATCGGGACCGTCGAAGACCTCGGCACGAGGACCTGCCGGGTGACGCTCGATGTCGATCCCAGCAGTTTGATGTGACCGAGCGCTCGCCGAGCGATCGCCCTTGCCGCACCTCACTCCATTGATGTAGATGGTGGCGTCTGGCGGATCGATCGAGACAAAGTGCTCAACCGTGGTGCTGGTGCAGGCAGTTGCTGCGAGCAAGACGGCTAGGGCGGCCGACTTTCAGAGGGATGCTGGCATGGGCAGTTTCCTACGGAGTACCGTCATGCTGTTGACAAGCCCGAAGCCTACGACTGCCCCAGTTGATGTCTAGGTTTTGGGGCGTTGGGTCTTCTGCGTATGCTGATCCGCGTGACGAGGTCCCGACTGTGAAACACTTCACGCCATCTCAAGAACCTGCCGAGGGGCAGGGCGTACTGCTGTTGTTCCGCCTGATCGAGGAGTCGATACCGTCGTTCTTCGAGCCGGGCCGCCCGATCCAGATTGTTCGGGCCCCTGGGCGGTTGGACATCATGGGTGGCCTCAGTGGGGAAAAGGCACCGTTGACGCTCTCCATGCCGACCTCCGAAGCCGCTTGTGCGGCGATCCAGGCCCGCAAGGATGATCTGATCCGGTTGTGGTCGCCTTGTCGCGATGGCTCGCGCACGCAGATGCTGACGGTGCGGATCGAGGACCTGGGCCTGCCGTCGACGCCGATTGACTATGCGGAGGCTCGGGTGTTCTTGGCCGCCGATCCGCGCGATCGTTGGGCGGGTTACCTGCTCGGCAGTCTGCTCGTGTTGGCGCGTGAGCACGCGCTGACACCGGATCATGGCGTCGAACTGTTGCTGTATAGCGACGTTCCCAACTTGTGTGGGGTCGCGTCGTCGAGTGCCATCACGGTTGCGGCACTGCGTGCGTTCGCGCTCCAGTTTGGCCTCGACTTGTCGCCGGCTGAGTTCGGTCGACTTGCGCAGATCGTCGAACGGGAAGTTATGCAGGTGCACGGTCGTGTGGCGGACGCGATGACTTCTGTGCTGGCGGAAAGCGGCGAACTGTTGGCCTTGAATGGCGGCCAAGGTGACCTTGTGGCGCGGGTGACCATGCCGACGGGTCTGGAGTTTGTTGCGCTCGAGACGGGCACCAATAGCGATGCCAACGCGAGCGCAGTTGCCAGTGACGACGAAGCGAAGCGCACGCATCGCTTCCAAGAGCTGCTCGGCGCCGAACCAACGGCCGACAACCATCGCGAACTGGGCGAGTTGATGTTCGCTTCGCACCGGGAATACGCGGCGAACGGTCAAAGCAACGAAGCGTGCGATTTGGTGGTCGAGGCTGCCAGAAAACGGCGCGACGCCGGCGGCCATGTATTCGGCGCGAAGCTCACTGGCCGCGGTGGTGGCGGCACCGTCGTTCTGCTCGGCGAGCAAGGCAAAGTTTGGTATGAGGCGTTACGCATCAAAAAGGCGCTCAACCAGGCCACCGGCCATTCGGGCCACATCTTCCGCTGGTCCTCTCCGGGCGCGATGTCGTTCGGCGGAATCGTTCTGAAACCGAAAGATGCGTAGTCCCAACGGTTCCGATCGTTCTTGCCGCCTGGCGACTACCGCATCGTTGTCGATCGCGGTGGCGAGAAATGCGAACACAGCTTGCGCGTCGGTCGGCAGGACATCCGTTTGCGCTTGCGCCCCTGACCTCCGACACTGCTTGCATGTCGAAGCACGCACCCGATCATCACGACGCCGACCTCGTCCTCAAGCTCTACGACCTGCGACGTGAGCCGGTCATGCGTGAGTCGCGCGACGCGCTCAATGCCGAATACTGGCCAAAGAACGTCGACGAAGCCGTCGCGATATTGGCCCCGGATCACCCCCTCAATCGACCCTATCGCCAGGTTTCGACCTATTGGGAGATGGTCTACGGCATGGCCAAGAACGGCATCGTGCACACCGACTACCTGCTTGAAAACACCGGCGAAGGCATGTTCCTCTACGCCAAGGTCGAGCCGTATCTTGCAGCCATGCGCGAGGCCGCCCACCCCCGCATCTTCCAAAACGCCGAATGGGCCGCTAAATCCGGCGACTTTGCCAACGTCGTGCTAGACCGCTTCCGCACCATGATCGCCAACCGAACCGCCTGAGTTGGCTCGTTGTGTGCCGTGATCTAGTGACTCTCGCGCGGCACCTCAGCACCGCGCCGACCAACGAGGAAGTCCAGGTCGCAGCCGGCGTCGGCTTGTTGCACGTGGTCGTGATACAGCCGCTGGTAGCCGCTCGTCATGCGCGGCGCCGGTGCCTGCCATTCGGCGCGACGACGCGCGAGTTCTTGGTCGTCGACGTGTAGGTGCAGGCGCCTTGCCGCGACGTCTAGTTCGATTTCGTCACCATCGCGAACCAGCGCCAGCGGACCACCAGTCGCCGACTCGGGTGCGACGTGCAACACCGCGGTGCCGTAGGCGGTGCCGCTCATGCGCGCGTCGGAAATGCGCACCATGTCGCGAATGCCCTGTTCGAGCAGCTTAGGTGGCAGCGCGAAGTTGCCCACCTCCGGCATGCCGGGGTAGCCGCGCGGGCCACAGCCTCGCAGCACCATCACACACGACGCGTCGATGTCGAGGTTCGGGTCGGCGATGCGTTCGTTGTAGTGCTCGATGCTATCGAACACGACGGCGCGGCCGCGATGCTGCATCAGCTCAGCGGTCGCCGCCGCGGGTTTGATTACGCAGCCATCCGGCGCGAGGTTGCCGCGCAGGACTGCGATGCCGCCGCTCGCGTGCAGCGGATTGTCGAACGGCCGAATCACTCGTTTGTCGACGACCTTGGCCTCCGCATTCTGCGTGCGCATCGACTCGCCCGAGACCGTGGCGGCATCGCCGTCGAGCAGTCCGTGTTGCTCGAGCATTTGCAGCACGGCCGGCAAGCCGCCGGCGTAGTAGAAGTCTTCCATCAAGAACTTTCCCGCCGGCATCAGGTCAAGGAGCGTCGGCACGTTCTTGCCAATCGCATCCCAATCATCGAGCGAGAATGGGATCTCCATGCGCCCGGCGAGAGCGAGCAGATGGATCACCGCATTGGTGGAACCGCCGATTGCCGCCACCGTTCGCACCGCATTGGCCAGCGAACTGCGCGTGACGACCTGCGACATGCGCAGGTCTTGCTGCACCATCTCGACGATGCGTTTGCCAGTCATGTGCGCGAGTACGTGACGGCGCGCATCGACCGCTGGAATCGCTGCATTGCCGGGCAATGCCATGCCGAGCGCTTCCGCAACGCACGCCATCGTCGACGCAGTGCCCATCGACATGCAGTGGCCGGCCGAACGCGACATACAGCCTTCCGCGTCAGAGAACTCCGCCATCGACATCTTGCCGGCCTGCACTTCGGCATCGAACTTCCAAACATGCGTTCCCGAACCGATGTCCTCGCCGCGGAACTTGCCGTTGAGCATGGGGCCGCCCGAGACAACGATCGTCGGCAGATCGCAACTCGCCGCTCCCATCAGCAACGACGGCGTGGTCTTGTCGCAACCACACAGAAGCACGACGCCATCGATCGGATTGCCGCGGATTGACTCTTCGACGTCCATGCTCGCGAGGTTACGAAACAACATCGCGGTGGGGCGCAGGTTGGTCTCGCCGAGCGAGAACACCGGAAACTCCAACGGCAGCCCGCCGGCTTCGTAGACGCCGCGCTTGACGCGTTCGGCCAACGTGCGGAAGTGGGCGTTGCACGGCGTCAGTTCGGAGAACGTATTGCAGATGCCGATGACCGGCCGTCCGTCGAACAGGTGAGGCGGCAGTCCTTGGTTGCGCATCCAACTTCGATGGATGAAGCCGTCCTTGCCCTTTTGGCCAAACCAGTGCGTGGACCTTAACGGTTGCGACGATTCACTCATGGCTATCCTGCGAAGTGGTTGGGCGGCAAGCCAGTGGCGTCGACATCGATGGCGAACAGGCCGCCCGCCAGTGGTTCGATGGCCAACGTCGCAGCATCGAGTCCGATTCGTGCCGACGTGATATAGAGCGTGCGCAGCTCAGGGCCGCCGAACGCGCAACTCGTCACCTGCGATACGGGCATTGGCACGACGCGGTCGATCTGGCCATCGGGAGCAAAGCGCGTCACTCGCGAACCACCCCAGTGCGCCAACCAGATGTAGCCGTCACGATCGACAGTCAAGCCATCGGGACAGCCTTCTGCCTCGCTCAGTTCGGCGAAGCAACGTTTGTTGTGGATGGTGCCCGCGTCGGCGTCGCAGTCGAATGCGTAGACGCAACGTGCCTTTGAATCGTTGTGGTACAGAACGCTGCCGTCCGGCGACCACGCTGGACCGTTGGTGACTCCGTAGCCGCCGTCCATTGCGTGTACGCTGCTGTCCGGATCGAGGCGATACAGCGTGCCGGTCGACACCTGCATTTCGATGTCCATGGTGCCAGCCCAAAAGCGCCCGCGCGCGTCACACTTGCCGTCGTTGAAGCGATTGCCGGGTAGGGACGACTCAGGATCGACCAGCGGCGTGACGCGCAGGGCTGCGAGGTCGATGTGCGCGAAGCCGGACTGCATCCCGGCGATCCATCCACCGCTCTTGCGAATGGCTATGCAGCCGATTCGTTCGGGCATCGCAAAGACTTCCGTCTTGCCGGTGGCCGCGTGCAAGCGAAGGACGGCTGGTTGGTCGATGTCGACCCAATAAAGCGCTCCTTCTTCTTCGTGCCAGACGGGGCCTTCGCCAAGGCTGCGAGCTGCATTCCAAACACATCGAATTTCACTCATGCTTTGCCGCGATCGTTACCAGAGGGAAGCACTCTACGCGGCATGCATGGCGAGATCAGTAGAACTCTGGCAGGGCAAGGCATTGCGTTGCCATCGCCCTGCGTGTTACTCAGTCCGCTCAAGCATCGTCACCGCCTCGATGTGGTCGGTATGCGGGAACAGATCACACAACCGCATCGCCGCCACCCGGTAACCCGGCGCCAGCAACGTCAGATCGCGACCCAGCGACTCAAGCGAACACGACACCAGCATCACGCGCGGTGCTGAGCACTGGAGCACGGCTTTGGCGCCAATGGGTTGCAGGCCGGCGCGCGGTGGATCGACAATCAGCACATCACACTTTGGCACCGCTTCGCTGCCGAACGGCTGCTCGACCACTTCGCCGTTTTCGAACTGATTCTTGCGCATGTTGATGCGTGCGTCGGCACATGCCGTGACGGAACTCTCGATCAGCGTGACTTTCTTGGCGCCATCGCGAAGCAACCGGAGCGCGAAGGTGCCGACGCCGCCGTAGCCGTCCACAATCGTCAGGCCACTGACATCACCGAGCATCTTGAGCGCCGGCTTGAACAGCACTACCTCGGCGTGGCGGTTGAGTTGGTAAAAGCTGTTGAAGCCGACGCGAATGCGCAGGTCGCCAACTCGGTCGTGCTGCCACAGGTCGCCGTGCAGTGAGATTGTGCGTTCGCCGAGGATCGCATTGCCCGGAACGTCATTGATGTTGAGCACCGCGCCGACGAGCTTCACCGGTCGGCCTTGGTCATCGCGCAGGTCGCTGGCGGCAGTGGCCAAGTCCTTGATCAGTTTGTCGCGGCCGACGAATCGGCTCGTCGTCGCGATGACGCCGATCATCAGTTCGTTGCTGCCTGGCATGATGCGAGCGCGCACCGCCCGCAGCACACCTTCGCCGGATTCTTCGTCGTAGGCGGCGATGTTGGCGCGGCCGACGATCTTGGTCGCGCGCGCGCCAAACTCGGTCAACGCCTTGTGCTGGATGCGGCAGTCGGTGATCTCCTCGACCTCATGGGTGCCACGCCGATAGATGCCCATCGTCGGGCGGTGGCCGTTGGGCTGGATTGGGTAGAGGATCGAGATGCGGTCGTGGCGCGGCTGACGCGGTGGCAGGACGATTTCGGGTTCGATGTCGCCGAGATGCTGTCCGAGCAGTTCGCGTGCCCGGGCCGCCTTGCCTTCGAGCTGCGAGGCAATGGGTTGGTCGAGCAGGGAACAGCCTCCGCAGCGGCCGAAGTGGGAGCAGTGTTGGATGTCCTTCGTCACGTGTGGCACCAACTTACGCGGATTACCTGAATGCGGGAATAGTCCGGTTGACCGGGCGAAGCGGGCCAGCCCGCTTCCGGTGGGCTGAGTCGCGACCGCTACCCTGGTAAGCTAATGACCATGCACCCCTCCACCGAAGGCCCCGAATCTGAAGACCGAGCCCCTGAGCACTCGGCGGCTGAAGGTGTCCAGGAGAGTGCGGCCCCCGACTGGGAGGCTTTCTACCGCGACTACCGCAAGCCCGGCTACATCGAGGGTTTTGAGATAACGACCAAGCTCGGTGGTGGCATGTTCGGCTTGGTGTTCCGCGCCCGCCGGATGTCGATTGGTAAGGACTACGCGATCAAGTTCCTGAAGGTCGACGACGGCGAAGTTCGTCGCGCCGTGTTGTCTGAGTTGGAGCAGGTAAAATACTTCGCGCAAATCGACCACCCCAACCTCGTCTCGATCGAAGACCGCGGTGAGGTCAACGGCATCCCGTTCCTGGTCATGGCCTTCGCCGGCACGGAGACGCTGCGCGACAAGATGACCACGATTGGGCTGGCGGAAGGCAACGCGCTGACGAAGGATGAGAAGGACGAACTGCTGCGCGCGTTCTTGCAGTGTTCACGCGGCCTGCACGCCTTGCACGAACGCTCGTTGGTACACTTCGACATCAAGCCGGCCAACGTATTCATGAAGGGTGGTGTCGCACGACTAGGCGACTACGGCCTGTCCAAGCTTGTGACGCATTCGCGCGGCAGCTTGTCGATGGGTCGCGGCACGCCCTACTATATGGCGCCCGAGATGTTGAAGCGGCGCGGCGATGTGCGCAGCGACATCTACTCGCTCGGGGTGATGCTCTACGAGATTCTGTGCGGCAAGGTACCGTTCACTGGCGACAGCGAATGGGAAGTGCTGCGGCAACACGAGAATGTGCAGCCGGCGCTGCCTGGTCACCTGACGGCCATCGAACGCACCGTGTTGAAGGGCTGCCTGGCCAAGGATCCTGAACTTCGATTCCAGTCCGTCGACCAGATGCTCGCTGCATTTGGCTCGCTGTCGCGCCTTGATGCCGTGCCAGTTGTTGCGACTGCGGCCTCGGTTGCCGCCGCGCCACCGCCGTTGACGTCGTGTGTGCCGCCACCATTGCCGACGTCGACGAGTGCGACTGTCGCGCCGCCGCTGCCGCGGAAACGCACTCGGGAGATGGCACGTAAGAAGCGTCGTTCGGGGATGAACATTGGGTTCCTCGGCTTGTTCGCGGCTGTCTTGGGTGTCATGCTGGTGTTGTTCCTCTGGGTGGGCAGTTCGAGCCATGGGCCGCGCCGCGCGCCGCAGGTGACGCCCGCGCCACGCACGATCAAGGAAGCCGCACATCAGTATGCGGCTGAGGTGTTGGTGAACGCACGCCGCGATGCGCAGCGCAATCGCCCTCGTCGCCTCCAGCCACTGAACTTGGATCGCGTCGAGGTCCCCGACGACTTCTTGTCCTATCTCGAGTTCATTGATCCGCTTGCGGGGTCGCCTCGCTTTATGCCGGCTCTGGCGGCGCGCGTCGAACGCCTTGGTCGTCCGGCGTTGGTTGCCGCGGTCGCCATGCTGCAAAAACTCGACTACGAGGATGGATTCGATTGCCGCCGGGCCGCGAACCTGCACCTGTTGTTGGCACAGATGACCGGCATCAAGACGTTGGTCTTGGATGTCTCCGGCCGGCAGCCGAGTGCTCAGGAAACGTGCATGTTCCACGCGGTCGCCGGTGGTTGGCGAGTGATCGTCGAGCGCTACGCAACCGACGACGGCACCTTCCGCGAGTTGGCGCGTGGCTCGCGGGCGATCGCAGTTCCGGCTGAGGCCGTGTCGCCGCGATGACGGCAATGTTCGGCGGCGTCGCCCTCAGTGATTTCTTGATCGTGCATGCGGCTCCGATTGAGGGGCATGGACTCGAAGACCTTGGCGCGCAGGCGATTGGTGTTGGCAAGGTCTCGGCGGCGGTGCACATGGCCGACTTGCTGCGAAGCCGCGCGCATGTGCGTGCTGTGCTGCTGTTCGGTGTTGCGGGCGCGTTTCCGCAGAGGCACCGCGAACGTGATCCAGCGGTGGCGGTTGGCGACCTCGCGCTCGTCAGCCACGACGTGCTCGGCGACGATGGAGTCGAGACGCCGGATGGTTTCCTCGACCTTGGCGCGATGCAACTCAGCGATTGTGGACCGTTCCCTATGGATCCGCGTCTGGCGAAGGCTGCGGCCGAGCGCTTGTCGGCGCCGTTGGTGCACGGAGTCACGGTTAGCTCTTGCAGCGGCACCGACGCATCGTCGCAGCGCATGAGTGCGCGTTGCGCGGCAGATGTCGAATCGATGGAGGGGGCTGCCGTCGCGTTTGTATGCCGCAAGTTCGAAGTGCCAATGCTGCACCTGCGCGCGATCAGCAACTGGACTGGCGATCGCGATCGCGGCGAATGGAATCTCGGTGCCGCCATCGAAGTTGTGCAGGCCGCGGTTCGCAGCCTAATGCAGCCATGAACCACGGCGTCGCGGGCGCAAGCTGTCCTACTTGTAGGCCGTCGAGATGGTCTCGGTCTTGCCGTCCGCTTCGAAGGTGAACCACCACTTGCTTTCGGCGGGGATGGGCTTTGGCACTTCGACGTGTCCGTGCATCTTGGTGTCACCTTCGATATCCAACTTGGCCTTCACCGAGCCGCTGCCGCCCTCGATGCCAATCCATGCACGCACGTTTGAGATCCGTTCCGCGCTAATGTTGAATGCGATCATGATGGCACCTTCCTTGCCGGCTTCGATCTCGCCGAGCTGTGTGATCTTGATCAGGCGGCCAAACTCCTTCAGCTTGACCTTGAGAAGTGGGTGCTCTGTGCCGTGG